>JBNJJS010000004.1:0-292108 GCA_051750505.1 Bacillota bacterium
TTTTTATTCGCATTAATTTCTTATTTGTTCTTATATTGCCCGTTGATATACGACAGCATATCCCCGAAACTATCATACTCAAACCAATCGTAGCGCATTTTCTGGTCCACTTCGCCTTCGTCGCCAATATGCATGGAATTGGCGCTCAGCTGCAGGATTTCCGTATCTTCCACATCTGTCGGTTCTTCTTCGAAAGCTTGGTCGGCGAACTTTTTCTTCACCGACTCATAAAACCTGTCGCGCTCATCTTCTTTTTCGAATTCCCACGATTCATATTTACCGCGGCAAAGGACTTCAATTGAATACACTTGTTTTTCAGCCATTTTCTCTCTCCTCCAAGTAAAGCGTCGTATTGCTCTTTACCTCAAGGAAGCAGGCGGGAAACATTTGTCTATCACTTATTGTCTTTCATCGTCTGGCGGGCTTCGGTCATTTGCTTCCAAACCGAGCCGCGCGCTTCTTCGCCTTGTTCGATGCGGGCGATCGCCATCTTGATCTGGAGCTTCACTTCGAACTCAGGGTCATTTTCCGCATCTTTCAGTGCCGGAAGCGCTTTTTCCGTCCCGGTTTCATACAAGAACATCGCGGCACGCCAGCGCACGAGCTTGTTCTTATCTTTCAATGTCTCGATCATGATCGGCTCGAAGGCTTCAAAACCGAGATCGCTGATGGTGTCGCCTGCTGTACGGCGGACCGCCCAAGACTTGTCTCTCATCGCCTGTTCTGCATACGGTACGACCGCTTCGTCGTCGATATCCCCGAGGTAGATGGCTGCTTGGCGGCGGATCGACATCTTGTCGTCTTCCAATGCCTTGCCTAACAGCGGCAAATCCTCGAGATCCGCTTCAACCAATTGGCCGAGCAATTGGAAGCGTGTCTCCCAATCCGGTGCGTCGAATTCTTCCAAAGACACTCTGCGTTTATTGATTTTGCCAGCCGATTCATTCGATTCGGTTTTGCTTGTCAAAGATTCCAGGCGTTCGTCAGGGTAAGCCGCTTCGATTTCTTCGACGATACTTTTGCCGATTTCCGCTTTTTCGCCGTAGCGGACGCCGTAATCCGCCCACTTGCGTTGGAAAATGAAGTTTTCATCGGTCGGGTCCATCACTTTGTTCATCGCCTGTACAAAACGTTCCGGCATCGCGAAGCGCTCTTCCGATTGGGAATCGAAAACCTTCACTTGCAGCGGAATGCCTTTGAATTCCTGGACATGGACATATACTTCGCCGAAATGCTCATCAATTTCCAGTTCTTCCTCGGAGCCATTGCCTTCGCCGAAGACTTTACGGACGTCCGCAAGAATGCCTTCCCAGTCGGATTTCGCATTGCGTTCGACTGCGAGGAAATCCGCCACATGGTAGACGCCTTTGACGCCATCAATTTCGAGGATTTCCTGTACTTCTTTCGGTGCGCCCTCTGACTGGTCTTTCTTGTAATTATGGCTTTTCCCGAACGGCAATTCCTGGTCGATGATCACTTTCATCGTATTCGGGCTTGGTGTCGGTTCAATAGCTAATATTTTCAAGATAATCCCTCCTGTGTATATTACGATTCTGCCAGTTCCTGCAGATAGCTCCACCGTTCGATCAATTCATCGTACCGGGCGGTGTAAGCATCGATTTGGTCGGTCAATTCCTGCAATTTATCAAAATCAGACCCAGCTTTGGACATTTCTGCCTCGGTCTGTTCGATTTTCTCTTCCACTTCCGCGATTTTGTCGAGTATGCCATCATATTCCTTTTTCTCGAGGAAACTCATCTTCTTCTTTTTATCCAGCGCCTGTGGTGCAGAGTCTGCAGCCGGGGTATCGTTTGCCACAGTAACAGCTTGCGGCTCAACTACCGGCTTCTTTTCTTTCAGCCAGTCCGTATAGAGTCCTTGATACTCGTCGACAGTGCCACCACCGAGAGTCCATAGCTTTTTCGCGATCCGGTCAAGGAAAAAGCGGTCGTGGGAAATGGTCAAGACGACGCCTGGGAAGTTCTCTAAAAAGTCTTCGAGGACTGACAAGGTTTGGATGTCCAAATCGTTCGTTGGCTCATCGAGCAAGAGAATATTCGGTTTTTCCATCAATAGCTTAAGCAAATACAGGCGTTTGCGTTCGCCTCCTGATAATTTGCCGATCAAGGTACCGTGTGCGTTCGATGGGAACAGGAAACGTTCAAGCATTTGTGTCGCGGACAAGCGTACGCCTTTTTCCGCTTCAAAATCGCTCGATACTTCCTGGATGTATTCGATCATGCGCTGGGACTCGTCCATTTCCGGCAAACGCTGCGTGAAATGGGCGATTTTGACGGTACTTCCGTAGTCCAAAGTTCCGGATGATGCTTCCAAATCCCCGGCGATCAATTTCATGAGCGTCGATTTACCGGCGCCATTCGGCCCGACAATCCCGATTCGGTCGCCGCCTTGCAGCAGAAAGTCGAACGAATGGAAAATTTGGTGATCGCCATAGGAAACCGCCAAGTTCTCCCCTTCGATGATTTTCTTGCCGAGGCGCTGGCTTTGCATCGACAATTCGAGGCTTGTGTTGTCTGAAGTCGATTGAAGATCTTCCGACAATTGGTCAAAACGCTGGATGCGAGCTTTTTGTTTTGTGCTGCGGGCTTTCGCGCCGCGGCGGATCCATTTCAGTTCCGAGCGGAAACGGTTGTGCATTTTTTGCCTGGATGCATCAGCCACTTCCTCGCGAACCGCTTTGGCTTCCAGATAATCGCCGTAATTCCCTTTATGCGTATACATCGTCTGGTCCGCCAGTTCAAAAATATGCGTCGAGACAGCATCGAGGAAATAGCGGTCATGCGTCACGAAAAGCATCGCGCTGTTCATGCGCAACAACGTTTCCTGCAGCCATTCGGTAGACCCCGCATCCAAATGGTTGGTCGGCTCATCCAAGAGGATCAAGTCGGCAGGTTCGATCAAGGCTTTCGCGAGCGCCACCCGTTTGCGCTGGCCGCCGGACAATTCGCTGATCTGTTGATCGTACATATCGATGCCCAGCTTGGTCAAGGCCGTTTTCGCCAATGCGTTGATGTCCCAAGCATTTTCCCGCTCCATTCCTTCCTGGATCTTCATCAATTCTTCCTGTAATTGTTCAGATCCCGAGTCGGCGATCATGTTCTGCAATGCTTTTTCGTATGAACGATTGAGCGCAAGCAGCGGCGAATCGCCGGAGAAGACAGTCTCGAGGACAGTCAGCGATTCATCGAATTCAGGTTCCTGCATCAAATAAGTGATGCGGTATTTTTTCGGATGGTCCATTTCCATGGAGTCCGATTCGATGTCGCCAGCAAGAATCGACAACAAGGTCGACTTGCCGGTTCCATTGACGCCGATCAAGCCAGCGCGTTCTCCTGGATACAGTGAAAATTCGACATTGGTGAAGAGGGTTTTGACCCCCACTGATTTGCTTAAGTTTTTTACGTGTAAGTGGCTCATTTTTTCCCATCCGTTTCGTTTTGTAGTTGCTCTAGAAAGGATAGCATAAACTGGTGCCGTTCTTCAGCCATATGCTTTCCGCTATCCGTCATCATCAGTTCTTTCAGCAATAAAAGCTTCTCGTAAAAATGCGTGACGGTGCTTGTGCTCCCATTTCGGTATTCGCTTTCGGTCATTTCGGTGCGTGCCTGTTCATCCCTATCATATAGTTTGCGCCCTTTGGCACCACCGTAAGCAAATGCACGCGCGATGCCGATTGCACCAATTGCATCAAGCCGGTCTGCGTCGCGGACGATCATTGCTTCGGTCGATTCAGGCTCATCATTTGCCCCGCCTTTAAAGGAAACGGTGCGGATAATCGACCGGATGCTGCCACGTTGTTCATCGGTGAGCTCAAGTTGTTGGAGAATTTCTTCTTCCCGGTTTTCTCCATCCTTTTTATATTTCGGATCGGATACATCGTGCAGCAATACAGCAAGCTCGATCAACAACGGATCGCCGCCTTCTGACTGTGCAATATGACGGGCATTTTGCAAGACGCGCTCAATGTGCTGCCAGTCGTGGCTGGCATCGAAGGTCTCGTATATCTCCTTTACATTCATGCGGCATTCAGTAATGGCTGGGTGGTTCATCAAATCGCTCCTTCTATATGAAACTGCATTACCAGTATAACGCGAAATGCCCACAAACGGCGGGACTTAGCTGTATTGACCTTATATACACCATCATGTATAGTTAAACCATCCATTGTCTCTTTGGCTTATGGTTTGACAATCTGAATATTAGGGGGAAGGTCCATGCACCACGGAATTGTGAAATGGTTCAATTCAGAAAAAGGCTATGGCTTTATCGAATGTGACAACGGTGATGATGTTTTTGTCCATTTTACCGGCATCCAAGGTGATGGTTTCCGTACACTGCAAGAAGGCTCGCCAGTCTCGTTCGAAATTATCGACGGCAACCGCGGCCCCCAAGCAGCGAACGTCGTGCAGGACCAACCATAAAAATTGAAACAGCAAAAGACCCAGGAAAAATTCCTGGGTCTTCTTTTTTATTCATTCAAGCCCATGTGTAGTTCTGGCCCCAGCTTTCGCGGGCTAATTTTTCGACTTGCTCCACATCGCTTTCCTCTACCATATAGGTGTCGCCCTGTTCGTAAGGATTGTAATGGAATGCATACATCCGTGCGACAAATTGATGGAACGGCAAGGATGATTCGCCTTCGAGTTCGCCATTTCCTGCGACGCTCGTTTCGATTCCCTGCCCCCAGTTCTGTCCGCTGTCATTGTTCGGGTTGTAGAAGTAGATGCGGTATTCCTCATCCGGATCTTCTGCCACGCGCTGGATGGATACCGCGTGGAGCCCGAGCAATTTGCCGTGCACATTGGTGATGTAGATGCCGACAGGGTTCGGATAGATCAATTCATAGCCTTCGTTGTACTCCGGATGATGCGTCGCATAGAACAAGCGGACGAATGCATCGTAATCCGTCACAAAGCCTGTGAGCGGGTCGATGATATTGGCGAATCCGCGCGGGATCCACTCCCCGTAAAATTCGGGATTGACCCACTTATGGCCGTCCTCGCCGCGCAGGAAGGTCTTCTTCATCATTTCGTTGTAGATTTTATCGAGATGCGGGACGAGCACGCTCGACACCGGATCCAGTTCGTGATGGATCTCGGCGGCGACTCCGTCTTCGATAACATTCGAATGGACTTCTTCGCCTTCAAAGATCATGTCGATATCGTTTTCACGTACAGCCCGCGCCACATAATCAAGCAGCTGGGAGATGCCATGCTGTGCCCATAAGCTGATTGCACGTGCCGATTGGCAAGTCGGGTTCAAGCCTTGCCCGATGCCTAGCGGCTGGCCAAGAACCGAGATGACGCCGCCGATGAGAACGCCATTTCCAGACAATCCGCCTTTGCGGAATTCCGGGCGCAAAATCCGTTTCTTCACTTCCGGGCGGATATCGATATCAAACAGCCTGCGGATTCCTGGAATCAATGGATCCTGCGTCAACACGCCGCGGTCGAGCATACGGGATAATCCGTAGACTACACGGCTCGTCTGTGGGTAGATGGCGAAATGGATCATATCCTGCACCAGTTCTTGGTTGGCATTGAAACTGGCAATCCCCATTTCAGATAAGTCCAGAAACTCCGGGATGAGTTCCGGTTTGCTTCTATTGATATAGCGCAGGAAGATGGCTGCAATCGGTGCCACCAATCCCGTTTTATGCATGGATGCCGCAAATTCACGGGCTTCCTGCCTGAGCACTTCGATATCTGCTTCCACCAACCTTTTGCGGTATGCTTTCAGGTCCGGTTGCTCTTCACTCAATGCTGTAGGCGCGGTGACCGCTTTTTCGAAATAATGTAGCGTATCTTTCGTATTTTCATCGATGTCTTCGTCGACCATCTGAGTTGCCGCATCAATCATCGAAACGATGCGGTCGACCATGATCGGCCGCTGGACCGTCAGCCGTTCGATCTCCTCGACGAGCTTTTGCGCAACCGCGCGGTAAGACAGCTTGTCACCGAGAAAGCGGAAAAGGCGTTCTCCGCGTTCTAGATGGGCTCCGCCCCCTTCAACACGTGCTTCCTCGGTCTCTGCAGGAAACAATAGATCCAAGTTCAAAGCCAAAACTTCATTCAAAAAAGCACTGGCTTCTTCAGGCGACACTTTTTCATGAGTATACTGTGCTTCTGAAATCGACAGCATGCGCAGCTCGCTCATCAATTCCACCACTGAATTGAGCCCTTTGACGTGAAGCGATCCACCGACAAATGCCGGCTCCAAGTTCTCCGCTTCAGCCCAAGGCCCGCCGTTGAATACGCCGGCTTTATCGAAATCAGCCGCGTAATCGTAAAGCATCGCCAATCCTTCGTCTGTTCCCGCAAGTTCTGTAGCCAGCTGGAAGACCTCCGTTTGATACATGCTCTTTGCAAACGGTTTGGCCTCTTCAAGCGTGCGGAGGGCTTGCCCAAATTTTTCTTTTACAGTAGATGCTTCAGTTGCCATTGGTTTACCCCCAGATTTTTAATGGTAGAAATCGTAATTCTCATAAGTTTTCAGCAAGTCTTCCATGCGCTCGCTATCGTCCCCGAAAAAGAACAGCGTGCCGTAATGGTTACCGAATCCGACGCGTTCCGCCACTTTGGATGTAACCGGAATGAACAAATCGTGCTTTTCGAAATAGGAGTCGTTCTTCAGTTCCCCCGGGATGTCCAACTTCTCGATCAACCGGACACGCGGATACACCATCAAGCTGCCGGCATAACCGGTAGCTGAGCTGACTTCTTCCGGGAAAAATTCTTCCAGTTCTTCAGCTGTCGTATCCGGGTCGCTGCACAGGATCTGCGCCTGGAAAGCGTTGAATCCATAGGCGCGTTCAATCAAGTCGAAGATATGGCCGCCAGGGACGCGTGCTGCCACTTCCCCGAAATTCAATGTCCCATCATGGGAAATGAAGTATTCCGGATGGATGACGCCGTATTTGATCTCGAACGAATCGATCAGCTTTTGGATCTGTTCTTTGATTTGAGGGCGCCATTCTTCTAGCGCCGGTGAAGCCGGCACGAAATTGGAATGCCCGAGTTTAACGTATTCCGTGATATTGAGGAATTTGATTTCCCCGTCGTGGACGAAAACTTCACAAGAAAATTCCTGCCCGTCCAAATGGCTCTCCATCAGGTAAGGGAATTCCTGAACTTCGATTTTGTCGATATCGTTGGCGTCCTGGATCATCATATGGCCGACTGTGCCGGCTTTGTTCAATGGTTTGATATGGATCGGGTCATTGGTATCCCCGTCAATTTTGATCAATGCGTCATTGACGCGCTTCAAGAAGCGGTGAATATCATCTTTCGAATACGCTTCTTCAAACACGCCGACTTTGATGCCGGACATTTGCGCTTTGCGCTTCATCAAGCCTTTATCCCGCAGCAATAGCGAACGGTTGAAGACCCGCGGGTCATCAAAGAAACGCGCATTCAACACGCCTGCCCATTCCACCGTTTCTTCATAGATCGGCACAGATAGCTTGACGTTCATTTCGTTCAACCGTTCATACAATTCATCCGATCCTTCGTTCAAACGGTCGAAATCCCAAGGGATAAAAGAGATGTCATGCTCTTTTGCAAAGCTGATGAAATCCGGCGGTCCTACGACCACGTAAGGCCGGTCCAATTTATCCATCGCTTCGATGGCTGGAATGCTCCAGCCTAAAATAGCAGTCTTTTTTTGTTGTGTCTTTTCTTCTGTCATACTTTTGCTCCTCTCATTCGCAATATTTTCATTATACAGTTTATTATTGCCTAATCAACTACGGATAAACATGGGCAATTCGAATCTTCCCAGCTAGTATGGCCATAAAAAAAATGCCCCGCATGGAGAAATCGCGATTTCTCCATGCGGGGCGGTTGGGTTCATTTCCCACTCGTGCCGATTTTATTCAATTCCTGCCCTAAAAACTGCAATTGGGTGCCGACTGTACATTCACTGATGCAAAAGCGGTGCGCCGCTGTTTTTCCTTCGTCCTTGCGGAGTTGGGCTTTGACAAAGCAGCCTTCACAATACGTATTGAGCATGTCATCTATTTCGTTGATGATGGATACTTTTTTCATTCGGGTCCCTCCGCAAAATGTCATTCTATTATTCTACTATGAATTTGTTTTTTTCCGCAACAATCGGTATACTGGCTTGGGACATTTTCGTCCTACAGCGGTTCGAAACTTCCCGCTCCACCAAAACTAAGGAGGAACTTGTTTGTTCAATGAATTATGGGGGCTCGGCTTTGCCCTGTTCAATTTTGTATTATTGCTCATCATGTATAAAGCATTCGGCAAGACCGGCTTATTTGCCTGGGTGGCAGTCGCCACCATATTGGCGAATATCCAAGTGACGAAAACGATTGAAATCATCGGCCTCACAGCCACACTTGGCAACAGCCTATACGCTTCAACATTTCTTGCAACGGATATCCTGAACGAGAAATATGGACGGAAAGAAGCGAAAAAAGCTGTCTGGCTCGGATTCTCTTCACTGCTGATCATGGTTTTGACGATGCAGTTCGGCCTGCAATTCATACCGGCGGAAAGTGATATTGCACAAGGCTCGCTGGAAATGATTTTCGGGTTGGTGCCTCAGATCGCTATCGCCAGCCTCATTGCCTATTTGCTGGCCCAGCATATCGACGTCATTGTGTTTTCAGCGCTCAAACGCATGTTTCCGAAAGACAGCCAATTCTGGATCCGCAATAATGGATCGACTTTGCTTAGCCAATTGCTCGATACCTTGATTTTCACATCCATTGCCTTTTATGGCGTCTTTCCATTCGACGTATGGATTCAGATTTTCATCTCGACTTATGTATTGAAATTCATCGTATCGGTGATGGGCACTCCATTCGGCTATATCGCGAAGAAAATCCGCCCGTTCGACGAAAAGGAGGCGGCTTGATGATCGAACTGTTCGTCGATGCCTCAACTGCCGGCCGTGTCAATGCCAGTGCCGTCGGCGTGTTTTTACGCGGAGAAGGCCATTCCCTCAAATGGAGTGAATTTGTCGGGGAAATGGACAATCATCAAGCGGAGTTCACCGCCCTTTTGAAAGGGCTGGAGCTTGCACAACCTCTTGCGACCGGCATAGTGTCGATCAAAAGCGATTCGAAGTTGGTTGTCGATGCATTCGAAAAACGCTTCGTGAAAAACCCGATGTACCGGGAACTCCTTGACGAATCGTTGTCGATTGCCGACGGATTTGAATATTGTTTCATTAAATGGATACCGGATTCGCAAAATAAAGCAGCCCACGCACTTGCCAACCAGAAACTCAATGAGCATAAATAAGCTCAGCAGCCGCCGATTAGCAGCGGCTGTTTTTTGTTTTGGCATGCCAGTTCATAGGGGATTCTGATATGATGGAGACATCCTGATTTATTGGAGGCTATTTATGAGATCGAAGCTAGGAACTGCACTCGATATTTTCATCTTACTGATCGGGCCTTTCATCATCTACGCCCGCATCGTTGATATTTCCCGCGAAGGAGTATCGCTCTATCCGTTATTGTCGATCGTCATTGTCGGCATCGCGCTCGGTTTTGCTGTTTATAATTTAATCCATATTTTAAAAACGATGCAATCCGACCGCCAACAGAAAAAATAGCAGAAAAGAGGATCTATGGTGAAAACGCTATTGCTTTATTTTCTTCCCTTGGCAGTTTATGCTGCGATCAACAATTTGATTAGCGGCAATCTGGCATGGCCGCAGTATTTGATTTTATTGTTCGCTTTTCTAATGTTTCAGCTTGGCCGCCTGCGCTATCCGAAGAATGCTGTCCCTCCGGCTGCGAAAGTGACGCAAGCAGTGTTTTACGCACTGGCTGTGATGATGATTTTCCGGGACAAATATTTGGACGCCGGACTCGTGAACTTGATGATCGTCTTGTCGGCAGTGTTTGTTGTGGTTGAGTTGATCGTAGCAAAGCCACAGGATAAAACTCAACATTAAACAAAAAGCGCAGAGCCCATTACCAGGCTCCGCGCTTTTCTATGCATTCTTTACAGTACATACCATAGGATGAACAATACGACTGCGATGCTGATCCACGTGATGATGCGGACTATATTGCGCTTGCGCCGGATTTCTTCCTCTTCTTTCACATCTTTCAATAACGGCATTTTTTCCCCTCCTTGCTGTATTTCATTTCCCATCGCTACCTGCTTCGATTATGATGAATAAAAAGGAGGTTTTCAAGTTGAAAAAATGGCTTTTCCCTGGAGTGGCCGCGGTGGCTCTAGCCGCATGCAGCAATTCACCCGCCAATCCCGATGAAGCGACTGCTCCTGCTGATGTGATTGCAACTGACCTTGAAGCCCCTTGGTCTATCAATAAACAAGGGGATGCCTTCTATATCTCTGAACGCCCCGGAACTGTCGCTTATATCGATGCAGAAGGACAATTGGAGCGTCAGGAAGTCAGCTTTTCCTCCCCATTATCTTCAGCCTCGGAAGCGGGGTTCCTCGGCTTCGTGCTGAAGCCTGATTTCGATGAATCCCAAGAAGCATACGGCTATTACGTATATGAAGACAATGGCAATTCCTATAACAAGATCGCGGAATTCCGTTTAGATGGCGGAAGCTGGTCGGAAACGGATGTCCTGTTGGCCGGCATTCCGACGGGCAATGTCCACCACGGCGGCCGATTGGAATTCGGTGAAGAGGACATTTTGTATGCGACGGTCGGCGATGCCTCGGATCCTGATCTAGCGCAAGATCCTGCGTCGGTCAACGGGAAGATCCTCCGCCTCAACGAATTCGATGAATTTGAAATCTATTCGCTCGGCCATCGCAACCCGCAAGGCATGGCGTGGTCCGATGGTGTAATGTACGCTTCTGAGCACGGCCAATCCGCCAATGACGAAATCAATATCATCGAACAGGATGCCAATTACGGTTGGCCCGATATAGAAGGCGAGGAAACAGCGGACGGCATGGAAGCGCCTTTTGCGACGAGCGGCGCGGACGATACTTGGGCGCCGAGCGGCATCGATTTCCACGAAGATAGCCTTTATATTGCGGCGCTCCGAGGGGCGGCGATCAAAGTGCTGGACCCCGAATCGGCAGAAATCACCGATTCCATTGAAGGCTATGGGCGCATCCGCGACGTTCATTCGGATGGCGAAAACTTGTATTTCATCACCAACAATACGGATGGGCGCGGCACCCCTTCTGAAGGCGACGACAAACTGTATATTTTAAATGAACGATGAACAAAAGGCGGAGACAATGGTCTCCGCCTTTTGCTATGCCATTCATGTTTCCAGCTTCAAGACCATCAACAATTCATCGATATAACAGCCATCCACTTTTTGTGCATTCGGCGTCGTGCCAATGCGCTGAAAGCCGTAACGCTCATAAAAACCGATGGCACGAGGATTGGCTGAATTGACTGCAAGCTCCAGCTGCTCGAGTCCTGCCCATTCATGCGCAAACGACAGCAAAAGATCAAATAGCTGAGATGCAACCCCTGTCCCTCTTGTTTCTTCCGCTGCATAGACGGCAAGCACTTCAGCACGATGGCTGGTTTTCTTCCCTGATAGCCTGAGCAGCGTCATCACGGCGACCAATCGGCCGTCCATGAACGTACCGAATGTCACTGCTGAAGGATTGGCTAAATTTTGGGCAGTGGCACTCAATGGCCGCTCGCTCGCTTCATTGAAATCAATCGAAAATGCATCGGCATCTGTCTTCAATGCCGTTAAGCGGAGCTCTCGATACTGATTGGCATCTTCCTGTGTTAATCGCCGATACTCCATGACATCCTCCCTTTCTTCAGCGGAATTCCTGGACGACACGGCCTTTTCCATCTGCAACATGGAAAACCGCGTGCGCCCCGTTGACAAGAATAACTTGCGGCGGCTGATGGCCGATATCTGCATCATAAATGATGGGGATTTTTAATTGTTCCGCAAGTTCCTGATATACCATCTCTGCAGTATAGTCTTGCACCGGCTCGTTTGCTTCGCTTCTGCCGAAGACGATCCCTGAACAATTGTCGAACCAGCCGGCGTATTTCATTTGCAACAGGCTGCGCTTCAAGTCCGTGACGTTCATTTCGCAGTTTTCCATAAACCAAACGATCGGTTCATCCGCAATGAACTTATTGCGGAACGCCGCTACATTGCCGTATGGAGTGCCGATGAGGTGACGGATGACATCGATGCAACCTCCGAGCAGACGGCCTTCCATCCGTTCCGGATTTCCGGAAACGGTTTTCCAATCGGTCGGCTCCGTCAAGTGGAACACAGCCGGCGTCGTTTTTTCATGTTCCCAGCTTTTCTGGTAACGCTCAGAAGACTCCTGCTCAATGAGTGCAGCTTTCGTTGATGAAAGCACATCTACCCACCGAGCAGTTGTCGGGTCGGTTTCACTGCCCCGCAAATCGACGATATTGGTGCCGTGTGCTGTCGCAATTCCAGTGTTCAATGTGATGGCCAAAGACAATAGGCTGACATCCGAATAACCGAGCAGCCATTTCGGCGTAAGTTTTTCGAAATCGATATATTCCATGATCTCCAGCAACAGCTCTCCACCCCAGGGCGGTATGAGGACATCAACTTCGGAATCAAGCCAAAGGGTTATCAGCTGTTCAACACGAACTGCTGCAGGCGATGACTTCGCTTCATTCTGGCTCCATGCATTCGCTGTAGTCTTCACTGTAAATCCTTGCTGTTCCACTTTAGCAATCGCCTCGTCGAGTAGATGGTGAAGCTCTTCAGGAACACCGGAAGAAGGCGCAGTGATGCCGATCGTTCTCAATGCTCTGTCGGGATACCGTATCATCGTTTCTCCTCCTTACCAGTTAATATAATTGAATAATACATAGACAATGCCCATCAGTAAAGCAGCCCCGAAACCAGTCAACATGACGTGGATCAATCCATCGACCAGCAAATTGGGCTGTTTGTCGAGACGCTTGCCTTTGAACTGTGAAAAATCCGGCGGTGTTTCTTTCAGATGGCGTTGCGATATGGACGGATCATTATGTTCGAATTGCTTACTCATCATTTTACACTCCTATAATTTAACATTTTTAAATTATTTTACTTTTACAATTATACTAAAAATGTAAAGAAGAAAACATACTAGTTTTTTGCATCATATCCTATATTTTGGCTATTGCCATTTTTTTCGGGTATATAGTGAAAGTATCATTATTTAAAGGAGGATGTTTCAATGAAAACACTCGTAATCGGAGCAAACGGAAAAATTGGGCAGCACCTTGTAAGGCTGCTCGCAGACAAGCCACAGCACACGGTAAAAGCGATGATCCGAAAATCAGAACAACGTCCATTTTTTGATGAGCTCGGAGCGGAAGTTGTTGTTGCTAGCCTCGAGGGGACAGTCGACGAATTGCAACAGGCAATGGATGGCTGCGACGCGGTCGTCTTCACTGCCGGCAGCGGCGCTTCGACCGGTGCAGACAAAACTATGACAGTTGACCTCGATGGTGCGGCGAAAGCGGTCGAAGCCGCTGAACGGGTGGGCATCGAAAGGTTCATCATGGTCAGCGCCATCCACGCCGATGACCGTTCCCATTGGACTAAGGAAATGACGCCTTATTATATCGCCAAATACCATGCCGACCGCATCCTCCAGTCGAGCAGCCTCGATTACACGATCATCCGCCCCGGCTTGTTGACGGATGATCCTGCAACCGGGAAGATTGCCGCTGCTGGAAAATTGGATGTCGGAAGTATTCCACGGGAAGATGTTGCAGCTGTCATCGCCGCTTGCCTTGAATCCGCAGAACTTGAAGACAAAGTGTTCGAGCTGACCTCTGGGGATAAGCAAATTGAAGACGCGTTAAAGAATATTTGATGAAATCGAAAAAGCAGGCGAAGAGAAATCTTCGCCTGCTTTTTTTATGATGCCTTTGTATATTCATGACTTTTATAATTGCGGTAGCCGATGACCGCTTGGAAAACGAATGCGATCGAACAGAGTACAATCGCCACATATCCAAGCGTCGTAATCGGCTGCATGACGATCGACTGGATCACAAGCAGCAGCATTAAGACAGCAATGCCGAAATTGACGACATACGGTTTGTCGTAAAACTTTTTCGACGCGATTCCGACAAAAATCGCTGTCCCGATAATTGCTAAGATTAATAACATCTCCATTTAATTCCATCCCTTTGCGAAAAAATTCAGCTGCGCTCCAGCCGGAAAATCAACTATAGCTACTATAGCACAGTCTGTTTCAAGAAAGAGTGTGTCTTTTACTTAAGCAGTGCTTTTAAAAAGCCCCATTTCGCAAACAGTGAAATGGGGCTTAAGTTCACTTCGCTTGTACTTCCGCCACAAGCTTCCGGTAATAATCGAAATCGAATTCGACGCTTCCTTTTTTATAAAACCAAAGCACAGCATCTTTATCGCCGCGAGCGAGCATATGCGTGACGACTGCTTTCGGGCTCGACAAATCGACGCCTGCCTCATCCGCTTCATGCAATTTCGCTAGCATTTCCTGTTTGGTAGCCAATTGGTCACCCTCCTTTTTGCTGGGGCAGCTTCCTCAAATCGAGCAACACCGGCAGTTCATTGAAATCCGTGCGCTGCATCAACTGGATCAAGCCCGATGCAGTGTCTTCCGGGCTGCTGAGCTTGCCGCTGCGCTTATAGTCGCGGAAATGTTCGATCTGCGGAAAGTCTTCTTCCCCGCTTTCCCGGATCTTCTCCTGCATGCCGGTATCGATGATGCCAGGCGCGACCGAAACCGCTTTAAGATTTTCGTATTCGGCATCCAGGCACGTCGTATAATGGTCGAGCCCAGCCTTGCCGGCACAATAGGCGCTCCAACCTTGCACCTGCTTCCTGCCGGCGCCTGAAGAAATATTGACGATGCGGCGGATTTCAACTGTTTCCGTCTCGCGCAAAAAAGCGGAAGACAAGGCCATCGGGGCCGTTAAGTTCAAGGTGATGCTCTTCTCGATGTCCCGTCCATCATTCGCGGCGGCAAAGCCGATCGGTTCGACCGTTCCGGCGTTATTGACCAATGTGATCGCTTCGGAATCCTGGGAAATTTCTTTAGATGCACGGGCAATCACGGCTGAAATTCCCGCAATATCGGTCAGGTCATGCGTAATGAAAAGATCGCCTGCCCAGTCCGCAGGCTCCGTGCGGGCGACGCCGATCACTCGATGGCCGGATTCCGCCAATTGCTTGCTGAGGGCAAGGCCGATGCCTTTTGAAGCACCGGTAATGATATAGGTTTCCATCCTCACACCTCCACTCCATTTTTCTCATACATGACTTCTCCTGCAACAATCGTCATTTCCACTTTGGCGTCCAATAATTGCTCTTCAGGCCCCTGGAACAGATCACGGTCGAAAACAGTGAAGTCCGCATCGAATCCCTCTTTGATCAGGCCGCGGCGGTGCTCCATGCAAATGGCTTGTGCACTGCCGTAAGTGTACAGGCGGATCGCTTCGAAACGGCTGAGCTTTTGTTCCGGCAAATAGCCTTCGTGCGTATCTTCAGGCTTTCTGCGTGCAACAGCCGCAAACAAGCCTTCACGCGGGTCAACGTCCTCAATCGGTGCGTCCGACCCTCCGGCGCAGACGATACCTTCATCAAGCAAGGTTTTCCATGCATACGACAAAGCGAGACGGTCTTCGCCGAGACGTTCAACCACCCACGGGAAATCGGATGGGACGAAGCTCGGCTGCAAATCGAGCGCGACGTCCAGGCGCTTCAATCGCTCGAGCAAATCATCTCTCAACACCATCGCATGGATGAGCCGGTCTCGCTTGCCTTCTGGTGTTGGATGGGCTTCGATCGCATCGAGCGCTTTTTCCATCGCGAAATCACCGATCACGTGGATAGCAACCGCTTCCCCATGTTTTCTTGCTACGGACACGAGGCGTTTCAGTTCCTCGTCGGAATGGATCGCTACGCCGCTAGTCGACGGGTCGTCCGTGTAAGGGCGGCTTAGCAGCGCGGTCCTGCCGCCGATCGAACCGTCAGCGAACAATTTCATCGGGCCCGGATCGATAAATGGCTCCAAATAGTCGGCATTCTCCATCATTTCCTCGAAAGCGATATGGGCGCGCAGCAAATGGGCACGGAATTTCGTATCCTTGCCGATGACATTATGGAAAGCTTGCAGCGGCCTAGAGTAATGGCCGTAATACCCCATATCTTCTGTGTGTGCTCCAGTCAGTCCGAGCTTGAGCAAGTCATCGACCGATGTCTTCAGCGCTTTCGTCAAATATTCGACGGTCACTTCCGGCACGACACCCGCGACAAGATCCTGGGCTGCATCAAGCAAATATCCTGTTGGTTCACCGTCCGTATCGCGCACGATGACGCCGCCTTCCGGATCCTCGGTATCTTTCGTGATGCCTGCCAATTCAAGCGCGCGTGAATTGGCGAGAACTGCGTGACGGCAGACGCGCTTCAGCATCATCGGCGATTTGCAGATGGCATCTAGTTCACTGCGATGGAAAATTTTCCGGTCCGGAAAATTATTTTCATTCCAGCCTTCGCCGATAAACCATTCATCCCCTGAATGGCCTTCGGTCGAGCGGATCAACTGCTGTTTCATGTCTTCCGAACTGTGGATTTTAGACAAATCGACTCGCATCAGCTTTTCTCCGTGCTGGATCAGATGCAGGTGGCTGTCGACAAGCCCCGGATACATGGTGCGGCCGTTCAAGTTGATTTCTTTGTCGCTCAGTGGATGCAAATCTTCGTACGATCCCGTTTTTTCTATGCGATCACCAGACACGAGCACCGCTTCTACGGTCTCGCCCTCTGAGTCCATTGTATAAATCTGTCCCCCGTAAATAAGCACTTTCATCTAAAACCACTCCTTTTCTCTTTGTTCATCATAAATTTATTTTTCAGTGCATTCAATAAGTTTGGCTGCAAACGGCTAATTTTTTCTCCATCCCCCGCAGATACAAGTTTCTCCATTTATGATATACTATGCACAACTTTAGAAAGCTGAGGTGAGCTCCCGGGTATGGGGGACGAATTGGACAGTTTATTTTATCTTTATATGTTAACCGCAAGTATTCTTTTACTTTTTACCGCTTTTTTTGTCGGAGCGGAATTCTCCATCATTAGAGTGCGCTTGTCGCGCATCGAACAAGCCCTATCGGAAGGGCGGAAAAATGCCAATTGGCTGGAGAAAATCAGCAATAATCTGGATTATTATTTATCCGTTTCGCGCTTCGGCATCGCCGTTACCGCAATCGGTCTCGGTTGGTTGGCGAAAAAGCTTGCCGAACTGCCGGCCGTACGCTCGATGACAGGTAATTTTGACGTTAATGCAGCTGGACCCATCGCTTACGTATCAGTGTTCGTCCTGATCTTCTTCATCCGCGCCATTATCGGGGAACTTGCCCCGAAAGCATTGGCTGCCCAATATGCAGAGCGTGCTGCATTCCGTTTGGCGCCTGCGCTGAGCCTTGCCGGAAGTGTCTTCGCTCCTGTTCTATGGCTGCTGAATGCATCGGCCCGCCTCCTTTTGCGGCCGCTTGGCGTACGGACCTTGCAGCCCGAATATGGCCATTCCGAAGAAGACTTGAAGCATTTGATGCACGAGAGTTACCAGAGCGGCGAGATCAACCAGAACGAGCTTGCCTATATGCAAAATATCTTTTCATTTGACGAACGGCTGGCGAAAGACATCATGCTGCCGAGAACGCAAATGATTACCATTTCACTGGAAATGGATCACGATGAATTAATGGAAATTATTGAAGAACATCAATATACGCGCTACCCGGTGACGGAAAACGGGGACAAAGACGCCATCATCGGCTTTGTCAATATCAAGGAGCTGTTGACGAGCTACACGACCGCCGGGGACCTTTCGAAAAGCTTGACGATCCACGACTTGCCGTTCGTCCATGACCAGGCGCCGATACAGGATGTGCTGCTGCGCATGCAAAGCCAGCACGTCCATATGGCGATCGTCGTCGATGAATACGGCGGGACGGCCGGCGTCATCACGATGGAAGACATCCTCGAAGAAATTGTCGGCGAAATCCGTGACGAATTCGACCATGACGAAACCGATGATATCAAACGGTTGGACCATCACAATTTCCTCGTCAACGGCCGGGTGCTGCTGTCAGAACTCGAAGCGCGCTTCCCGATCGAATTCGAAGAAAGCGAAGACATCGACACTGTCGGAGGCTGGGTCCAGATGATGGATACCGACATCGCAGAAGGCGGCGTCATCGATTTGACCGACTTCCGCTTTATCGTGCGCGAGATGGAGAACCACCAAATCATCACCGTCCAATTGAACAAGAAAAACAAATCATAAAAAAGGCATTGCTTTTCAAGCAACGCCTTTTCTTCAGAATGTTGAAAAAATCTGTGATCTGTTATGAATGAAAAAGAAGACCGCTTATTCCACATTCAAAAATCAATGTTCGATCCAAGTATTTGGAGAAGCGTTCGCTCGACTCCTGTGGATCAGCGAGACGACCGAGACCCCGCAAGACGCGAAGCGGCTGAGGAGGCTTGGGCGCGAGCCCACGGAAAGCGAGCGATAAGCATCGGAAAATACGGTTTCTTAACTTTCTCGAGAACTTAAAAAACGGCATTGCTTATAAAGCAATGCCGTTTTTCATTTACTTTTTATCATTCAATAGCGATTTTTCGTACTCGAATTTCTTCATCAGCATCTCGCCGGTGTAGCCTTCTTCGATCAGTTTCGCCAATACCGCTTTCGTCTGGTCATCAGCCGCTTCCGGATGCTCATCGCGGTCGATTTCCACGACACTGTCCTCATCGGAAATCCAGTCGGAATAGCTTCCGACATACAGCTTCAAGCCTTCATGCTGCTTTTCGGCAAGCATGGCATACAGCGCAGCCGCCGTGACTCCGCTGCCGCAGTAGACGACAGCCGGTTCTTTCGGCTGCAGCAAGCCGCCGAACTCTTCGTCGGTACGGAATGCTCCATTCGACACAAGTTGCGACCAATCGTAATTGCGTGCACCCGGTATGCGCCCGGCGACCGCATCGATCGGTTCATTGATGCCGGCATAGCGCTCCGCAGAACGGGCATCGATCAAGACGCCCAATTCTTTGCCATCGACGATTTGCTGGACATCTTTACGCGTCGCAAGCAAATGATCGTGAAATTCCGGCACTACCGATGAAGCCGGATATGAAGTGGATTCGGTCGAAGTCGCGATGCCCTGCTGTTTCAGTTCGTCAAAACCGACGCGGCTGATATATGCTTGTTCGAAACCGGCATAAGCCAGCAGCCACCATGCACGCGCGGCATAGGGAGAGCCGCCCTGGTCATAGACGACGATTGAATCCGTCAACTCCAAACCTGCTGCTTGGAACAATTGCGTCAGCTGTTCTTTATCTGGCATCGGATGGCGGCCGTTCGCAGACGCCATGTCAGATAAATCGTTCTCCAAATCCCAATGGATCGCCCCTTCAACATGTTCCGCGGCAAAGCTTTCACTTCCCCATCCGGAATCCTTCAAGTCAAAACGCGCATCGATCCAACGGTAATTCTCTGTATCTATCGTTTCAATAAAAACAGTCATATTATCCCCTGCCTTCCATCAATTTTTCATGCAATTGCTTCCATTGCGCCAAAATCTCGCTTTGCTGCAGCAAGCTGCGTTCGGATTCGATCTGCTCCATCGCCTGGCGCAGCAGATGCTGACGAAGCCCTTCCGCTTCCTGTTCGATCCAGAACACTGCCCACTCGTTAAGCGCGGCTTTTTCTTTCTCCAGATAAACCGATGCGTCCGGTTCCATCATTGCCTGCAGGGCGTCGCGCATCGCTTCTTTTTCGTTTTTCTCGAAAAAGCTCTTATTGTTTTTATAATACGATTTAGCCGTGGAATAATCAGCATCGCCAAACGGCTGTCCCGCTTCGAGCAACTGTGCTTCTTTCACTTCATATGGCAGGAACGAAAACTCCGAATTCCAGTCCTTCAGTTTGGCAGCATCGTCTTTGAAGCGTTCCGTCAATTTCTTCTCGACAAATCGAGCAAGCCGCAGATTGGTCACTCTCATCTCCTGCTGGAAATCAAATGCCGTCATCTCCCGCAAATCGCGCAATGCCGTATCAAGCGCTTGCTTCGAGGATTCCCTTGCGAACAGCGATGGGTTGAATGCTTCCTTGAAGAAATCGTTGAAGCGGTAAAACACGCGCTGTTTCACGTAATAGAGCAATTCGCCGAGTTCTTGGCTTGCTTCTTGCTCCAATACCGGTGCCATCGTTTCGCTATAGCGTTTACGCACTTTCTGTTCCAATTGCTTTAATTCTTCCAAGCGTTCATCTTTGCGTTCCAGGTTTTTTTCAGTCGACTGAATCAAATTGCGGAAACGGTCCACTGTCTTCTGTTCTTCTTCCGACAGCGACTGGACCGCCATCCCTTTCAGCTCTTCTTTCAGGAAATGCTGGAAATTTTCTTCGAACACCGGCATGCCGGAAATGTCGCGATCTTTCAAGGCTTGCAGGCTTGAAACGCCGAACAGGCGCGGGAAGCGGATGCCGAAGCGCTGCAATTCATTGCCGACATAATCAATGACTGCCTGTTTTTCCTCTTCATTATTCGCCAAATCGATAGCATTGACGACAAAGAACATCTTGTCCATTTCGAAAGCATCTTTCACGCGGCCGAGCTGGATCAGAAATTCGCGGTCCGCGCGGGCAAACGCGTGGTTGTAATAAGTGATGAACAAGACGGCATCTGCGTTGCGGATGTATTCGAATGCGACATTCGTGTGACGCGCATTGATGGAATCCGCACCTGGCGTATCCACCAAGGTAACACCGTTTCTTGTCAGCTCGCAGTCGAAATAAAAGTCTATTTCCTCTACAAAACAACTGCGTTCTTCTTTGGCAACGTAAAGGCTGAATTCTTCGCGATTGACGCGCAAGGTTTCGCCAAGATGACCCGAAAAGGAATCATATCCGTTTTTGAATGCAAGGAGGAACGATTTATGGATTTGCTGTTCGGTCGTTGCATCGTCCGGAAGCGCATCCGTTTTCGCATACGCTTCTTTCAATGTTTCCACCTTCATCCCGAAGACGGCGAAAGAGTTTTTGACGTCTTCAGTCATTGCCGATACGCTTTTCAAGCGCACATCTGCGGTTTCATGCGGATGCGCATCCGTCACTGGGCGTATACGGTTAATGGTCGCAGTCGTCGGGTTCGGTGACACAGGCAACACCGTCTCGCCCATCAATGCATTCGAGAACGATGATTTTCCGGCACTGAAAGCACCGAACAAGGCGATGGTGAATTCCTGACCTTCCAGACGTTTCGCTTTCCGCTTCAAATACTCTACCGTTTCCGCGAATCCACGCACCGGCTCTAAAATATCGGCGGTTTTTTTCACGCGCGACAGGACTTCCTGTTCATCAAAAGATACCAGGTCATGTTTCGGGGCGCTCTCGCCATCGTCCCATTGCTGTTCTTCTGCTTCTTCGAGCATCGAAGGCGTAAATTCCACCATGTCTTCAGCCGATAAATGAAACGCATCCTGCCATCCGGCCACTTGTTTTTCCGCCGCGTCCATCTGCTTCGGCAAAATTGCGGTGAAGGATTTTTTCACTTTATCGATCGCTTCGTCCATTTCCTCGAGTGTGCGGATCGCGAGCACTTTTTGTTCAAGCGACTCGGATTTCATGTCGATTTCCACACCCGCATCGTCCGGAAGCCCTTCAAAGCCTTCCTGTTGGCGGGCTTTCCATGGATCGGTTTCCTGTATGAGCCAGCGCTGCACTTGGGCAGTCAGGCTCTTGCTGACATTGAGTACGGTATCCGCGTTCATCGTAGCTGTTTCGGGAACATTCTCCTCAACGACTGAAAACGGCAACTCAAATTGCATTTTGTCGATTTCAAGCGACTCGGTATCCGTCAGCAGGCCAGCTTCACGCAATGATGTTTTCATCAACTTCTTCAAATGGCCCGACATTTGCGAATCGATTGTTTTCGACAGCTTGTCTTGAAGGTCTTTTTTGCGGTTTTCCCGCTCTTCTTCGGTTTTTTTGCCGCTGAATAACAGCCCCACTTTGAATCCCGGTTGGCGTGCTTCTATATAAGCACTCAGCGCATCCCTCACTTCATAAGGCATGATATTGGCATTTTCGAGCAGTTCTTTGCGCTTTTTCTCGAAATTCAAGCGCCAATTGTCGTAATCCTGGACAGAACTGCGGCGCTGAATCAATTCATGCTCTTTTTTTAGATCATCCCGCATGTTCCATTCTTCTTCTGAAAGGACATTTGAAAATGCCTCAAGCCGCTCCGCTTTTTCATCTTCCAAAAAGCCGATGTGCTCATCTTTTAATTGGCGCAATGCAGAAGCCGAAGCTTCGCCGATATGCCCTTGCCAATTGTCCATGACCGAGGAGACGAGCTGTTTCACTTCTGGAAATTCATTGCCCGGGAAGTCATGGACTTTCAATGAAGTGAAAAAGATGCCTTTCGGTTCGACGCCCCAAGCCGCAAAACTATCCGCAACCGATTGCTGGAATTCCGCGAACGACATCTCGCTTTCCTGGTGCTTATCGATCTGGTTGACGATCAAATAAAGATCGGTGTATTTCTGTAATTCCCTTGTGAAATTGAAATTGAGCTCGGATTGCACATGGTTGTAATCCATGACGTAGAACACCATGTCGGCCACATGCAAAGCCGATTCCGTCGACATCCTATGTGCATCGTCCGTTGAATCGACACCCGGCGTATCCATGACGGTGATGCCTTCTGGCAATACGGACGTCGAATGTCCGATGTCGATTTGCGTGACGTCGCCGCTCTTGCAGAAATCCTTGACCGCCTGGAAATCATAGTTCTCCGGGAAATAGACAGGACGGTCTCCCCTGCGGTTGACGGTAGCATAGTCTTTTTCTGCCTTATGGACATTGACGATGTTCGCGCTTGTCGGGATCGGGCTCGATGGCAATAATGTCTCGCCCGTCAAAGCGTTGATCATCGACGATTTTCCGGAGGAGAAATGGCCGGCAAACCCGATGATGAATTGGTCTTTCAAGATTTTGCGCGCAAATAATTCCGCTTTTTCTTCACGTTCCGTGTCTTCATTGTCCTTGAAAATCCGGTAAAGATGCGCTGTTTCGATTAATTCCTGTTTATGGTCTGTCGCTGTCATATGTATATCTCCTTCACCGTTACTTCTATTCATCATATCATTTTTTTCAGCAGAACGAAAAACATCCTTCCATTACCGGAAGGATGTTCAGCTTGTCGAAAAAGTTAGGAAACCGTATTTTCCGAAGCTTATCGCTCGCTTTCCGCGGGCGGGAATCGAGCCTCCTCATCCGCTATCGCGGCCTGCGGGGTCTCTCAAACCCGCTGTTCCCGCAGGAGTCGAACGAACGCTTCTCCAAATACTAAGATAAATCATTGATTCTAGATTACAGAAAAATTATTCCCTTTTTAATTTATAGCAAATTATAGACTTCTTAAACACTCTGGACGTCCTTCCATTACTGGAAGGATGTTTCCTCAGGAAAACCCGTGGATCGACATGCCGCCGTCGATGAACAAGGTCTGCCCGGTGATATAGCCCGCTGCATCCGATGCAAGGAACACGACAGGAGAAGCCACTTCCGGCAACTCGCCGACGCGTTTGAGCGGTGTCACTGCAAGGATCGAATCCAAGTATTCCTGGTCCGAAAGCAAATTTTCCGTAAGCGGCGTACGGAAATACCAAGGGCCGATCGCATTGACGCGGATGCCCCTCTCGCCCCATTCCATCGCCATCACTTTAGTCATTTGAATAATCGCTGCTTTGGAAGCCGCATAGACGACACCTGTTTTCAGCGCCCTGTCACCGCCGACGGAACTGACGTTGATGATCGATGCCCCTTTATTCATATGTTTCGCCGCTTCCTGGGAAAACATGAATACGCTTTGTGCGTTGGTGTCCATGATTTTATGCCATTCACTGTCGGTCGCATCATCCAGTTTCGAACGGATATTCATCCCTGCATTATTGACCAGGATGTCGACGCTGCCGAACCGCTCGACTGCCTTTTCGATTGCCGATTGGATGTCGTTTCGGTCGGTCACATCTGCAACTGCATAGGAGGTGCGATCGTCCCCCATTTCCTGCATCACTTGCTTGAGGTCGCTTTCGGTTCGTGCAACAAGCAGGACATTCGCCCCTGCTTCACCGAGAGCTAATGCAATCGCCCGCCCGATGCCTTTACCCGCTCCGGTAACGATGGCGGTCTTGCCTTCTAAACGAAAAGATGCCAACACAAATAAATCCCCCTTTTAGTCATTCCTTATTCATCTCCCAGCCAAGCAAGAAAATTTCCTGTACTTTACTTCAGTTGATAGATTTTGGCGTATTTCGCTTCCAAATATTCAGCCAAATGATTTCCATTCAAGCCTTCACCCGTCGCTTCTTCCAAAAGCTCAAGCGGCTTTTTGACAGCTCCGTGGCGATGGACTTTATCAGTCAGCCATTCGGTCACCGGTCCGATCTCCCCGTTTGCCAGCAATTCATCGAAATTCGGGATGTCTTTTTGCATGGCATTCTTGAACTGGGCAGCATACAACAACCCCAGTGCATAGGAAGGGAAATAACCGAAGCTGCCGCCTGCCCAATGGACATCCTGAAGCACGCCTTCTCCGTCATGTTCCGGGCGGACGCCTAGGTATTCCTCGTATTTATCGTTCCATAATGCAGGAAGGTCCTCGACTTCATAATCGCCATCGAACAGCCCTTTTTCCAATTCATAACGAATCATGATATGGAGTGCATAAGTTAATTCATCGGCTTCGATGCGGATCAATGAAGGCTTTGATTCATTGATCGCTTCGAGGAATTCATCGAGCGCTACTTTCTTGAATGAATCCGGTGCATGAGACAGGAATTTTTCGTAGTTATGGCGCCAAAATGATTCGTTGCGGCCGACAAAGTTTTCAAAGAACAATGACTGTGATTCATGGATGCCCATCGATGAGCCCCCGTCGACCGGCAATCCCCTTAAATCACTGCTGATGTTCTGTTCGTACAAAGCATGGCCCGCCTCGTGTATCGTCCCGAAGACAGCCGTACGGAAATCCTGTTCATCGTATTTTGTCGTCACCCGGACATCGCCGCGGTTCACTGCGATCATGAATGGATGGACTGTTTCGTCCAGTCTTCCCGCTTCGAAATCATAGCCCAATTGTTTCAGCACTTCCAAGCTGAAATCCTGCTGGGATTGCTTCGGGAAATGCCCATACAAGAATTCGGTGTTCGGCTGATTTCCGGACTCCTGGATTTGTTTGACGAGTGGCACGATGCGGTCTCTCAATTGCCCGAATACCTCATCCAGCTGTTCGGTCGTTACGCCTGGCTCATACTGATCCAGCAAGGTATTGTAAACGCTGCCGTTTTTTATGCCCCAATAGCCGACAAAGCGACGCGTCGTTTCCACGAGCTGTTCAAGATATGGCTGGAACATGGCGAAATCTGCCTGCTCTTTCGCCTGCTCCCAGACGGATTCCGCTTTGCTCGTCAAGATGACGAACTCACGGTACTCCTCAGGCGGGATTTTGGCGTTCAATTGGTATTCACGGTCCGCTTCTTCCACAGAGCGCTGCATCGCGGTGGATAAGCCGTCCTGCTTTTTCAGCTCAGTGATCAGCTTGCCATATTCCTCGGATGTCGACATCGCAAAAAGTTCCGAAGACAAAGTCCCGATCGTCTCTGAACGCAGGTCTTGGCCTTTTTTCGGCGCTCCTGTCCGCATATCCCAGTACAGCAAGGAGATGGCTTCGTTATAGCTTGTCATTTTCTGGTGTAGTTCCCTGAATTGTTGTTCCATTGACACAATCTTCCTCCTTCTTTTCCGGTCTATTGTATCATAAGGAGTCTTTGCCCCGCCGCAACGGCTTTCGGGAATTTCATTTCTTAGAGCAGGATATCGGAAAAAGACATAAAAAAATCAGCGGAGGAGCTCCCCCGCTGATGTGTCACTTCTATTCTATTCAGCGATTTTTCGCCGGCACCGGCAAGACATTCTGCCAGAGATGTTCAATACGCAATTCCTCTTCGGTCAATAGCAAATGGATTTCGCCATGATCGGAAGAAGAACGGATGAGTCGTCCGACGCCTTGCTGCAGGCGCAGCTGCATGAACGGCAAGTCGATCTCTTCTAGCGGATGTTCACTGAATTTGCGTTTCGCGTCGAATACAGGATCGCTTGGCGGCATCGGCAAGTCGACAATGATGACTTTGGTCAAGGCATCACCAGGCAAATCCATCCCTTCCCATAGATGGTGGGAACATAGCACTTGGAATTTGCCTTCCTGGAAATCGCGCACGACCGACGATAGCTCACGGTCGCCTTCGAACTCGATAGCGAGCGGAGAGTCTTTCGGCACTGCGCGCTTGAAGGACTGCATGGCGGCTTTTGATTTGAACAACACCAAAGTCTGGCCGCCTTCTGTTGCAAGTTCCAAGACGCGCTCCGCTTTTTCTTCTTGTGAGACTGGATGCTTGAAGATCTCCATCACTTCTTCGTATTCGAACGGTGACGGGACCGAAAACGATTCGAAATTGTCGATTCCCAACGTGTCCGCCAAATAAGTGAAATCTTTCGCGACGGACAATGTGGCGGAAGAAAAGACGATCGGCAGTTTGCCATCGAATAATTTCTCCTCGAGAATATCCGTCACAAGGCGTGGCATGATGACCAAGGTTTCGATTTCATCTTTTTCTTCGAGCCAGCTGATGGCGTCCCCATTTTCGACGAACAAGCCCATCGAAAACTTGTATTGCTCGAAATACTCTTCTGCTAAATTCAGTTCATATTCCGGAATACTGTACAATTCCCCTTCAAAGACGAATTCTTCCAACAGGCTATCGACGGTGCGGATCAATTCCGTACCGATGCGTTTCAGTAGCGGGTCTTCCTGGATCGCTTTGCGGTCTTCCTCGCTTGGGATCAAATTGCTGCGCAGCACGCGGAAAAATTCCGTATGCAAATCGATAGTCCGTTCAATGAGTCCAAGCGTTTTTTCGCGGACGCCGTCGACCATGACTTTTTCCGTCACGTCATAAAGTGAGCTTTCCTGCACTTCATACGTGAGCGCACGCTGTGCCGCGAATTCCAATAAATGGCCTTCATCAAGCACAATTTGGGAAACTTCCGGAAGCAAGGGCGCCTGGCCTTCGTGCTTGCGGTTTTCTTTCGTCCAAATATGCTCCATCAGGAAATCATGGGAACAAATGACGAGATCGGTCGCTTCACGGTAATGATTGCGGTGCAGGGTCTGCCCGCATTTATTGCGCATATCGCAGGCGTTGCAGTTTTGGATCGGATGGTAATTGACTTCCTGCCATTCATCATCCGTCAATTCCGGATAACTCGAACGTTCACCATATGGATACATTTGCTGCATCGAATAGGTTTTATTGACGAATTCAGGAAGCGTAAACTCGATCAGGTCGAGGAAATCCGCTTCGCTGCGTTTTTTCGCCCCTTCGAAGCGCTGCAGGCATAAATACTGGTCACGTGATTTAGCGAGACGGACATCCAGATTTAAATTGAACAGTTCGTCCAGACGGTCGATGTCCCCGCCTTTTTTCACCAATTGCTCGATCAATGCCTCGTCTGCACAAGAAATGAGCGCAGGCTTTCCTGTGTATCGTGCATAAGCAATCGCAGGCAATAGATAAGCCATCGTCTTTCCTGTCCCGACACCGGCTTCAGCGAAAAGCACTTCTCTGTCCTTCAACGCTTTCTCCAATTGGAACGACATAAAAATCTGTTCATCACGCAGTTCATAGCCCTTTTCAGGCAAAATATCATAGAAGATATCCCCGATCCAGTCGTTCAATGAGTCGAAGAACGTTTTATCTTTGGATAACGGAAATGGCAATGCTTGTCTCATATAAAACCCCTCACAGAGAAACGGAAGGGCGTCCGCCCTTCCGTTTTCTCTCATTTATTTTTTGGACGTTCTCCCCAGAATTGGAACAGGTCCGTTCGGATAAAGCCATTATACAGTTTGCGTTTTTTCGTCGCTTTTTGGCCATAGAGCTTTTCAAAGCCTTCCATCGACGACAGCATATACACAGACCATGTCGGGTATCTCGAGAATACCCGCCCCATGTCACCGATCATTTCTTCAATGACTTCAACTTCACCGATCCGTTCACCATATGGCGGATTTCCGATGACGACGCCGTTTTCTTCTGAAGTGGTGAAATCTCTCACTTCGCGTTGCTCCAAACGAATCAATCCAGCAAAACCGGCTTCAATGATGTTTTCTTCCGCTATTTGGATCATGCGGGGATCAACGTCGGTGCCGAGAATATTGAGCGGCTGATCGTAATCAGCTAGTTCTTCAGCTTCAGCGCGTACTTCATCCCAAATTCCAGAGCCGATCCATGGCCAGTGTTCACTGTCGAATTCGCGGTTATATCCAGGAGCGAGGTTCTGTCCGATCATCGCCGCTTCAATGACAATTGTCCCGGAGCCGCAAAATGGGTCGACGAACGGGCGATCCGGAGACCAGCGGGATAATTTGACAAGAGCTGCCGCCAAGGTTTCCTTGAGAGGCGCTTCCCCTTGTCCGACGCGGTAACCACGCTTATGGAGGCCTGCTCCGCTCGTGTCGATCGTCAATTGCACTTTATCTTTCAGGATAGACACTTCGATCTTGAAACGCGGGCCTGATTCGTCCAAGAAGGTGTTGCGTTGATAGGCTTTTTTCAAACGCTCGACAATCGCTTTTTTGACGATCGATTGACAGGTCGGTACACTGTGCAAGGTCGATTTAACAGATTTTCCTTGAACCGGAAATTCGGCATCGACCGGCAGAAACTTCTCCCATTCGATCGCTTTCGTCTGTTCGAACAGATCATCGAAAGTCGTCGCGGTAAATTCGCCGGCGACCAGTTTTACGCGGTCTGCCGTTCGTAGCCACAAATTGGCTTTTGCAATATCCCGCCCTGTTCCTTCAAAAAACACTTTTCCGTTGTCTGTCGTTGTTTCATATCCCAGTTCTTTTACTTCATTCGCCACGATGGACTCAAGCCCCATCGCCGCAGTGGCGAGTAATTTATAGCTAGTCATAACAACTTCCTTTCTAACTGTCCTAATTCAATCTCTTCGATATACTCATGGATTTCTTGCGGAAGCATCGGTTTAGCATAGGCATACCCTTGCACTACATCGCAGCCGAGCCGCTTCAAAATATCCACTTCTTCTGTTGTTTCGGCTCCTTCCGCAACAACTTTCATGCGTAAGCTGTGCGCCATTTTGATAATGGCCTCCACGATATGGCGGTTCTCTTCTTTTACCGTAATCTGATGGACAAAGCTCCGGTCGACTTTCAGCCAGTCGACATGGAAGCGCTGTAAGTAGCTGAGCGATGAATAGCCGGTACCGAAATCATCGATCGACAGGCTGAAGCCGGCTTGGCGCAACTGCGCTAATTTCTTTTCGGTATCCATGCCCTCGCCCATTACCGCACCTTCCGTCAGTTCCAGTTCGAAATGGGCCGGTTGACAATTCATTTTTTCGAATATAGCTAGCAATGATGGATAAAATGATGGATGGCGGAAATGCACCCCTGAAATATTCAATGAGATTCTAGCCGGCGCCAAATCAGCAAAACCATGTTTCAAGAAATCGGCACAAGCGAGTTCAACTATCTGTTCACTGAGTGGAATAATCAAACCAGTCGCTTCGGCGAGCGGTATAAATTCTCCTGGAGATACAAACCCAAGCCGATCGCTTTTCCAACGCACCAATGCTTCCATGCCGGCGAATGATTCATCATGAAGCGAGATTTTCGGCTGATACTGGAGATATAGTTGTTTCATTTCAATTGCCCGCCGCAGTTCATTCTCGAGTAATAATGCCCCTTTACCAGGCTTATGCAGATCGCTATGGAAAAACGAGAATTGCCCCGAGCCATAGCGTTTAGCGGACTGAAGTGCCTGTCCTGCTTTTTGAAGCAGTTCATCACTCGTCGCTCCGTCATCCGGATAAAGGCTGATGCCGATACTTGTCGAAATCCGTACTTCTTCTCCCTCGAATATAAACGGCTGCTCAAGTTCATCGACGAGCTGTTCTGCCAGTTCGGCTGCTTCTTTCGGATGTTTTAATGCCGACATGGCGATGACGAATTCATCCCCGCCATAACGGGCCAGCAAATCCTTGCTTCTGAGCTTAGTGCGGATTCTTTCGGCTACTTCAACAAGCAGGCGGTCACCTGCTTCATGGCCAAGCGATTCATTCACTTGTTTAAAGCGGTCCAGGTCCATGAAAAGAAGCGAATGGCGGAAACCGTAAGAAGCAGCCGTCCGAATCAAGTGTTCCATCCGTTGCGAAAAGTCACGGCGATTGGATACTCCTGTCAAGGGGTCGGAAAGAGCCATTTCCTTCAACTCACGTGCCGCTGTTTTGCCTTCTGTCAAATCTGTGAATATGCCGCAGTAATGGCTCGGTTCTCCATTGCCATCTAGTACAATTGCAATTGTTAACCATTCTGGATAAATATCTCCGTTTTTTCTACGGTTCCATATTTCCCCTTGCCATTCCCCATTCTTTTGGATCTCTTGCCACATCGCCTCATAAAATTCCGAATCGTGCTTTCCGCTCTGGAGAATCTTCGGTTTTTTGCCAAGCACTTCTTCTTTTGAGTAACCGGTGACAATTTCAAAAGCAGGATTCACCAGCAGGATTTCACCAGTCAAACTGGTCACCATAATGCCTTCTGCGACTTTCAGAAAAACGCGTTCCTGCAATTCATACGGAAACTCACGCAGACTTTTTTTGTGCTGATGTACTGTATCCATGTCTTCCATTTCAAGCATCACAATCCCGTGTCTAGTTTCATTAGCTCTAAAGTTTTACTTCTTCCATATGAAGAAAAGCTCCCCGACAGGAGAGCCTTTCAGAAAAATAATTTAAGACCATTCAAAATTCTATAAGCCATGTTTTGTCTCCACGTACTCAAACAGCCGAAGCCTCGTACTAGTGGATGGCAATCATCTATCTGCGGAATAATTCCGCCTCTTCCGTCAGTTCAATTCCTTTGGAAAAGTGCCCCTACCATAATTTGGGTTTCTCACTCGCGGGGTTTACCTCGTTCCACCTGCATAATTTCTTATACAGCTCCGTCACTGTGGCACCTTCAGGGTATTTCGGCCATATCCGAAGACTTAGGCGTTCTACCCGCCGTCAGCTTTATAGCTGCCCCAGCTTATTGTTTCGCTGGGCGCGATCACTACGGTCATCGCAGATCCGTGTGAGCATGGACTTTCCTCTCACGCATCAAGTGCGCGAGCGATTGCCAGAATTTTAAATGGCTAATTAAGTATACGCTATCCGGCAACTGTTGACAAGCTTGTTACCTATTGTCGAGCTTATTGCCGAAGACATGGTTTTCCAAATGGGATAGCCTGCGTAAAATATCAAAATTTGTCGTGCCTGGTGCCGGTGTCGCTTGCTTTTTTGGCGATTCCTCCAGCTCCGCTCGCAATCGGCGGTTTTCATTCTGCAATTGTTCGATTTTTTTGTTGTACAATTCATAGTCTTGAATGATTTCATCCAGGAAATGATCCACTTCGTCCTGGTTGTAGCCGCGCATGGCTGTTTTAAAGTCTTTTTCTAGAATGTCTTTAGCTGCATATTTAATATCCATTCGAATCGTCCTTCCATTAAAAGAAACTTCGTAAATATGTCTATTCCTTACGGCTAGTATAGCATAAGCGATATTTATCGTGTTCTGTGAACCGTGGATTCGGTGGCTTTTTTTCGTTTTTTCTCCTCGAGCCGCAATTCGCGCTTGATCAAGTCATCCGTCATCGACTTCCGGACTTTCGTGTGGCTGGCTGCTTCTTTTGCAAAACCCGTCATGACGAGTGCTTGCGTTGGGTCTTTGAATTGATGTTCATGAAGTTTCGCCAAATGCACCCACGCTTCCACTTCGACAGGCCCACGCAGATGAGGCGCCGCTTCTTTGAACAACTGAAGCGCTTCCGCATATTCGCCTTTGCGCTTTTTTTGGACCGCCAGCAAAAAACGGGCAAGCGCCCCAGCGTCTCCCCGCTCAAGCGTTACATGTTCAAGATAAGCCGCACTTTGGTCGAATTGCTTCAAATCCGCATACCATTTACCGATATTCGTATAGGCGCCGCTCGATTCGCTCGAGAGATCTTCCATCAACAAATCGGATGAGCGGATATAAAGCGACACGAGCGATAGGATGTCCAGCTCATTATGGTACAGCACTTTCGCCAAGCCTTCCGGAAATCCACTTTTCACCGCATCAAGATAAATCGCAGGGATCAAATACCCCGGCACGTCCCCGCTGCGGGCAAAGCCGAGCTTTTCTTCTTCTATCACGCTGAGCTTGAGGCGCTGCAATTCGTTTTTCCAGATTCGTTTCGTCCCGTGGAACAGATCGATCTGCTTCGGGTCCGGCAATTTCGGCAAAGTCCCACGGTGCATCGTCCAGCGCGAATGAAGCTGTGGCCAGTCGAAGCTTTTGCCATTATAGGAAAAGATGACCGAATCCTCGGCTTGCCACAAACCCGACTCATAGAGAAAGGCGGCTTCCTGAGAGGGATCCGGCATGATCCATTGGGTCATTTCAAAGCCGCCTTGCTTCCTTTCCAACACGCCGAGCAGGAAAATGTACGCTCCCGTCCCACCAAGCCCCGTCGTTTCCGTATCGAAAAACACCAAAGGGGCCTCGTCCGAGAGTTTGAACGGATGGTCGTAATCGGTGTTCTGCCAAGCTTCAAGCACGCGGTCGAGTTCGCCCAACACGACATTGCCGTGAAGGTAATCAAGCGGATACCCGATTTTCTTCTCGAAGACAAAACCGAATTTATTTTCCTTTAAAGTCAGGCCGATTTCCTTCCATTGCGGTTCGTGAGGCGGCCGTGCAGGAGCCGTTTGCGCTTTTCGGGCTGCCGGCTTTTTGTTCAGCATGCCTTTCATCTGCATCAACTTGTTTTCAAAAGACATACGCTCACCCCTCTTTCTCCAATTCCACGAGCAATTCGATGACGCGCCCTTTCATATCCATCGCCGCATCCTGTGCCCCGATGCACGACGGACAGCCGTCGAAGCACGGGCATTCCGTGACGTGCTGGCGCGCTTTTTCGAGCAGCGGCTGCCAAAGCTCATAAATGCGCTCGCTGATGCCGATACCGCCCGGGTAGGAATCGTGAATGAAAAATGACGGCTGGTCATTATGCGGCGATTTCACTTGCGGCACGACATGGACGTCCCGACGGTCGCATTGCACGAATATCGGGATAAAGCTTTCGATTGCGTAAGCCGCGCCGGTCATCATATCCGACAAATCCGAATCGCTGAAATCAGCAGGCTTGTCGAAGCTGAGCCAAGTAGATGAGGTATGCAGTTCCTCGGCTGGAAGTGAAATCGGCCCGGAGCCGATATTGTCATGCGTATCAAAACGGATTTTCTTGAAGATCGTCGGCATGGCAAGCACCGCCACATCGCCGTAATACACATTGGATTGATGAAGTTTCCGGTGCTTGTCTTCGCTGATCACTTTCAACTCGATTGCCAGATTCGCATCGGTAAAATAATCGACGTCCACTTCCCGCACATACGCTTTTTTCTCTTCCCAATCCAAGATCTCCACTTGGAACTGGGTGCCTTGGTGAAGGTAGATCGCTTCCTCGTGCAGAAGTGTCATGGCGCTGAAGCGGTCCATCTCGCCGATGACTTTTGTGTCGGCCGGAACCGATTGGTCGACAATGACGACGTTTTCCTGCGTCGCTGAACGCAAGGAAATATCGTGCGCCGGGAAGCGGTCACTCATCCAATGCCAACGGTCCGATGTCCGTACGAGTACGCCTTCTTCTTGAAGGTATTCAAGCAAAGACTGGACATCGAATTCCCCGTACATATCATCTGTCGAAAAAGGCAGTTCGAACGAGGCGCATTTCAAATGATCCATCAGGATGATGATGTTCTCCGGATGGATGCGCGCTTCTTCCGGTGATTGGTCGAGGAGATATTCCGGATGGTTGATGATGTATTGGTCGAGCGCTGTCGACTGGGCGACATAGACGACGAGCGATTCGTCCTGGCGTCTGCCGGCTCGTCCCGCCTGTTGCCAAGCGCTCGCGATATTGCCGGGATAGCCGGTCATGATGCACGCCTGCAATTGGCCGATGTCAACGCCGAGTTCGAGTGCATTGGTCGAGACGACGCATTGGATCGAGCCGTCGCGCAGCCCTTTTTCAATGGCACGGCGCTCGGAAGGCAAATAGCCGCCGCGGTAGCCTTTGATCGACTCGTCCTGCAACTTATATTTCGTAATTTCGTTTAAATAAGTTACCAGCATTTCCACACGCACGCGTGATTTAGCAAAAACGATCGTCTGGACGCCTTGTTTGACGAGATATGTCGCCAAATCACGCACTTCGAGCACCGCACTGCGCCGGACGCCGAATGTCGGGTGGACGATCGGCGGGTTATAGAACAGGATATGCTTTTTGCCCGCCGGCGCGCCGTTCTGGTCGATCAACTCGTGATCGGTATTGGTCAGGCTTTCAGCCAGCTGCTTCGGGTTGGCGATGGTCGCCGACGTACAGATAAAGACCGGATCACTGCCGTAAAAGTTGCAGATGCGTTTCAGGCGGCGTATGACATGCGCCACATGGGTACCGAAAACCCCTTTATAAGTATGCAGTTCATCGATCACTATATAATGAAGGTTCTCAAAAAGAGACACCCATTTTGTATGATGCGGCAAAATCCCTGAGTGGAGCATATCGGGATTAGTCATGACAATCTGGCCCGCTTTCCGCACTTTCGTCCGGATCGACGGCGACGTATCGCCATCATAGGTATAGGACAGGATCGACTGCTCGGTCTTTTCGATCAAATCGTGCAAATCGCTTTTTTGGTCTTGCGCCAAAGCTTTCGTCGGAAATAAGTACAATGCCCGCGCATTTGGGTCATTCAATATTTTGTGCAGCACGGGCAAGTGATAGCAATACGATTTGCCGGAAGCGGTCGGCGTCACGGCAGTAAACGACTTGCCTTGCTGCGCCAAGTCGAAGGCCTGCCGTTGATGCGTATACAATTGTCCGATGCCTTTCTTGCGCAATGCTTGTTTCAAGCTATCGTGCATCGCTTCCGGAAAATCGGCATAGCTTGCCGGTTTTTCGGGCTTCGTATGCCAATGGTAAATGCGCTCCATCATTTCCGGTTCCACTTTCCATTCTGCCAGGATTTCCGGTATATTTTTCTTGATTCTCATCTGTTGTCATCGCCTTTTTCATCAATTGCTGCAAGCAAAGTTTGTATCGTATACTGAGCCGCTTGTATCGTCTGGACAAAACGCTTCTTGCTCGTGTCCTTGTAGAAGCTTTGGACGAATACTTGCCCCATGCCTTCTGCTGCATTATCGATTTGCAGCTTATGGACATATTTCGGGCGTTCATTACGGATGAAAACAAGCGCGGCATCTTTCCATTCATCTATGGCAGCATGCCATTCGTCGGCATACGGTTTTACATCTTGAAAGAAATCAGGATCGGCGTCCAGTTCACGCATTTTCTTGAAACGTGTAAGGCACATATCACATTCATTATAAAGTTGGTTCGACATTTGTTTGAGGTCCATTTTCTTCCCCTCCATAGCCATTAGTTTATCACAATCCGGCAAGCCATATACAGTTTGCCGAACAGGCATTCTTTTCAGTTGGAGATCCTACCAAAATCCGCTATTATTAGGAATAAAGTTCGGAAACCTTTCATCATATTTGTCGTCTATGTGCGTGTGATATGATAAAGTTAGCGAGGTGTATCACAAATGGCCATCAATTATCCAAACGGAAAGAAATTTTCTCCACCCAAGGATCAACCGGTGCAGAAAAAGAAAAAAGATGTTTCATTCAGCAATCGCGGGAAAACCCTGGAAGATGAACTGAACGAAACGAATATTTTTTATTTGCAGCGCGGGCTCGCCGTTATCCATAAAAAACCCGTGCCAGTGCAAATCGTGCGTGTCGAATACCCGTCACGAAGCGCTGCGGTCATTCGGGAAGCTTATTTCCAAGCCCCGTCAACGACCGATTACAATGGCATCTGGCAAGGCCGCTACGTCGATTTCGAAGCGAAAGAAACCGAAATCCGGACCTCTTTTCCGCTCAAGAACATCCATGAACACCAAGTGCACCATATGGCAGACATCATCCGCCACGGGGGCCTGGCCTTTTTGATCATCCGATTCTCTTCCCTCGACCGCTATTTCGTTCTGCCATTCGAAATACTGGAAACTTATTGGAAGCGAATGGCCGCCGGCGGCAGAAAATCGATGACCTTGGCGGAAGTGGAAGAAGCTTCGGTTGAAGTAAAGCCAGGCGCTTTCCCAAGAATCGATTATTTATCCGTGCTCCATCAGCTAATGAAATAGCATATACATGAAAGTGAGGAAGCGCTTGTGAGTGATAAGAAAATATCGCGTGAAGAACGCAGAAAATCAATTGAACGGCAACGGAAAAACTCGAATAAACAAAAGAAATCCGGTGCAAAAACATGGATCAAAAGAGGATTTCTCGCCATTGCCGCATTAGCGGTCGCCGGCTTTCTGTTCGGGGTCGTCCTGTTCGCTGTTTACGCGTCCGGTGCGCCGGAGCTTGATGAAGAGTTGCTCAGAGACCCGATCAGCCCAGTATTCCTGGCAAATGACGGTGAAACCGAAATTCCCTTTTTCACCGCTCAAAACCGTGAATATGTAGAATATGAAGACATCCCCCAAGTGATGGAAGACGCCATCCTTGCAACTGAGGATAACCGCTTCTATGACCATTCAGGGATTGACGTCATTCGGCTTGGCGGCGCAGTTATCGCCAATGTCACAGGCGGTTTCGGTTCACAAGGGGCCAGCACCATCACCCAGCAAGTCATCAAGAACTCTTTCCTATCCAATGAAAAGACGCTGAAACGGAAAGCACAGGAAGCCTATCTTGCATACAAACTGGAAAAGGAATACTCCAAAGAAGAGATTTTCGAAATGTATTTCAATAAAATTTTGATGTCTGGCAATACGTATGGCTTTGGAACGGCTGCACAGGAATTTTTCGGCAAAGCACCAGAGGAGCTCGAACTGCATGAAGCTGCCCTTCTCGCAGGCATGCCGCAAAGCCCGAACCGCTACAATCCATTCAAGAATCCCGAGGCTGCCGAAGAACGCCGCGATATCGTCTTGAATTTAATGGAACAGCATGAAAAAATCGATGCCGCACAAAAAGAAGAAGCATGGAACACGCCAGTAGAATCAACCTTGCTGCCTGAAGAAGACCGCAGCTCATCTACAGAAAGCACAGAATACACAGCATTCATGGAAATGGTAGTCGATGAATTGGAATCCCTCGATGGCGATTACTCGCTTGATGAAGGTTTGACGATCTATACGACACTTGAACCGTATGTCCAGGAACGTGTTAACGAAACGATGGAATCGGATATCTTCTTCGATGACGAAGTCGAATCCGCCATGACAGTCGTGGACACAAAAACTGGAGGCATCAGCGCAGTCGGAGCCGCGCGTGAATACGAAGGCGATGTGCGCAGAAACTTTGCGACATCCAAAGACCGTGTCATCGGCTCTACTATCAAACCGCTTGTCAGCTATGGGCCAGCAATCGAGCATTTGGATTGGTCAACCGGCCAGACGATAGTCGATGAAGAATACTCATACAGCAGCGGCCAAGAAATCCGCAATATCGATGGACAGTTCCTCGGGTCGATGACAGCGCGCGAAGCCTTGTACCGCTCACGCAATATACCAGCGGTCAAAACGCTTGCAGAAGTCGGATCTGACAATGCAAAGGACTTTGTCCAAAAGATCGGTTTGAATTTAGAAAACGTCTACGAATCCACAGCACTCGGTGCGGATAATATTTCCACTGTTGAGATGGCCGGTGCCTTTGCGGCTTTCGGCAATAACGGTGTATTCAATGACCCGCACACGATCAAGAAAATCGTCTTCCGCGATGGTTCGACAGAAGAAGTCGTCTCCCCTGAACCAGTGACGGCGATGAAAGACAGCACCGCTTATATGGTGACGGATATGCTCCGTGATGTCGTCGACACGAGTATTTCCGGGGCGACCGGCAAAGAAGCCGCCATCAGTGGACTCGATATGGCCGGCAAAACCGGTACATCCAACTACACAGAAAAAGAATTGAACGATTATGGCTTGGATGCAAGCTCTGCGCCGGATGTCTGGTTTGCAGGCTATACGACCGATTATTCCATTTCGGTCTGGAGCGGCTACCCATCGAAAGCTACACCGATCGATACCGCTTCAAACGAGCGTTTGCTCGCACAGCGATTGTATAAGCAAGTGATGAGCCAGATTTCCTCTCCTGAAACGGCAAGCTTCCAACAGCCGGATTCGGTGACACAAGAAGTCATCGAAGTTGGCACTGAACCGCTTCGTTTGGCGAGCCCGTTCACCCCATGGAGCATGCGCAGTGAAGAATTGTTCGCAAGGGGGACAGAGCCCAGTACAATATCAGAGCGATTTGTGGCAGACCCTGACCGACCTTCTGGATTGAGAGCTGACGTCAGCGGAAACAAAGCAAACTTGAGCTGGAGCCATGGTTCGGACGATGTATCATTCGAAGTTTCCGTCAACGGCGAAGTGTTGACGACAACGGATGATACCAGCTATTCCTATGATGGACTTCAAGAAGGAGTCACTTATACATTCCGTGTCGTTGCCACTCAAAACGGCAGACGCAGTGACCCGGCTTCCACGACCATCGAGATCACGCCTCCTCCTGAAGAGGAGCCTGAGGAAGAACCGGAAGAAGAACCGGCTGAAGAAGAGCCGGTGGAAGAAGAACCGGCTGAGGAAGAGCCTGCTGAAGAAGAACCAGTCGAAGAGGAGCCTGCCGAAGAAGAACCGGCTGAGGAAGAAGAATCAGTCGAGACACCAGATGAACCCGTAGACACTCCAGAACAGCCGGAAGAACCGGAAGAAGGAGAAGAAGAAGGATCAGGCAACAATTCTTCATCCAATGGAAACGGGAACGGGAATGGCAATGGCGACGATAATGGCAATAATGACAGCAACAACTCAAACAATGAAGACGATGAAGACGAATCTTAATGTCCCGTCCCAGCTTAAAAGGCCTGCCCCAATATATTAGGGCAGGCCTTTTTTTGTGCAAAAAAACCCGGACAGAAGCATTTTTCTGTCCGGGTTCCACTTATTCATTCAGCTGGATAGCCGATTTTTGTGCGTGCTATTTTCTTCTTCAGCTCCCCGAATAATTGCCCTAGCTGGCGTGAAGCTGCGTGGGCACTTTTCGTGCTTTGGATGAATGCCAGTCGCTCGTTTTCATTCAAAGGGGACGGTGCAGAGCTTCCTAACAAGTCATCCAGCACTTTTTTCAATGCTTCGTAAAGCTGGCAGCCTTCGGCAATGAGCGCGCTGCAATCACTTGCCTCCTGGTCAAAACAGGATTTTATGTCTTGCGATAAAGCAGCCCACTCTTCGTAAAATGGAGAAACGGCTTGGTCAATTGATTTCCGTGACAGCATCATGTTTCACAAGCCCTCTTTTATCGCGTTTTTTCCCTTCCCGGCAACGGTCGAACAACGGGCACACGTGACAGCCGGGATTTTGCGCCTTGCAGTGGTAGCGGCCGAAGAAGATGATTTGGTGATGGGTTTTCGACCAATCCTCTGCAGGGGTTTTTTTCATGATCGTCTCTTCGACTTGCAAGGGAGAATCTTTCCAGCGGCATAAGCCGAGACGTTTCGAGACGCGTTCGACATGGGTGTCGACGGCCAGCGCCGGCTTATTGAATGCGACGGAAACGACCACATTGGCGGTCTTTCTCCCGACGCCTGGCAAGGTCATCAATAGATCGCGGTCTTCCGGCACCCGCCCGCCGTGCTGCTCGATCAGTATTCGGCTAAGTGCCTGGATATTCTTCGCTTTATTGCGGAACAAGCCGATCGAACGGATATCTTCCTGCAATTCTTCCAAAGGAACCGACAGATAATCTTCCGGTGTATGGTATTTCTCAAAAAGATTTGCCGTCACTTTGTTGACGAGCTTGTCGGTGCATTGTGCAGACAATAATACCGCAATGACCAAATCGAACGGGTTGCGGTGGATCAATTCACAATGGGCATCCGGAAACATATGGTCCATTTCCTCCAGGCAAGCGAGCCATTCTTTTTTCGTCATCATCCTATCACCTGCTAATTCCGTTCTTCCAGCCAATTATAGAATTGCACTTTTTTCGCGGTGCTTTCCTGCGGCTGGATGCGGATATTTTTTTCCCGGAACGAATTCGCATGCCGCGACACTTGGCTCGACGTGCGGATATTCTTTTTCTTCCATTCGAACAAGATGCGGTCGACATAGCGCAAGCTGATCTTCTGCGCAATGACAGCTTCCTTCAAAGCCATGCGGATGACTTCCGGCGTATGGCCGTCCTGGTCCATCCACATGGAAATCGTTTCGATCTCCATCGGCGATAGAAAACGCCCGAACTCCTGCTCGAACAGCTGGAAGATCTCGCCTTCCTGTTCTTTTTGCGTATGCTCTTTTTCGGTTTGCGCTTGAAGCTCTAAGCATTCCACGAGCTTGTCCCATAAAGGCTGGAGCGAAATCGTCTCCGTCAGCATCCCGTCGGCTGTTTCCTGGCGTATCGACAAATAGCCTTGCTGCATCAATTTCTGCAGCATCGTCGTCACGCTGTTCTGGCTGGCGGACATCCTTGCGGCGATTTCATCCGGTGTCGGGAACACGTTCCCTGCCTGTTGGAAGGAATGGATCTGCAATAGCATGATCGCTTCCTCGTCACTGATCTTCAAGCGCCGGTAAAACTGAAAAAAAAGCTGGGAAATGGTCACATTTCCCTGCTCAATCCATTGTTGCAATCGGTCAGACTGTTTCATATCCCAACCACCTTTCTGTATGCAAATTTCTTGCTGTCTAAATCTATTAGGATATTTCAACTTGTCGAGAAATTTAAGAAGTTGATTTTCCGAAGCTTATCGCTCGCTTTCCGCGGGCGGGAATCGAGCCTCCTCGTCACTAAAAACGTTGCTCAACTCTCACTGCGTTCGAGCATCGCAAAGGAATGTGCTCAGCGATGCTTCGCTCATTCATTGCCTGCGGGGTCTCTCAAACCCGTCGCTTCGCTGCTCCCGCAGGAAAGATAAGATCGAACTACGTGAGAACTTATCTTTGCGAAGTAATGCGTAGTATTATTGAGCAGAAGGTTTTACGAGCGAACACTTCTCCAAATACTTAGAGAGAACATTGATTTTTGATTGTAGAAAAAGTGATTCCCTTTTTGATCTACAGCAAATTATAGACTTCTTTAACACTCTGATATTTCATCCACCGCGGCAGGAATCCTGTTGAAGGGGTTTCTGCCGGGCAGCTTCTTGCTGTCTTGTTTAACTTTTTAAGGGTATAGACGGTTCAACAAACGCGGGAATGGAATCGATTCGCGGACATGTTCTGCACCGCTGATCCAAGCGACTGTGCGCTCAAGGCCCAAACCGAACCCTGAATGCGGCACCGCTCCGTATTTGCTGAGGTCCAGATACCATTCATACGCAGCTTCGTCCAGATTATGCTCTTGGATGCGCTGTTTCATCAAATCGTAATCATGGATGCGTTCAGATCCGCCGATGATTTCCCCGTAGCCTTCAGGTGCGATCATGTCAGCGCACAGCACGACGTCGTCGCGATCTGGATGCGGCTGCATATAGAACGGTTTGATGCCGATCGGGTAATGTGTGATGAAGATCGGCATATCGTAGCTTTCGGCCAACGCGGTCTCGTGAGGTGCCCCGAAATCTTCGCCCCATTTGATATCATCAAAGCCGTTATCGTTCAACCATTTGATCGCTTCGTCATAAGTGACGCGCGGGAACGGCGCTTGGATTTTCTCCAACTTCGTTGTGTCGCGGCCAAGGCGCTCAAGTTCCAGCTGGCAGTTCTTCAAAACGGATTGCACGATATGCGCCACATACTGCTCTTGGACTTCCAAGCTCTCAGCATGTTCCACAAAGGCCATTTCAGGTTCAATCATCCAGAATTCGATCAAGTGGCGGCGGGTTTTTGATTTTTCGGCGCGGAATGTCGGGCCGAATGAGAACACTTTCCCAAGTGCCATCGCAGCCGCTTCCATGTAAAGCTGGCCGGATTGCGACAAATAGGCATCTTCATCGAAGTATTTCGTCGCAAACAATTCCGATGTGCCTTCCGGCGATGATCCTGTCAAAATCGGCGGATCCACTTTGACGAAGCCGTTGTCATTGAAGAATTCATAAGTTGCACGGATGATTTCATTGCGGATTTTCATGATGGCGTGCTGTTTTCTTGAACGCAGCCATAGATGACGGTTGTCCATCAAGAATTCAGTGCCATGTTCTTTCGGCGTGATCGGGAAATCTTTCGCTTCCTGGATCACTTCGATATCTGAAATCGCAAGCTCGTATCCAAAGGCAGAGCGATCGTCTTCTTTCACTTCACCTGTAACGTACAAGGAAGTTTCTTGAGTCAATGCCTTCGCTTTGGCAAAGATTTCTTCGCCCGCATCCGCTTTTACGACGACGCCTTGCACAAAGCCGGAACCATCGCGCAATTGAAGAAATGCGATTTTTCCGCTGGAGCGTTTATTGGCGACCCAAGCCCCAAGTTTGATTGTTTGTCCGTTATATTTTGCCATTTCGGCGATAGTGATTTTTTTCATCTGTCAAATAGCCTCCAAATGTATATTGCTTATTCTTTCCAGTGTTTATGAACAAATTGGCTGATGCGTTCGACTGCCTGTTCCAACAATTCCAGTGATGTCGCATAGGACAGACGAATTGTCGAGTGCGCACCGAAACCGGAGCCTGGAATTACCGCAACATTCGCTTCTTCGAGCAATGCTTTCGCAAAATCATCGACCGAAGAGAAGCCAGTTTTCGCTACAGCCTCGGACACGTCGGGAAGCAAATAAAATGCCCCTTGCGGCCGCAAAACAGTGAATCCTGGAATTTCTTCCAGTTTCGGGAATATTGCTTCCAAGCGGCTTTCAAACGCTTGACGCATTTCTTCTACTGCATCTTGAGGCCCGTTATAAGCTTCAATCGCTGCATACTGCGAAGTTGTTGTCGGATTTGATGTCGAATGGCTTGCAAGGTCCGTCATCGCCTTGATCAATTCTTTATTGCCAGCTGCGTAGCCGATGCGCCATCCCGTCATTGAATGGGATTTCGATACGCCATTGATGATGACGGTACGGTTTTTGGCATCGTCGGATAGCTCGGCGACTGAAGTATGGACGGCATCACCATAGATCAGCTTTTCATAAATTTCATCGGAAACGATGAGGATATCCGCTTCGCGGCATACTTCAGCAAGTGCTTCCAATTCTTCTTTCGTATAGAGCATGCCAGTCGGGTTGCTTGGCGAGTTGATGATGACGGCTTTCGTGCGGTCCGTAATCGCTTCGCGCAATTGCTGAGGGGTGATTTTATACGATTGGCTGGAAGTCGCTTCTATGTATACAGGCACGCCTCCAGCTAATTTCACCTGTTCCGGATAGCTGACCCAATAAGGGATCGGGATGATGACTTCATCGCCTTCATTCAACAATACTTGGAATAAAGTATAAAGTACATGTTTCGCCCCGACGCCGACCAGGATTTCATTTTTATCGTAGCTTAGCCCCTGGTCGCGCTGCAATTTATCCTGGATGGCTTGCTTTAATGCAGGCAAACCGCCGGCAGGTGTATATTTTGTCTTGCCTTCCTCCATGGAGCGCTCGGCTGCATCGAGAATGTTCTGAGGTGTATTATAATCCGGCTCGCCAGCACCCAGCCCGATCACGTCGACGCCTTGTGCTTTCAATTCATTCGCTTTTGCCGTAATCGCCAATGTTGTGGACGGCGTTAAAGTTTGTACACGATTTGCTAATTTCAACAACTTGATCAACCCTTTCACAAATTCAGTATGCGTTTCCACCAAGTGCCGTCTTCCGCCAGCAGATAAACATAATTCAAGCGCCCCGCTTCATTCAGAAAAGCGATTTCCCATACGGCCCCAGCTTCTTCCATGCCGAGTTTCGTATGAAGGATTTCCTTCACTTCCATATCTTCCTGAACGATATCGCGCGCTTCCTGGGCAGTCACTTGATCTTCAAGCATCAATGTTTCCATTTCCCCTTCTTCAGGAACGAAGGCGGCTTTTATTTTGCCTTCGCCGTCCATGCCGAGAACCGTCACGGATTGGGTCGAGCTGGAGTAGACATAAGCTCGCTCCACTTCATCGAGCAGCCTTTCCGCCTCCACTTTTTCCACTGCAGCCTGTTCCGCTTCTGAAAACGGCTTATTGCCGAGGAATAAAATGACCAGCACAATGGCTACAGCCAAAAAAGACAGAAAAACGACGATGAATTTCATCCATTCTTTCATATGATCACCTAGGTTTTATAAATTGTGAAAACCGCTTTAGTCTGGTCGTCTTTATCGAGCGCCAGGCCAAACATCAAGTCGCGGTCCTTCAATGTCCGGTTCAATGCATCGACCACTTTGTACAGATCGGATTGATAATCGACTTGCACAGTGTTTAATACTTCGATCTTGGATTCCATTGTTCGGCACTTCCTTTCGGTTGGGGGTACAGATCCCCACTCTTTATCCTTGCCTATTATACCAATGTTCAATATCGGTTACCATCTTTTCCAAAGACACTTTGGCGACTGGTACATCGGGCAGGGCGTGCAGGAATTCCTGTCCGTATGATTTGGTTTCAATCCGTCGGTCCAGCACGATGAACAAGCCTTTATCCTTCTTCGAACGAATCAAACGGCCAAAACCTTGGCGCAACCGCAACACCGCTTCCGGCAATGCGTAATGCAGGAATGGATTGACGCCTTCTTTCGAGATGATCCGTGATTTTGCTTTGAATACCGGATCTTCAGGCGAAGTAAATGGCAGTCTGACGACAACTACGGCACGCAGTGCATCTCCGGGTACATCAACGCCTTCCCAGAAACTATTCGTCCCGAACAACACCGATTTCTGGAAGCGCTGGAATGATTTCAATAATTTCATCCGGCTGCCCGAGGACATGCCTTGCGCAAATAACATATAATCATCGAGCAGTTGGGAATCCTGGATCAAATCGACTGTTTTCCGGAGCATATCCTGTGAAGTGAACAGTACGAAACAACGCCCTTCGGTGACGAGCACCGTCTGTGTCACAGCATCCGCCACGGATTCGATATATTCCTGCTGGGGAACTTGCTGGATATCCGGCATATCTTCGACGATATAAACTTTCGCCCCGCTGTAGAATTGATCAGCAGGTTCGAATTTATCAATCGGCACTTGAGTCGGTATGCCAAGCTGATTGACGATAAAGCGCTCATTCGATGGAACGCTCATCGTGCCGGACAGCCAAATGACCGCTTTTTCCCCTCTTGCCTGCCCAATCACTTTATCCACAAGAGACGCCACTTCATAAGGCCGTTTGTATAGCGACAAGCTCGTCGGCATGCTGCGAAGATCACCTTCGATCCAGGCGACTTCATCCTCTTTAGGGAAGATGAAAATCTCGCTGAACTCTACCGCTTTCAGCATCAACTCTTCTGTCCAATAACGGAAGTCCGCGAGCACAAGCCGGTCGTTCATCGTCAGTTCCGTAAAACGTTCGGCTTTTTGCAGGATGGTCTGCGCTATGTCGATCCAACTGTTCAAAAACCTCAGAAAGTCCATGAAGGGCTCCCGTTCAAAGTCCAGTTCATCCAGCAATGAAGCGCATTTCCTATGGCGGCTATCACGGAATTTGTTTTGGAAAGCTTGCGCAAGGTAAAGCGTCACTTCATCGAATAAACTGGTGTATTTCAAATACAAGGATTCCATTTGCAAAAGATCAGGCACTCTTGCGAAGCCGTGGGATTCGGCGACACGGTAAAATTTCGAAAACAGCTGATTTTCATCAAAGCTTCCGAGCTGGCCGAATACATAGCGCCATTGTGTGTAGACGAACGTTTTCTCTTTATGGGCAACTGCCGCCTGTACGACTTGATGCGCTTCATCCCAAATATACACCTCGACATTTTTCAATATTGTCCGTTTTTGGTTATGTGGATTCAATAAAAATGCATGGTTGGTCACTATGACATGGGCATGTTCCGCATCCTTCAGTGCATGCTCATAAAAATCTACGGTTTTTTCTGCCCCCGTCAATTTCCTTAAATGCGAACGGCGGACTTTGTCGATCAGTAATTGGCCTCCGCTCGACACATTCAATTCGTTCAAGTCGCCGGTCTTGGTCGAAGTAAGCCAGACCATAACCTGCATGATCGTGAAGGTTTCATCATAGGATTCGTCTTCTCCATGGAGCAATTCGAAAAAGCGGCTTAAATCGATGTAATGCGACAGCCCCTTAATGAGCGCCACCCGGACATCCGCGCCGAGAAATTCTTCTGCGAGCTTCACTTCCTTCGACACGAGTTGATCTTGGAGATGTGTCGTATATGTGCTGATGACCACTTGCTTGCCCGATTCTTTAGCATAAGCAGCTGCCGGCAACAAATAGCCGAGTGTTTTGCCCATGCCTGTCGACGCTTCGATCACCATTTCTTTTCGCTCGTGGATAGCCTGGCCAACAGCTGTCATCATTGCGACTTGGCTCGGCCGCTGTTCATATTCCGGCTTGACGGTTTCCAGCCCGCCTCGCCAGCCCATCTGCGCCGGTGAATTGTCCACTGGATCCATCCGCTCGGACTTCGGAACGATCGGGATGCCACGGAAACGGCCATAGCGATCCGCTTGTCCATTGCGCTTTTGCTGTGTGATTTCGAAGAGCAGGCGCGACAGGTCGGATTTCAATTGGAAGGAGCGTTTATGCAGGAAGACAAGCGTGTCATAAGGAAGTTCGGATAGCTCTTTCTTCGCTTGCAAGAACAGCTCGGCAGTCGCCAAGGCATCATCATCCGCACGATGCGCATTTTTCAAGACAATGCCCTGTTCTGTAGCTATGTCCTGTAGTTTATAGCTGAAGGCGGTCGGGTAGACGAGACGGGCAAGTTCAACTGTATCCATCGCGAGCCCCTGCCATTTCGGCATACCGGCACGGCTGAGTTCCGCTTGAAGAAACGGCAAGTCGAAATGGATATTATGGGCGATGAAAATCGCGCCCTCCAACTGCCTATAGATTTCCTCTGCGTATGCTTCAAAAGGTTCAGCGCCTTCTACGTCCCGTTCCGTAATATTGGTCAAATCCTGGATGAACACCGGAATTTTACGCTGCGGGTTGATGAATCTCGTATATGTATCAACGATTTCTCCTTGTTCGATCGCAACCATCGCCAGTTGGATGATCCGGTCACCTTTTGCAGGGGAATGGCCCGTTGTTTCGATATCGACAACGATATATTTTTGGGAATTCATGATACCCCCTCTTTCTCAGGTGATACTCTCAGAAAAAATTGTAACATATTCGATCGCTGTTCGCCGTCGGGAGCACGGCAAAAAAAAGAAACACTCCAAAAAAGGAGAGTCGTTCTCCCTTGTGGAGTGTTCACGTACTGATCTTCACATGACCGTTGCTTCCGGTTCATAATGGATGATTTCTTTAATGGAATTGTCTGTCTCCATAATCGCCACAGTCGGCTTATGGCCGCGTGCATCTTTATCCATGACGTAGCCATACGATAAGATGATGACGATGTCACCACGCTGCACGAGGCGAGCCGCTGCGCCATTGACGCAAATGACGCCGCTTCCGCGTTGTCCGGCGATGATATAAGTCTCGAAGCGGGCACCGTTATTATTGTTGACGATATGGACTTTTTCATTCGGCAGCATGCCTACTGCGTCCAAAAGATCCTGGTCGATTGTGATGCTGCCGACATAATTCAAATCGGCTTCGGTTACCGTAGCACGGTGGATTTTGGAATTGAGCATCATTCTAAGCATAGGTCAGTTCTCCTTTATGTTGAAAATGATATTGTCGATGAGCCGGGCGTTCTGGAATTGCACAGCGAGCGCGAGAATGGCCTGTTGCTTCGGCCCGGCGCTCAAGTCCGGATAGGACAGCAGCTCGATATAATCGATCGTACCGGATGTTTCCGACTGGATAAACCGGGCCATCTCCTGAACTGGATCATTCCCGTCCCGCGCATCCTGCACTCCGAGCTGTAAGGCTTGATACAGTTTCGGTGCTTCTTTTCGTTCCGTATCGCTTAAATAGACATTGCGCGAGCTTTTGGCGAGCCCGTCCTGCTCACGTACCGTTTCGATGCGGCGGATCTCCAACGGGAAATCGAAATCCCTTACAAGTGACTCAATGATCGCCAGCTGTTGTGCATCCTTCTGGCCGAAATACGCTCTGTCGGGTTGTGCGAGATGAAATAATTTCGTCACTACTTTCAGCACGCCGTCGAAATGCCCCGGGCGGCTTTTTCCGCACAGGACCTGTGCAAGCGCTCCCGCTCGTATCGTGATTTGTGATTCGCGCGGATACATCTCTTCTGCAGACGGGGCAAATATAACGTCCACCCCTGCTTTTTCGGCAAGCATGCTGTCCCGTTCAAAATCACGTGGATAGCGATCGAAATCTTCATTCGGCCCGAATTGCGCCGGATTGACGAAAATGCTCATCACCACTTGGTCGTTTTCCGCTTTTGCGGCCTCGATAAGTGATAGATGCCCTTCATGCAAGAAGCCCATCGTCGGCACCAACCCGATCGACCGTCCCTTGCCTGTGGTGTGCAGGACCCATTTTCTCAAGTCCTCCACTGTATTTACGACTTGCATATTTCCCTCTCCTTTTTTAGGAGAAAACCATATAAAAAGCCTTCTGTCAAAAGACAGAAGGACAGAAAATTCCAGTTCGGTTTCCTCCGTCCCTGTCACGCGATGATCAAGGCAGATTTGTATTCAATTAGTCAGTCCAGTTGTGCGCTGCGGTGCAGTTCGCGTCGGATACTGCCCGCTATTTTCACTATAGCAGAATTTCTTAAAAATGCCTATATCCATTACTTCAGTTCGATATCTGCCGAATAAATGCCGTGAAGCTTGCCATCTGCAGTGCGCAGCTGCAAGACGCCATCTTCTGTAATGCCTTCTGCTATGCCTTCCAAAGTTTCCCGCGACATGCGTGCGCGGACGGATTTGCCGATTGTGGCAGAATGGCCCTCCCATAATTCCTTTAACGGTGCAAATCCTTCATCTATATACATCTCTGTATATATTTCAAGACAATGCAGGATTTCCTGCGCTAGTCTCCTGCGATTCACTGGCTGGCCGGCCTCAAGCCTCAATGAAGTAGCTATATCCTGGACTGCAGGATCAAAATCCTCCCGTTGTTGGTTGACATTGACCCCGATGCCGATGATCAGCGCCTGGATTCCATCAGCATCCGACTGCAGCTCAGTCAGAATTCCAGTCGCTTTTTTCGTGCCGAACAATACATCGTTCGGCCATTTGATCGAAGCTTCCAACCCGGTCACTGTCTGTATCGCCCGTACGATCGCCACGGCAGCGACTAAAGTAAATTGCGGTGCTTTGTGCGGCGGGACATCCGGCCTCAGGATGATGCTCATCCAGATCCCTTTGCCCTGGGCTGAATCCCATTTTCTCATCAAGCGCCCTCTGCCTTCTGTCTGAAGCTCCGCGATGACGACTGTTCCAGACGGCGCGCCTTCTTGCGCCAGTTGATGCGCAACGATTTGTGTGGATGCACATTGTTCCAAATACTCGATGCGGCTGCCGATTTTTTTCGTCTTGAGCCCTGTCTGGACAAGAAACGCTTCCAGGCTATCCGGGCTTTTTTGGATGCGGTAGCCTTTTTTACGGACCGATTCGATTTCATAGCCCATTTCCTCAAGCTCTTTCATATGTTTCCAAATCGCCGTTCTTGATACTCCGAACTCTTCTGCCAATTGCTGGCCGGACACCGGTTCCGTCCCTGCTTCCAATAGCCGCGTCGCCAATTTATGTGTGACGGTGATATTCATCTTTAAACCAGTCCTTTATACGTTCTTTGTCATTGGGTAAACGGCGCTCCACAACCGCCTTTTCAATATACAAGAGCCATTTTTTCAGCCAAGGGCCAGCACCCTTCGCTGTCCATTCCATCAAATCCTGGCCATTGACCGCCAGATCCGAAATTGAATGGATCGGCAGTTCTTGTTTCCGTTGTTCCACCGATTCGCCTTGATGTGACACAGTTTGGGCGACTATCAACTGGCGCTCTGAGAATTGATAATAAACCCACGCATCCCATACCTCCAGGCGGCTCGCTTCCAATGCACGCTGCACATCTTTTTTATCCTGATTGGAGAATCGATAGTCACGGATGGCATCAAACGGCTTTTCGTTATGATGCAAAAGATAAAACCAGCCACAAAGCGGATCTGGACTGTACGGATACATGGACCAATCGAGCTCAAATAACTCTCCTGACGGCAGGGAATTGTTCAGCCCGGTTTCCAGCAAATATTGCATACTGATTCCAGGCGATTTTGATACCATGACCTTATCCAGCTCGGCTTTTATCCGCTCCATTGCGACTGAACGGATTCTTTCGGCATGCCGAACGATCGCCTGCTTCGTCTCAAGGTCAATCCCGAACCCTAGCTGTCCCGAAAAACGGATCGCACGCAGCATACGCAGCGCATCTTCTGAAAATCGCTCTTCGGGATCGCCAACTGCCCGGATCAGGCCGGCTTTCAAATCCTGTGCACCGCCGAACGGATCGATGATTTCCAAAGTTTCCGTCATCGCCATTGCATTGATCGTGAAATCACGGCGCTGCAAGTCTTCATGTAAGGAATTAACAAATTCCACTTTATCCGGGCGGCGGTTATCGGAATAGCCGCTCTCTGTCCGGAACGTCGTCACTTCGGTCCCTTCCCCTTCAATAACTATCATGACAGTCCCATGCTCGATCCCGGTATCGATCGAGCGATCGAACAGTGATTTCACTTGCTCCGGGGCTGCAGAAGTCGCGATATCGATATCATGCGGCTTCACACCGCGCAAGTGATCCCTTACTGCTCCCCCGACCATATATGCTTCAAAACCAGCTTGTTTTAAGCGGGCGATGATTAGTTTTGCATTCTTCATTGCGGTTCCGCCTTTTTCAATAGGCGTTCATAAAGCGCTTCGTACTCCGCGAGGATTTTCTTTGAGCTGAAACTTTGTGTAGCGGTTTCCAAAGCGGCTTCGCCCATTTTCCGCCGAAGGCTGTCATCGCTCAAAATACGGATTGCCGCATCAGCCGCGGCATCAATATCCCCCAGCTCCACCAGATAGCCATTTTCGCCTGGATTGATAATTTCAGGAATGCCGCCGATGCGCGTCCCGATTGCAGGAACGCCGCAAGCCATCGCCTCAAGAAGAACGAGCCCGAACGCTTCTTTTTCCGACAGCAGCAACTTCGCATCACTCATGCTATACAGTTCCGACAAGTTATCGCGCTTGCCGAGAAACAGCACATCATTTTCAATATGAAGGTCTTTCACTTGCTGATGAATGCGGCTCATTTCGGGGCCATCCCCGACTAGCAATAGTTTCGCGCCGACCGCTTTTTGCACTTTCGCAAAAGTGGAGACGACATCCTCCACCCGTTTCACTTTGCGGAAATTCGACACATGGATCAATACTTTTTCATGCGCTTCGATGCCCAGCTCTTCTTTCAGCTTGGCTGAATCGTGCAGATAATATTCCCGCTCGTCGACAAAATTATGGACCGTCTCAATCTGTTTGTCCGGCGCAATCATGTCATAGGTCTGTTGTTTCAATGAATCCGATACGGCAGTCACGACATCGGATTTCTCGATTCCATAGCGGATCGCGTCTTTCAAAGAACTGTCCGTACCGAGAACAGTGATGTCAGTGCCATGCAAAGTCGTGACGATTCCGATATCGGACCCTGCCATGTCGCGTCCCAATATTGCACAGACCGCATGCGGGATGGCGTAATGGACATGCAGAAGGTCAAGTTCTTCATTTTTGATCACTTCTGCAATCTTGGTGGCCAGTGCGATGTCGTACGGTGCATATTGAAATACTGAATAGCTGTTGACATCCACTTGGTGGCTGAATATATTGGCGTACAGCCGGTTGAGCCGGAACGGTGTACTTGAGGTGATGAAATGGATTTCATGGCCTTTTTCAGCCAGCATTTTCCCCAGTTCAGTCGCCACGACGCCAGACCCGCCGACCGTAGGATAACATGTAATTCCGATCTTCATTTTTCGCAAAATCTCTCCCCCTATTTCCGGCGGTCGCTTAGGAGCCGCCAATCGACCAGTCCATTTTCCAAGCCTTTCAGGAGGACTTCAGCTGTTCCCATATTAGTCGCAAGCGGTATTTGATAAACATCACAGAGACGGATCAAAGCCGTGACATCCGGCTCATGGGGCTGGGCTGTCAGCGGGTCACGGAAAAAGATGATCATGTCCATTTCGTTCTGTGCAATCATCGCACCGATCTGCTGGTCTCCGCCAAGCGGCCCGGATTGGAAACGGTGAACAGACAAGCCTGTCCCTTCGACCAAGCGGGAGCCGGTCGTTCCCGTTGCGTATAAATGATGCTTCGCCAAAATAGGTTTATAAGCTATTGCAAATTGTATCAAGTCATCTTTTTTTCGGTCGTGTGCAATCAATGCGATATTCATTCTATCGTCTCCTCTAGCCGATGATATGTTCCAGGCCATAAATTAATTCCTTGCGCTCCACCACTTCACGAATCGACAAACTGACCCCGGACATGAATGATCCGCGGTTGAATGAATCATGGCGCAATGTCAAAAGCTGCCCTTCGCCTCCGAGAAGCACTTGCTGATGCGCTACAAGCCCGGGCAGCCGGACGCTGTGGATGCGCATTCCCTCGTAGTCTGCACCGCGAGCGCCATCTAAAGTTTCCTTTTCATCCGGATGCCCTTGCTGATGCACCGGCCGTGTTTCGCTCATCATATGTGCCGTCTTCATCGCCGTGCCTGACGGGGCATCGAGTTTTTGGTCATGGTGCATCTCGATGATTTCCACATCCGGCAAATATCTCGCCGCTTGCTCTGCAAACTTCATCATCAACACGGCACCTACCGCAAAGTTCGGCGCGATGATGCAGCCGAGCCCTGAAGTTTCCGCGAGCTCCGTCAATTCTTTCAATTCCTCAGTGGAAAATCCGGTCGTCCCGACTACCGGGCGGATGCCGAGCTGCAATGCTTGTTTCGTGTGGGCATAGACATGCTCAGGCGTCGTCAAATCGACGAGGACATGTGGTGCATGCTGCGCGTGAAGCACTTCAAGATCGGTAAAGACCGGTACTTTAAAGCTTTCAGGAAACAAGCCCGTATCCGCTAAGGTAGCCCCGATGTCTTTATAATCCAGTGCTGCCACCAGTTCCATATCGGCATTTTCCATTACAGTATGTACAGCTTCTTTGCCCATTTTACCGCGGGCTCCGGCAATTGCCACTTTTATCGTCATCATTGTTCTTCCTTTCTTGTCCAGCGGTCTTTGTCACGGGTCCGGAACTTTTCCATAACCCCGTCGTGGGCTTCCTGTAAATCGATCTCCATCGAGTTGGCCATGCAAATCAAGACGAATAGCACATCGCCCATTTCCTCCTCGATCAGCTTTTCGGCTTCCGACTCTTTTTTCTTTTTCGGGCCGTATACATGATTGACTTCCCGCGCCAGTTCCCCGAGTTCTTCGGTCATCCGCGCAAGCATCTCCATCGGCGCAAAATACCCTTCTTTGAACTGCCCGATATGGCGGTCCACTTCTTCCTGTAATTGCCTCATGCTTTTATCTGCGTTCACTGTCATCACACTCCCATTCAATCGTAAAGAAAACGGGGGGTGTTGTCAAAAACGGCATCATGGCAGATAATACAGAAGTTGATGACAAAAAAGGGAGGCTGCTTTTTCATGAAAGATCTTCAATTGAAAAACATTTTTTTCATTGTTCTCGGCTCAGCTATTTATAGTTTCGGTTTTGTGCATTTTAATATTCAAAATGAGCTCGGGGAAGGCGGCTTTGCAGGCATTACGCTGATCCTATATTTTCTTTTGAACTGGGATCCGGCGTTGATGAACCTTTTGTTGAACCTTCCTTTGTTCTTTATCGGGTGGAAATTGCTCGGGCGCAAGGTATTTCTGTATACGATCATCGGCACTGTGGCCGTTTCCGTGTTTTTGAAAATCTTTCTCGTCTATGAAGTCCAAATTCCGCTTCGTGATGACCTGTTCCTTGCCGCTTTGTTTGCCGGTGTCTTTGTCGGGATGGGGCTTGGCATCATCTTCCGCTATGGGGGGACGACGGGCGGCGTTGATATCATCGCCAGGCTCGTACAGAAATACATTGGCTGGAGCATGGGAAAGACAATGTTCCTGTTCGACGCATTGGTCATCATGCTGTCCTGGCTGACGTTCCTTGATTACCGTTCCATGATGTACACGCTAGTCGCTGTCTTCGTTGGTGCGCGCGTCATCGATTTTGTCCAGGAAGGGGCATATTCCGGCCGCGGCGCTTTGATCATTTCCAAATCACAAGAGGAGATTGCCAGCCGAATCGCCAGCGAAATGGACCGTGGGATCACTATTCTCCGAGGCTATGGGCATTTCACCAAAGAAGAGCGGGAAGTTCTTTATTGTGTTGTTGCACGCAATGAACTGGTGCGTTTGAAGAGTATTGTGAATTCGGTCGACCCCCATGCTTTTGTCTCACTGATCGAAGTGCATGACGTAATGGGCGAAGGCTTTACGCTCGATGAACAAAAGCAGCCGCTTTAGCGGCCTTCAAGAAAAATAGACGAAAAAACGGGCGGGAAAAGCATTTGCTTTTCCCGCCCGTTTCGTTTTATTACGAACGGTCCATACTTGTATAGATCAAGATCAAACGCGCAAGTTCGATTACTGCAACAGCTGTAGCTGCTACATAAGTCATCGCTGCAGCATTCAATACTTTTTTCGCATGGCGTTCTTCATCGTTGCGAATGACATTATGCGATAGCAGTTGGTCCATCGCCCGATTCGACGCGTTGAACTCGACAGGTAAGGTTACCAATTGGAACAACACACCGATTGCAAGAAGCGCAATCCCGATCAATAATGCTCCGCTCATTTGAGCGAACAGACCGATCATGATGAACACCCAAGACATATTCGAGGAGATATTGACCATCGGCACAAGACGGTGGCGGAAACGAAGGAATGAATAATCCGTCGCATCCTGGATTGCGTGCCCGACTTCGTGTGCTGCGACAGCAGTACCGGCTACAGATGGTTCGTGGTAGTTATGGCCGCTGAGTGCAACGGTTTTCGTCATCGGGTTGTAATGGTCGCTTAGCATGCCGCGGCTCTCGACGACTTTTACATTGCTCAGGCCGTTCTGGTCAAGAATGATGCGCGCCACTTCGGCACCTGTATGCCCGGAAGTCGACCGGACTTTGGAATACTTCTTATACGTGCTTTTCAGTTTCATTTGAGCCCAAATCGGCACAATCAACAAGACGATAAAATAAATCAAATAGCCGCCCAATCCCATTATTCTGATCAACCTTTCTTTTTGTTTCTATAAGACCATTTTACTTGTTTTTCTCACTCACGGTCAACTGATACGCGTGCTTGTTCATGGCGATTCAGTGAAGCGACGAACCAGGCAAAGGCAATGCAGGCAATTGACAGCCAAAATGTAAAATAGCCGATTTGTGCACTGTAATCATTCAAGCTGGAATAAATCGGCATCTGGCCAAACACATAGTCAATAACGTCGTTATGTAATGTCCACACTGCTGTCAACGCGACTGATAGATAGCCGAAGCGATAATGGTCGATATACAGCACAGCCTGCAGCGCCATTGCAAAATGCGAAGCAACGAGCATCCAGCCGAGCCAACCGATAGAGCCGGTTTCCCATAGCGTCAGCAGATTCATGACGACTGCCCACAGCCCGTATTTGATCAATGTCACAAATGCCAGCGCCTCTATCAGCGGGCTATGTTTCCCGATTATCCAAAGTCCCAGCACTATGGTGAAAAATAGGCTGGCTGTCGGGCTGTCGGGTACAAAGATAAGAAAAATGGGATCAGTGATGCGCAACTGCCAACCATACCAAATATAACCGTATATCGTACCACCTAGATTTACGAAGAACAATAATATTAAAAAAGGGCGGAACATCAGCCAAGCGGACACTTTCGATACGAACTGCAGCATGAAACCTTCCTTTCCTGTGCAGAAAAAAAGAGCCGGTTTCCCGACTCTTTTTCTATAGGATTATTCAGCTTCAAGTCCAGAGATGAATTCACTGAGTACTTGAAGATCTTCATCGGTACCATCCCAAGATGGTGGCATAGTTTGAGCGCCGCCTTCTTCGATACCGTTAACAGCAATCTCAGCAATTTCTTCAGGTGACAAGCCAGTTCCGACCAATGTCGGGCCGACTGCCCCTTCCAGATTATCGCCGTGACAGCTGATACATGATGATCCTGCATAAATTTCATAGCCTGGATCTTCTGTATCGATTTCCACTTCTTCCGTGATTTCACCTTGGCGTGCCGCCGCTTCCCAGTCATGGTTAGCTACGGATTCCCAAGTCAAGAAGATGATGGCCGCAACCGCCAAAAGCATAAAGCCTGTCGGCAATGGGCGTTTAGACGGACGGCGTTCCGGTCCACGATCGAGGAACGGAGCAAGCATCAATGCGCCGAATGCAAGACCCGGCATGATGATTGCGCCGACGATGTTGAACGGGCCGGAAGCGAATTCATATTTCAATAATTGGTATAAGAACAAGAAATACCAGTCTGGCAATGGAATATATGCCGTGTCTGTCGGATCAGCCTGGCCTTCAAGAGGCGATGGATGGGCGACAGTCAAGAGCAGATAGCCAATCAGGAAGACAGAACCGATCATCCATTCTTTCAAAAGGAAGTTCGGCCAGAAGGCTTCTGTTTTGCCAGGATATTCGGAGTAATCTTTCGGGATATTCGGTTTCCGAAACTCTTTGCTCGGTACGCGTGAATCCCCTACAAATTTCATCCCTTTTCCGCGGTGCATAGTGTCCCCTCCTTAAAATCCTTGGTCAAGGATGAATTACAATGGTCCTGAAATACCTTGTCTTCTGATCATGATAAAGTGTGCTGCAAGCAACCCAAGCAAAGCAGCAGGCAAGAAGAAGACGTGGATGGCGAAGAATCGTGTCAAAGTTTGAGCTCCGAGGATTGCTGAATCCCCTGCAAGCAAAATTTTGATCGTTTCGCCGATTACCGGTACAGAAGCTGCAATTTCAATCCCAACTTTTGTTGCGAACAATGCTTTCATGTCCCATGGAAGCAAGTAACCTGTGAAAGATAGACCCAGGATTACGCCGAACAGCAATACGCCGACGACCCAGTTCAATTCACGAGGTTTCTTATAAGATCCTGTGAAGAATACGCGCAGCGTATGAAGGAAAATCATAACTACGACTAAAGAAGCTCCCCAGTGGTGCATCCCACGCACAATTTCCCCAAAAGCGACTTCGTTCTGGAGATAATAAACCGACTGCCAAGCATTTTCAATATCGGGTACGTAATACATCGTAAGGAACATACCAGATAGAATTTGGATGACTGTGATAAAGAATGTCAGTCCTCCGAAACAATAGACGAATGCTGAAAAGTGGTGTGCGGGGTTTACGTGTTCCGGTACTTCATGGTCTGCAATATCACGCCAGATCGGTGTGATGTCCAGTCGCTCGTCAACCCAATCATATAACTTGTTTAGCACTGGTGTCGTACCCCCTAACTATTAAACTAAAGTATTTGGTTTTACTTGTCCGATGGCTACAAAACCATCCTGATCCTGAACATCGTACTCGTCAAGAGGACCAATCGGCGGTGTACCTGGAATGTTCAAGCCGTTTTTCTCGTAGCGGCCAGCATGGCACGGGCAGAAGAACTGCGTCGGGTATTCTGGATCCCCTCCCCAGTTAACTGTACAACCAAGGTGCTTACAGACTGGCGACAATGCGATCAGCTTATCTCCGTCTTTGTAAACCCAAGCGGAGTTCGTGACTTCAGATGTATACCAGCCATCAACTTGCTCATAAGAAAAGTCGACTCGTACAGGTTCTTCCGTAATCTCGGAAACCGCTTGATCTGTCAATACATAATCTCCGGCGCCAGCTTCCTGAAGAACAGGATCCACTGCAAAGCGCACCATTGGCATTAGCATCCCTGCTGCCATGAAGCCACCCACACCGGTCAGTGTGTAACCTAAAAATTGGCGTCGTGATACACGATTATTACTCATTCTTTTCCCCCCTCTAACAATCAAGGTCAGTCCAATGGACATACACATTCAAATATAATTACTAGGACAACCTAATGATATATCAATCAAAACTTAAGGTCAATATCGCATTCAGTTGTATGGAACAGTTTGTGAACATTTCATGAATGATGTGTCCATTCTTTGGTGAACAGCGGCAACACTTGTCTCAGCTGGTCTTCCATTACCGATTTCTTGAAAGTTTGGTCCATATCCCCTGTCGGAATCGCCGGCAGCCATAAAACGTTCGGTAAATCGTCCATGGCGCGCCATTGTGCATCCGCAGTCAAATAAAAAACATGTTGAAAGCTGGTTTTTTGAAGTTCTGCCTGCAAGTCTTCTGCAAGCTTTGTTCGGTCCGTCGCCTGGGCATAAGAAACAGGCGGAAGCAACAGAATCCGCCCTTTAAATTGCTTTTCCAATATAGCAGTTAACGATTGCATATATTCTGAGGCGTTGGCACTTGCTTTCATGCCGTGTGCGCTAAGGTCCAATTCAATTAATGGGACAACCGCTGTGTCCACGTATTCCTTCTGGTTTGCATATAGATCGATATCTTTGCTCGTAAAATGCATGTACTAATTCACACTCCGTCTTTTTTCATCGACTTTACCGCAGCGAGCAGTGCAGATAATTCAAAGAACCGTGTTTTGTCACCTGCATCGAGTGCGTCGTCGATTTGTTTGAGGATCGTCTCTTCCTGATAAGAGGATAAACTTTCCTGTAACACTTGTTCAGCTAACAGGCGATCCTGCTCGCTTACCGCCGCGCCTTTCGGCAAATGAGGATTTTCCTCTAGTACCGCTAAGTACAGAGGGGCCGGCGGAAGGCTCGGGAAATTCAATTGCACATAAAGCGCTTCTTCCGGATGCAGCCTAAGGTCATGAAATGATTTCTCGGCGTCCGCTGTCATCAATTTCCCTTTATAGAACTGGAATGGGATTTCTTTGGACTCCGTAGTTGACATGACCATGGCTCGGGGACAATAATGCGCTTCTTCGACAAAATGTGTTTTCTCCAACAATTCATCATTGCTCAGCAAATAATTGAGGATCCAAATGCATTCTCGCCTTTTCATCTTATAGGACCCGAGGAACCAGCGGACGAATTGTTTTTTCTCCCCTACAGAAACGGATGCAGTCATAATGTCTCCCCCTTTCATTCAAACGATTGCAGCCAATCGAACCATTGCGGGTTTTCGGGCTCCAGCGCTTGAAGTTCTTTAATTATTTCGAGAGCGCGGTCCCGTTTCCCTTCCTCCACTAAAAATAAGGCGTAGGATTCGAGGAATTCGGGGTCATCGGAAAATGCCGGGTAGGCTTTCTCATAATACTCCAGAGCTTTGCCGAATTGTTCAGTCCGGTCATATGCTTTTGCGATCATCGGATAAAGCGCGTTCCAGTCATTCCCGCTTTCGACAGCCATCGAAGCGAGCTCAAGCAACTCTTCGTCCCGCTCTTCTGCATGGAAATAAGATATCAACGCATAAAGGGCTTCCATGTATTCGGGATCGAGGGCGATTGCCTGGCGGAGCATTTCGACGCCTTCTTCGCCTTTGCCAAGTTTCAGCGCGAGTTTCCCCGCAAACAAATACAGCTCTTTGTCGAATTCATCCCGTGCGAGCCCTTCTTTGATAGCATCGTAGGCACGCTTATAATCTTCCATCATATTGAAGCATTGCGCTTTCAACAGATAGGCGGAGAAATAATCGGGATCGGCTTCCAACAGCTCATCGAGCCTCTTCACCGATAATTCGTATTGTTTCGCCTGGAAAGCGGCAAATGCAGCGCCGAATAATACGTCGGGCTGCGCTTCGTCTTCCAAGGCACGCTCGTAATAAGGCAAGGCTTCTTCGTAAGCCGCCCCAGCACTATACACTTCCGCCAAACGTTCACTCAAGTTGACGCCTTCGATCTTGACATTGCGGCTTTCCAGTTCCTGGTAGATCCGCGCCGATTCCAGGTAGCGCCCGGAGTCGAGCAAAAGTTCCGCTTTTGCCTGTTGCAGGAGCGGTTCGTCGGGCATCAGGCCGATCGCTTCATCCAGCCGCAGTTCCGCTGCCTCGAGAAGCCCTTGCAGCTGAAACAGATCCGCTAATGTCACAAGTGCCTGAGGATATAGTTCATCATCTTTCGGTATTGCCATCAACTCATTGAGCGCCTCATCTTCACGGTCGGCATCGATCAGCAGCTTGGAACGGTCGACGCGCAATTGCGCCTCTTCCGGAAACATATACTGAAGATGCTCCACCACGCGGAGCGCTTCTTCGATAAAGCCGATCTCCTGCAGCCATTCCATGACCGCATATTGTTCATCGGGATCGCCCTTCAACAAATATTGTTCGAGCAATGTATCAAGTGCAGCCGTATCTCCAGCTTGCACCGCTTCTTGGATATTTTGTAAAGTTGCCATTTGCATCACCTATTCCTTGCCGTTATATAGTTATCGTACACGAAACCATCATCCTAGCATAATAAAAACTCCCCCGAAGGAGAGTTATTGTGTCAGCTTATCCAGATGTTCAAAAAAGTTCGGGTATGAGATCGAAATGCAGCCCGGGTCGTCAATCGTCACAGGCCCATCCGCGATAAGTGCAGCAACTGCCGCCATCATGCCGAGCCGGTGATCGCCATAGCTATTCATCGCTGCTCCAGTCAATGGAGTCGGGCCCTGTATGACCATTCCATCTTCTGTCGCTTCGATATCGGCGCCGAGTTTTTTCAGCTCGGTAACGACCGCCTGTATGCGGTCGGTTTCTTTAACGCGCAATTCTTCCGCATCGCGGATAATCGTCGTCCCTTGAGCTTGCGTCGCCACTAGCGCAATCAACGGGATTTCGTCGATGAGTCTCGGAATAAGATCACCACCGATTTCTGTGCCCGTCAAGAGAGTGCTGCGTACTGTCAAATCGGCGGCTTGCTCCCCTTCGGATGTATGGCCGGTCGCTTGGATGTCCGCGCCCATGGCTTCGAACACGTCAAGTAAGCCCGTACGCGTCGGATTGATGCCGACGTTTTCCAGCTGGATCTCGCTGCCTTCAGCAATGAGCGCAGCACCGATCAAAAAAGCAGCGGATGAGATATCGCCTGGCACCTGGACATGCGCAGCACGCAGTTCCTGCCCGCCGGTCAATGAAATGACATCGCCGTCGCGTGAGATGTCTGCCCCGAAATGCTTCAGCATGATCTCCGTATGGTCGCGAGACGGTACCGGTTCGTGGACAGTCGTGGTCCCTTGCGCCGATAAGCCGGCAAGCAGTACCGCCGACTTCACTTGTGCGCTTGCGACAGGCATCGTGTAATCAATTGCCTGAAGAGCTGTCCCTTGGACGGCGAGCGGCGTGAAATGGCCATTGGCGCGTCCGCGGATATCCGCTCCCATCAAGCGCAGCGGTTCAACGATGCGCTTCATCGGGCGGCGTGCGATGGATTCATCCCCTGCCATGACCGAATGGAAACCAGTCCCCGCGAGCAAGCCGAGCATCAAGCGCGTCGTCGTGCCGGAATTTCCGGTATCCAATACAACATCCGGCTCTTTCCATGCTTTTCTGCCGCCGCTTTTCACCGTCACGTGTTCGCCATTTATTTGGATATCGATTCCGAGAGACCGGAAACAGCTGATGGTGCTCAGGCAGTCATCGCCCATCAAGAAGCCTTCGATGGTCGTCATCCCTTGTGCCAGCGCGCCGAACATGATGGCTCGGTGTGAAATGGACTTATCCCCAGGCACTTGAACGCTGCCGGTTAGCACAGGTTTTGCGTAGCTGATCGTTTTGGACATGAATTTCATTCCTTTCAGGAAATATACGTATCGTAAGCGGTGCGTTCGGAAAAAACGCGTTGTGCGTTTTCCCGGTCTTCCGCTGTCTGGAAACTGAGGACAAGAATCCCGAAGACATCTTCCCGTGTCTCCAAAATCCTCAAATTGACGATGCTGATGCCGGCTTCCGCCAGATAGCCCGTCACTTCCGAGATGATCCCCGGTACGTCGGGAATATCGATATACAAATCAAATACGGAATACATGGCACCGTGCCCTGCAACCGGAAGTTCATCACGCGTTTCCTTCGCTTTCGCGAAAAAGCGGTGAATCGGCTCGGGCTCGTTTTTCTGCAGTATCTCGCGCAAATGCGTCATCTGGTCCATCCAGTGGTCCAGCTGCTCGACAATCATTTCGTTGTTTTGCGTCGTGATGTCGCGCCACATATCCGGGTTCGCAGAAGCGATGCGCGTCGTATCGCGGAAACCGCCCGCTGCAAGCTGACGCGCAAACGGATATTGCTCTTCGCGGTCCAGCTGATGGACCAAAGCAGCGGCGATCAAGTGCGGGAAATGGCTGACGATCGCCGTCATATGATCGTGTTCTTTCGCTTCGAGCACTTTGATTTTCGCTTTGGTGACAGATAATAGCCCAACCAGTTTTTTGACGTCTTCCTCAGCGGTTTTCTTGCCAGGTGTCAAAATATAGAACGCATTTTCAAATAAGACGTCTTTTGCAGCCTCAACTCCGCTTTTATGGGAACCGGCCATCGGATGGCCGCCGATGAATACGCGATTCAATTTTTCAGCAGCTTCCATAATTTGGACTTTCGTACTTCCGGTATCCGTTAAGATCACACTGTCTTTCAGTTCCCAGTATTTGCTTCTTTCCATCAATTTTACAGTAGCGCCGACTGGGGTAGCAAAAACGATGACATCAGCCAAAGCTGCGGCTTGTTCCAAAGATGGAGGCGCACTTTGGATGATGCCCATTTTGAAAGCTTTTCTGGCAGTCAATGCGTCCGCATCATAGCCCGATACATGAACATCTTCATTGCGCTGCAATGCTTTTGCTAAAGATCCGCCAATCAATCCAAGGCCGATAATGAGGACTTCTGTTTTCACGCTTGGCTCACCTGGCTTTTCTGGGATAGATCGGGACGCAGTTTGACAGCATCATTCATATAGATATGCTGGATTTTATCCTGTGCAAGTTTCGTGTTGACGTGCATCATGACGCGGATGCATAGCGGCATGCTGCCGGGTACATCCATTTCATGCGTACACATGACCGGCACATAAGTCCAACCTTCGATGGTGCGCACGGCTTTTGCAGGAAAAGCTGCAGAAATATCCGTCGTCGTCGATACGATGACCGAAGCCACTTCATCCGGTTCGATGCCGTTTTCTTTGGCCATTTCCAAGACCAAGCGGCGCGTTTGCTCCAAAATTTCGGGCGCTTCATCTTTCGTGATGGTGATGGCGCCTCTGACTCCTCGAATCATCAGATCATCTCCTTGATCGTTTTTCTCAGCTTGTCGTAAGCCGCTTGTGCTCGTTGTTCTGGAATCATTTCAATATACGGCCGTCCCACTGCGCCCAGCAAAACGAAGTTCAGTGCAGCAGCCGTCGATTTTTTGTCTTTTTTCATATAAGGCAAGAGTTGTTCAAACGGCATGTCCATCAAAAGCCCAAGTGGATAATGATTCACTTTTGCCCAGGTCAAGAAGCGTGGCAATTGAGGGCTTTCGGACAATTCAAGTGCATAGGCCATGCCGAGCACGACAGCTTCACCGTGCGTCAGTTTGCCATAGCCTAAATGCGCTTCGATGGCATGGGCAAGCGTATGGCCGAAGTTGAGGAATTTGCGGACACCGCCTTCAAACTCATCTTCTTCAACAATCGCCGATTTGACGGCGATCCCTTTTTCCAGATGCCCCTCGAGTTCCTGCCCGTACATCGCGCTGAAATCTTGATACGCCAACAATTCATCAAGCCAGCCTTCATTCGAAATGAACGCGTGTTTTATGACCTCAGCCATACCCGAGCGGATTTCGTTTTCAGGCAGCGTTTGAAGAAAATCTACGTCGTAAACAACCGCACGCGGCTGATAAAAGGTGCCGATCATGTTCTTGCCGAGCGGATGGTTGATGGCTGTTTTGCCGCCCACAGCGCTGTCATGGGCCAAAATCGTTGTCGGCACTTGGATAAAAGGCACGCCTCGCATAAATGTTGATGCAACAAAGCCAGCCAAATCCCCGACCGCGCCTCCGCCGAAAGCGAGAATGACCGTATTCCGGGAGCAACTCTCCGAAAGTAAAAAGCTATGGCAATCCATAAAGCTTTCAGCTGATTTCGCCCCTTCTCCTGCCGGCACGCGGAAAACTTTCGGCTGGAAACCCTCCAGTGCCTCGAGCAAATGAGGCAGATGCAAATCGGCCACTTGGCTGTCTGCGATTACGACGATTTGATCGGCTGCAGCGAGCAAATCATGATAGTTCTTTGCCAACTGCATGACTGCCCCTTGTCCGATATGCACCGTATATGGATGTTCAGTCTCGACCTGCAACTCCCTCATCGATTAAAACTCCTTTGTATATGCTTTGTAGCTTTCAATGTTCTCTTTCAGCCTCGGCAATTGGTCTGCGTCGAATTGTTCAAGCAATGCATTTGCCGCTTCAAAGGCGACGACATGTTCCGCCACAATCGAGGCTGCCGGAACCGCACAGCTGTCTGAGCGTTCGATGCTGGCCTGGAACGGCTCTTTTGTTTCGATGTCCACGCTCTTCAAAGGCTTATAGAGCGTTGGAATCGGCTTCATAACGCCGCGCACGATGATCGGCATGCCGGTCGTCATTCCGCCCTCAAAGCCGCCGAGGTTGTTCGTACTGCGTGTATAGCCCGCTTCTTCACTCCAAATGATTTCATCATGGACTTCACTGCCCGGGCGGCGCGCCATTTCGAATCCAAGGCCGAACTCCACCCCTTTGAACGCGTTGATGCTCATGACAGAAGCCGCGATTTTAGCATCCAGTTTGCGGTCGTAATGCACGTAGCTGCCGATTCCGGCTGGCATGCCCTCGACAATGACTTCTACCGTTCCGCCGATCGAATCACCGTTTTTCTTTGTGGCATCGATCAAATCGGTCATTTCTTTTGTTTTTGAAGAATCTGCACAATACACCGCATCCTGTTCGACGATGTCACGGATTTCCTCTGCGGATTTCCCCACATAGCTCGCAGGGTCGACTTTAATGCCGCCGATTTCTGTTACATGCGAAACGATATTGACTCCAAGTTCAGCAAGCAATTGCTTCGCGACGGCCCCGACTGCTACACGAACAGTCGTCTCACGTGCAGAAGAACGTTCCAATACGTTTCGGAGATCACGGTGGCCATATTTCATGCCGCCGTTCAAATCGGCATGGCCTGGACGTGGGCGTGTCAATTGGCGCTTCACTTCATCAGTTTCTTCGATCGGTTCGATGCCCATCACATTCGTCCAATGCTTCCAGTCATCGTTTTTGACAACCAATGCAACTGGAGAGCCTAAAGTTTTCCCGTGGCGGACTCCTGAAACGATTTCTACCGTATCTGTCTCGATTTGCATGCGGCGTCCGCGGCCATGCCCCCCTTGGCGCCGTTTCAATTCTTTATTGATCATTTCCGCCGTTAAAGGCAATTGCGCCGGCAACCCTTCAATAATGGCGGTCAATTGTGGACCGTGAGATTCTCCTGCTGTTAAGTAACGCATGTACGCTTTCTCCCTTCAACGTGCTAAAGTATTTAAATATCACTATACCATATGGCATTTGTTCAATTCTATCCTAAATATGAAGAAAACTAAACATTCGAATAGCAACAAATCCGCGCCAATAAAAGAAATCGCTTTCATTCCTCTCATCACTTATGCGCTCCCTAATTTCCTAATCACTCCCTTAAATAAAAAAATGCGGCCGATTGCTCGGCCGCATTTTCAATAGTTGGATCAGTTGACCCAGCTGTTCATTGTTTTTTCGTATGATACCAATTCCTCTTCTTTGAAGAACAAGCCGATTTCGCGTTCAGCGCTTTCAGCTGAATCGGAACCGTGGATCATGTTTTTGCCGACAGTGACTGCGAAGTCGCCGCGGATTGTTCCTGGAGCTGCATCTTTAGGGTTTGTAGCACCCATCATTTGACGCGCAGTCAAAATGACGTTTTCGCCTTCCCAAACCATAGCGAAAACAGGGCCGGAAGTGATGAAGTCGACAAGTTCGCCGAAGAATGGGCGTTCTTTGTGCTCGCCGTAATGCTGTTCAGCAAGCTCTGTCGGGATTTGCATCAACTTAGCGCCTGCCAAGTGATAGCCTTTTTTCTCGAAACGTGAAACGATTTCACCGATGACATTGCGTTGTACACCATCAGGTTTTACCATCAAAAATGTTTTTTCCATTATAGAACACTCCTCTATTAAAAAGCTCAGGCATTATAGCCCACCTTAAAAAATACTATCATTGTCCGATCATTTGTCAACTGGAAACTAAAACTTTCGCTTGCCGATGAAAAAGGCGATTTTGCGCATCGTTTTCATCGCGGGGCCTTTCGGCAAATAGTCCAGTTCCTTCAGCGCTTTTTCTAAATACCGTTCGCTCATCCGCTTCGCCTCAGCAATTGCAGGACTTGTGCGGATTGTACGGACGATCTCCAGGCGTTGAGCATCGGAAATGTCCTTATTTAAATTATCTCGAAGCAATTGGTAGATTTGCGGATTTTGGCGTGCATACAAAACCGGCAAAGTAATATTTCCTTGGATAAAATCGCTTCCGGCCGGTTTGCCCAGCTCCTGGTCACTTGCTGTGAAATCGAGGATGTCATCGATAATTTGGAACGACATGCCGATAAAATAACCGAAACGCCTTAAATGCGCAGCTGTTTTTTCGTCGGTGCCGGATACTAGCGCACCTAATTCACAGCTTGACGAAATCAACAGCGCGGTCTTGCGTTTGATGCGGCGTAAATAGTCACGCAGGCTTTGGTCCAACCGATATTTATCCTCGATCTGGATGATTTCACCCCGACACACTTCAATCAAGGTCTTCGACAAAATGTCATGGATTCTTGGCGATTCGATTTCGGTGATTCGTTCCAACGCTCTCGCCAGGATGAAATCACCTGTGTACATCGCCACACTATTATTCCATTCAGACTTGACGGTTGGGCGCCCTCTGCGGATTTCCGAATCATCTATGACATCGTCGTGGACCAAGGAAGCCATATGTATAAGTTCCAAAGGCACAGCAACGCGCTGCAATAATTCGATATTGTAATCGCCAAATTTCCCCGCGAGCAAAACAAAAACAGGGCGGATCCGTTTTCCTCCAGCCTGCAATAAATGAACGGAAGCATCATTTAATAGAAGGGATTCGGAAGCCACTGCCTGTTCCAATTCTGTTTCGATCTTTTCCAGCTCCGGTTTCAGGTCGGAATAGAGCAATTTCAACTTCATCTTTTCCACTTAATAACCTTCTCCCGCTTGTTTACTTTTTCAATCCCATATGGAGAGCAGCAGCCCCTCCTGAATACGGTTTATATTTGACTTTGTCAAAGCCCACTTTACTAAAAAGCTTTGCAAGGTCTTTCATGCCGGGGAATGTTTTAGCCGATTCCTGCAGCCAAGAATACTCTTTATAGCTTTTCGCGAAGAGCTTCCCGAATACCGGCATGATGAAACGGAAATACACGCGGAAAAACGGCTTGAAAAGGATGCTTTCAGGCTGTGAAGTTTCCAGACAGGCAATCATGCCGCCTGGCTTCAAGACACGGTGCATTTCGGATAATACCTGCTCATAATCCGGAACATTGCGCAATCCGAAACCGATTGTCGCAAAATCGAAAGAGTTGTCAGGATAAGGCAAGGACATCGCATTTCCTTGGACCAGTTCGATTTGAGGCATGTGATCAGTTTTTTGATGGCCGACATTCAGCATGTTCTGGCTGAAATCCAAGCCGACTACACGGCCCGTAGGACCGACGGCTTCCCCAAGTGCGATGGTCCAGTCTGCAGTTCCGCAACAGACGTCTATACACGCTGCACCTGGCGCCACTTGCATTTTGTCCATCGTATCGTTGCGCCATTTATTGTGTTGCTGAAAACTGATGACCGAATTCATCTGGTCATAGTTTTCCGATATTTTTTCAAACACTTCATGAACTCTTTGTTCTTTCGTTTTCTGCATCATCGTCATCCTTCTCGCGTCAGCGGTTCAGCACTGTGCCGATGCGGAATAATTTGTTCAAGCAATATGCGCTTCAGCTCAAAATCCAATTCGCAATCGTTTGCTGCATCAAGAATTTGGCCGCTTAAAACATCGATTCGCTCGGTGAGCCAACGTTCAATGAACGTGGAATGGATAAGCGTTTCACTAAGCAAGCGTAAGACATAGCTGAAGTTGCCGTCCTTGAGCGCTTCCAGCTCTTCAACGTAGCGTGTGTAAACTAAACACAGCTCCATCAGCTGTTTGTAATGGCTGAAGTTATTTTCTTCATAAAACGCATTCAACAGCGCTGTTTCAATCACTCGGACTGTTTCTTCCACTTCTTCCGGCTGTTGGATGCCGTGTTCGTGGAAAGAAGCTTTCTTCTCGCTTACTTGAATGATTGCCGATGCCAGCCGCTGAACCATTTCAATGTTTTTCCCTTCAGCCAGCATTTGGTAATAGATGCCACTGTAGAAGTCTCCGGCCAACACTGTCAATTGCTGTTCTTTGCTGATCGGCATCTCTTCTTTAACCCGGTCATGCGCGTGAAGCGCAGCATAGACGATTGCCACTGTCCGGGCACTTGTCTCCATTTTATCCGACCATTGCTCTCCGTTAAAAAACGGCAGCAGCAAGAAAAACAGCCGCGCCTCTTTGACAAAAGGCCCTTCCGTCAACTGGTCGAGCGTTCGCTGGCGGACTGCTTTCAGTACATCGATTTCCATGGAGATGATTTTGGATTGTATTTGTTGTCCGTTCATACTGCCTGCTCCATTCATAGGTTAGCCATACGTCATATTATAGCATAATGCCTGTATGCCCTTCACCATTAACGCTTATTTTTTCGCGTCGCTTTCAATGATGCCATGGGCGGAATGGATTTCCGCCTTGCCGCGGATTTTCATCGCTGACGTATGCTCGGTAAATTGGGCGATCATCACTTCGCCACGGTCAAGCTTTTCCGTATGATGGAATTTTGTATCATTACCGCGCGTCAAGCCAATGACGTTGACGCCATCTTCTTGAGCACGAATGACCACATATTCAGTTTGTGCCATTGTTTACACCCGCTTTTCCATTTTATTTAGTTCATATTGATATACGTAATAACTTCCGAACGTTTGATGTCATCACTCTCAAGTACGCCTCTTGAGACAGCAGTGACGGTCTTGGATCCAGGTTTTTTGATGCCGCGCATCGTCATGCACATATGCTCGGCTTCGACCATGACGTATACGCCGTGAGGATTCAATGTTTCCATCATGGAGTCGGCGATTGTAGAAGTGATCCGCTCCTGCAGCTGAGGGCGTTTAGCGACGGTTTCAACCGCTCTGGCCAATTTGCTGAGCCCTGTGACCACCCCGTCGCGAGGAATATAGGCGATATGCGCTTTTCCGAAAAAGGGCACTAAATGATGCTCACACATCGAATAGAACGGAATATCCTTCACCAGCACCAGTTCTTCGTGGTTTTCGTGGAACACTGTGCGGAAATACTCTTTTGGATCTTCCTTCAATCCCGCGAAAACTTCCGCATACATTTTCGCGACACGCTTCGGGGTATCTTGAAGCCCTTCACGGCTTACATCCTCCCCGACTGCCTCCAAAATCATCCCGACAGCTTGTTCTATTTTATCCAAATCTACGTTATGGCTTTTCATATCTATCACATTGTTTCCTCCTGTAGAAAATCACTCTATTTGGGGCAGCGGGAGAAACCGTTCACTAATCGTCCCGGTTTCGCGGGCCTTGACGGCATAGCCGAAAAGGCTACTCCGCTTTTCTCACCTGAATTGTAGCATTTACGGGGGGTATTGGCAAAATAGAGGTTAAAAAAAAGAATGGCTTCTGCAAGATTAGATCTCACAAAAGCCATTCTATGTACAGTAGCCGAAGCTTATTTCACTGCGTCTTTAAGTGCTTTACCTGGCTTAAAGGCAGGAACCTTGCTAGCGGCGATCTCGATTTCAGCACCTGTTTGTGGGTTGCGTCCTTTACGGGCCGCGCGCTCACGCACTTCAAAGTTACCGAATCCGATCAATTGTACTTTTTCACCTTTAGTTAGAGCATCTTGAATCGCTTCAAATGCAGCGTCAACTGCTTTCGCAGCATCTTTACGAGAAAGTTCAGCCGCTTCAGCAACAGAGTTCACTAATTCTGTTTTGTTCATGCTATTCACCTCCTCTCAAAGGGGATGCTTGCCATCAATCCTGTAAAAAGAGTATCACAACGAAAATCGCATAGCAACAACAAATAGGCCGCATTTCAAAGAAAACCACCAAATACTCCCAATATATTCAAAATCACGTGGAATTCCGGCAAATCCGTGCTGTATCAAGGTTTTTCATTCAGTCAAAAAAATCGGTTCACCATTTTCATCAACAGTGTATGGGAGTGAATAAGCTGGGACAATCGGGCTGTCTTCATACAAAATAAAGCGGATATCCTGCCCTTGTTCGAGCTCCCCTTCATACGTTTGAATTGCCTCATACAAATCTATGGAATAATCGACGTAGACATTGCCTTGGCCGGTGATGACCATCGGCAGCATTTTCCCGCTATAAGGGCTTTGGACCATCGGCTCTTCATTGAACCCCATTGCCTCGTGATTGAATTTGTAGACATTATCTGCAAGGATTTCAGCGATTGGAGCCCTACCGCCATTCGCGCTCTTTCTTACATTGACGGAACGGATGCTTTCAGCGACTCGAAGATCCACCAGTTTGACGCTCGGGTCTTCTTCCACATCCATCAGCACATATTGATAGATGCCCCCCACCTCGAACGCATTGGAAGGGATTTCAGCTGTGAAGTCCGGCACGATTTTGGAAAAATCAACTGGGTATTTGATGTATTGATCGACGTCCATATCACGTGTTTTGATTGGCAATAAGCCGCCATTCGACTCCTGGAAACGTTCAACCGCTGATTGTACTGTTAGTAGCTGATCTTCATAGGGAATCTGATTCTCTGCACGCTCACTGCCGGGATACCCACAGCCCGCAAGTAGAGCCGCCATAAGCAAAACGAACAGGAACATTGCTGTTTTTTTCATTATGTCCATCCCCTCAAGCGCCACCCGTCGGTCCGCTGAATACGGTAAATACCATAATAAAGAAGCCAAGAATCAGCAGAACATACGCGATCAGCGCAAATAGAAATTTCAGGATGCCATTTTGCAATTTGTATCGGCTCAAGTAAATCATCCCCATGGAAATGATCAAAAAAGCGATACCTGCAAAAGATACCCACATTTTATCCAAAGAACTCATGAATAAGCCGCCTTTCGTCGAGTTTCAGTCAATAGTATAGCATAAAAAAAGAAGGGGCAGCAGCAAGCAGCCCCTCGTTTTGTGACAATTAAAGCAAGTCGACCAAATCTTCCATCTCATTCTTCTTCATGCGGCCCATGAGCTCTTCCACCGCATTTTCCGGCTTGACCCCTTCGAACAGAACCGCATAGAGCGCTTCGGTGATCGGCATCGGCACCTGGTATTTCCCGGCCAGTTGGTGAGCCGCTTTAGTCGTTCGGATTCCTTCAACGACCATGCCCATTTCCTCGAGGACTTCATCTACACTTTTCCCTTTTCCGAGCATATTGCCGGCACGCCAATTGCGTGAATGGACGCTCGTGCACGTGACGATTAGGTCGCCGACGCCAGACAGGCCTGAGAATGTCAGCGGTGTCGCCCCCATCTTCACGCCAAGGCGGGCAATCTCTGCAAGCCCCCGCGTCATGATGGCGGCTTTCGCATTATCGCCATAGCCAAGGCCATCTGTGATTCCGACCGCCAAAGCGATGATGTTTTTCAAAGCCCCTCCGATTTCCACGCCGATTACATCGGTATTCGTATAAACGCGGAAATATGAATTCATGAACAGGTCCTGTATACGGTTTGCAGCTTGAGTGTTGCCGCATGCCGCCGTCACCGTTGTCGGATGCTCCAATACCACTTCTTCTGCATGGCTTGGCCCGGATAGGATGACGACCTCTTCAATGAGCTCTTCAGGAATTTCATCCCGGATCATTTCGCTGATGCGTTTCAACGAATCAGGTTCGATGCCTTTCGAAACATGGACAAACAAACCCTTTTTAGTCATTCGTGAACGGATGTCACGAGACACTTCACGAATTGCTTTAGTCGGCACAGCCAGAACAAATATATCTGCATGTGCGACCGCCTCGTCGATGTCTGCTGTCGCTTTTAAAGACTCAGGCAGACGGATTCCTTTCAAGTAACGTTCATTGGAATGTTCATTAAGTTCATCCGCCTGATCTTTGCGATGTGTCCACAATAAAAGATCATGGCCATTTTGCGCAAGAACATAACTGAGAGCGGTGCCCCAACTGCCGGCACCAAATACAGTGACTTTTTCCATCGTTATCTCTCCTTTATCCCGTTTTTACGGGAAATCAAGATCCCTCTTCTCAAACGGCCTTTAAAGGTCCGATCGGATCCACTCTTCATCAAAGGCCAAAGCAAGCTTTGATCGGGCTTGCCAATTATGTGCGCGCGCGCGTAATTAAACGCAGAGGCGTACCTTCGAAGTCGAAACTTTCCCGGATGCGGTTCTGTAAAAATCGCTCGTAACTGAAATGCATCAGTTCCGGCTCATTGACGAACACGACGAAAGTCGGCGGTTTCACAGCCACTTGTGTCACATAATAAAGTCTGAGCCTGCGCCCTTTATCGGATGGCGCCGGATTCATGGCAACCGCATCTTCAATAACTTCATTCAGGATGCTCGATTGGATGCGGCGGGAATGATTGTCATTGACGCGATTAATGATTTCAAGAATGTTATGCACACGCTTGCCGCTGACAGCGGAAACGAAAATAATCGGCGCATAATCCAGGAACAGGAAGTGTTCACGGATTTGCTGCGTGAATTTATTCAAGGTCTTGTCATCTTTTTTCACTGCATCCCATTTATTGACGACGATAACAATCGCTTTCCCGGCTTCATGGGCATAGCCGGCAATTTTCTTGTCTTGTTCCTGGATGCCTTCTTCTGCATTCAGGACGACCAGAACAACGTCTGAACGTTCAATTGCGCGCAATGCGCGGAGCACACTGTATTTTTCCGTGCTTTCGTATACTTTCCCTTTTTTGCGCATGCCTGCCGTGTCTATGATGACATAAGGCTGCTCATCGTATTCATATTGCGTATCAACAGCATCTCTTGTTGTCCCAGCGACTTCACTGACGATGACGCGGTCCTCTCCAAGGAATGAGTTGACTAGTGACGATTTGCCGACATTCGGACGGCCGATTAAAGAGAACTTGATAACGTTATCCGGATACTCTTCTTCGTCTTCTTTCGGGAAGTGTGTTGCCACTTCATCCAATAAATCCCCAAGCCCAAGACCATGAGAACCCGACACCGGGAATGGTTCGCCTATGCCGAGTGAATAAAAGTCGTATATCATATGGCGCATATCAGGATTATCGATTTTATTGACAGCCAAGACGACTGGTTTTTTCGTGCGGTATAAAATTCTTGCGACTTGCTCATCCTGTTCCGTCACTCCATCCCGCCCATTGACGAGAAAGATGATGACATCCGCTTCATCCATTGCCACTTCTGCCTGGCTGCGGATTTGCTCGAGGAACGGTTCATCGCTGAGGTCGATGCCTCCTGTATCAATAATATTGAATTCATGTGTCAGCCAATCTGCCGAACTGTAGATGCGGTCACGCGTAACCCCTGGAATATCTTCCACGATGGAGACGCGCTCCCCGACCACGCGATTAAAAATCGTGGATTTCCCTACATTCGGCCGGCCAACAATTGCTACTACCGGTTTTGACATAATTAATTCATCCTTCCACTTCTGATAAGCCTATTATACACGAAAAAGGGGACGACATCTGAATAATGTCCATCCCCTTAAATTGTCCAATATTCAGTTTTTCAAAGGAACTGCAAATTGTTCAGTATCATAGCCGCGCTGATGCAAGTGAGATAACAATTCTCCGCTGATGACAGCAGGGGTGGAGCGGATATCTTCAATTGTACGGGCGCCCAGTGCGGTCATAAGCATCCGCAGATCCTCATGAAGCCCAGTGATTTCTTCGATCAAGCCCGCTTCTCCCTGGCTGACAGCACGTTGAAGAAAACTTCCGGCAATGCCTGCCGCATCGGCGCCCAGCCGGAATGCCCGAATCAAATCTCCGGCATCCTGAAGGCCGCCCGAAGCCAGGACGGTTCCGCTGAAACCTTTTCTGCATTCGACGATCGCCGCCGCGGTCGGAATGCCCCAATCTTCAAAATACGCCAATTTCCGTTTTCTGCGTTCATTTTCAATGGTCGCAAAATTCGTGCCGCCAAAACCGCTCGCATCTATCGCCGCTACCCGAGTGTCTCCGAGAGCTGTGGCAGTCTCCCCCGAAATCCCGAAGCCTGTTTCTTTGACGATCACCGGGACTTCCAGCGACTCGGCAATATGCGCTATGCGTTCAAGTGCTCCGTGAAACTCACGATCGCCTTCCGGCATGGTCAGCTCCTGTACAACATTCAAATGGATCTGTAGGGCATCTGCTTCCAACATCTCCACAGCCTCAATTGCTTGTCCGACCGTCGCCTCGCTGCCAAGGTTACCGAAAATGATTCCTTCAGGGTTTTCTTTCCGGACAATTTTATAGCTTTCGCGTTCATTTTTATCTTTCAACGCCGCCATTTGCGAACCGACCGCCATCGCAATCCCGGTCTCTTTAGCCGCACGTGCGAGCAACGCGTTCAGTTTCAGTGTTTCTGAACCGCCGCCACCCGTCATGGCATTAATAAAAACAGGTGATTTCAACTTCAAATCACCTGTTTTCGGTTCCAGGGATACATCTGCAACGCCGATCCCCGGCAACGCTTGATGGACAAACCGAACGCAGTCGAGCCATGTCGCCCGGCCTTGTCCAGTAGACAGTGCATAATTGATATGGTCCATCTTCCGTTTCGCCCGTGACATTTATTCGGATTTGAATCCTTTTAATTTATCGCCGATTACATCACTGATAGAGAATCCGGATGCCTCTTCCGGCATATCGTATTGGGAAAAGTCCTGTTCCGCTTCTTTTTCCTGAAGCTCTTTGATGCTGAGCGACAAGCGTTTATCCTCTTTGTTGACTTCAAGCACTTTGACTTGTACTTCCTGGCCTTCTTGGAGAACTTCGTGCGGCGTAGCGATATGCTTATGGGCGATTTGGGAAATGTGTACCAAGCCTTCTACTCCCGGCAGAACTTCCACAAAAGCACCATAGCTGACGAGACGCTTCACTGTACCTGTATGAACAGACCCTTTAGGCGCCTTCTCATCGATCGCATCCCACGGTCCAGGCAAAGTATCTTTGATCGACAACGAAATGCGCTCGGAATCACGGTCAACAGACAGTACTTTCACTTGCACTTCCTGCCCTTCCGTAACGACATCCGAAACTTTGTCGACGTGTTCGTGCGACAATTGGGAAATATGCACCAGGCCGTCAACACCGCCGATGTCGACGAATGCCCCGAACGAGGCAATGCGCTGAACTTTGCCATCGAGTACATCGCCGGCATTGATCGATTCCATCACCTGTTCTTTTTTCGACTCTTTCTCGCCTTCAACCACTGCACGGTGAGAGAGGATGAGACGGTTGTTCTCTTTTTCCATTTCGACAATTTTAAAGGTCATGACGCGGCCTTTGTAATCCTCAAACGATTCAACAAAATAATCTTCCACGAGTGAAGCCGGCACAAAGCCACGCACGCCAAGGTCGATAACTAGACCGCCTTTGACGACATCCTTCACTTCCGCTTCAATGATTTCGCCGGATTCGAATTTCTGCTCGAGATCATCCCATGCAGATTCAGCATCCACTTTGCGTTTGGATAACACAAAGTTTTCGTCTTCCACTTTCGTTATGATCAGCTCGAGCTCGTCTCCTTCTTGGACCGAGTCCGAAGCTTTTTCGATGTGGAGGCTCGACAATTCACTGATCGGTATAATCCCATCGAATGGGGCTCCATCAATCGTCACCGTTACCGCTTTATCTTCAATTTTGGCGACTTTTCCTTTCACGCGATCTCCTGTTTGGAAGTCACGGTTTTCCATCAAATTCATATCCTCTGACATAAGTAGCCCTCCTTCACAAACTATCCATCTTCTATTTTATTCGAATTCTCTAATAAAAACAAAAATAATCACTTATTTCCTGTGTTTTCATCCAGAATCTTTTGAATACTCGCCATGATGGCTTCTGTCACTTCTTCAGCAGAAGCTTTCCGTTCACGATAAGGGTCCATCAGAATGGGGTCGCCATAAACGACTTTCACCTTGCCGAAAAGTTTATATGGCCCGATTATTGCGCATGGCATGACATCTGCATTGCCGCGCAGTGCAAAGAATCCTGCCCCGCTCAAGCCTTTCTTCAATACCCCATCCTCGGAACGGGTGCCTTCCGGGAACAGCCCTACCACTTCCCCGCCTTTCAATAATTTCAAAGCGGTGCGCAGCGCTTCCCGATCACTCATCCCGCGCTTGACAGGAAAAGCGTGGACTTTCGGCAAAATCGAACCGAGCACAGGAGCTTTGAACAGTTCTTCTTTCGCCATGAAGTGTACAGTTCTCGGAGCGGTCATGCCGACAACCGGGGGGTCGAGTGCATTGATGTGGTTGCTGCAAAGAAGCACCCCTCCCGTTTCAGGGAATTTTTCCGTACCGCTGACTTGAAAACGGTAGAGCGGGCTTAACGCGGTTTTGACGAGCGTTTTTCCGACTGCATATAGATTCATTGCGCACCCATCCTCTCTTCCGCTAACTTTAATATGGCCTGTGCCGCCTCGCTGATCGTTAAAGTGGTCGTATCCAAAAACACAGCATCTTGCGCTTGTTGCAAAGGAGCGACTTCACGTTCTGAATCCATTTTATCCCGTGTAGCGATTTCTGCTTGCAATTCCTCGAGAGGAGTCATGATGCCGCGTTTTTTATTTTCTTCAAATCGCCGCCTTGCACGTTCCTCGACTGTGGCAGACATGAAGACCTTAAGTGCAGCATAAGGCAGCACATGTGTGCCGATATCACGGCCGTCCATGACGACTCCGCGGTCTTCAGCCAACTTCTGCTGAAGTTCGACCATACGTTTGCGGACAAGTTCGTGAGCCGCCATTTCCGATACCGCTTTCGTTACATATTGGGAACGGATCGCTTCGGAAACATCTTGGCCATCGAGCCATACTTTTTGCCCCCCTTCGACAGGGATCAAATCGATTTCTGTTTCGGAGAGCAGGGCTCCGGCTTCTTCGTTGCTCGCCAGATTGATGCCTGCGTTCAATGCCTTTAATGTGATTGCACGGTACATTGCACCTGTATCGATATAAATATACCCTAATTTTTCTGCTACTATCTTAGCGATCGTGCTCTTGCCAGCAGCAGCCGGCCCATCGATCGCGATTTGTATAGCTTTCGTCAAAACTGTCACCTCATCTTATGTAATGATTTCATTTTATCACAATCTGCAAAAGGATTTGGTCAAAATCGAAGCACCGGCCGAATAGTTCCCATCCCGTGTCAGCTCAAAAAGAAAAAGCCTTATCCAGAAGGCTTTTGTTTTTCAGCTAGGGGTATGTTTATGGTAGTGGTTGACCGATAAATGATGGGCTTGGCGCACTTTCCGCAAACCGAACCACCATAAGAACAACATGAAGGGGACTGCACCGTAGAGCAAGTTGTCGTAGGCGTAAAGCGAGGCATTATAGGCGATATGCAGCAGCGAGGCCGCAAATAAGGCGATCGCCAACCACCATTTACTCTCCCTTTTCCCGGTGAATTTCGCTTTTCCGTAATAATAGCCCATAACGACACCGAACAGCGCATGGCTCGATACGGGCAGGAAGGCTCTCAGAAAAGCGGCACCGAGGCCGTATTCAAGAAGGTATAAGATATTTTCGACTGTGGCAAAGCCGAGCGACAAACTCGCCCCGTAAAGAATCCCATCATATGGATCTTCAAAATCGATATGGCGGAAGACTACAACGAGCAGGACGATCCACTTGAAGAACTCTTCCAGCACGCTGGAGAAGAGGACCGATTTCACGAAAGCGCTTTGAAAAACACTCTCCGCTTCAAAAACATATTGGATAAACAAAATAGGGAATGTCAGAAGAGCGCCATATATAAAACAATGAAAAATCAGTTTCGACGGTTCTCCTGCAAATTGATCACGCAAATAAAAATAACTGAACAATGCGAGCCCGGGCGCAATAGCTACCGTCAACAGCTCTAACATAGACGCCCTCCTCCATTCGCCCGTTTCCGTTTTTAAACTTCGAACGCTTCCTTGTCGACTTTTTCATTGCCTGACAACAGAATCGCCAATTTGATGCGTGCTTTCTTACTGTCGTAATCGCTGCCCAAAATGACACCCCGTGTCAACAGGTCGTGAGCGCTTCCGGGATAGCTGTAAGCCGGGTAGGCATTGCCTTCTTCGGCGCTCGTCGTCAAAACGACTGGAATGCCGGATTTCACGGCGCGTTCGATCGCTTCTACCATATGGGGCGAAATCTGGCCGCGGCCTGCAGCTTCAAGGATGATGCCTTTAGACCCGCTTTCAACGAGCATATCGACAATCGATCCTTCTTGGCCGGAATAGCATTTGATGATATCGACACGCGGCATGCCGCCTGGCACACGGTGAACTTCCCGCAGCACCGGCTTCTGGTAGATGCGGACCTTATCGTTATCGATGATGCCCAAATAGCCATGCCCGAATGAATCGAAGCCTTGCAGGTTGCTGGCATGCACTTTCTTGACATATTTCGCGCTGTAGATCCGTTCATTGAAGACGACGACCGTTCCAACGCCTTTGATCACCGGATCGACGGCGACATAAATCGAGTTGCGCAAATTGGAATAGACATCCGTCCCTACTGCTTCTGGCGCCCGCTGGCTCCCTGTCACAACGACCGTCCGTTCATCCCCGACAGTCAAATCAAGGAAATAAGCCGTTTCTTCCAACGTATCCGTCCCATGTGTGACAACAACACCTTCTACATCAGGGTCTTCCAATTCCTTCAAAATTGCTTCCTTGACGATGTTCATTTCATTGAAACCGATATGCATGCTCGGCAATTGGTAGACATCGATCACTTTCACTTCGATCTCGGCCGGCAGTTGGCAAAGCTCCGCCAAATCTTTCCCTGATATGGCGCCGGATTTCAGCAGACCATCGTCGGATATTGCTTTGCTCGCAATGGTGCCCCCTGTCGTAATTAACGATACTTTCTTTCTCATAATGCACCTCTTTTGGATAATCTAGTCTGTTGAGTTTTTCAGCGCTTCTTTTTCCGCGATCGCCGCCGCGATTTGCTGGCCATGGAAACGGCCATTCTCAATGAAGATTTCATTGGCATTATTTCCGGCCGCGATGACGCCTGCGATGAATAAATCTTCGATATTCGTCTCCAACGATTCTTCATCGAACACCGGCCGGCCGCTTGCTGCATCGATCCCGATACCCATCTCTTCAAGGAAAGGATGGTCCGGATGGTAGCCGATCATGGCGAATACAAAATCATTCGTTAGCGTTTCTTTCGTATCATTCACCGTCAATTCCACTTCCCCGTCACGGATTTCATCGACGATGGAGTCGAATAGCATAGTGATCTCGCCTTGGCGCACAAGCCCGTCAAATTCCGGCAAAATCCACGGCTTGACACTTTTCGAATAGCTCGTCCCGTGATAAGACACAGTGACGCGGCTTCCGGCTTTATGCAATTCAAGCGCAGCATCCACTGCAGAATTCTTCCCTCCGATGACCAATACATCGCGGTTGAAATACGGATGCCCTTCCTTGAAGTAATGCATCACTTTCGGCAGATCAGCCCCCGGCACTTCAAGTTTGTTCGGATGGTCATAATAACCTGTAGCCACCACTACATAGTTCGCCTTATATTCCCTTTTGGTCGTCTTGACGACGAAACCATCTCTGCGTTCGACCGATAGCGCTTGTTCGAATGCCCGGACATCCAGCGCATGGCGCTTCACCACTTCGCGGTAATAGACGAGTGCTTGATTACGCTTCGGCTTGCGGTCTTCGGTAATAAAAGGCACATCTCCGATAGATAATTTTTCGCTGCTGCTGAAAAAGGTCTGATGGGTCGGATAATGATAAATGGCATTGACGATATTGCCTTTTTCAAGAATGACGGCTTTAAGGCCGATTTTTTGAATTTCGATAGCGGCCGATAATCCGCATGGGCCGCCACCTATGACGATGACATCTGCTTGTTCCATTTCAACCACTCCCGTAATAATGTCCATATTCATCTTAGCTGATTAAAGCCGTTTATGCCAAATCCTTCCCTGCTGATGAAGGGTGGATTTCAAGCACATGAAACTCCGCTTGGGCGCCCAATCGCAGCGGCAAGGTTGTCGTTCCGAAGCCGTTGCTGACAAGTTCTGTTACACCGCCTGAAGCATTAAGGGAACCCCGCTTGAAAATGCCGAACGGCCCAAGCCTTATTTGGCCGCCATGTGTATGGCCAGCGATCATTAGGCTGACGGGATGGTGTTCTTTCACACGCTTGAAGACGAAAGGCGTATGGGAGACGAAAATGACCGAATCGCCTTCATCTATCTGCTTGAAAGCTTCCATTACACTGTTTTGCCGAAAAGCGAAATAATCGATTCCCGCCAGTTTAAGTTGACGGACGCCGAATAGTTCTACCGACTCATCGTCAAGGATGATAACGCCTTGTTCATGAAGCAATTCCTTTAAACGCTCTTCACCGATTTCCCTGTCGTTATTTCCGTAGACGTAATATACAGGAGCGAGCTCTTTCAAAACCTGTAAGTTTTCACGGATCCGCTGTTCAGGGACACCGCGTTCCACAAAATCCCCGCCGATGACGACGATATCGATTTTGTCCGAAAACATGCCGCGCCGTAGTTTGCGCCGGTGAACGTCGGATATGAAAAGCAGTTTAAAAGGTGCGAATTCGGCATTCCCCGACAAGCGGATGGCATCTGTCCTCTTAGTTGCGCTATGGGCGTTGCGGAACATCCACGCCAACAAAGCTATGCCGGCTAGTCCGAACCGTAAAATCCATTTCATAATGAGTACATCCTTTCAGGACCAACAAAAAAACATAAGCTGCGCTTATGTTTTCCTGTTCAAGCCGCTATTCAATCTTCAGTGATATCAAGAATACGGAAGCCCGATTTTTCCAGTTCCTTCGTAAACTTGTCTATATTGTTCTTTTTCTTCACTTTAAGGACGATGCGGCGCACCATTTTGTCGGTTTCATCGAATGTAACAAGTGAAACGACGGATTCTTTATGTTTTTCGATGATTTCACCAAGCCGTCCAATGCGGCCTTCTGATTCGACCGATGTAACGGTGATGCGAACCCCTGATTGATTCATGCCGAATGCACTTTGCAATTGGTTAACGACATCGAAACGAGTGACGATCCCTAGGAATTTTTCTTCGTCGACCACGGCGATGATTGGGAAGTCACGTAATTCGACCAAGGCTTTTTCATAGACATCGTCGATATTCAAGTAAACTTCCTGGTTGACCATGATATCTTTCACTTTTGTCGAACGCACAAACTCGTCTTTCTGGGCATCCGAATAGAAGAAAGCTCGGTATGCATGATACCAGGTGAAGATCCCTTTGAACTTATCTCCATCGACAACAGGGAGGGCGTCTACTGAATGCTGTTCTAACAGCTCGAGCCCTTTCTCCATTGTATCTTCAGGTTTAACGGTATAGCATTTCTCTTTTTTCACTAATGCACTTTTGACAAACATCTGCTCACCTCTTTTTAGATTGTATCTATCTTTTCCCTTACAGGCAGCATTTAATCTCGCCCTAAGGCAAAATTAATGTTTGTCCTGGGCTGATATTATTTGAAGCTAAACCATTCGCTTGTTTGATTTTCTCTACTGCGGAAGCAGCTCCGCTGGCACCATAGTTATTTACGGCAATGCGGTATAGCGTTTCACTCGATTGCACGACAATGGTCTTGCCGCCAGCCGTCGGAATTTCCGCCTGTTCTTTTTCTTTTTCTTTTTCTGAAGCTTGGGCCTGCTGTTCGGCCTGAGCGTTTTCCTTCGCTTCGGCCTCTTCACGCGCTCTCTGTTCTGCTAGCGCTGTTTCCTGCGCTTTCTTCTCAGCTTGTTCTTTCTCTTTTGCAGCTGCCCGTTCTTTCTCTTTTAAGGCTTCTTGCTGTTTCTCTTTCGCAGCGGCCTGTTCTTCGCGTTCACGCGCTTTTTCTTTCAACGCTTTTTGCTCTGCCGTTTCTTGTTCTTTTGATTTTTCCGTTCCGCCTTTAGCTTTCTCCTCTTCCGGCTCTTCTGAAGCAGCGAGCACAGTGCCACCTGAAGGCGGCTGGGAGTTCAATTCGAAACTGACTTCATTTTCATTCGTTTTTGATGTTAGCGTGTCATCCGGCTCATAATAGAACGCAACATAGATCAACAAAGTGACCGGAATCAAGATAAAGATGAAAAACAAGGAAGGCAAAAGCAAGCCTCTACTTTTTGGCTTCGGTGACTGGCGCTTACGCCTCGACAACTCCGCCATACGTTCCTGTGACAATTCCTGACGATTCTTTTCCATCGATTCATGATAATTATCGTTTCCCATTTCACGACTACCCCTATCTGTACTAATATATCTATTATGACGAAAAAAGGCTTATTTGTAAATAATAGAAATAGAGATTTTCATATAGGTAGAAGGGCCTTCAGACGCTCCTGCCAAGAGCCTCGTGGGGAAGCTTTCGGCTGCATCCGAAACCCTTTAAGCTGCTCGTAATTGATGCCGTGAAAACTGCAGCAATTCTCTGGCACGGCAGGGTCGGGCTGATCAAAGGCCCTACTGATGTATTGCCGAATACAGCCAGTGGTGTGGACTAGCCCACGGATGGAGGCGGCTTGCCGCTTCTTTTCTTTTTTCAATGCTTCTATCTGGTCCATAGTGCCTTCGATTGTCAGCCGTTCACGCCAGTAGGAAACAATGCGGTATGCAGTTTCCCTGACCAGCCCCTGCTCAATCAGACGCTTAGCATCAGCTCCATACTCATAAATCAATTCGATTTCATGCCTTTCAGGCAAGTCATCCATAACCAAACTTTCGACGAGACGTTCATCGCCAGTAGCGTACAATAAAGTCGTAAGTGAAGGCAAAGCATCCCGGCCTGCTCTTCCGATTTCCTGGACGTATCCTTCTATGGAAGAAGGCAACTGAAAATGGATGACGTGGCGGATGTCAGGGATATGGACACCCATCCCGAAAGCGTTAGTTGCACAGACCCACTCAAGTTCTTTGTTGGCAAATTGCTGCTGCACAAAAATACGGTCCTGTTGCTCCATACCGCCGTGATAAAAGGCTGAACGGATGCCCATCCCGATAAGTCGCTCCGCCAACTCCTGCGATTTTTTCCGAGTTCCGGCATAGATGATCCCCGGGCCACCGAATTCCCCCACCAAGCCCAGTAACTCCTCGAGCTTTTCATGTTCATCCTGGAATTTGCGGATATCATAGCTGATATTCACCCGATCCATCGCATGTGCATAAATGAACGGTTTCCTCAATTTTAGATAATGCTGGATTTCTTCTGTCACTTTATCAGTCGCGGTCGCAGTCAGCGCTAAAATTTGCGGGTTTTTGAGGACCGGCAAAACCTCCTCGATGCGAAGATAATCCGGACGGAAATCAAAGCCCCATTGTGAAATGCAATGAGCTTCATCCGCCACGAGCAAGGAAATGCCGACCGCTTGTAATTTGTTGAGGACGTAAGGCTGGACGAGCATCTCCGGAGCAATGAAAATGAACTTATATTGATCGAGTGCGCCCCATACCCGCTCACGTTCTTCCGGCTTCATGAACGAGTTGATTGCAACGACAGACTTCTCCCCCATTTTCTTCAATTGGGCGACTTGATCTTGCATGAGGGACAATAACGGTGACACAATCACAACTGCACCTTGCAAAAGCTGCCCAGGCAATTGATAGCATAGTGATTTGCCCATGCCAGTAGGCAATAGCGCCAACACATCCCTGCCTGCCAATACTTGTTCAATCACTTCTTTTTGTCCCGGCCGAAACTCTGTGTAGCCGTAATGGTCGTATAAAAGCTGCTCCAAATTCATTTACCGGCACCCCTCATTGCCAGCGCCAGCCGAATCTGGAAATAACTCGCTTCGGGCAAACGTAATTTAATATCACGCAGGCGCATCGTCTTCAACTCCTCGCTGATAAACTGGATCGCTTCATAGATTTCCCCATCCATAAACGGGGAAGAGCTGAAATCAGGATCATTCATCGCAATTTCTACAAAATGATCTTCAATCGTACTCTCCTTAAGCTGCCTAAGCTCCGCAATTTGGGCGAGTGAAAAACCGCGCTCAAACAAATTCAGCGTCCGTTTCGCCGACTCTGTCAGTGCCGATTGTTGGATGATTCCTTCAAGCAGCCCAGCTAGCAATGGATGTTGCTTGCTTTCGAGAATATCCATCCATGCATGCAATGCTTCGACAGCAGCAATTTTCATGTCTAGCGGTAATAAATCATGCTCCAAAGCCAATTGATCCCATGTTAAGCCGCCTATACCATAGCCGGACAGCCGCTCCATCATGATATCTTTTTGCCATTCTGAAGCTTTTGACATGGCTAAACTATGTTCGATTTGTTTTCTGAACGATCGTTGGGTATCCGATGAGCGAAAGTCGATGCGCTGAAGATACAATTTAACCCACGCCTGCACCGACTCATCAGCAACTACGGGATCAAAACGCTTATGTCCTTGCATAAAATTGGACATTGTCTGGACAATCAGCGATAAGCGTGCAAAAAAAAGCCTTTCGTTGCCTCTGTATTTCCACCCATTTAGCAATGTAGCGGAAAGTTCCCTGTCAAAAGCCGTGACATGAAGGCGCACAGCTTCTTCATCCGGAATCAAAATTCCACTGGCCTGCAGCCTTGCAATTGATGCCATATATTCGGGCTTATCTAAATTCGGGAGAACGGCAAAAAAGGCGTGCAGCCCGAAATAGCCGATATCCTGAATCGTTTGCCCTGATTTCTTTCCTTTAATTATATGATAAGGGGAAGAAACGGTCCGTTGACCATCGACCGCTTTCAATATTGCTAAAACGACTTCATCGAAGTGCACTTAAACACCCTCCCGGCGGTTTTGGGTTGAAAAATTGATAAATTATCTATAGAATAAATATGATAGCATAACTGAACTAGTTCGGAGATAAAGGAGAGGAACTGGAATGGCTAAATATACCATTGTTGATAAAGATACGTGTATTGCGTGTGGAGCTTGCGGTGCAGCAGCACCCGATATTTATGATTATGATGATGAGGGCATCGCCTTCGTTATTCTTGATGATAACATGGGGACTGAACAAGTGCCAGATGAGCTGATGGAGGATATGGAAGACGCATTTGAAGGATGTCCAACCGACTCCATCAAAGTCGCAGACGAGCCATTTGAAGGCGATCCATTAAAATACGAAGATTGAACAATAGAAAAAGCGGCAGGAAGAGTTATCTTCCTGCCGCTTCTTTTTTTATGATAAATAATAGGAACGCTGTTTTTCAATCCACGTATGCATACTGCCGAAGATCAATAATACGACCGTAGTAAGGGCAAGCCCCTTGATCAAATTAAACGGCAGGATGCCAAGTACGATCGTCGTGTATAGCGCACTGCCCGTCTGCTCAGGCATATTGAGGAAATACGTATACATCGGCAGGAATACGAAATAGTTTAGCAAGCTCATTCCGATAGCCATCGAAAGTGTTCCCATCACCAATCCGAATGCAATTCCTTTTTTAGTGGATACTTTGCGATAGATTGCGTAGACCGGCAAAATAAACAGGAGGCTGGTGGCAAAATTCGCCATATGGCCTACAGGTACGCCTGTCGGGCTCCCGGAAAAAATCCAGTCTAAAACATTTTTAAAGAATGCAACGAGCACTCCAGCGACCGGCCCCATTGTGATGGCTGCAATCAGGGCTGGCACATCACTGAAATCGACTTTCAAAAATGCTGGCAATGCCGGCAATGGGAAATTGAAAAGCATCAATACAAACGAGATGCTGCTCAGCATACCGATGACGATCATCGATTGCAATTTTTTGTTCTTCATGTTCCTCTCTCCTTGTCGTGATTCACCAGAAGAAAGGTTCGGAACGCATACAGTCATTAAAAAATCCCTTAAGCAAGGTTCACTTAAGGGAGAATAGGCACACTGAAATAAACGGTCCGTTTTAAAAACGGCATGCGTCCGCACCTTCACCTTCTCCCATCCAGACTATACTGTCGGCTTTGGAATCTCACCAAATCCTGCTTTTTACGGCTCGCGGGCTGATGGACCATTATGTCCAATTACCGCCGGTAGGGAATTACACCCTGCCCCGAAGATGAATCGATATTTTATTACATAAGTTAATCTTATAAAAAAATGGCAACAATGTAAACCATGCTGCTTACATTGTTGCCATTTTATTTTTCAGGCCAGTCGATGCGGTTCGGTGCAGCCGGAAGCTCAAGCGCTTCGGTAAAATCGAACCCTCCCCACTCCGACTGGACCATGTTGGATAGAGTCAGCGATTTACCATAAGATTGTGCGGTAAGCGCCATGCTTTCTATCAAGTGCATCGCTTCCAACTCATCAAGTTCAGTGAGGTCCATGGGCTCATTAAATGAAACCGAAACCGTATCCCCATCCGTTTCGACGCTATATCCGAGACCAGCTGGAACCGGCGTACGATAATCATCATTTGGAGACTCACGAAGCGCTACGAGTGCGTCTTCCGCGTTCGCTTCAGATAAACCGTATGCAGGTGCCAAATAAAGTTCATCTGACGCATTCGAGAGTAAATAGAAGCTTTGCCCCTGCTCTCCCGGAGCAATCGGCTCTGCTGTTCCGATATGTGAAAATCGCGCAGCCTCCCCTTGTTCATTTAAGAAGCGGATTTCCTGCTGGTCCATAAATGTTTCTTCCATGCTTTGAAAATACAATAATGTAGAAGCTGAGCCTTGATCATATGGATGATCATCCGGCAAGACATGGCTGATAGATGAATCGCTTCGCGAAAACTCACCTGCATATGGATGGTATTCATCAAAACCTAATCGGTTTTCATCAATTTGCTCAGCAAACTGCTCGTACAGATCGAGGGAAGTTGCTGTTGCAGAATCGATTTGTTGATCAGGAATGATGAAACTGACTGGCACGACATAAGCCTGATACGCAAGCCCGATACGAAAAACACTCGCTTTTTCAAGGTCCTCTTCATAGACTGCTGTTCGTGCCGCTTCGGTATTCGCCGAATCCGCTTCAGCTTCTTTACTGGTTCCATTCACCGCTTCACTTGATTTTTCATTCTCTTCGGCTTCTTCTGTTTGCGCCTCATCTGTTATCGCCGTGGATTGAGAATCTCCACCCTCTGTCCCACCTGAAGTCGAATTGCTCCCACTTTCTTGCAATAATGAGACGACCAAGGCGGAGATGCTGAAAAACGCAACGATCGCCACTAGCAGCGGCAGCCACCGTTTCGGTTGTTTCGGCACGCTTTTGGGTTCAGCCAGCTTTTTATAAACTGCGGCTTTAGGCCGGTCATCTTGTATTTTGGGGAAATCCCGCAACAAATTTTCGATTTCTTCATCGCTCCATCTGTCATTCGGCATATTCTCCTCCCCCTTCTGCTCCGATTAATTTTTGACGGAGGGACCGGATGGCCCGATGTTGGGTCGTTTTAACTTTTCCTTCCGACCACCCAAGGACTTCAGCAGTTTCAGCGATGGACAAATCTTGGAAATAACGCATTATGATGACCAATTTCTGATCGCCAGTACATAAGTCCAGCATTTCATATAGTCGAATTTTGTCTTCATTGAGCAAGGAAACCTCTTCCGGGATCCGCTCGGATGACTTTAATTGCTGGGTTTCCCAGTCAAAGAAATCCATGGAATGCTTTTTCCTTACTGCAGTTTTCCGGAAATGATCAATCGCCACATTCTTGGCGATGGAAAAAAGCCACGTTTTTTCCGAGCTTTTCCCCTGAAATCGGTCATATGCCCGGAACACTCTGACGTAAACTTCATGCATCAGATCTTCTGCTAGATGCCTGTCCTTCAATAAATAGATGAGAAACTGGAAAACGTCCTGATGATATTCGTCGTATAATCGATGAAACACGGAGTCATTCACGCAACTCCCCCCGTTCCTTGGATTAGTCGTCACCATAACGGAAAAGTTACATCGCCTTTAATGGCAATGTGAAAATGAACGAAGTGCCTTCGCCTAACTTGCTTTCAGCACGGATTTCTCCCGCATGCGCTTTAATGATATTGCTGGCAATCGCCAGTCCGAGACCGGTACCGCCTTTACCAAGGGTTCTTGCTTTATCGGCCTTGTAGAAGCGCTCGAAGACGAACTCCAGATCTTTTTCTGAAATGCCGGCTCCGGTATCGTTTATTGAAACTTTTGCGTAGTCTCCAATCTGTTCGACATGCACGTACACTTGCCCTCCTTTTGGAGTATGGCGGAGTGCATTGTCAATCAAATTGGTCATGACTTGCTCGATGCGGTCTTCGTCCAATTCGGCAGCTGCCCAGTCATCAATTTGTGTCGTAAAGCTCAGCTCGATACCACTTTCTTTAGCAGCTTGGCTGAATTTCAAAGTCATGCGCTCGATGACATTATTGAATTGGACGAGCTCTTTATACAAACGCATATGGCCTGATTCCATGCGTGCCAAATTCAAAAGATCTGTAACCAAACGCCCCATGCGCTGCGATTCCTCGTAAATGATCTTGGTCATTTCATTGCGCTCTTCTTCACTCGCGCCTACATCATCGAGCAACGCCTCGCTATAGCCCTGCAGCATGGCTATCGGTGTGCGTAGTTCATGGGATACGTTGGCTATGAAATCTTCACGAAGTTTCTCGAGACGATGCTGTTCGGTCATATTATGGAGCACCGCCACCGCTCCGCGGACACTTTGCCCGCTATATAACGGACTGAAATTGACAGCGTAATAAGCGCCTTCGATTTCCAACTCTTCTTCGATTTCCTCCTGGAACATCAACACATGATCGAGCATGTGCAGCATCTCCGAAGGCAAAGCATTATCGCCAGTTGATTTGTCTTTGAAAAGCCATTGCCGTAACAGTTTTTCAGCTGGAGGATTACTTAACAGAATTGTTTTATCCTGGTTGAATGTGATCACGGCATCCGCCATTGATGTCAAAATGCTCGATAATTGTTCTTTTTCTTGATTGATTACTTCTACGTGATGCTTTAATTGCCGGCCCATCTGGTTAAAGGCAATCGCCAATTGGCCGATTTCATCACCCGAAGACACTTTGACTTTCGTATCGAAATTCCCTTTCGCAAGCTCGAACGCACCTTCACGCATATTACGCAGCGGCGAAGTGATTCGTGTCGACAGGAAGAATGCAAAAAATGTCGTTAATAGCAACGCGATTAACGCGGATAAAAAGACGATATTGGTCGTTCGTTCAGCAGTGCGATCCATGACTTCCAGAGATTGGTAAATGAACACTGTGCCGTGCAGTTCATCCCCCGTCTGAAGCGGCGAAGCCATAACTATATATGACTCCATCTGGTCAGGGGCGGAAAGGGAAGGAAGCAGCATTTCTTTCGTTACAGTGTCATCACTTTCGAACACTTTTTGGAATTCTTCTTCGCGGACAATTTCCTCCCTGATTTCCTCCCCGTTCAAGCCGTCATGCAAATAGTAGGAAATCATTCCCGGCTCTTCGGCTATGACTGCATTGGTTTCGGCGCCCAACACTTCCCCGACGATCGACAGCGTGCCCTCTCCTTCATTATCATTGAAGATTCGGGCAATCATATTCGCCTCGTTATGGAGAGATTCCTCTACCGTTTCACTGTGATAATTCCCAAGAAACTCCAACAGGAGAACAGTGACAATAAAAAGGACAAAGGAAACGAGAAGCAAAATGGTTACCCACAGCTTCCCGACGATGCTATTCCATATTTTATTCATTGCCTACCTCGAATTTATAGCCAACTCCCCATACAGTGACGATCATCTTAGCAGCAGATTCCGAAACGCGGTTAAGCTTTTCGCGCAAGCGTTTCACGTGAGTATCGACGGTCCGCAGATCACCGAAAAAGTCATAATGCCATACCTCTTTGAGTAGATGTTCGCGGTCAAACACTTTGTCTGGTGATTTCGCCAGGAAATACAGTAGTTCATACTCTTTCGGAGTTAAATTCACTTCCACTCCATCAGCGGTCACGCGGTGTGCGTCATGATCGATGGTCAAATGCGGGAAGACCACCAAATCCTTTGAAACGGTCGTACTCGCAGAAGGCGAATAGGCAGAGGACCGGCGCAGAATCGCTTTGACCCTGAGCACAACTTCCCGGGGGCTGAACGGTTTGACGATATAATCGTCCGCACCTGATTCAAAGCCTTCTACACGGTTCGCTTCTTCCCCTTTTGCCGTCAGCATGATGATCGGAGTCATTTTCGTTTCGCGGAGCTCGGTCGCCACTTCGATGCCGTCTTTTTCCGGCATCATGAGATCGAGCAAGATGCAATGATAATCCGTTTCCATCGCTTTTTCCAATGCTTCCACGCCGTTCTCGGCTTCTTCCACCATATATCCTTCACGCTCGAGATACATCTTCAACAGACGGCGGATCCTTTCTTCATCATCCACTACAAGAATTGTAATTTCTTCAGACATCCTAATCCCTCCAACTTTCATCTCTATAACTTTCATTGTAACGATAAGGGTTCCAAAAATAAACGAAAAGCCTTTTCCATTAAAGGAAAAGGCTTTTGTCGTCAGGCATATGAATGCAGTCCGGCAATAATCAAGTTAACTGCCACCAAGTTGAACATGATGATGACAAAACCGATTACAGCGAGCCAAGCAGACTTTTCGCCTGCCCAGCCTCTGCCAAGCCGCAAGTGCAAATACGCTGCATAGAATAAGAATGTAACGAGTGCCCAAACTTCTTTCGGGTCCCAGCCCCAGAAGCGCGACCAGGCGATTTGCGCCCAGATCATGGCGAAAATCAATGCGCCAAGCGCGAAAATCGGGAAGCCGATGATGATCGAACGGTAATTGATCTCATCCATCAACTGCAGGTTGACGTTTTTCGTGAACGGCTGCAGCATTGCAGAAATCCTTTTCCGGAAAATCAGGCGGATAAGCAAATAGAGAACCGTTCCGACCATTACAGACCACAAGACCGTGGTCAATTTTCCGGCATGGATGATAGGCGGCATTTCCACAAGCGGGGTAAATGCGCCATCGGACAATGATTCGTATTCATTCATGCCAAAAATTGCCGGCATATTATAAGTGATTTCAGACGGCTGCCCGTCTTTATTGACATAAGCGAAATCCGCCTCGTAATTCGTCAAAGTAAAGAACGTGCTTGTAACGACAAATCCCAATACTAGGACGAGCGAGTACATAATCGCTTCGAGCCAGAAGCGCTGTTTCGACTTTTTCTTCTGATCCACTACTTTAAGCAAATAAATCAAGCCGGCTGCCGCACTGATTCCAAGAATCCCTTCAGCGATGACGACTGTAATGACGTGTATCGCCAGCCAGTTCGTTTGCAGTGCGGGAATCAAAGGACTTACTTCGCTTGGGAACATGCTTGCGTAAGCGATAATTAAAAGTGCGATCGGTAACACGACCATGCCGAGAACCGCAGTACGGTAAAGCGCGAAAATAATGATGAATCCACCTACTAGTGTCATGCCGAATGCTGTTGTGAATTCGAACATATTACTGATAGGCGCATGCCCTGTTACCATCCATCTCGTAAAGAAATAACCCAATTGCGCCAGGAAGCCGATGACCGTAATGGTGATGGCGACTTTCCCCCAGCGCTGCTCGGATCTGAATGTCCCTTTTTTATTGCCTTTTACTGCACCGCCAAATACAAAGGTTGCTACCAAGTAAGCGATAAAGGCTACGTATAATAAGTTGGAGCTAATATCGGCTAGCGTCATGTCAATTGTTCACCTTCCCTTTTCTCCTGAGCTTCAATTTCTTCCTGTTGATCGCGATAAGCCGGAAGAGAAGCGTGTTCACTTACTTGATCAAGATCTTTTTTAAGGCCGAACCAATTTTTGTTCGTATGTCCGGCAAGCAAAATGCTGCCATCCGCCTGCTGTTGGATCCAGAAACGGCGATGGTTGAAATACATGCCTTGAGCGACGCCGATCATAAAGATCAAGCCGCCGAGTCCGAGAATCGGCAGGGTGCGGTCTTTACGCACCGTAAGGCCGGATGCATCCCGCGTCTCCACACTCTGGAAAGCAAGCTTATACTCGTTATCGCCTAGTGGTTCGACCGTGTTTTGGATAGTGATGAAACTGGTTTCGCCGTCCGGGGTATCCGGTGTCGTCATTTTGACGAGAAACCCTGGATTTTTAGGCAATGGAGTAGCTGTTTGCGGCTCTCCATTTTCAAAACCTGAGAAGTCTGGATAATAGCCTAACAGTTCAACGACCGATCCATCTGCAAGTTCATAATTCGTTTCCGGATTCACCAAGTCAATGGTCAAATCTCCACGACTTTCACTCGTTTCTTTATTTTGCAGCTCAAAGCTCATCGTTTTCAACTCATCTTGCTGAAAATCCATTTGATACAATGCATAGCCATCGAACTTAAAAGGCTGGTTGACGCGGATTGCGTGTTCCTCCACCAACTCCATGTCCTCTGTATCGCCAGGCAAAGTGCCTTCGGGGATTTTATAAAGCACAACGTCCGTTTGGTAATTTTTCGCTACAGCACCAACCCGGTCAATGGCTTCACCAAACTTCTCTTCATCGCCTTCACCGGTATATGTTTCCAACGTAAAGCCTTTGCTTTCAATCACATATCCGGGGGCATTAGGAATCGCCCGTGTTTCCCCTTCACGGATCCATAATGTTTCATCGACGTAAAAGCCAGGCATCATACGCAGCATGACGCCGAATAAGAAGATGATCAATCCAATGTGGTTGACATAAGGGCCCCACCGTGAAAAACGGCCCTTTTCAGCAAGCAGGCCATTTTTATCAGTCGTCACTTTATATTTCAACCCGGTCAATTTCTCTTCAGCTTTTTGAAGAGTATCTTCCTGCCCCGGCCCTTCTGCCAAGATCCGTTGCTTGCGCATGAAGCTAGGATGCCTCAAGACCCGCTGGTTTTTCAATGATTTGTATAAAGGCACAAAACGGTCCAAACTCGCGATGATCAATGAAATCGCCAACATGCCGACAAGTGCGATAAACCAAAATGAATTGTATAAATCATGAAATCCTAAAGCATGATAAACAGTTCCCACCGTACCGTAAACGTCTGTATAGTAAGCTTTTATAGTAGCTTCCGTGTTTGCCGGAACGTATTGCTGCTGCGGCAGAATTGTACCGAGTGCTGCGGCTACCAGCAAGACGATGATAATACTGACCCCTACTTTTACACTGGAAAAGAAATTCCATACTTTATCGATGATTGACTTGTTGTAAGTCTGTGATCTTCTTGCTGTGCCTTCATAGCGCATGTCGGCTAACTGTTTGTTTTCTTCTTGTTCATTCAGCGGCCGTCCGCACGATTCGCAGAGAATCGTACCTGGCGGATTTTCATGGCCGCATTTACAAAGCAATTTGTCCATCCCAAAAATCTCCTTATTCAGGTTTGATTTCTTCCATAAAACCTGCGATGTCCTGTTCTGTCATTTCACCGGTCACGATGCGCTGGATTTCACCTTCCGGATTCACTAGCACCGTCGTTGGAAGCGGGCGGATGTTATATGCAGTCATGACGCTTTTATCGCGGTCAATGACAACCGGAAAATTGAGTCCGTATTGACGGGCGAACGTCTCTACTTCAAAATTCGATTGCGCAATGTTTACAGCGAGAATTTGAACGCCTTGATCTTCATATACTTCATACTGACTGGCCATCGCGGGCATTTCCTCGATACACGGTTCGCACCATGTGCCCCAGAAATTCAAAAATACGCCTTGTCCTTTGTAATCAGACAGCTTATGGGTTTCGCCTTCCAAGTCCGTGAGTGTGAAATCCGGTGCCTGGCTTCCCACTTTCAGCACTTCCACTTCATCGGCTGTCACGCTATTGTATATCGTATAACCGATAGCAACGACTAATAACAGCAGAATGATGAAGCGCATGATAGTTCGATTCTGTTTTTTATTTCTTTTTTTCTCCGTACTCATTGAGATCCTCCTTCGAAGGATTGGATGCACATCAATTATAGCAAAGTTTCTTTAGCCCTTTGCCGCCAGTTTTGAAGGGTTTGTGAACGTTAATGCCGTTTTCCTGTTTCAGCCAATACCCGCAACTTCTTCACTTCGTGGGGGCTGAGTTCTCTCGATTCCCCAGCGTTCAGGCCATGGAGTGTCAAAAAGGCGAATTGTTCACGGCTCAGCTTCTGGACAGGAAAGCCGATTGCTTCGAACATGCGGCGGACTTGACGGTTACGCCCTTCATGAATGGTAATCTGGACGATCGCTTTCGCTGACTTCCGGTCGCCTGACAGGAGTTTCACTTTCGCTGGCGCTGTCATGCCATCCTCCAATTTAATTCCGCGCTCAAGTTTTTGAAGATCTTCTTTCGTCGGAATCCCTTGTAGACGCGCCACGTAAGTCTTATCGATTTCAAATTTGGGATGCGTCAGGCTATTGGCGAATTCCCCATCATTCGTCAGGATCAATAAGCCTGATGTATCATAGTCAAGACGCCCGACCGGATAGATCCGTTCTTCGACGTTCGGGAAGAAATCAGTCACCACTTTGCGGTTTTTATCGTCGGACACTGCAGATATGACACCACGGGGTTTATACAATAGGAAATATACTTTCCTTTCCTTTTCCATTTGAACGCCTTCGACCTCAATTTTATCGGAGCCTGTAACTTTGACCCCCAATTCCTTGACCGTCTTGCCGTTCACTTTCACTTTTCCATCCAAAATCATTTGCTCTGCTTTACGTCTTGATGCAATCCCTGCATGCGCCATTACTTTTTGCAATCTTTCCATTTCCCGTTCACCTCATCTGTTTATATATCGATTGCGTAAGCAACCGATTCACGTTCTTTGCGGTCCATCTACCCGGAATTATGGCATAATTCCAGGTAAAGAGAAAGCGCCTCGCTCAAAAGAAAAGAAGACTGTCATTGCGTCCCAGTCTTCCCAGTAAGCCATTATGCGTTTACTTCCTCTTTGAATGCTTCTTGAAATTTGGTCATGAAAAGATCGGTATCTTCTTCCGGCTCTTCTGCCGCTTCTTCAGGCAGTGGAGGCAGTTCTTCCAAGCTCTTCAATCCGAAATAGTTAAGAAATTCGGCTGTGGTGCCGTATAGAATCGCCCGACCGGTTCCTTCTGCACGCCCGCACTCCTGAATCAATCCCTTGCCTGCGAGCGTGGCAAGCGCTTTTTCGCTTTTCACCCCGCGCAAGTCTTCCAGTTCCACTCTTGTGATTGGCTGCTTATACGCTACAATCGCCAGCACCTCAAGCGAAGCTTGAGATAGTGACTGGGGAGTCGGGTTCTCAACCAGCTTCTGGATCGTTTCCGCCATGTCCGGCTTGGTCACTAATTGATAAACCCCAGCCAGTTCCTTCAGCATTACACCGTAAGATTCCTCGCTATAGCGGCTCTTCAACTCTGCAAGCGCCTGCTCCACCTGGTCAGCAGTAGCCTCTGTCAAAAACTGCAACTGGCTGAAACTCAAGCCATCGTCTCCTGTGACAAAAAGCAATGCTTCAATTTGGCCCAAAAGGTTCTTCTTCATCTTGCCACGTTTCCTTTCTCAGTTCCACCGACAATTCGGTGAAATTCTTTTGCTGTTCGACCGCGATCACTTGCCGCTTCATCAACTCAAGCAAGGATAGGAACGACACGACGAGCACTGACTGGTCGTCGGAAGGGAATAGCTCGGAAAAATTCGCCCGACCTTTGAATGATTTCAAACGCTCGACCATCGAACCCATCTGTTCTTTGATTGATACCTCCTGGCGTGCGACACGCGTCGAAAGCGGCGCCCTCAATTGCTTTCGGCGCAGCATCTTCTGGAATGCACCAAGCATATCATAGGCATTGGCATCATAATCCATGGCATCGGCATGTTGGAGTTCCGACAAATCAGCAGGCGCTTTCGAGTAAAGCACTGCCCTTTCGTTTTCCAACTTCTTCAGTCCGCCCGCCGCCTCTTTATACTTCTTGTACTCGATCAGCCGCGATACCAGCTCATCGCGGGGGTCCTGTTCCTCGAATTCGTAATCGACTTCATCGACTTCCCCTTCATGCACCGGCAATAGCGTTTTGCTTTTTATGGCGAGCAAAGTCGCCGCCATCACCAAGTATTCACTCGCTTCGTTGAGTTCGAGCACTTGCATTGCCCGGATATGCTCCATATACTGTGTAGTGATTTGGGAAACGGGGATATCGTAAATATCGATTTCCAAACGATGGATTAAATGCAATAATAAATCAAGAGGACCTTCAAAGGCATCCACTTTCACTTCATAAGACATGCGACTACCACCTGACTGTTCATATTCCTATTACTTGATTATAAAAGAAAGGAGATTGAAATGCATCCGCTCAACCACCCTTTGTTCCTTCAATACATCATCCATTTTAACGATGAGAAAGATTATTTCGAATGCCATGAAGTCGGCGAAGAATACTGGAAAGAAATAGCCCCTAAAGATAAGACCCATCCGCTGACGGGGTGGATCCAATTAGCTGTCGGCATGTACCATTGGCGCCGCAGTAATTTCCCCGGTGCATTGCGCTCGTTTATCCGGGCAAAACCGAAGCTGGCCGAACCGAGTGTTTGGACAGAAGGCTTTGACCAAAAGGAGTTGATCGATCTCCTTACCGACTCGATTCAAGGCGTCACAGACCGCGAACCTTTCAGGCATCGCGACCTCCCGCTGGTCCCCGGCGAACTCATTCAAGCAGTCAACAGCCAAAAACAGCAATATGAAGCTCCTGCACTCGATGATTATTATTTGATGCATAAGCACAGGCTGCGCGACAGGACAGAGATCATTGCGCTCAGACAACAGAAAAAAAGGCGGAACCTTTAAGAATTAAAGGCCGCCTTTTTTTACTGGGCATTTATTCAGGAAAGCTTCAGTTTCGTCTGTAGCCCGCATTTCCCGGTGCTGCATCATGTCTTGAATCTTATCGATCATCTGATGGCCGATCCCGTCGCCCCGATGGGATGGATTCACCGACACATGATGGATGGTGTAATGATCATCTGCGACTTCCACACCTAATAACCCGACAAAATCGTCCTCTTTTTTCCACAGGAACAATTGCCATTCCGGATTTTCTTCGTAGATGTGCATCGTCTGCTGCAGCTTTTTCAGTTCGCGCTCCTTGGGCATGAAAGACAACAAGCCCATGGCGATCTTTTCAAATGATTTTTTGTATCTGTATAACATAATTGATCCCTCATTTTCATCTTAAAAAGCGGCTCAACCCATACTACTATAAAATTCCCGAGAACTCAAGTTTACACAGGATCAGCCGCCGTTGACCTTGTCTGCAAAGAATATCCAGTATGCGATCCCCCAAGCAAACGCCATCAGCAATACGAATAAAAAGAGCATGATATTCTGCTTTCTCAACGCTTAGCCTCCTCTTGCATATAACCCACTTCATTTTTGATCAAATCTTCGAAGCTTTCCCGACGGATGACGAGCTGATGCTTCCCTTCCTCTACAAAAACGACTGCAGGACGGGTGATCCGGTTGTAATTGCTCGCCATGGAATAGCCATATGCGCCTGTGCAGAAAACTGCCAGGAGGTCGCCGGCGGAAACTTCCGGCAACTGAGCTTCTTCAATGAGCTTATCGCCGGATTCACAGCATTTCCCTGCAATTGTATACACTTCCGAAGCCTGATCTTCGGCTCGGTTCGCTATCAATGAACTGTATTTCGCCCCGTATAGGGCAGGACGGATATTGTCGGACATGCCGCCGTCGACCGCAGCATAACGCCGCGTATCCGGCACTTCTTTTGTCGAGCCGATAGTATAAAGTGTCGTGCCGGCATCTCCGATCAATGACCGGCCCGGCTCGATCCAAATTTCCGGCACAGGAAAACCGGCCTCTTGGGATGCGGTTTTTACGGTGTGGATCATGTCTTTCACATAAACCGCTGGCTCAAGCGGAGCGTCTTCTTCCGTGTAGCGGATGCCGAAGCCGCCGCCCAAATTCAGCACGGTGCATGTGTAGGAGTGTTCCTCTTTCCATTCAGCCATTTTCAACAACAACTTTTCGGATGCCATCTGGAAGGCGCCCGTATCGAAGATCTGCGAGCCGATATGGCAATGCAGTCCGATCAACTCGAGGTAATCATGGCCATAGGTTTCCTTAAATGCCCGGTCTGCCTGGCCGTTGTTCAGATCGAAACCGAATTTCGAATCTTCCTGCCCCGTCGTAATGTAATCATGGGTGTGGGCTTCGATGCCCGGAGTGACACGCAGCAGCACTTTCATCTTTTGTTTGCGCTGTTCCGCTGTCTTTTTCAGCAAATTGATTTCATGGAAATTATCGACGACGATACAGCCGATTTCCTCATCAAATGCCATATCGATCTCTTTTTGGCTCTTGTTATTGCCATGGAAATGGATTTTCTCTCTCGGAAATCCGCTTTGGATGGCCGTATAGAGTTCCCCATCCGATACGACATCGAGCGATAGCCCTTCTTGTGCTGCGACTTGATAGATGGCGATGCCTGAGAAGGCTTTGCTGGCATAAGCGACCTGATAGTTGATTTGTTCGTTTTCGAAAGTTTGCTGGAAGGCTTGTGCGCGTTCCCGGAATAGGGCGATGTCATAGACGAAGAGCGGTGTGCCGTATTGTGCTGCAAGGTCGACTGTGTCTACTCCCCCGATTGTCAAATGGCCTTTTCCGTTGATTGATTGTGTCCCGTATAGATGCATGGCGACTCCTCCTGAATGGGCTATGTAAAGTAAAAATCCTGCTGAGCCTAGACCCAGCAAGATTCGTTTAATCGGTGATCAAAGCGGAGACGAGTTGAATCGCTTCAACCGGCTCGTTTGAATACTCGATACTATTGTATAACATTTCCTGGCATTCTGCGAGGTCTTGTGTATTGGAATAAATCGTTGCCAGCGGTTCGCCTTGCTTGACGAAATCGCCGACTTTCTTATTCAACACCAAGCCGACCGACAGATCGATGACCGAATCCTTCGTTGCGCGGCCAGCGCCGAGTACCATGGCCGCTGTCCCGATCTCATCCGCTTCCATAAAGGACACATAACCGTCTTGTTTAGCAGGCAGTTCCGTCACAAACTTCGCTTGAGGGAGCAACGTAACATCGTCTACGACTGCCGGGTTGCCGCCCTGGTCTTCGATCAATCGGCGGAATGCTTCGAGTGCGCTGCCATCTGCGATGACGCGCTCTAACATTGCACGTGCTTCTTCTAATGTATCTGCTTTGCCTCCGACGACGACCATTTGGCTGCCGAGCACAAGGCACAGCTCCGTGAGATCTGCCGGGCCTTTACCTTGCAAGGTTTCGATTGCTTCTTTTACTTCAAGCGCATTGCCGATGGCAAATCCGAGCGGTTGGCTCATGTCGGAAATGATGGCCATCGTTTTGCGTCCTGTCGCATTGCCGATGCCGACCATGGCATGCGCCAGTTTTTTGGCATCTTCTTCGGTTTTCATGAATGCGCCTTCGCCTGTTTTCACGTCAAGGACGATGGCATCAGCGCCGGCTGCGATTTTTTTGCTCATGATCGAACTTGCGATCAGCGGGATGCTGTTGACAGTTGCCGTTACATCACGTAAGGAATACATTTTCTTATCGGCAGGCGTCAAATTTCCGCTCTGTCCGATGACCGCCAATTTGTGTTCGTTCACTTGGCGGATAAAATCTTCTGTCGACAACTCGACATGGAACCCGTCGATCGCTTCGAGTTTATCGATGGTTCCGCCGGTGTGCCCAAGCCCGCGTCCGCTCATTTTCGCAACCGGCACGCCGCATGCTGCAACAAGTGGCCCAAGGACTAGCGTCGTCGTATCGCCGACGCCTCCTGTCGAGTGCTTATCCACTTTGATGCCTTCGATAGCTGACAAATCGATCTGGTCGCCCGACTCAGCCATCGCCATCGTCAAATCTGCCCGCTCACGCTCGGTCATATCCTGGAAAAATACTGCCATCAAAAATGAGCTCATTTGATAATCGGCGATTTCACCATTTGTATAGCCAGAGACAATAAAACGGATTTCTTCTGTGGACAGCTCATGGCCATCCCGTTTCTTTTCAATCAAGTCCACCATTCTCATTGATCATTACCGCCTTTTCAGTTTAGTTTCGATAGAAAGCTTGTTCCAAATTTCGGCAATTCACCAGCGAAATTCTCGGCAATGGTCGCACCGATATCCGCAAATGTCGACCCTGTTCCAAGGTCAGACCCGCCGTTGAAACGAGGAGAGAATGCGAGAAGCGGAACATATTCGCGCGTATGGTCGGTTCCCGGGAAAGTCGGGTCGTTTCCATGGTCTGCCGTGATGAGCAGCAAGTCGTCTTCACGCAAGCCTTCCAGCACTTCCGGCAAGCGCTCATCGAATGCTTCGAGCGCTTTTGCGTAACCTTCCGGGTCTCTGCGATGCCCGAAGAGCGCATCAAAATCAACGAGGTTCAAAAAGCTCAAGCCGTTGAAATCCTTGCCGACGACTTGGACAAGCTTATCCATGCCGTCTGCGTTATCCGTTGTTCTTAAAGCTTCTGTCACGCCCGCGCCATTATAGATATCGTTGATCTTGCCGATGGCGATGACGTCTTTGCCGGCATCCTGCAGTTCATTCATGACAGTGCGGTCAAAAGGCGTCAAGGCATAATCGTGGCGGTTGGATGTGCGTTTAAATGCCCCAGGTTCGCCAAGGAATGGGCGCGCGATAACGCGTCCAACCAAGAATTCCGGGTCCAATGTCAATTCACGGGCCGTTTCACAAATCCGGTACAGCTCATCCAGTGGGATCACTTCTTCGTGTGCGGCAATTTGCAGAACCGGATCAGCAGACGTATAGACGATCAATGCCCCAGTCTCCATATGTTCTTTGCCGAGTTCGTCAAGGATTTCAGTGCCGCTTGCCGGTTTATTGCCGATGACTTTGCGGCCTGTCGCCTGCTCAAGCTTGTCGATCAACTCTTGGGGGAAGCCTTCAGGATACACTTTAAACGGTGTATCGATGTTGAGTCCCATAATTTCCCAGTGACCCGTCATTGTGTCTTTTCCGACAGATGCCTCCTCGAGACGCCCGAAATGGGCAGCAGGTGTTTCCTGTGCCTCAAGCCCTTTGACCGGGACGATATTGGCTAGTCCCAACTTCTCCATATTCGGCATCGAAAGGCCGCCGACGGATTGCGCGATGTGGCCGAGCGTATCCGCTCCCTTGTCCCCGAAAGCTTCAGCATCCGGCGCTTCGCCAATGCCGACAGAATCCAGTACGATTAAATGTATGCGAGTAAACGGTTTCATTGTCATGTGAGTTCCTCCTTATTTACATTTTTATTCTATCATATGAACAGCCCATGTCGGAAGTCAGACCTCTGTCATGCGCGAGGATGAAATTGAGAGTAGACATCCTTTAAACGGGTCTTGCTGACGTGGGTATAGATTTGGGTCGTTGAAATATCGGCGTGTCCCAGCATTTCCTGTACCGCGCGGAGATCTGCCCCATTTTCGATTAAATGAGTCGCGAATGAATGACGCAATGTGTGCGGGGTCAATTCTTTCTGGATGCCCGCTTTTTGGGCATGCTGCTTCAGTAATTTCCAAAACCCCTGGCGCGTCAAGCGCTTGCCCCTTTGGTTGATGAACAAGGCATCTGTTTTTTCGGACGGGTTTCGTAACGTGAGGCGCCCCGATTCGATATATTCGCGGTTCGCCTCAAGCGCGGCCCTGCCGAGCGGGATGATTCGTTCCTTGCCGCCTTTTCCTGTGCAGCGGACGAATCCCATCGTCAAATGGACATCTTCAATATCCAGGTTGATGCATTCACTGACACGCATTCCGCTTGCATAGAGCAACTCCAGCATGGCCCGGTCCCGCAGCCCGCTGGCTTTTGATGTATCCGGCGAATTCAACAGGGCATCGATTTCTTCTATAGATAGGATGTTCGGCAGTTTCTTATCCATTTGAGGCATTTCCAAGTGAACGGTCGGGTCCGAATCGCTGCGTTTTTCCCGGATCAAAAATTGGTGGAAACTGCGGATCGAGGAAATATGCCTTGCCACCGTCCGCGAAGTTTTCGCCATTTCCTGTAGATGGCGCAGATGATTCAAGATATGTACGCGCTCTATTTTACCGAGCGACTCCAGTTGCTCCACTTCACTCATATACTGTACGTATGCTTTCAAGTCCCGTTCATATGAAGTCAGTGTATTGTCGGCCAGTTGCCTTTCCACACGGAGAAAATGCAAATAATCATCCAGTGCATCTTTCGCGTCGTTCATTGGGATTCCTCCTTTTTGCGCTGTTTAATTGAAGATGAAAAAAAAAGACGGCCTACGACAGGCCGCCTTTTAAGCGTCTTTTTCCGGCTTTTCAGCACCCGAATCATTGCAGCGCCAGCAAATGCCATGAAAAGTCAGACGGTGATCTTTGATTTGGAAGTTCCAGCGCTTTTCCACGACTGCTTCGACATCTTCAAGTAAATCTTCCTGTATTTCATCGACCGCTCCGCATTCTAGACAGACAAGGTGATGATGGAAGTGTGCTGCGCCTTCCTGACGCAAATCATAACGGGAAACGCCGTCCCCAAAATTTATTTTATCGACTATTTTCAATTCGGTCAGTAGTTCCAACGTGCGGTACACAGTAGCTAAGCCGATTTCCGGTGCGATGTCCTTGACTAAAAGATAGACATCCTCAGCACTTAGATGGTCTTCTTCATGATCAAGTAATATACGCACCGTTGCTTCACGCTGTGGCGTCAGCTTATAACTCGCAGCGTGTAATTGCTTTTTTATACGATCTATCCTTGTTTCCATGCGACGCCCTCCCTCAAACTGTATTCATTATATCAAAAGGGCGTTCTCGATTACAACAATCGATGCCGTTTATTATTTAGAATCATTCTTAACTAGTAATTGGATTAATTCTTATCTGATAAGTAGTTTTTAACCCATTGCACAGCGTAAGCGGTTTTCGCGTCGTAAATTCGCTCGTTATCGATCAATCGTTCCGCTTCTTCCACCGTCACTTCCAGTAATTCCACGAATTCGTCGTCGTCCGTCACTGCGCCGTTTTCCGCTCGATGCAAGCCGCTTGCAAAGAAAACATGGACCACTTCATCGGCAAATCCAGGTGACGTCGAGAAGCTGATCACCTTTTCGAGCTTATCCGCTGAATAGCCTGTCTCTTCTTCCAACTCGCGCATGGCAGTATATTCAGGTGCTTCTCCGGGTTCCAGTTTTCCAGCCGGAATTTCGACGAGCGAGCGTTCTAGCGCTTTGCGGTATTGTTCGACCATGATGATTTTCTTTTCACTTGTCAATGCGATGACCGCCACCGCTCCTGGGTGTTCGATCAATTCGCGCTTCGACTGTTTGCCGTTCGGAAGCGTCACATCGTCGACTTTCAAATTGATGACCTTGCCTTCGTACAACCGTTCACTATGAATCGTTTTTTCTTCAAATTTCTTCATGCTGGCCCTCATTTCATTTGTAGTTTCAATACCGCAAAGTATACCATAGAGGAAACAAATTTTTACAATGAGGTGAAAGGATGAAATACAATACACTTGGTAACAGCGGATTGAAAATCAGTGAAATCGCACTCGGCTGCATGTCACTGCCGGATGACCCGAAAAAAGCAAGGGCCATCATCGATGAAGCGATGGACAATGGCGTCAATTATTTCGACACCGCCGATTTCTACGGCAAAGGAAAGAGCGAGGAAATCGTCGGCGGTGCACTCGGCAATCGGCGAAAAGACATCGTTCTCGCAAGTAAAGTCGGAAACGAGTGGTCCGAGGAGTCGGACGAGGTGAAATGGAATCCGACAAAACCTTATATCAAAGAACAGATCCATCACTCACTGCGCCGTCTCAAAACCGATTATTTGGATTTATACCAGCTTCACGGCGGGATGATCTCCGATGACTCGGAAGAAACGATCGAAGCGTTCGAGGAATTGAAAAAAGAAGGTTTGATCCGCGCTTACGGGATTTCTTCCATCCGCCCGAATGTCATCCGGCGCTTTTTGGACAACAGCGAGATTGCTTCCATCATGATGCAGTACAGCCTGCTCGACCGGCGCCCGGAAGAATTTCTGCCGGAGATCGGTCAAGCCGGCCGCTCCGTTGTGGCACGCGGCAGCTTGGCGAAGGGGCTGCTGACGGCTGAAGGATTCACCCGCGCTGAAAAGATGGGCGACTACTTGCAGTATGGGCCGGATCAACTGCTGGCCGCTTTGAAGGAGCTCTCCGCAATCCATGGCAATATCCATGCACTCGCACTGCATTCGGTACTGTCGGATAGCACAGTCGCAGCGGCAGTAACCGGTGCGAGCAGTCCCGAACAACTGCGCGAAACTTTGCAGGCATACAAACAGCCTGTCAGCGCGCAGCAGATTGAAGAGGCCAAGAAAGCGACGCGGCTGGACCGCTACGAACAACATCGCGAGTAAATATTCAATCCCTTTCTTGATGGCGCCCCGCTGGCTGCGGGGCGCTTTTTTGAACCGTAAATCCTTGATAATAAAAACTTTCAGCTTTGATTAAGGACGTTAGAACCCTTTTTTAGCGATAAGGCTTATACAGACAATTCAACTGGATGGTTCATTGGAGGTTGCCCCCTTTAGCACCGTGGTTTTGCTCAATTTTACGGACTCCACCTTTAAAAAATCCCGGTTTTGCAAGGGTGATTTTATTTATTAATAGGGACTTTTGCAGGTTTGAAAGAATGTCCAAAAGTGAATATACTGATTACGACTGAAATTTTCAAACCTTAATTTTAAGAAATCGGGGGCGTGCAAAATGATGAATTTTTATTTGACCCAATCCAAAAAATCTTATCAGTCAACAGACGGAGATGCCATTTCGATGCATTCATACCTTGTTGTTGAATCTGTGACAAGATCCCTTGGACAGGAATTTAAAAATCATAAGTTGGCTTGGGAAACGGAAGACAACTGGCTGCTTGCGGACGCCCCGGAGAAAATCGTTCATATGCCGAATGGCTACCAACGTTTCGAAATCTCTGAACCGGTCTTCGCCTCTTTGCGATTATTGGCCGAAACCCAGCCGAAAGAACTTCATACCTTGACGCCTTTTTCCAGAAAACGCACATCCGAAACCTTTATCGAGCAGCAGCAGGCCGAGGCACGGAGAGAATTTCACCTTAACGACGTTGCCAAGAGCTTAAAGCAGATGTTCAAAGACATCATGACCGTCTAGACATCTGCACTATAAAAAAGACGGAGAACATAATTTGTTCTCCGTCTTTTCGTATTTATCGAGCATTAAATTTGTTCGGGATCTTCTTTCGTTTCCTCATCAACAGGCGGTTCACTTATAGGCTCGACTTTAGGTTCATTTATCGGCTCGATTGCATCATTTTTCTTTGAAGTGTATGACTTCATCATTTCGGCAATATCGATACCTGTCATTTCTTTCAAAGGCTCTTGCATATCGACCATCGTGCGCGTGACGCTTCTGCCGAATGAAGGGACACCCTGGCCGTTCCCAGAATCGATGATCTTCACCGAATCGATATTATTAAGCGGCTGTGCGACTTTTTCTGCGAATACCGGCAGCATATCGATCAGTTTTTCCGCAATGATGACATCACCGTGTTCTTCCATCGCTTCGGCGAGCAATTTGCGGGATTCTGCTTCCGCTTTACCGCGTTCGCGGATGACTTCCGCCTCAGCAGCCCCTTCATCGCGTTTGATCTTCGCTTTCGCTTCCCCATCGATGACGGAACGTCTCGCTTCAGCTTCTGCCGTACGCGTCGTTTCATAATAACTTGCATCCGCTTTTGTTTTGCGGACTTTGCTTTCTTCTTCTTCAAGACGGACCGCACGTTCACGCTCCATGAATTGCATATTCAATTCTTCTTCCTGGATTTCCATGGCGAGCTTCGCTTTTTCGAGTTCGTACGATTGTTCCGATTTGGCGCGTGCACGCTCGGTTTCTTCCTTGAATGCCGCATCTTTCAAATCTTTCTGTTTGCGCGATTCGGCAATTGCGATTTGGCGCATATACTCTTCTTCTTTCGCTTCCTGGTCGGTCTGTGCACGGTGGATGCGCGTTTCGCGTTCCGTGTTCGCTTCCGCAATTTCCGCTTGCTTGCGTACTTCTGCGATGCGCGGCCGGCCGAGGTTCTCGAGATAGCCATTGTCTTCATCGGCATCGCGTAGATCCGTCAATCCGAGTGAAGTGATTTTAAAGCCCATTAAATCGAGTTGCTTTTGCGCGATTTCCTGGACATCCGTATTGAATTTCTCACGGTCGCTATTGATATCTTCAACGGTCATCTTCGACAGGATGGCGCGCAAATTACTGCCGAGGACTTCGATGATCTCGCGTTCAATTTCGTCTTGCTTTTTCCCAAGGAATTGCTCTGCGTAATTAGCGATGCCGTTCAAGGTATCTGCAACTTTTACCATCGCTACAGCATCCGCCACGATCGGCACACCGGCATTCGTGTAGACGCGTGGCGTCGATAACTTCAACTGGAACGAGGTCAAATTGACCGGCGTCGAAGTCTGGAAGCGCCGCAGCAAATAACCGCCGCCGCGGATGATCTTCATGGATCGCCCTTCATCGTCCGTAAAGATGTTCGTGTCTTTCTTTGGATCGCCCAGTTTCGGCCCTGTAATGATCAGAGCTTCGTTCGATTTGGCTGTGCGGTAGCGGATTTTCATCCAAAAGAAATAGCCGACGCCCGCAATTGCCGCCAAAATGAGAATCACAATTAAAATAGAAATAATTCCGATTGACTCCATCTTATCCCATCCTTTTCAATAAGCTGATTTTTTCCTGCACTATAATGTACGATTGGGTCAGTAAGATGTTTCAAAAAAAGGGAAAGAATAGCCATTCTTTTCACAAATTATTCTGCCATTACTTTAATCAGTGAAAAAACGATGGACAATATAATCAATACAAATACAAAATAACCGAAATGGATCAGTGGTTTTGCATGCCGCCGGATCAGCCTATGTTCCTTATGCTCTTGATTTTGCCCAGGCTCTAGACTTGCCGGTATCTTTTCATCCCTCATCATTCGCTCCTCCTGCGCTCAAGTTTTTCCCTATGAAGGGTTATGGCCGTCGGTGATTTATCGTGATGGCGTATTGCACTTCTACCATTATATCAATTGAAAATAAATGGAATATAAAAATATTTTGGAAATTATTAGATAATATGCAAATGAAGAGAGTGTATCCTGTTTCTTTTTGTTAAGATAAATGAAACCATTACTGAAAAAAGTAGTTTTTCACGTTGAAACGAGGTGAGCATTTCATGAAGTTCATCGACGATTTGGCTGGTGCGATCTATGATGTCCTGACTTGGATTCTTTGGGGATTTTGTTATTTTGCCGCAGGCGCCCTTATCGTGAGCATCCCCTTATATTTAATCGCCTACCTGTTCGAATGGTTAAGCTGAACGAAGAACCCCCTGTCATCGATGACAGGGGGTTTCTAAATCAATATTTGTTTCCTGAGCCTTCATGCCGTTCGAGCAATTCCGCAAACGACATATTCTTCTCACGTTCTTTGCGCTCAAACTGGCGCTGCGCTTCTTTTTCTTCCTCAAGCTTTTGTTGGTCTTTCAATAGCTCTTTTTTCGTTGCTTTCAGCTTCAATAGCTGGTCTTCCGAAAAAAGGCCGTTATCGTTCATTTTATCTTTCGCCATCCTATTCTCTCCTTATGGGCGTTTTACAATCGTTGCAACACCTTGTCCGCCGCCAATGCAAAGCGTCGCAAGGCCCGTCTTGGCGTCGCGCTTTGCCATCTCGTGGAGAAGCGTCACGAAAATCCGTGTGCCGCTCGCGCCGATCGGGTGGCCGATCGCAATGGCTCCGCCGTTGACATTCAGTTTTTCGTGGTCAAACTTCAATTCACGGTCGACCGCAATCGATTGTGCCGCAAATGCTTCGTTTGCTTCGATCAAATCGATGTCGCCAAGTGCCATTCCCGCTTTTTCCAAAGCATTTTTCACTGCTTGTACTGGGCCGATGCCCATGACCGCAGGATCGACGCCAGCGTTGCCGTTCGCAGAAATGACCGCAAGCGGTGTGATGCCAAGCTCGTCGGCTTTTTCTTTCGTCATGACGATCACTGCTGCCGCGCCGTCATTGATACCGGATGCGTTGCCGGCTGTGACTGAGCCATCTTTCTTGAATGCCGGGCGCAGTTTCGCTAGCTTTTCTTCCGTTGAAGATGCTTTTACGTATTCATCCGTTTTGAACACGACCGGATCGCCTTTACGCTGCGGGATTTCTACCGGCACGATTTCCTCATCAAAACGTCCGCCTTCGATTGCCGCTGATGCCCGGGCTTGTGAACGGGCCGCAAAACGGTCTTGTTCCTCGCGTGAAATTTCATAGCGGTCGCAAAGATTTTCGGCTGTTGTGCCCATATGGTAATTATTGAATGCGCACGTCAAGCCGTCATGGACCATGCTGTCGACCACTTTCTGGTCGCCCATGCGGTAGCCGTCCCTTGCCCCTTCTAATAGATACGGAGCTCGGCTCATGTTCTCCATGCCGCCTGCCACGACGATATCGGCATCACCGGCAAAGATCGCCTGGTACGCTAAGTGGATCGATTTCAAGCCCGACCCGCATACTTTATTGATGGTCATCGCTGGCACCGTCTCAGGAAGCCCTGCTTTAATGGAAGCTTGGCGCGCCGGATTCTGCCCGAGCCCTGCTTGCAGGACATTACCCATGATGACTTCCGATACTTGGTCGCCCGCTACCCCTGCGCGCGATAGAGCTTCCTTGATGACGATGGCGCCAAGGTCTGTCGCCGGTACATCTTTCAGCGCCCCCTGGAACGAACCGACCGCGGTTCTGACAGCGCTTGCAATTACGATTTCTTGTGACATTTCTTTTATCCCCCTTGTCTGCTTCTTGCTCTTTTATCCCCCCTATCGCTACAATAAAGCTAAGGGGGGATAGTATGTTTAGTTTACCAAAAACAGCTACGATTATCGAGGTTGGGCCGCGCGATGGCTTGCAAAATGAAGCCAGGACCGTCAACACCGAAGACAAACTGGATTTTATCAAATCCTTGCAGGAGTCAGGATTACAGGAAATGGAGCTGACCTCGTTCGTGTCGCCGAAATGGGTGCCGCAAATGGCCGATGCACGGGATATCGTTGCCGGCGTAAAAAAGACCAGCCGCCAGATGGTGCTGACGCCGAATGAACGCGGCATCACGTCCGCCTTGGAAGCCGGTGCCGATTCGATTGCCGTCTTTGTCGGCGTTTCCAATTCATTCAATGAAAAAAACATCAACAAGACGACAGCCCAGTCCATGGAAACCTTGAAGCCATTGATCGAGAAAGCAAAGCAGGATGGCATATTTGTCCGTGCCTGTATTTCGACAGCGTTCTACTGTCCGTTTGAAGGCAAGGTAGATCCACAAAGAACGATCGATTTATGCCGCCAATTCGTCGATTGGGGAGTCGATGAATTGAGCGTCGCCGATACGATCGGCCTGGCGAACCCGCAAGAAAGCCATGAGTTGTTCAGCCGTTTGAAAGAACAATTTCCGGATGTGTTGATTGCCGCTCATTTCCACGACACGAGACGCATGGCGCTCGCCAATGCCTATGCAGCACTTCTTGCCGGAGTCGACCGTTTCGACGCATCCGCCGGCGGGCTCGGCGGCTGCCCATTTGCACCGGGGGCTACTGGCAATGTCGCGACCGAAGACTTGGTTCATATGTTCCACCGCATGGGCGTCGACACAGGGGTCGATCTCGAGAAACTTTACAAAGCGATTTCTGTGATAGAGCCGCATGTATCGAATCCGCTGCAAACGGGAATGTATACTTTATACAAAAATAGAAAATAGAAATAAGGGGTGTGCGCCATGAAAAAACGATTATTGATGACTACAGCCATCGTCTCGAGCACATTGACCGCTTCTTTTGCCGCATTGGGTTTTGCCGCCAGTAATCGCCTTATGTATGTAAAAAATAAAGACGCAGCATTGATTTTGGAGCGGGAAACGAACGCCAAACGCTATGATGAAGCTTGGTATGCCAACGCCAAGAAAAGCGAACGGTGGATCGAATCAGACAATGGCTATCCGATCAAAGCGATTTTTCTTGAGCCGCACACAACCGACCGTTATGTCATCATTTGTCACGGGGTCACTGAAAGCAAAGTGAATTCATTCAAATATGCCCGCATGTTTGAACGCCTCGGATTCAACTCAGTCGTCTACGACCATCGGCGGCACGGAGAATCAGGAGGCAAGACAACAAGCTTCGGGCATTATGAAAAACTGGACTTGCAAGCAGTCGTGAAGGCGCTGAAACTCCATGCCGGGCCTTCCTTGTCCTTTGGCATCCACGGTGAATCGATGGGTGCTGCGACGACATTGTTATATGCCGGAATGGAAGACTCCGCTGATTTCTACATTTCCGACTGCGCGTATTCCGATATCAGCGAACAGATTCTGCACGTTATGCGCACCACGACCCCGATGCGCACTTCTTTGGCACTTCGCCTCGCCAATGTATTCCTGAAACTACGCGACGGCTATTCCATTACCACAGTGTCGCCTCGGGAAGTCGTTAAAAAGATTACGAAGCCTGTGCTGTTCATCCACAGCATCCACGACGAGTTTGTCTTGCCAAAAATGACGAAAGAATTATTCGAACTGAAACAAGGCGCCAAACAACTTAAATTATTCGACCAAGGCGAACATGCCCAGTCGTTCAATAAAAATCCGGATGAATATGAAGGAACGGTTGCAGAATTCCTCATGGCCCATGATTTGTTTTCGCTTAAACCTGCTGCTGGCGTTTCACAGATTTCCAGCTGACCCGAAATGAATTCAAAAAAAGAACCACCGTTCCGCTTTTTGCGGAACAGTGGTTCTTCTTGTATTCATCACCTATGGGCGAATAATTGCATAAGCGTTTATTTTTTGCCCGGTTTTGTCGAGGCTTTGTTCATTTGAGCCATCATTTGGTTGATTTTCTTTTGAGATGGTTTTTGACCCATTTGCATCATCATAATCCGCAGCATCTCTTCGTTGATCGGTGGGTTGTCCTGCAAATATTTCATCATGTATCGGCGAGCGATAAAGAATCCAAGTGCAACACCTGCGAGTAAAGCCACAATAACGATAACAATCCAGATCCATGTATCCATACAAATTACCTCCTTCGTGTTGCCAATTAAATCATGCACCAAAAAGGATTATACTATAAATTTCAGGACGTGACTATATGAACGGCATTAAAATTGCGGAGAAACAAGGACAGTTGCCCGTCGCCCCACTTGAAGCAAGCATTCCATCACTCACTGTCCGGATTCAACGGCACATACCCCGCTTTTTCGACCAAGCGCTGGCCTTTCCCGGAAGCAAGCCATTCTGCCAGTAACCCCCGTAATTCCATCGTAATCCGATTATAACCGAATGCCCCCCAACATAATAAGAGCGATCCGAAAAAAATTTTCACAAGAAAAAGCCGCCAGAATTACTTTCTGACGGCTTCCCCTTATTTTATGACTTTGATTTTGCTCTCAAAAAACCGAGAGCTAAGCCAGTATTCACCCGTTGATCAATTGCTTCACTTTGGATGCAACATTTTCAGGCGTGAAACCGAATTCTTCCATGATTTTCTCACCAGGGGCACTTGCACCGAAGTGATCGATCGCGAGGACATCGCCTTCAAATCCAGTGTAGCGGTCCCAACCGAATGATGAGCCCATTTCGATGGCGAGGCGTTTTGTGATGTTTTTCGGCAAGACGGATTCTTTGTACTCTTTATCCTGCTGTTCGAAACGATCCCATGATGGCATCGACACAACAGACACCGAGATGCCTTGTTCTTTCAATTGTTTCTGTGCTTCTACAGCTAGGCTGACTTCAGATCCAGTCGCTAGAAGCAAGGCTTGTGCGTCATCGGCTGGAGACACGACGTAAGCGCCTTTTTCGACGCCTTCTTCTGCTTTTTCACCAGTCGTTTCGAGAACCGGCAGGTTTTGGCGTGACAATACGAGCAAGGTCGGCTTGTCTTTGGACGTGAGCGCCAGACGCCATGCAGCTTTTGTTTCGTTCGCATCGGCTGGGCGGATGATGCCCAAGTTTGGCATTGCGCGAAGTGATGCAAGCTGTTCGATTGGTTCATGGGTCGGGCCGTCTTCTCCGACCGCTACGCTATCATGCGTGAACACATAGGTAACCGGAAGGCCCATTAAAGCGCCTAGGCGAATCGCTGGGCGGACGTAGTCACTGAACACGAAGAACGTACCGCCGAAGACATGCAAGCCACCGTGCAGCGCCATGCCGTTAAGTGCAGCGCCCATCGCGAATTCACGGACGCCGAACCAGATATTGCGGGCTTCTGGATGCTCAGCGTCGAAGTCGCCGCCGTCTTTGATATTGGTTTTGTTCGAACCGGCAAGGTCAGCGCTGCCGCCGAAGAACGAAGGAACCGTCTTAGCGATAGCATTGACCATATCACCGGATGATGCACGCGTCGCTTGTTTTTTGCCGACTTCGTATTGTGGGAACTGTGAATCGAAATCAGCCGGCAAGTCACCGCGGATCGCTGCTTGCAGCTGGGAAGCAAGTTCAGGATGCTGCTCTTCGTACTGCTTGTACAATTCATTCCAAGCCGATTCCGCTTTAGCGCCTAGTGATTCTGTCGCTTCTTTGAAGGTTTCGTAAACTTCTTCCGGAACATGGAAATCTTGATCGAACGTCCATTTATAATATTCTTTCGTCAATTTCATTTCATCTTCGCCAAGTGGTGCACCGTGCGAATCCGCTTTGCCGGATTTGTTCGGTGAACCATAGCCGATGACAGTCTTGACTTCCACCAAGGTCGGCTTGTCAGTGGATTTTTTCGCTTCAGCGATTTTTGTAGACAGATCGTCCATATCGTTGCCGTCATCTACGCGGAGATAGTTCCAGCCATATGACTCAAAACGTTTCTGGATGTTCTCTGAGAAACTCATAGACAGGTCGCCGTCGAGTGAAATGTCGTTACTGTCGTACAAGACGACCAATTTATCCAATTTTAGATGGCCTGCAAGAGAAATCGCTTCCCCGGCAACGCCTTCCATCAAATCCCCGTCTCCGCAGAGAGCGAACGTGTGGTGGTCGACGATGTCGAGGCCTTCTTTATTGTATGTAGCTGCTAAATGGCGTTCTGCCATTGCCATGCCGACAGCCATGCCGATTCCTTGGCCAAGCGGCCCGGTCGTCGCTTCAACACCGACTGTGTGCTTGTATTCAGGATGTCCTGGCGTTTTCGAATCCCATTGGCGGAAGTTTTTGATTTCCTCCATCGGCAATCCGTATCCGCTCAAATGAAGCAGGCTGTAAAGGAGCATCGAGCCGTGTCCTGCTGACAGGACGAAACGGTCGCGGTTGAACCAGTCCGGGTTATTCGGGTTGTGGTTCATATGTTTTGTCCAGAGTGTATACGCCATCGGAGCGGCGCCCATTGGAAGTCCCGGGTGTCCCGAGTTCGCTTTTTCAATAGCATCGATGGAAAGTGTTCGAATGGTATTAACTGCAAGTTGATCTGCATGGTTTGACATAGTGACATCCTCTCTGAAACTAAATTTAATCCTATTCTAGTTTAGTCAACAATAGGAAAGAATACAACGAAAAAGAGAATAAGTATTAATTCAAATACTTATTCTCCCGTTTATTTTTAATCTTGTCTGGCGTTACGTCTTTTCCTTCCGGATCGATGACGGTGACATTTTCAATCGTCCCGCGCATCGACTTGCGGAAACTTTGCAAGTATTCCTGGCGCAGCGCCGATTGTTCTTTTGCTTCTTCTTGTGTCAGCCCATCGCGCTTGGACTTTTTCGATAGTTCATTGATGCGTCCGATCTTATCTGGAGATAGCATGTAAAGTCCCCCTTTCTACTGCTCCATGGTACAAAAAAAGGCGGGACAGTGCAAGATTTCAGCTTTCTTTCATTTGCTGGTATTCGCGGAAGCGACGGTGCACCGTTGCTTTACTTGCTTGGTAACCGAATCCCTGCAGCGTGACGGCAATCTCATGGAACGTCAACCCGCTCGCTTTCAGGCTGACGATCTGGTCCACCGGAAGGTCCAGCCGTTCGCGGCCGTCCGGATTACCTTTCCCTTTCAAGTTGCGTTCCGGTTTATAACCGTTCTCCACTGCACGTTTCATGCCTCGCTTGATCTTGGCATTGTGGATTTTGCGCTGGTATTCCTCCACGATGGCCAAGATTTCCAGGACCATGTCATCCATATCATTCAAGGCGATCGGGCCGTGGTCAGACAGCGTATAGACATCGACCTCATGCTTTTTCATGACATGCAGTAGAGCGATGCGCGCATGCCCCCTGCCGAGACGCGTCTCATCCTGGATGAAAACGGCATCGACCTTTTCACTTTTGACCTGGTTGAGCATCTCAAGAAGGCCTTCCCGGTCCATCTCATAGCCGCTATGCTGGTCCGCATAGACGTCTTCGACCAGATAGCCTTGCTCGAATGCAAACGCCAGAAGTTCTTCTTCCTGCCGTTCGAGTGAGCTCTCCTGCTCGTCTTTAGTGGTACTGACACGACAGTAGACTAAAGCTTTTTTCTTCATTCTGCATCACCTGCATAGTATTTAGTTTCATCCGGCGAGAAATTCAGCTGCTCTGCAGGGATCTTCAATGACTGCCCAGCCACGATCTTCGTCGTTTTCAAATTATTCACTTCCATAATTTCCTCTATCCATTCATGATGGGGAGTTTCGCCGCTGAAAGATTCAGCCAGCTCCCATAGCGTATCACCTTTTTCAATTTCAAGCTCGCCCAACTGTTGTTTTTCGGCATTATGGCTAATCACGGAATAAAATGTGAACACTACAATAAGTGAGAAAAAGAAAATCAAATATGAGTTCCGTCGAAAGAATGTCATTCAAGCCGCCTCCTTTAGAATATTTGTTCGGAATGTATGTTCTCATATTAAAGCGAACAGGCGTTTCTTGTCAAGAATAAATTCGAACCTATGTTTGCATTTCAATGCCCGAGTTGATATACTATAGTTAGTTAATCTTGAATAAATCCTAAAAAGAGGTGAAACTGGTGAAAAAAGTATCTAAGCGTCAGGAAGACATCCTGAATTTCATAAAAGATGAAGTCCGTGCAAAAGGCTACCCACCGTCCGTCCGGGAAATCGGGGAAGCGGTAGGCCTTGCATCCAGTTCAACTGTCCACGGCCATCTAGCGAGACTCGAAAGCAAAGGCTTGATCCGCCGCGATCCGACTAAACCGAGAGCCATCGAAATCATCGGTTCTGAAGAAGCCCTTATCGATAAGAGCCCCGTCCTCCATGTACCGCTCATCGGTAAAGTCACGGCCGGCATGCCGATCACTGCCATCGAAAACGTCGAAGAATACTTCCCGTTGCCGCAAACTTACGGCACTGAAGAAGACCATATTTTCATGTTGGAGATCATGGGTGAAAGCATGATCGAGGCTGGCATCCTAAACGGCGATTATGTAGTCGTCAAACAGCAGCAGACTGCGGATAATGGAGACATCGTCGTCGCCATGACCGAAGAAAATGAAGCGACCGTCAAACGGTTTTTCCGTGAAGACAATTATTTCCGCCTGCAGCCCGAAAATTCATCGATGGATCCGATCATCGTAGACCAAGTGAGCATTCTCGGGAAAGTCGTCGGTGTCTACCGCCAAATCCATTAATAATTCCGCTGCATTTCGGAAAGCCATAGAAAAAAGGAGGAAAGCATGACTTCCTCCTTTTTTCTATGGCTATTTATTTTTAATAATCATATTATGTAATCTTAATTATATAAAACAACCGGGAATCAAAAATCCCCAGTTGTTCTGATAACCATTTTAATTCGCTTGAGTTTCTGTCACGACGATGTATTTGACCAGGTTGATCGTAATGCGGTAAATCTTGCCGTTCGCTTCGTCCGTTAATTCATAGGTGCCATTAGACGGCACCTGGCTTATGGCTGATTCCTTATCGATCGCTTTAACTGTATGGACGATGGTATTTCCTTGATCAAAGAAGAATTCTACTTGAAACGTTTTCACCGAGATTCCTCCCTTCGATATGAATACAACTCCACTTATAAGTGTAGCATAAACTTGCGTTTAATTTCGGTTTTGCCATTCCTTGAAGATCATCACTTTAAGGGCCAACATTTCTTCCTCGTTTAAATCATCATCAAGTTCATCCATGACCTGTTCAGCGGTCATCGTATCGTTTTCGACTGCGTTTTTCATTTTCAGCAAATTACGGAAGCCGACTTTTTTCATCATCACATTCGCCGCATCCTCTTTCGTTTCAAATGCCAACTCCTGCTCTTGTGGCACTTGAGGCGATTCGGCTTCGAAAGCATCTCCCTCATCCATTACATCTTCTTCAAATTGCTCATCCACATCGTTTCCGGGCACTTCCCCTGAAAGCTCTTCCTGCGATTCGAGTTCTTCCATATAGCGATAGACTTCAGGGTCAGCTTCGATTTGCTGCACCATTTCTTCCATCTTCCCGCTTTGTTCAAGCTCTTCAAATGCTTTTTGCGCCACCGCCTCTGACGATAGATTTGGTCCCACTGCATATAAAGCGATGCCCCCTAGTGAAAAGGCAATAAGAAATACAATGATGACATTCATAAACCGCATTTTATCCCTCCAGATGCTAAAAGTTCTTGTATATAAGTAAAATCTTACCACGTTTTCCTGGTACTGCGTATATGTGAAAGGGCGCAATCTTCCACAGATTCCCACAAGCTTCAAACGATTCTTTAACCAGAAGGCCTATAGAGTTTTGCATAATAAAAAAACCGGAGCATTGGGCTCCGGTTTCTTTCTTTTAGTACATTTTCAAGTATTGCTCGCGCTCCCATGGGTGGACGCTTGTTCTGAACATATCCCATTCGATTTCCTTCGCTTCCACGAAGTTATTAAGGATGTGTGAACCGAGTGCTTTTGTCATGACTTCATCTTTTTGCAATTCATCAAGCGCTGCATACAATGTGCCTGGCAGATCTTCGATGCCGACTTCTTTCCGTTCTTTACGGTTCATTGCATAGATATTGCGGTCAACAGCTTTTGGCGGAGTCAAGTCACGCTTGATGCCGTCAAGGCCGGCGCCAAGCAATACAGCCATTGCCAAGTAAGGGTTCGCAGCAGGGTCAACTGAACGCACTTCTACACGCGTAGACAAGCCGCGTGAAGCAGGAATACGGATCAACGGGCTGCGGTTCTTGCCTGACCAAGCAATATAGCAAGGTGCTTCGTAACCTGGAACAAGGCGTTTGTACGAGTTGACTGTCGGGTTTGTAACAGCCGTGAATGCTTTCGCATGCTCGATGATGCCTGCCATGAACTGGTAAGCCGTTTTACTCAACTTCAAATCGCCATCTTCATCTAGGAAAGCATTTTCGTTGCCTTTGAACAAGGAAACGTTCATGTGCATGCCCGATCCGTTGACACCAAACAATGGTTTCGGCATGAATGTTGCATGAAGGCCGTGCTTACGGGCAATGGTCTTAACAACGAGTTTAAAGGTTTGGATATCATCGCAAGCTTTGATGGCATCCGCATATTTAAAGTCAATTTCATGCTGTCCTGGCGCTACTTCGTGGTGGGATGCTTCGATTTCAAAGCCCATTTCCTCCAGCTCAAGTACGATGTCGCGTCGGCAGTTTTCGCCAAGGTCCATCGGTGCCAAGTCAAAATAGCCGCCGTGGTCATTCAACTCGAGAGACGGTTCGCCTCTTTCATCAAGTTTGAACAGGAAGAATTCCGGCTCTGGCCCTAGGTTGAAATGAGTGAATCCAAGTTCTTCCATCTCTTTCAAGACACGCTTCAAGTTTGTACGTGGATCGCCAGCAAATGGCGTTCCGTCTGCATTGTAAATATCACAGATCAGACGCGCAACTTTTCCTTTTCCTGTAATCCATGGGAATACAACCCATGTATCAAGGTCTGGGAACAAATACATATCGGATTCTTCGATGCGGACGAATCCGTCGATTGAAGATCCATCAAACATCATTTTGTTGTCGAGTGCTTTTTCAAGCTGGGATGTTGGGATTTCTACGTTTTTGATAACGCCGAGAATGTCGGTGAATTGCAGGCGGATAAAATTGACGTCTTCTTCTTTTACCAAACGAATAATGTCTTCTTTTGAATACTTGCTCATGTACTGTTCACTCTCCTAGGTTATATTATGTAGCCCGCTTATTTAAAGAAACGGGATAAATCACCGTGTCGTTGTGATGCCTGGCTGAACGGCCGCGCCTGATGCTTCATCTCCTCGCGCAGCAAGCTGCGGAGTTCTGCATCGCTCAATGTCTTCGGCTCGGTCTGGTCGTTTTGCGGCATCTCTTTTGTTTCGTACAGTTTTCTAATGCCCGCGACATTGAGTCCCTGCTCCAGATAATCCTTGATCTCGAGCAACGCATCGACATCATTTAATGAAAACATGCGCTTATTGCCTTCTGTCCTAGCCGGACTGATCAGCTTTTGCTCTTCGTAATAGCGTATCTGCCGTGCTGTCAAATCCGTCAGTTGCATTACGATGCTGATCGGGAGAATGGGCATGGTGCGGCGAACCCGATTTGTCATAAGTTTCACCCATTTCACTAATTACTACATTTTCAGTTTATTACATGTCAGGTTATTTGTCAAACAGATGTTATATTTTCTGACATGATTTTCGCGGATTGTTAGAGAAGCATTTATAGCAATTGTTCTTTCTCTAAAGCTTGTAATGCATTGACGACTGCTATCTTCACATGCTCATAAGTCAAACCGCCCTGGACAAACGCTGTAAATGGCGCACGGATTGGCCCATCGGCTGTCAATTCAATGCTCGCCCCTTGGACAAATGTACCAGCGGCCATGATGACATCATCTTCATAGCCAGGCATATACGCCGGTTCCGGCAGAAATTGCGCATTGACAGGTGAGTTCGCTTGGATGGTTTTGCAAAAAGCAATCATCTGCCCAGCTGTCCGGAACGACACAGACTGGATCAGGTCTGTCCGTGGCGCACTATAATGCGGACTCGTCTCCATGCCGGCCGATTCCAATAGGGCAGCAGTGAAAATAGCGCCTTTCAAAGCTTGTGAGACGATATGCGGAGCCATGAAAAATCCTTGATACATATCGGCGAGCGCGTTGAGGGAAGCACCAGCCTCCCCTCCTATACCCGGAGAGGTCATCCGGTAAGCGCATTTTTCCACTAAATCGCCTTTTCCTGCGATATATCCGCCGATTTTAGCCAGCCCACCTCCTGGGTTCTTGATCAAAGACCCGGCCATAAGGTCAGCTCCCACTTCAATCGGTTCTTCAGTTTCCACGAATTCGCCATAACAATTGTCGACAAAAACGACCGCATCCGGCTTGATTTCCCGAATTTTTTCGACCATTCCCTTGATTTCGCTGATAGTGAAAGAAGGCCGGTTATCGTAACCTCTCGAGCGCTGTATCGCTATCATTCTGGTATTGACTGAAACTGCTTGTTCGACGGATGGCCAGTCCACTTTCTTCTCGGCATCAAGGTCGACATGGCGATATGAAATATTGAAATCCTTCAAAGAACCTGTATCCTGTTCCCCACCTGAAACGATTGAAGCGAGCGTATCGTAAGGCTGTCCTGTGATATACAGCAGTTCGTCCCCCGGACGCAAGATGCCGAACAGGGAAATAGTGATGGCGTGGGTTCCGGAAATGATCTGCGGGCGTACAAGTGCCGCTTCCGCTTTGAATACATCAGCATACACGCGCTCCAATGTATCTCTTCCTTCATCATCATAACCATAGCCTGTAGACGGATTGAAATGGTGGTCGCTCACTTTTTGGCGATGGAATGCTTCGAGTACTTTCTGCTGGTTTTGCAATGCTATGTAATCTGCAGCCTCTAGTTGCGGGCGGATCATATCTTCTGTTTTCTTGATAATAGTATGCATAGGAATCTCCATTTCTCTTCGGTGGTTAATTGCTCATTATGCTATTTGAAAATGTCTCTAATTCTGCTACAATTCATAGAGTTGTTTAAGTTAAGGAGGGCGTCGAATAATGGCTTGGGAAGTATTAAGCGCCATCGGGACCATTGCTTTCGCAATATCCGGGGCGATTATCGCCATGGAAGAGGAATACGATATTTTCGGCGTCTACCTGCTTGGCGTTGTCACCGCATTCGGCGGTGGGGCCATCCGGAACTTATTGATCGGTGTGCCCGTCTCCGCTCTATGGGAGCAGGAATTCATGTTTCAACTGGCGCTCATCTCCATCACCATCGTGTTTTTATTCCCGCATAAGACACTCGGCCATTGGAATCGCTGGGGCCATTTCTTCGATGCAATCGGCTTGTCCGCATTCGCGGTGCAAGGCGCCTTATTCGCGGTCGAATTGGGCCTCCCGGTCTATGCGGCGGTCGTGGCCGCAGTGCTCACAGGATCAGGCGGCGGCATGGTACGGGATCTTCTCGCCGGAAGAAAGCCTTTGGTGTTGAAAGCGGAAATATACGCCGTCTGGGCGGCGATTGCAGGATTATTGATCAGCTTTGATGTGATTCGGACCGATTTCATGCTTTATGCATTGTTCTTGGTTATTACATTATTGAGAATCTTATCGTATACGTATAAATGGAAATTACCGACACGGAAAATCCTCACTACATCATAAAAGCCGACCGGCAATTGCCGATCGGCTTTTTCTCATCCGTAAACTGTGACACCGCGCCATGACGACATGCCGCCGTCGACATTGACTGGATGGAATCCATTCGACTCCAAGTATTCTGCAGCTTTCGCGCTGCGGCCGCCTGCCTGGCAGACGATATAATACTCTTTCGAAGAATCCAGTTCCCCCGTCCGCTCCGGCAATTCACCGAGTGGAATATGTTGTGCCCCTGGAATCATCCCCGCTGCAACTTCATCTTTTTCGCGGACGTCGATGATGCTAAGCTCATCTCCCGCTTCTACTTTTCGGTTCAATTCATCTGTACTGATCGTTTTCATACCTTACCCCTCCTATCATTTTCCTGAGCTGATTGCGGCGTTTACTCCTGATGTTCGATCGATACGGGCTTTGCCGGGGAAAAGGTCGAAATGGCATGCTTGTAGATCAATTGCTGCTTGCCTTCCGTTTCCACCAGCACCGTGAAGTTATCGTAAGACTTGATGGTCCCTTTCAATTGGAACCCATTCAGCAAGAATACTGTGACGAAAATATTATTTTTACGCAGCTGGTTTAAATAAACATCTTGGATATTAACCGGTTTCATGGAACTCCCCCTGTTTCTCTAGCGTATAGTTTTGGCCATCTGTTCAATTCGACGATTCCGGTCGGTTTCCTGCCAGAAGCCCTTAATTTCTTCCAAGTTGTTTTCTAGATCCCTTGTTGCATCCAGCCATAAAATCGGCATTTTATTGCGGAAATATGTAAATTGGCGCTTCGCATACTTTCTCGAATTGCGTTTCAGCTTCAGTATCGCCTCGTCCAATGTATATCTTCCATCAAAATAACCATACAATTCCTTGTAGCCGATAGCTTTGATGGATTGTGCCTCACGCAGGCCGCTATCATATAGTCCCCTGACTTCATCCAGCAAGCCGTCTTCCATCATCCCTTCGACACGGTTGTCGATGCGTTCGTACAAAAGATCCCTTGGCACATCGAGGCCGATGATCAATTCATCATACATCGGTGTCTGCGCCAAGCTGCCATCTTCTTTTTTCTCTCCGCTCAACAGGATTTCCAGTGCACGCAGGACGCGCCGTGTATTATTCGGATGGATATCGATGTCCGGATCCAATTCAGCCAGTTTCTTGTGCATCGCTTGCGGACCCGAACGCTCGAGTTCATCATGCAGCATTTGCCTGAGTTCTTCATCGACTTGCTGCTTAGAAAAGCGGTAATCGAATAATACGGACTGCACATATAGCCCCGTACCCCCGACCACGATCGGGAGCTTGCCGCGCTGTTGGATTTCAGCGATTTTTTCGCGGACCAGCAATTGATATTCAGCAACCGAAAACGTTTCGTCAGGATCCCGGATATCGAGCAGGTGATGCGGAATGCCGTCCATCTCCTCCGGTTGGATTTTCGCTGTGCCAATATCCATCCCCCGATACACTTGCATGGAATCCCCATTGATGATTTCGCCTCCAAAACGCTTGGCGAGTTCGATGCTGAGCGAAGTCTTGCCCGAAGCAGTCGGTCCGACAATGGCGATCACTTCAACCATAGTCATTCATCCAATCGATGATGACTTGCTGATAGGTTTTTGCATTCAATTCATGCAGCACTTCGTGGCGCCCCTCTTCGGCCAGATAAACTTTTACCGGGCTGATGCCGGCCTTATCGAATTGCCCCGCCGCTTCGAATACACCGCTCCCTTTCGCGCCGACGGGATCCATTGACCCGCTGATGAACAGCACAGGCAAACTTTTAGGAATCCGCCTGACTTCATCCATTCGGTGAATGATTCCCAAGCCTTCAAACAGATCAACATAAAATTGATTGCTCATTTCAAAGCCACACCACGGATCCGCCTCATATTGTTCGACGGTTTCACCTTTACGGCTCAACCAGGAAAATTTGGATTTTTCATCAAGAAAATCCTTGTTGTAACTGCCGAAGATCAATTTGCCGAGAATTGGATTGGTTGCTGTCTTTCCTTCTAGGCGACTGAAGCTCTTGGCAGTCGCTATGCCAGCCGACAGGGAATAGCCTGGATGGCCGCCGGTGCCAGACAGCACTGCACAACTTACGTGATTTCCATATAACTGCAGATAGCGCCGCGCGACAAATGAACCCATCGAATGCCCTAGCAGCGTGAATGGCAGCTTGCCGATTTCCCCTTGCGCGTGAACAATGGCTTCATGTGCATCTTCTACCACGCGCGCGAAGCCGTCCGATTCCGCAAAATATCCAGCCACCCCATTGTGTTCTGCCGTTTTGCCATGGCCTCTTTGGTCGTGTGCCGACACCGTAAACCCCTGTTGGTTTAGTGACTTGATAAACTCTTTATAGCGTCCGCTATGTTCTGCCATACCGTGGATAATGTGCACGTGGCCCTTCGGATTCTCCACTCTATGCAGGCTGCAGTATAGTTCATGGCCATCTGAAACCCTAACGAATGAACTTGTCATTTCCATCGATCCACGTCCTCTCTTTTCCTCTTGTTATGATACATTCTTTTTTTGCATTCCCTCAAGCACACGTCTTTAAGCGCTTTGGGTCAATTCATCACACGCTTGAACATCTTTTCGATATCGTAGGTTTTGAAATGAATGATGACCGGGCGCCCGTGGGGGCAAGTGAATGGCTGTTCCGCATTTTTTAAATCGGCCAGTAAACGTTCCATATCAGGCTTCTGCAGAAAATGATTTGCTTTGATCGAGCGCTTGCAGCTCATCATGATAGCCGCTTCTTCACGCAATTTTTTAATATCCACTTTACGTTCGGCCAATACTTGCTCAATCAAATCCTCGATGACTTCCTGTTCAAAGCCTTTTGGGAACCACGTTGGGTATTCCCTGACGATGAACGTCGTGTCACCGAACTCCTCGAGAAACACACCACTCTCTTCTAGAGCCGGCAACTGTTCTTTCAAATGCAGCGCTTCGTCGCGGCTGTAATGGAACGTTAACGGCAAGAGCAGCGACTGGCGTTCATTCGAATCGATATCGCCGACTTTTTCACGGAAAAATTCATACTTGATGCGTTCTTGTGCAGCGTGCTGGTCGATCAAATAAAACCCGTCCGAGCTTTGAGCCACAATATAGGTCCCGTGGATTTGGCCGACTACTTCAAGTTCCGGAAATTGCGGACTATCGTCAATAGCTTGACGGCTTTCGGACTCATCAAAAGGCCCCTGCACGTCTTCTACCGGTTCCCGGGCCGGTTCAGTGACTGGTTCAAGTCTTGGTTCCAGATGGAAATCCTCGACACGTTCCTGCAGCTTGTCCTGTTTCCAATCCATCGATGACAGGGGTTCCGGTTGACGGCGTCCCGTTTCTTCAACCGGGCGCTTCCACAAATCCAACTGCCGGCTCGGCGCCTGCTTGATAGGTTTCGGCTTTTCGATAACCGGAGCGCGAACGGCGGTCTGGATGGCTCTGCGGATCGTATCATGGACCAGTTCAAGCAGCTCCTTTTCTTTGCTCAGCCGGATTTGCTGTTTCGAAGGATGCACGTTGACATCGGTCAAATAGGGGTCCCCTTTGATGTTCAAGACGACGATCGGCTGGCGCTCAAGCGGCAGGAATGTATGGTAGGCCTTGTGTACCGTATTGGCGATAGCGTAATGCTTAACCCATCGGCCATTGACGAAAAGCGAGATATAGTTTTTATTGGCGCGCGTAATTTCGGGCAGTGAGGCAAAGCCTTCGATTTGGTAATCAGGCGATTCCCCTTCAAAAGCGACCATTTTCTTGGCGATGGCCACACCGTAAATATCCGCCAGCACACGGCGAATCTCGCCGCTGCCCGCTGTCTGGAGCAACTGTTTGCCGTCATGGACGAGCCTGAATGAAATCCCGGGGTAACTGAGCGCGAAGCGGTTCATCAAATCGATCGTGTGCCCGAGTTCCGTCTGTAAGGTTTTCATATATTTCAACCTTGCCGGCGTATTGAAAAACAATTGGCCGATGCGGATATCCGTCCCTTGCCGCAGGGCCCCCGCGCGATGTTCTGTAGGCCTGCCGCCTTCGATTTCCAGATAAGTGCCTGATTCACCGTCGGATGTCTGCAATGTAACTTTCGAGACAGAAGCGATACTGGCGAGTGCTTCCCCACGGAATCCAAGCGTCCGGATGCGGAACAGATCGTGTTCATTTTCAATTTTACTCGTAGCATGGCGTGAAAAGGAAAGAACAGCATCTTCTTCATCCATGCCCGCTCCGTTGTCGATAATCTGTATCGATGTCAGTCCTGCTTCTTGCAAGAGCACTTCTATAGCCGTGCTGCCGGCATCGATCGCATTTTCCACCAATTCCTTGACGACAGAAGTCGGGCGCTCGACGACTTCCCCGGCCGCGATTTTATTCGATAGCGGTTCGTCCATCAACCGGATTTTGCCCATAGGATCAGCCTCCTCCGCTTATTTTCTCCTGTAAATCATTGATCAGCTGCAATGCTTCGAGCGGTGTCATACGTGAAATCGACGCATCTTTGATGGATTGCAGCACTTCTTCATTGACTGTATCGCGTTCATCAAAAAACGATAATTGTTCTGCCTGTTGCTGTGTTTTATGGTTATCCGCCTCGAAACTAAGCAATAATTCGCGCGCGCGGCGCAAAATCGCTTCGGGCAAATTGGCCAATTCCGCTACATGGACCCCGTAGCTTTTATCGGCCGGCCCTCGTTTCACTTTATGCAAAAAGACGACTTTCCCGGATTGCTCCATTGCCGAGACGTGGACATTGCTTAATTTCGGCAGCGTTTCTTCCAATGCCGTCAATTCATGGTAATGCGTCGAGAATAAGGTATTGGCGCCGATATGTTCATGGATGTATTCAATCATTGACTGGGCTAGCGCCATGCCGTCGTAAGTCGAGGTGCCGCGCCCGATTTCATCGAACAGCAGCAAGCTGCGTTCAGTCGCATGGGTGATGGCGTATTGCGATTCCATCATCTCGACCATGAACGTGCTTTGGCCGGAAACGAGGTCGTCCGCAGCGCCGATGCGCGTGAAGATCTGGTCGACGATCGGCAGTTCCGCGGAAGCCGCTGGGACGTAGCTTCCGATTTGTGCCAGGACGATCGTCAAGGCGACTTGGCGCATATAAGTGCTTTTCCCGGACATGTTCGGTCCGGTGATCAGCAACATATTGCCATCGTCGCCGAGTTCACAGTCGTTCGGTACATAATGCTGCTTATTGAGCATCTTCTCGACGACGGGGTGGCGCCCTTCGCGGATCGAAATCTTCCGCCCATCATTAAACAGCGGTTTCGTGAAACGGTATTTTTCGGCGACTTCCGAAAAGCTGATATAAACGTCGAGTGCGCTGACTTTCGAAGCCAATTGCTGGATGCGCGAAATGTATGCCTTCACTTGCTCGCGCACACTGACGAACAATTCGTATTCCAGTGTCAGGCTTTTTTCTTCAGCCGTTAAAATCAAGGCTTCCTTTTCTTTCAACTCCGGCGTAATATAACGCTCCGCGTTGGCCAGCGTCTGTTTTCTTTCGTATCGTTCGAGGTCCGCCAAATGCATATTGGCTTTTGAGATTTCAATATAATAGCCAAAAATACGGTTATAGCCGACTTTCAACGAACGGATTCCCGTTTTCGCACGTTCCTTCTGCTCCAGTTCCGCAATCCAATCCTTGCCGTTTCGTGAAGCATCCCGGTATTCATCCAATTGCGCGTTGAAGCCGTCGCGGATGATGCCGCCTTCTTTAGCGGACAGGGGCGGATTGTCGCTGATGGCTGCCAGCAACTCGCATACTTCCGGGCACGGGTCCAAACCGGCGCTGAATTGTTCGAGCGAGGGGTGGCCTGAATCCGCAAGCTCGCGCACAAGTTCCGGAATCTTTTCCAGTGAATTGCGCAACTGCGCCAAATCACGTCCGCTCGCGCTGCCGAAAGCCACGCGTCCAGACAAACGCTCCAAATCATATACTTCTTTCAATAATTGCTGCAGTTCCACACGGACAAAATAACGGTCCATCAAAGCTTCGACCATCTGCTGGCGTGCTTCGATCGCAAAACGGTCCGCCAAGGGCTGATGCAGCCACTGCTTTAATTTACGGCTGCCCATGGCAGTGACAGTTTCATCCAATAGCCATAATAACGTGCCTTTAGCGTCTCCTCCGCGAATGGATTCGATTAATTCCAGATTGCGTTTCGAGTAAAAGTCGATTCCTAAAATCCGGGCATTCTCCCGATATGAAAACGGCTGGATATGATCGAGCGATTGCTTTTGGGTCGCTGCGATATAAGCCAACAACCTTTTGCCGCACATCTCCAGCTCTTCCGGACAGTCGGCAAATAAAGCGGATTCCGCTGTAAAGGGGCCGTCCATATGCTCTACCGATAAAATCAGCTGCTGGTCTTCTTCGGCCAACAATAAGCGCAATTGCTCAGAAACGACCAGTTCACGGATATGCAGCGCCTGGAGTTCGTTAAGCAGCGCTTTTTCGTTGCCAGCTATGTATGTCGCAGTCGATTCGCCTGTTGAGATGTCCAAATACGCCAAACCGAAACCGCCGTCCAGTTCGTCAGCCGCCGCAATGAAGTTATTCGCCTTGGCATCTACGCTCTTCCCTTCGGTATGGGTTCCTGGCGTGATGAGCCGTACCACTTCACGCTTGACCACGCCTTTTGTCGTTTTCGGGTCTTCCACTTGTTCGCAGACAGCGACCTTATGCCCTTTTTGGATCAGTTGGTCAATGTAATTTTTCGCGGAATGATGCGGGACACCACACATGGGAATGCGGTCATCGCCATTGCCGCCGCGGCTCGTCAAAGTGATTTCCAATATTTGAGATGCCTTGATGGCGTCATCATAAAACATTTCATAAAAATCTCCTAAACGGAAAAACAGGAAAGCGTCCTGGTAATCGGATTTCACTTGCAAATATTGTTGGATCATTGGTGTCGGTGCCATTGTCTACCCTCTCTCATTCAATCAATTGTTCGTTTCCCCATTATAACAAACTCAAGGGCAGAAACGAAAAAACTGAAAGAGCTTGGGCTCTTTCAGTTCCTATAAAATCATACGCGTGCATTTGAGCATGCCATGTGAATTATGAGCAGCCTCCGCCGCCTTCGTTTCTTACTTTTGATCCTGTCTCGCCGCGCAATAGATCGCCGCCAGTATCCGTGATGATGTTGTTCGTTACCTGATTGGCGATAGCCGTAGAAACCATCTGCAAGAGCGAATTGACGTCGCTTTGCGATTGCTTGAATTCCTGCACGATCGGCACAGCATCGATTTCATCTTCGATTTTCTGGATTTTCTTCTCGATCAATTCAAGCGCGCGCTCTTTTCCGTAATGCTGGAAATTGACCGCTTGCTTTTGAAGGCTGCGAAGGCTTGCGATTTTTTCACGGATTTGCTGATTTTCATTGATTTGTGCTTCCGCACGTTTAAAGAAATCCACTTCCTCAGTAGAAGCGATCATATCTGCTACTTCACGCGCTTTATCGACGATTTGTTGTTTAGTATAAGTCATTTCCTTAAACACCCATTTCCTGGTCCGATTCCGCAGACGGCTTCGGACACTTTATTTTGATTTTCTTTATCTGTAGGACCACTTTCGTTTACGATTGTACAGTGAATCAGTTAAGCCCGACAAGAATTTCACCTCAAGCCGGCAATTTGTCCATCTCTTTTCATTATACTGAACTGTTGCGCCAGGATACAAGCCGGCCGGGCAATTGTCGTTAAATCGACACGGTCTCACTTACGCTTGGAACGGATAATCCTCGTTGATGTAAATTCTCTCACAACTTAAAGCTTTGCCGTTATCGTCATTGATTTCCGTGAAAAATCCGCTGACGACTGAACGCCCCGTTTTCGGCACCTCAAAACGAGTCGGCATATTCGTCTTGAACCGGTACAAAACGGCATCTTTTTTCATGCCTAGGATTTCATCGTACGGTCCGGTCATGCCGACGTCCGAGATGTAGGCTGTGCCGCCGGGAAGAACTCGTGCATCCGCAGTCTGGACATGGGTGTGCGTCCCGACGACGGCAGAAGCACGGCCATCCAAATGCCAGCCCATCGCAATCTTCTCGCTTGTCGCCTCCGCATGGAAGTCGACGAAGACGAGTGGCGATACTTGCTTCGCTTCTTCGATCAACTCATCTGCCATCTTGAACGGATCGTCGTGGGCAGGAAGGAACACGCGGCCGTGCAAATTGATAACCGACAAGGTTTTGCCGTTTTTCGTTACCGTCGCCATTCCTCGCCCTGGAGCTTCATCCGAGAAATTGGCGGGACGGATCAAATAGTCCGCATCGTCAATAAAATCGAATATCTCTTTTTGGTCCCATGTATGGTTGCCCATCGTCACCATATCGACTCCCATGAACAATAAATCCTGGTAGATCGTTTTTGTGATTCCGCGGCCTGCTGCTGCATTTTCACCGTTCGCAATGACGACATCCGGTGCATATTTCCGTTTCAGCCTCGGCAAATAGGATTCCAATGCCTCTCTCCCGATCGATCCGACAATATCCCCGATAAATAAAATTTTCATGCAATCACCTTTCTCCATAAGAAAAAGGCTTCTTTGAATGGATATTCAACGAAGCCTTTTTCGTTTTTTTATTTTGCGTATTCAACGGCACGCGTTTCACGGATGACCGTCACTTTAATATGTCCAGGATAGTCCAGCTCTTCCTCGATCCGCTTGCGGATATCGCGTGCAAGGCGGTGTGCTGTCATATCGTCGATCTGTTCCGGACGAACCATAATCCGGATTTCGCGGCCTGCTTGGATGGCGAACGATTTCTCGACGCCTTCGTAAGACTCTGAAATCTCTTCCAGCTTTTCAAGCCGGCGGATATAGTTTTCAAGCGTTTCACTTCTCGCACCAGGACGTGCAGCAGACAGTGCATCCGCTGCCGCGACGATGACCGAAATGACCGAAGTCGCTTCCGTGTCGCCGTGGTGGGACGCGATACTGTTGATGACGACCGGATGTTCTTTGTATTTCGTTCCAAGCTCGACACCGATCTCCACATGGCTGCCTTCGACTTCGTGATCGATGGCTTTGCCGATATCATGCAAGAGACCTGCTCGTCTTGCAAGTGTCACATCTTCCCCAAGCTCTGCTGCCATGAGGCCTGACAAGAACGCCACTTCAACCGAGTGTTTCAGCACGTTCTGCCCATAGCTTGTACGGTAGCGGAGTCGACCGAGTATTTTGATCAAGTCTGGATGCAAGTTATGTACACCTACGTCAAATGTGGTTTGTTCCCCAATTTCACGAATTTGTTCATCGACTTCACGTCTTGACTTCTCGACCATTTCCTCGATTCTCGCTGGATGGATGCGCCCGTCCGACACCAATTTCTCAAGTGCCAAACGTGCAGTTTCTCGGCGAATCGGATCAAATCCGGAAAGAATGACCGCTTCCGGTGTATCATCGATAATCAAATCGATGCCAGTCAGCGTTTCGAGCGTCCGGATGTTGCGTCCTTCGCGCCCGATGATGCGGCCTTTCATCTCATCATTCGGCAAATTGACCACTGAAACGGTCGTTTCCGCTACATGGTCTGCAGCAAAGCGCTGCATCGCCAGAGACAAGATATTCTTCGCTTTTTTGTCCGATTCTTCCTTGGCACGGGCTTCCGATTCTTTGACCATGACTGCGATATCCGTCGACAACTCATTCTCCACTTGCTCAAGAATGATGCTTTTCGCTTCTTCGCGTGTCAGAGAAGAAATCCGTTCCATTTCGGTTTGTTGCTGCTGAACCAATTTCTCAGCTTTGCTCTCCATCTGTTCAATATGCTGTTGTTTTTCCGCAAGCGCCTGATCCTTGCGTTCAAGGCCCGCCTCGCGTTTGTTTAATGCATCATCCTTGCGATCCAAATTTTCTTCTCGCTGCAACAGCCGATTTTCATGTTTTTGCATTTCCGATCGGCGTTCTCGAATTTCAGATTCAGCTTCAGTACGCAATTTATGATTTTCGTCTTTCGCTTCCAATAAGGCTTCTTTCTTCAGCGCCTCTGCTTCCCGTTTTGCATCTTCGACAACTTGCTCTGCGGAATGTTTGGCGCCTGCCATATTGGAATCGTTTGCCTTTTTCAATGCAAAATACCCAACAACTACACCGACGATGATACCAAGCAAAGCGAAGATGAACTCAGTAATACCCATTCGGACACCTCCTCTTGCTATTGATTTTTTACATTTTCAAAGGATGGATCTGTTACTCTTTCTTTTCATCAATCGTTTAAAAATTAGTAAATAATACAATTTTAATTGTATAGATGGACCTATGTTGTGTCAACCCTGCCAAGCCGGCGCTTCCCGCCTGTAAAAAGACTGCGAAGCAATTGCTTCGCAGTCTTTTCGGAACAGTTCTATAAGTCGGGACTGGATTCTACTCTTTTTCGTCTACCAATAGATTGAAGTCTTCGTCTTGCTTTTCTTCTTTCGGAGCCGAAACAGAGTAAGATGCTGCAGTCATGCCGTAATGCTCGCGGACTTTCCCGGCGATTTCATTGCGGATGTCTTCATGTTCGCGCATGAATTGCTTGGCATTCTCACGGCCTTGCCCGACACGTTCATTGTTGTAGGAATACCATGAACCGGCTTTTTGCACGATGTCGAGGTCTGCTGCAAGGTCGACGATTTCGCCTTCCCGCGAGATTCCCTGTCCATACATGATATCCACTTCAGCTGTACGGAATGGTGGTGCCACTTTGTTTTTGACAATTTTGATCTTCGTCCGGTTCCCGATGATGTCATTGCCGGATTTCAATGCCTCCGCACGGCGCACTTCCAAACGGACGGATGAATAGAATTTCAATGCACGGCCACCTGGTGTGACTTCCGGGTTACCGAACATGACGCCGACTTTTTCTCGGATCTGGTTGATAAATACAGCTATCGTATTCGATTTATTGATGGCACCCGACAGTTTGCGGAGAGCCTGGGACATAAGGCGTGCTTGGAGGCCGACATGCGAGTCGCCCATTTCGCCTTCGATTTCCGCTTTCGGCACAAGTGCCGCAACAGAGTCGATGACGACGATATCAACTGCACCGCTTCGTACGAGTGCTTCTGCAATCTCGAGTGCCTGCTCGCCTGTGTCCGGTTGAGACAATAGCAATTCATCCAAGTTGACGCCGAGTGCTTTCGCATAAACCGGGTCAAGGGCGTGCTCTGCATCGATAAACGCTGCAGTCCCGCCTGAAGCTTGCACTTCTGCAATTGCGTGAAGGGAGACCGTCGTTTTACCTGAACTCTCCGGCCCGTAAATCTCGATGACACGGCCACGCGGATAACCGCCTATGCCCAGTGCGATATCAAGTGACAATGAACCACTTGAAACCGTCGAGACATTATGGGTTGTGCTTTCCCCTAATTTCATGACAGACCCTTTACCGAATTGCTTTTCTATTTGCTTTAGCGCCATATCCAACGCTGCTTTACGATCGCTCAAAAGAAATCCTCCTCATATGTGAAAACCATTTTTCTAACTGATTTCAGTATACTAGTTTATTGAGAAATTTACAAGAAAAAAGCGAACGTTTATTCGTGTTCGCATAAAAGAATAACGAATTTCATCCTCACTATTCACTCATTCCCCTAAAATGGACATGAAAAAACACGCAAAATTAAATTTTGCGCGCATCTTCATCGACCAGTGTTCGTATCAAATAATACAGTCCCAGCTTAACTGCCCGAATCCGGTTGGTGTTTCTCATACCTGACAACTGCAGCCGGTAGGTTTTCGTGCCTTTGTCACTGGCGATCCCGATCCACACCGTTCCCGCAGGTTGATCACCGTGAGCATCCGGGCCAGCCGCCCCGGTCAGCCCGATGCTAATATCGGTCTTGAATTTTTCGCGAACCGCTTCCGCCATCGCAGCGGCCGTTTCTTCGCTGACGACGGAATGTTGGCCGAAAAAGTCCGGCATGATGCCGAGCTGCTGAATCTTCATTTGTTCATTATAAGTGACGACACCACCACTTAAGACCGTGCTAGCCCCTGGTATAGACGCAAGCTCTGATTGGAATAACCCTGCAGTCAAGCTTTCTGCTGCTGAGATGGTTTTATTCTGCTCTTTCAATAAGCCGATCGCCTTCGAGGCGAGGGAATCATCGTCATAGCCGTATAAATATTGGCCTACCCGCTCCAAAACTTCTTCTTTTGCCCCGTCGATCAGCTTCCAAGCTTGTTCTGTGCTGTCCGTTTTAGCTGTAATGCGCAAAGTCACTTCCCCAGCCGAAGCGAGCGGCGCAATCGTCGGGTTGGTCTGTTTGTCCAAAATATCTTGCAGACGGTCTTCCAGCTCCGCTTCCCCAATGCCGTAGAACCGCAAGACATGTGATAAGATGACATCTTCTTTGTTCAATAAGCGCACAAGCTTCGGTTTGGCTTCGAATTGGAACATCGGCTCCAATTCATGGGGTGGGCCCGGCAACAGCATATACATATGCTCGCCGTTTTTGTACATCATCCCCGGGGCCATGCCGTTATCATTGAAGAGTATTTCGCTTCCCGTAAGCACAAGCGCTTGCTTTTTATTATTTTCGGTCATTGGCCGTCCTGCCCGTTCGAAATATGCGGCGATCGAAACCATTGCTTCATCGTCCATCGATAAAGTCGTCCCTAAATGTTTTGCAATCGTCTCTTTCGTCAAATCGTCTTTCGTCGGTCCGAGCCCTCCCGAAAAGATGATCAGGTCTGCACGCGATTCCGCGATGGCGATCGTCTCTTTCAAACGGTCGGGGTTGTCGCCGACGGCAGTATGATAATAGACATTTATTCCGATCTCAGCCAAATGGCCTGAGATGAAGCGGGCATTCGTATTGGTGATCTGGCCGAGCAAAAGCTCTGAACCGACTGCGATAATTTCAGCATTCATAGCCGTCTTCCTTTCATTAAAAACTTATTTGGACGTCATAAGACCTTGTCGGTTGGCATAGAAATACTCCCAACCTGACCAGACCGTAAAAATCAATGCGATATAGAGCATGATTTCCCCAAACGGGATTCCGACCAGAGCGAAGCCCATATTATAAAGCAGTAAAGCAGCGATGGCAAAAATCTGCGTCACGGTCTTTATTTTGCCCAGACTGCCGGCCGCAACCACTTCTCCTTCTCCAGCAAGTACAAGGCGAAGGCCTGTTACGGCAAATTCGCGGCTGATGATGATGATGACAATCCATGCCGGCGCAAATCCGAGCTCGACTAAAACAATCAATGCCGCTGAGACGAGCAATTTATCGGCAAGTGGATCCAGAAATTTACCGAATGTAGTGACTAAATTGTATTTGCGCGCATAATAACCGTCCACCCAATCGGTAGCGGAGGCGAAAATGAAAATCAAGCCTCCGATCAAATGTTCGATAGGAAGTGTTGCGCCTAATATCGTAATATCTCCCCAGCCGAAATCGATGAGCATGAATGCCATGAAAATCGGGATAAGCAAAATCCGGGAAATGGTGATCTGATTTGGGATATTCATTTATTTTCTCCTTTCAATCCTCGCAGAAAAATAGCCATCCATCGATGGCTATTCAGCATCGCCAAAACGGATGACGATGTTTTGAGGTTTTCGTTGCTGTTCATAAGATAGTTCTTCACCGTTCAATTCAATTGTTAGCATAGTGTAATCCCCGATGCGCATGAAGACACTCGTTTCATCTGAGACGTCGATAGTTTCCGTTTCCCCTGCTTCGAAGACACGGGCGAGGCTCAGCAATTCTTCGCCTTCATCATTCGCGACGGCTAGCCAGGAATCACCGGCCGCCAGGAATTCCAGCTCTCTATCAGCCGGACCTGTAAAAGTATAGGTCGTCGTTTCTCCAGATACACTTTCAAGTTCCAGTTGCGCTGCCGGTTCTTCCGGTTCCGCTGGTTCTTCCGGTTCAGGAGCCTGCTCTTCTTCAGGAGCTTGTTCCGGCTGCTCCTCCGGCTCTTCTTCAGCTGGCGCTTCGTACTCTACATCGCCGCCCTCATCTGCCGGTTCCAAATCGTTGCCTGATGTGCTGAGTAAATAGAAATACCAAATAACCAAGAAGATAAAAACAATGAATATGGCTATAAGTATCTTCGGCATGGCTTCGGCCATAGGGCCTGTACTGCGCTTTTTAGTATCGGGCCGGCGCGTCAAATGCTCAGCGGGCGCGGTTTTTCCATCATCTTCGGGCAATTCGTTTTTATGCTCCAACAATAAAGCATCACCGTCAAGGCCGACTGCCTGTGCGTAGCGTTTAATAAAAGCGCGTACGTAAAAAGCTCCGGGAATGGCGGAGTAATCCCCCGCTTCGATGCCTTCAAGATGATGCTTTTGGATTTTCGTCCGCTCATTTAGCTGTTCTAGGCTTAAGCCTTGGTCTAGCCTTGCTTTTTTCAGCTTGGTGCCCAATTGTCCCATCGTCATCACCTGCCTGGTTAAAAATTGAACCCGTCGCCGAACATATCCATTTGGGATTTATCATCCATAAACGTATTTTTTTCCAATACTTCATAAGTGATTTTTTCCTCAGGGTGATGGCGTAATTCGATAATGTAATCGAAATCATCGATGCTGTACTCGGAATGCTCGACGAATTTATCGGGGTGTTCGACCACTTTGATAGTCGGCATGCGCATCATTTCCCTCACTAGCTGCAGATGCCGCTCATCAGCGGAACGCCGAGTGACAATGCCATCCAAAATGAAAATATTGTTATCGTTATGTTCATCGCCCATTAGCTGATTGCGTACCGTCTGCTTGATCATCGTGGAAGACAGGAAAATCCATTTCTTATTGGCACTGACGCTGGCTGCGACAATCGACTCGGTTTTCCCGACACGCGGCATGCCCCGAAGCCCGACCAGTTTGTGGCCTTCTTGCTTGAAGATTTCCGCCATGAAATCGACGAGCAGCCCGAGTTCATCGCGCACGAAACGGAAAGTTTTCCGATCGTCTGCGTCGCGCTGGATATAACGGCCATGCCGCACGGCGAGAATGTCCCTCAGCTTCGGCTCACGGAATTTGGTCACCGCGATTGTTTCAATCGTCGAGAGGATCTGTTCGAATCGCTCAATCTGCACGTCATGCTCGGCACGCAACAGCATGCCGCGCCGCCCCTGGTCCACACCGTTGATGGTGACGATGTTGACACGGAGCATCCCTAGAAGCGATGCGATGTCCCCGAGTAGACCCGGGCGATTGACTTGGATTTCATATTCAAAATACCATTCTTTCATGCTCCACTCTCCCTTCTCCCCACATAAGACCTGTTGCCTATATGATAGCCTACATGAGCACCCATGAAAAGGTACTCTATTCTAAATGAGCCAGCCGCCATTGACACGGATTGTCTGGCCGGTGATGTAATCGGCTTTGCCGCCTACCAGAAACGATACCGCATTGGCGATGTCTTCAGGAGTCCCCGCGCCGAGAGGAATTTCTTCCTCCAGATGCCGCCATTCCTCTTCAGACAATCCAGCGTTCATTTTTGTACGGATCAATCCCGGAGAAATCGCATTGACGCGTGTGCCCGATGGCGCCATTTCCTTGGCGTAGGCTTTAGTAAAAGCGAGTTGTGCTCCCTTCACCGCAGAATAAGCCGTTTCCATCGATGCCCCGATTTCGCCCCAGATTGAAGCGATAAACACCACATACGATTTGGAATGCCTCCTGAAATAAGGAGACAACAGACGGATCGTCTCGACTGGATTTTTCACATGGACCTTCCAAAGCGCTTGCTGGTCTTCATCGGATGTGTTTTGCAGCAATCCGGATATCGAGTGGCCACTCGCACAGACGATGCAGGAACTATCGAAGACATGGCTTGCAACTTGCTTGGCTCCATCATCTTTTGTGAAATCCGCTTGGACAGGAATGAATTCCTGTCCTTTGTATTGGCCGCGAAGCTCCTCGGCCAATGTTTCAACAGGACTAGTATGATAATGAAGGTAAAGGGACCAGCCATCACCGGCCATCTGTTTGGCAATGGCTCTGCCGATATCGCCCGAAGCGCCTAGAATGACTGCAAAGCTTTTCACGCTTGATCTTTTTCCGGAGATTTAATGGTAAAGACCGACTGCTGGCTTTCCGCACTAACCAAGGCGAAAGCCTCTTGCAGATCAGCCACTTCAATTTGTTCGAGCACTGGCACGACATCGAATAGATTCATGCCGTTGAATGCATATTGCGTGAATTGGTTGGCGATGTATTCCGGTGAATTCAATGCCCGCATGAAAAAGCCGATTTTTTTGCGGCGGACGCGGTCCAGATCTTCCTGTCCGAACGGCCATTTCTCAACAGCTTGGTGGATCGCTTTCTTGATCTCTTCCGCAAGCTTTTCCGGATGATTCGTATCCGAGCCGATCAATGCATATCCGAAGCCGCTTTCTAATGAGTAATCGAATGAATACGATTCATCGATCCAGCCATTCTCATATGCCTCGTGATAAAAATTCGACGTTCTGCCGAACAGCAATTCGTATGCGAGCTGCGCGGACAGCTCATGCTTAAGCATCTCCGGCCCATACAGGTCGAGTCGTTCCGGTTTTACGCCGACAAACACTTTAGGCTTCTGGACAGCCATTTCCAATGTGCGTTCTTTTACCGCCGCTTCTTTCGGCTCTTCCGGGAAAATGCGCTCGATCGGTGCTGGTTCATCGAATGTTTTGCCTGCCTGGTTGTCTTTGACAAACTGCATCATGCTGTCCGGCTCCACATTCCCGACGATGAACAATGCCATATTCGACGGGTGGTAGAAAGTATGGTAGCAAGTGTATAAATGTTCAGCCGTAATATCCTGGATTGAATCGACCGTCCCGGCGATATCGATTTTGACGGGATGGTTCTTGTATAAGTTCTCGATGATGCCGAAATACAGGCGCCAATCCGGCTGGTCATCATACATCGTGATTTCCTGCGCAATGATGCCTTTTTCTTTTTCCACCGTTTGTTCGGTGAAATATGGACTCTGGACAAAATCCAGCAATGTCGTCACGTTTTCCTGAATGCGCCCTGTGGCAGAGAACAAATACGCTGTCCGGGTGAATGAGGTGAACGCATTGGCGGAAGCACCATTTTTGCTGAACTCCTGGAAAATATCGCCTTCTTCTTTTTCGAACATTTTATGTTCCAGGAAATGGGCGATGCCATCCGGCACTTGAACCGCTTCTTTTTCCCCTAGCGGCACGAAATGGTTATCGATCGACCCGTATTTGGTAGTGAACGTCGCATAGGTTTTTGAAAAGCCGCGTTTCGGCAAAATATAAACCGTTAACCCGTTCGGCAGTTCTTCGTGATAGAGAGTTTCTTCCAATTGGTTGAATTCCACTTTATTCATCGGCTGCATCCTCCTTGCCGGACAAGAAATACGTCATTTGCAAGCTCATATCTTTAGCTGCTTGCGCAATCTGCTCTTTTGTCACTTTTTCCCATCTATCGGTTAAGTAAGTTATTTCAAAATCCTCGGTCAATTCCATATATTGGTCGTATATTTCAATTTGCCCTCTCGCAGAGTCGAGCGCTTCTTTCAATTGATTAGTCAATAGCGCCTTCGTCTGATCCAGTTCAGTGTCGGTGATGTTCGCTTTCTTGATTTCCTCCAATTGCTCGAGAATTAAAGAAACCGCTTTTTCTTCCAGCTTGCCGTCGATCCCGGCCAGCACGAACATCAAGCCGAATTGCGATGCGTAGGAACTCGACACGTAATACGCCATGCTTTCCTTCTCCCGGATATGGGTGAACAACTTGGAATGCGCATAGCCGCCGAAAATGCCGTTCAACAATTGCATGACCGGGAAATTTTCATCGCGGAACGTCACTGGCGTGAAGAACATCATATGCAATTTTCCTTGTTTCATATCCTCATATTCAAGTACACGGGATTGTTTTGGCGGCTGCAATTGGTTTTTCGTTTTTGCAGGAAGTTCTTTGCGATCCGCAAAATGGAAATAGTCGCGGATATGGGATGTAATCGATTCAGGTGATACATCTCCCACTACATAAATTTCCACTTCATTATTCTCCAGCATATTCCGGTAAGCTGTGACAAGCGCATCGTTGGTGACGTTTTTCACTTGTTCGATCGATCCATTGGATGTAATCGAAGCCGGATGCCCGGGAAGCCCCAGTTCCATCATGCGCTGCTGTGCATAGCGGGTTTTGTCGTCAAAGACAGATTCGATGCGCTGGACGACAGCTTCCTGCTCGCGCTTGAACACACTGTCCTTGAATAGGCCGTTTTCAAGATTCGGTTTGAACAAGACGATATACATCAAGTTCAATACCTTCTCCAGCACGCCTTCATCCGACAAATACTGGTCGTTTACAGTTTCAACATTCAAAGAGACGATATGGTCGTCTCCACGTTTTGTGGAATCTATGTATAACGATGTCCCATATAAATCATCTAGCACTATGCGAAGTGCTGTATGAGATGGATATCTTTCGTTGCTATGCTGCAGGACATTCGCCAGAATCGCTCGTTCTGAAGCATTTTCTACTGTGAGCCGGTCCTTGAAGCGGATCGAAAAATTTATCGTTTTAAATTGCGTCGTCTCATGAACATGGACAGTGACGCCTTTAGCTATCTTTTTTGTTTCAAACATGTTGGATCCCCTCTCATGATTCTTACACTAACTATACCGGACTTTTTCCTTTAATTGCAATGAAACCGGGGGAATCAACCGGAAAAAGCTAGGAGAATTTAAACAGCCCGCAAGATCTTGCCGAATTCCCCTCCCTTTCACTTCCCGATCGATACGAGGTATTGAATTGCGCAGTGAACGATTGCAACAGATCGCCTTGACGATCGTTTGATTTTTCACAAAAAAAACTGATGGGAAAATTCCCATCAGTCCAAAAAACATTATAAGATTCTTCTTATCGCTGCCCTTTAATATATGGTTTCCCATTTGCTTTCGGTGCATTTGCACGGCCGATAAAGCCAGCCAGTGCGAGGATCGTCAGTACGTATGGCAAAATAAGCAAGAACACGTTCGGTATTTCCTGGATATAAGGAATCGAGGAACCGACGATGCTCAACGACTGCGCAAAGCCGAAGAATAAAGCTGCGCCCATCGCACCGAGTGGATGCCATTTACCGAAGATCATCGCAGCCAGTGCCATGAATCCTTGGCCGTTGATCGTCGCATGCCCAAAGTCACCTGTGATCGTCTGTGCGTAGATCGCGCCTCCGATACCAGCAAGGGCGCCGGAAATCATGACCGCTACATAGCGCATTCTTGCGACGTTGATCCCCATCGTATCAGCTGCCATCGGATGCTCGCCGACTGCGCGCAAACGCAAGCCGAACGGTGTCTTGTAGATGACGAACCATGCCAGGAACGCAACTGCAATCGCAAAGAATGAAGTGTTGTAGACGGAGGTGAAGAACAATGGGCCGATTACCGGAATGTCTGAAAGGATCGGCACGTTGTATCGCGCAAACCGTTCACTGATGAAATCCGTCTGGCCTTTATCGAAAATACTTTTCACCAAGTAGAGCGCAAGTGCAATCGCCAATAAGTTAATGGCAACCCCTGAAACGACTTGGTCTGCGCGGAATGAAATCGACGCGACCGCGTGCAATAGCGACAGCAAAAGCGCTGCCACCATGGCGGCAATCAACGACAGCCATGGCGTCATTCCGCCGAATGTGTCCGCGAACAGCAAATTGAATAAAATCCCGACAAACGCGCCGATGACCATCAAGCCTTCGAGGCCGATGTTGACGACGCCGGAACGCTCAGAGAACACTCCGCCGATGGCCACGAGAATTAGCGGTGCTGCGTAGAAAATCGCTGAAGGGACGATGAAATATAGGATATCCAGAAAACTCATATCACTTCGCCTCCTTCTTTTTGCCCGCTGCACGAAGCAGCAGCAAACGGATAATATAGCCGGATGCTACGAAGAAGATGATCACGGCAATGACAATTTCAACGATCTCGATCGGAATCCCGGCAGCATTCGGCATATTCAGTGCACCGTATTTCAAGGAACCGAATAGCGTGGCTCCGAAAACGACTCCAAGCGGCGTATTCATGCCTAGCAGTGCTACGGCGATGCCGTCAAACCCAATCCCGGTAAATCCGCCTTTGGATGAAACATATTCAAACGTCCCGAGTGCTTCCATCGCCCCGGCAAGTCCGGCGAATGCACCGGAGATGACCATCGCGAGGATGATGTTTTTATTGACGTTCATCCCGGCATATTCAGAAGCGTTTTGATTGAAACCAACAGCTTTCAATTCAAAGCCGAGCGTTGTCTTTTCCAGGATGAACCACATGACACCGACCATGACAAGCGCCAGTAATATACCATAATGCAGACGCGAAAACTCAGTCAGATTTTGCAGGAATTCTGAGCGGAGTGAAGCACTGGTGAAAATCTGTTCAGTGCGGTCTCCGCCTTCAGAAACTGTTCTGATCAAAGCGTTAGTCACGTGAAGCGCTATGTAATTCATCATGATGGTGACGATGACTTCATGGACCCTGAATTTGGCTTTCAAAAGCCCGGGAACGAAGCCCCATAAAGCTCCAGCCACGGCTGCCGCCAAAATCGCCAACGGCAAGTGGATGATTTTCGGCAATTCAACTGCCACACCTACATAGGCAGCTGCGAACCAGCCGACAATCAATTGACCTTCAACCCCGATATTGAACAATCCAGAACGGAAAGCGAATGCTACTGCCAACCCGGCCAGTAGGTAAGGTGTAATTTGGCGAAGTGTTTCGCCGATTGTGTAAAGGTCCCCAAAAATCCCATTCCATAATGCCGCATAGCCTTCAATCGGGCTATAGCCGCTGACAAGCATAATAATCGCCCCTACAATCAGGCCGAGTACGACGGAAACGATCGGGACCAGCAAGTTTGTCGCTCTATTCGACACGGTGCTTCCCGCCTTTCTTGTCTTTTTCCGCATGTCCTGCCATAAGCAGGCCAAGTTCTTGCTCTGTTGTTTCTTCAGGCACTACTATATCGACAATTTCCCCATCATGGATGACGGCGATCCGGTCAGAGACGTTCATGACTTCATCCAATTCAAATGAAATCAATAAAACAGCTTTGCCCTTATCGCGTTGTTCAATCAAGCGGCTGTGGATGAATTCGATTGCCCCCACATCCAAACCGCGCGTCGGAAGTGCGGCGATGAGCAGGTCCGGATTGCGGTCTACTTCGCGCCCGATGATCGCTTTTTGCTGGTTGCCCCCTGACAAAGCGCGCGCCGGTTCATGAGGCCCTTGCGTACGGACATCGAAATCCTTGATGATTTGCTGTGCTTTTTCCGTAATCTTGTTATAGTCCATAATTCCGGACTTCGAGATCGGCGCCATATAATAGGTTTGCAAAGCAATATTATGGCCGATCGGGAAATCGAGCACCAAACCGTGCTTATGGCGATCTTGCGGAATGTGGCCGACGCCGGATTCCGTCACTTTTCTCGGTTTCATCCCGGTGACGTCCTTGCCATGGATCAACACTTGGCCACTCTTGACTTTTCGCAGCCCGGTAATCGCTTCGATCAATTCTGATTGGCCGTTGCCATCTATTCCTGCAATTCCGACAATTTCGCCTTTGCGGACGGCTAGATTCAAGTTTTTCACCTTGGCGATGCCTCGGTAATCTTCAACCACCAAATCTTTGATCGTTAACGTTTCTTCTGTTGGATGAGCCGGGCCTTTTTCGGTCTTAAATGTCACTTGGCGTCCGACCATTAAGGCAGCCAATTCGTTTGGATTCGTTTCAGCAGTTGTCACCGTTCCGATTCCTTGTCCTTTTCGGATGACGGTCACGCGGTCTGAAACATCCATTATTTCCTTCAATTTATGGGTGATTAGGATAATGGACTTGCCTTCGGCGATTAAACGCTTCATGATCTGTACCAACTCTGTGATTTCCTGAGGTGTAAGAGAGGCGGTCGGCTCGTCAAAAATCAAGATCTCCGCACCCCGGTAAAGCGTTTTCAAAATTTCCACACGCTGCTGCATCCCGACAGATATATCTTCGATGATGGCATAGGGATCGACATTCAAGCCGTATTGTTCCGATAACTCCTCCACTTTTTTAGCAGCGTCTTTTTTGTTGGTGACGCCCAACTTTGTCGGCTCACTGCCGAGAATGATGTTTTCCGTGACACTGAAGTTCTCGACAAGCATGAAATGCTGGTGCACCATGCCGATGCCAAGCCCGTTCGCTACATTGGGATCGGTAATATCCACTTTCTTGCCTCTAACCCGGATTTCTCCGCCTTCCGGTTGATACAAACCGAATAAAACGTTCATTAAAGTTGACTTCCCTGCCCCATTTTCACCGAGCAGTGCGTGAATTTCGCCTTTTTCAAGTTGGAGAGTGATATTGTCATTGGCGACAAAATTCCCGAACTCTTTGCGGATATTCAGCATTTCAATTACATATTCCACGGTTTCCACTCCCTCGAAAACTGGTATTTCTTACTTAAATGAATTAATACATGAAAGCCTTCTTTCTGCAGAAAACTTTCATCTATTAATCTTTTGAAAAATAGACGTAAAAAAAATCATAAAGACCGGAATGCCCGGTCTTTATGATTGACCGTATTTAACTACAGCTTATTCGGAAAGTGTTTCGGGAACTTCGATATCACCGGAAATAACTTGTTCTTTGTATTCTTCGATTTGAGCCATGATGTCTTCAGGAATCGCTCCGCGTGAATCCGCAAGCCCTACCCCTTCATCTGACAAACCATAAGTGACCGTTTCGCCGCCTGGGAATTCCCCGTTCATCGCTTGCTCGGAAATATTCATGACAGCTGAGTCAACACGTTTCAATACAGAAGTCAAAGTGACGTTCTCATCGCCAGTTTGCCCTTCTTCGTATTGGTCAGCATCAACGCCGATAACCCATACGTTTGCTTCAGGATCTGCTTCTTTGCGTTCTTTTGCTTCTGTGAAAACACCATTCCCTGTTCCGCCTGCAGCGTGGAAGATGATGTCAGCTCCAGCGCCGTACATGCGGTTCGCTGTTGTTTTACCTAATTCCGCTTTATCAAAAGCACCTGTATATTGAACATCAACTTCGATTGATTCGTCGACAGCTTTTACGCCTTCAAGGAAACCGGCTTCAAAGCGCTCGATAACCGGAATTTCCATTCCTCCGACAAAACCGATTTTATCAGTTTCAGTCATCAATGCTGCAGCGACACCCGCAAGGAATGCACCCTCTTGCTCTTTGAACATGACGCTTGCTACGTTGGGAGCATCTACTACTGCATCGATGATAGCGATTTGTGCGTCAGGCTGCTGCTCAGCGATTTCCGCTACAGCACCTTCCATCAGGAAGCCGATACCGAATACTACGTCAAAATCACGGCGGATCAAGTTATTCAAGTTGGTGTTATAATCTGCGTCGGAAGCGGACTGGAGGTAATCATACCCGCCATCGCCTTTTTCAAGCCCGTTTTCTTCACCGAACTGTTGGATGCCTTCCCAAGCTGATTGGTTGAAGGATTTGTCATCCACGCCGCCAACATCCGTTACCATCGCTACGGAGAAATCGCTTGCTTCTTCAGTGCCTTCTCCGCCTTCAGCAGACTCGCCGCCGTTTGAAGTGTCTTCGTCGCTACCGCATGCTGCAAGAACTCCAGCTGCCAGCATTAATGATAAACCTACGCCAAATTTACGTTTAATCAATGTAATAACCCCCAAGGTTTTTTTGATAATAGCAGGAATCAGATGTTTACAGACGTTTGCGAACTACATGGAAACTGAACTTGTCAGCCCGGAAATAGTTCTTTGAATACAGCACCAGCCGATCGTTTTCATCGTAATGATGCTGCTTTAATACGAGTAATGCAGTTTCCGGGTCGCATTCGAGAATCGGCGAGGCTTCTTCATGATAGCCAGTTGGATCGATGAAGGTTACCGCATATGAGATGCGGATTTCGCCGGATTCCTCGAGCGCCGAGAAAATGGAGCTTTCTTTGCGTCCGAGAAAACCTTCGGGCATATAGACGGAAGGAACTTTGTCGATGCAATAGACGACGGGTTCCCCGTTTGCCGTTCGGACGCGTTCAATTGAAATGACAGTATCATCCGGATTGCAATGAAAGCGTTTAACATCTTCTTCAGAACAAATGGACTCCGAAGTACTCAAATAGACTACCCCGGGTTCCATTCCCGCCTGCCGGATCATATCGGAGACGCTTGTCAATTCCTCGATGCCCGATGAAAAAACCGGTTTCGAATTGACAAACGTCCCGACACCGTGGCGCCTGACGATTACATTATCTTCTTCCAGAAGCCGCAGCGCCTCACGAAGAGTCGCACGGCTCACACCAAGTGATTTCGATAGTTCGAATTCGGATGGCAATTTCTCTTTCTCTTTATAGACACCCGCTGCAATATCCTGCTTCATTCGATCGATCACTTGGAGATACAAAGCACGGTGATCCGATTTGATTGTCATATGATTCACCACCCATGACAGAGATCAGACATCTGATGTAAAACATTCCTACTAATCAGAATTACTATACCATTTAATAGGAGTGAAATAAATAGCAATTTGTCGAATTCTGCGAATTTTCCTTTACAAGCTATCTCAAATACTGAACATTTTGTCACAAATCAACTATCGGCCTATCAATATTCTTCCTGCTTAGGAACCAGAACATGCCGTGGCTTACTGCCTTCATATGGCCCCACCACTCCGCGCTGCTCCATTTGGTCTATAAGCCGGGCCGCACGTGAATACCCGACGCGGAATCTGCGCTGCAACATCGAAACGGATGCCGTCTGCATTTCTGTGACCAATTGCACCGCTTCATCATACAGTTCGTCCGTTTCCTGGTCGAGGCTTACTTCCTCGACATCGGATGGAATCATGTCTTCCTGATATTGCGCTTTCTGTTGCTCGATCGCAAAATCTACGATCTTCTCTACTTCTGTATCCGACAGGAATGCCCCTTGCACGCGCACCGGTTTCGATTGTCCAGCGCCAAGGAACAGCATATCCCCGCGGCCGAGCAATTTTTCTGCTCCTCCCATATCCAAGATAGTCCGGGAATCGATCGCGGATGATACCGCAAATGCAATGCGCGACGGAATATTTGCCTTGATGACGCCGGTAATGACATTGACGCTCGGGCGCTGTGTCGCGATGATCAAATGGATGCCCGCAGCACGCGCCATTTGCGCGAGCCTTGTGATGGCGTCTTCCACTTCATTGGACGCGACCATCATCAAATCCGCGAGCTCGTCGACGATGACGACGATGAACGGCAACTTCGGATGTTTTTCTTCATTTTCTTCATTGAAGGTTTGCACATAATCATTATAGCCTTCGATATTGCGGGTGCCGGTATGGGAAAACAGCTCATAGCGCCGCTCCATCTCCGAAACGATTTTCTTCAAGGCTTGTGCCGCTTTGCGCGGATCCGTCACGACCGGTGCAAGCAAATGCGGGATGCCATTATAGACATTCAATTCGACCATTTTCGGGTCGATCATCATCATCTTCACTTCATGCGGCTTGGCGCGCATGATGATGCTGGTGATGATGCCGTTGATGCATACCGATTTCCCGCTGCCGGTCGAGCCTGCCACGAGCAGATGGGGCATTTTATTGAGTTCGGTCATGACTGCCTGGCCCGTCACGTCGCGCCCCAACCCGAACAATAATTTCGAGTCGGGTTTATTGTTTTCTTCCGATTCCAATACTTCCCTAAGGCTCACGACCGCCACTTCCGTATTCGGCACTTCGATGCCGATCGCCGATTTCCCGGGAATCGGGGCTTCGATGCGGATATCACGGGCGGCTAGCGCCAGCGCCAAGTCGTCGTGCAGGCTGACGATTTTGCTGACTTTCACGCCGACATCCGGCAGCACTTCATATTTCGTGACGGCAGGTCCCAGGTGGACTTGCGTCACTTTCGCGCGAACGCCGAAGCTTTGGAAAGTTTTCTCGAGTTTCTTGGCGTTTTTTTGGATGCCAGAATATTCGCCGCTTTGGTCGCTATGCGGCGGCAAGGTCAATAGATCGATCGGCGGCAAAGCATAATCTTCATTTTCCGCTTCCTCTTTCATCGACATCACCGGTTCCTTCAGGATTTCACCGGTTTCCGGATCTACTTGTCTACCTTCTTCTGTTACTCCGGACTTCGGCTTTTCCTCATTTGCAGCTTGCCGTTTCGGTTTGACGTTTTCAGTGAATGCAGAAATAATCGGCTCTTTTTCCGCTTCATTTTCCTGCTCGCGCTCTGTCTCCTGATTAAAGACCAGCGTGGTCTCTGTTTCTTCCAGAGCATCGTCGTATTCCAATTGATCGTTCATTTCGAGCACTTTTTCAGGCGCATTTTTTTTGCGCGGTTGTTTATTAGCTTGTTTCTTTTCAGGTTTAATGCGTTCTATCAAGGAGCGGATCGCATCCCCGATAACCGGCAATCGTTCCGCAATGAAAGGAGCAGCTGTCTTTCCGGTCAGTATAATGGCACCGATCGACAAAAGAATGAAAGCGATCACCCATGTACCGGCAGTCGCAAAAAGCAGATGCAGCATTGAGTAGAGTAAAGCGCCGACCAGGCCGCCGCCAGTAGCTTGATAATCCCCCCAGATGTTTCCTGTCATTTGTGTCATTTTCGATGTTTCAGACAATACATTTGCCGAAGTGATCGGCAAGATCGAACCGGCTGCCCAAACTAAATGGCTGATCAGCAACGCTCCGGACAACAGAAATACGGAACCGGCTGCAATTTTAGGGCTGACTTTGGGCAATCCCCGCTTGACCATGATATGAAGAGCTGCTGCAATCAAAGCAATGGGCGCAAGAAACGCCAGATACCCGAGCATGTACTCGGCAATATTATTGAACATGCGCCCGATTAAGCCGAGCCGAAAAACCATCAATATGGCGATGCCGATCATGATGAGGCCGATCACTTCATAGGCGACCATCGGCAATGGCTGTCTTTTTTTCTTTTTCGCTTTCGGTTTGGTGCGCGGTTTAGTACGCGGCTTCGCGCTAGTTTTTGTGTTCGTACGGCTTCGCGCCATGGTACTCCCTCTTTTCTTACGTATTGAAAAGGGATTCCTGCCGAGTGAATCGGTATGGAATCCCTTTACTTGTATTTTTTAGTACTCCATGATGATCGGAATGATCATCGGGCGCCGCTTCGTCTGCTGGTACAAATACGAATTGAGCGTATCGCGGATTTCCTGTTTGATATTGTTCCATTCGAACGCATCGCGCGTCACATATTTATCGACGACTTTGCTCACCAATTGACTTGATTCATCCAATAGCTTCTCCGATTCGCGGACATACACGAAGCCTCTGGATATGATCTCAGGTCCCGAAGCTATGCGCTTCTCTTTACGGTTCAACGTGACGACGACGATAAAGATCCCGTCTTGAGACAATAATTTGCGGTCACGCAAAACAATATTGCCGACATCCCCGATTCCGATTCCATCGATCAAAACATTTCCTGTCGTTACACGGCCGCTCATGCGGACCTTTTCTTTTCTGTATTCGACGATATCGCCTTTATCGGCGATAAAGATATTAGGTTTTGCAATTCCGACTTGCTGAGCCAATTTCGAATGGGCGATAAGCATTTTATATTCCCCTTGAATCGGGATAAAATACTTCGGCTGCATCAAGTTCAGCATCATTTTCAAATCTTCCTGGCTGCCATGACCGGAAACGTGGACTTTCTTATTCGATGTCAGGACTTTCGCTCCGGCTTTAGCCAGTTTATTCATCGTCTGGAACATCGGCACTTCCATACCTGGAGATGGGGTGAATGTAATCAATACCGTATCCGTTTCATTGATGCGCACATCTTTGTGCTGGCGCTTGACCATTTTATCGAGTGCTTCCAACGGTTCCCCTTGGTTGCCAGTAACGATGATGACGACTTCATCATCATTGTATTTCTCAAGATCCTTCACGGAAATGACGGTTTCTTCGTCCACTTCCAAATAACCGAGGCGCAAGCCGACTTCATAGCTCTTCTCTAAGCTCTTGCCGACTACGGCCACTTTTTTGCCGGTTTGATGGGCAATATCGAATACTTGTTGGATACGGATGAAGTTTGATGAATAAAGTGACACGAGAATGCGTCCCGGCGCTTGGTGGAAGGCCGTCAGGATATGGTCGGCAATCACGGTTTCGGATGTTGTATATCCAGGGCGCTCAGCTTCGGTGGAATCCGAGAGCAGCATCAAGACGCCATCTTCACCGACTTTCGCCATTTTGGCATAATCCGGACGGTAGCTTCCTTGCATCGATTGGTCGAATTTGAATTCACCGGTATGGACGATGGCGCCTTCGGATGTATGGAAAACGATGCCGAGTGCATCCGGGATGCTGTGTGTTGTATGAAAAAAGGTTACGTGTGTTTTATCGAAATTCATGCGGCTCTTGTTCGTCACTTCAAAGAACTTATGGTGCTTAAGTGAGCCAAGCTCTTTCACATGCTCTTTTGCAAGTGCGATCGTCAGCTTAGAGCCGTAAACCGGCGCTTGTACTTTCTTCAATAAATAAGCAATCGATCCGATCGCATCTTCATGTCCGTGCGTCAAGAAAATCCCTTTGACGCGGTCTTTGTTTTCTTCGAGATACGTGACATCAGGAATGACAATATCGACGCCAAGCATCTCGTCTTCCGGGAACATCAATCCGCTGTCGACGACGAATAGGTCATCATCAATATCGATGACGTACATCGCTTTCCCGATTTCTCCTACTCCGCCAAGCGGAATTACTCTAATGACTTCGTTTTTAATTTTACTCAATTGATTTCCTCCTAAAAATATTTCACCCGTACAGATCCATAGACTTCATTATACGGTAATCACCGGTAACAGTCCAAAGAAAAAATATGTGCGGTCTTTTGAATGCTGCATTTGCCGCAAAAGCATATGCCCGCCAAATAAAAAAAGCCATCCGCATGCACGAGGAAGAAACATCTTCCAATAGGCACCGGATGGCTGTTCATTTTGCAGGCTTTGCCTGGTCACCCACTGTTGGATAATCAGCTGCAAAGATTAAAGCAATTGTTCTTCGATGAGTGCTTCAGCAATTTGAACCGAGTTCAATGCCGCGCCTTTGATCAAATTATCGGAGACGATCCACAAATGATAGCCATTCGGGTTATCGAGGTCTTTCCGGATGCGGCCGACGAATACATCATCTTTCCCAGCTGCCATCAAAGGCATCGGGTATTCCTGAGTGGCCGGGTTGTCCTGAAGCACGACACCTGGGGCATCGCTCAGCACATCTCTCACTTGCTGGATTGACGGCGCATCGCCCAACTCCACATAGACTGATTCGGAATGGCCTGTCACGACAGGCAATCGCACACAAGTCGCCGCGACCGCCAAGCCTTGGTCGCTCATGATTTTCTTCGTTTCGTTGATCATTTTCATTTCTTCCAGCGTATAGCCGTTATCTGCAAACTGGTCGATTTGCGGCACCGCATTGAAAGCGATCGGATAATGGCGATCGGCTGACTTCACGGGCAAGACTTTCGCTTCGGCAGTTGCCGCGTTATCGAAATCTGCTGCCTGTTCTTTCAATTCATTGATCGCATCGATGCCAGCGCCAGAAACCGCCTGGTAAGTGGAAACGATGATTTTCCGCAAACCGAACTGCTCTTTTAGCGGCTGCAATGCGCATACCATTTGGATCGTCGAGCAATTCGGGTTGGCGATCACGCCTGCATGGCCTTTCAGCGCAGACTTATTCACTTCAGGGACGACGAGTGGCACATCTTCATTCATGCGGAATGCGCTCGTATTGTCGACAACGACTGCACCGCGTTTAACTGCTTCTGGCGCAAACTTTTCCGAAATGCTGCCGCCTGCGCTGAACAAGGCGATATCCACGCCGTCAAATGATTCAGGCACCGCTTCTTCTACGGTATAGGACTTTCCGTTGAACTCGATTTCCTTGCCGGCAGAGCGTGCAGAAGACAGGAATTTGATGTCCCCGACAGGGAAATTGCGCTTTTCCAGCTGATCTTTCATTTGCTGACCGACGGCACCGGTTGCGCCCATGATCGCTACATTATAGGTTTTCACTCGACTCTCTCCTTCTTGGTTAATTTGCGTTATTGTAACATAATTTATCGCATTAGCGCGACAAATTGTCGCAATTCCTGCTCTTTCATTGGGAACGGATGATGGAGACAGCCGGCGCAGCAGAAGTCAATTGCATCAAATCCAGTACATGTTCACGCTCGACTGCATCAATCAAACGGATGATATCGTCGGCGGACTGGTGTTTACCATGGAGCAATTCGTATTTTCCGTTGCGGCTCATCCTGGATCCTGTGCTTTCGAGGCCGAGCAGCAAATTGCCTTTCAATTGCTCGCGGGAATCCGAAATTTCCGAGTCGCTGATGTCGCCTTCTCGCATGCGCTGCAGCGATGTCCGGATCAATTCTTCCACTTCCCCGACTTGATGATCGGCAGTGCCGCCATAGATGGCGAGCGTGCCGTGGTCAGAGTAGGCGGAATGATAGGAATAGACCGAATAGGCAAGCCCCCGGTCTTCACGGATTTCCTGGAACAGCCGGGATGACATCGAGCCGCCGACGATATTGTTCAACACCGCCAGCGCGAACAGCTTATCGTCCTGCAAAGAAAGGCCTGGATATCCTAGACAGATATGGGCTTGTTCAGTTTCTTTATGCTTGATCGACTGCCCGGGCACGAACGTCGGCATGACATGTGCATTTTCCGGGCTTTTCCGTTCAAATGAACCGAATAAAGTTTCGATTTGGCTGAGCAATTCGCCATCGATATGGCCCGCTACGGAAATGACCGTATTTGACGGTGTGTAATGGCGTTCCATATAATCCAAAATCTGCTGTCTTGAAAATCGGTCCAGTGTTTCGACGGTGCCTAAAATTGGGGCCCCGATTGCATTGTCGGGATACATGACCCGCCATAATTGCTCGTGGACATCATCATCTGCCATATCTTCGGTCATGCTGATTTCCTCTTTGACGACGAGCCGCTCTTTATCGATCTCTACCGGGTCCATCACCGAATTGAAAAACATATCCGCCAACACTTCAACTGCCATGGATGCATGGTGGTCAAGCACTTTGGCGTAATAGCATGTATATTCTTTTGATGTATAGGCGTTCAAATCGCCGCCGATGCGGTCGAATTCCCGCGCGATGTCTTTGGCGCTGCGCTTTTCGGTGCCTTTGAACAATAAATGTTCAATGAAATGCGTGATGCCGTTTTCTTCCGGTCGCTCATCACGTGACCCTGTATTGACGAATACACCGACCGCTACTGAGCGGAAATGCGGAATATGCTCGGATACGATGCGCATGCCATTTTGGCAAGTATAAGTGGTAACCATTGAAAGCCCTCCTGTATATGAAAAAAATTGCCGGCGTGTACCACCGGCAATTTTTCCTGCAATCTGTTTTATCTAATCAAATATATTAAGCTTTTTCGGCTGCTTCTTTTTCTTCTTTTAGAACCGTTTTCCGGGAAAGGTTGACACGCCCTTGGCGATCGATTTCGATAACTTTCACTTTTAGGATATCGCCCATTTTCAAGACATCTTCCACTTCTTTCGTCCGTTCTTCCTGAATTTCTGAAATGTGGAGAAGACCGTCTTTTCCTGGGAACAATTCAACGAATGCACCGAACTTCTCGATGCGCTTAACCGCGCCTTCGTAGTATTCGCCGACTTTCGCTTCGCGTACGATGTTTTCGATCATCGCTTTCGCCTTGGCGTTCATTTCTTCGTCTACGGACGAAATGAAAATCGTACCATCTTGCTCGGTATCGATCTTGACGCCAGTTTCATCGATGATTTTATTGATGACTTTTCCACCCGGCCCGATAACGTCGCGGATCTTGTCAGGATTGATTTTCACCATGATGATCTTCGGTGCGAATTTCGACAAGTTGGTGCGCGGTGTATTGATGGTTGCAATCATCGACTCCAGGATATGAAGACGCCCGATTTTAGCTTGGGTCAATGCTTCCTCCAGAATTTGGCGTGATAAGCCGTCGATTTTGATATCCATTTGAAGCGCCGTAACACCTTCTGCTGTCCCGGCTACTTTAAAGTCCATATCGCCGAGATGGTCTTCCATCCCTTGTATATCGGAAAGAACTGTATAGTTCTCGCCTTTTTTCACAAGCCCCATCGCAATCCCGGCAACTGGTGCTTTAATCGGAACACCAGCGTCCATCATCGCCAAAGTCGAGGCACAGATGCTTGCTTGTGATGTAGAACCGTTCGATTCGAGCACTTCCGAAACGAGGCGGATCGTATAGGGGAAATCTTTTTCATTTGGAATGACCGCTTCAAGCGCACGTTCGCCTAAAGCGCCGTGGCCGATTTCACGGCGGCCTGGGCCGCGCAGGAAGCCGGTTTCCCCAACGGAAAACAATGGGAAATTATAATGGTGCATAAAGCGTTTCGTCTCTTCCAAGCCGAGGCCGTCGATGATCTGTACATCGCCGAGTGCGCCGAGCGTACAAATGCTCATCGCCTGCGTCTGGCCTCGCGTAAAGAGGCCGGAGCCGTGAGTACGCGCCAAAACGCCGACTTCAGAAGAAAGCGCGCGGATTTCGGATGGGCCGCGGCCGTCCGGACGGATCTTTTCATCTGTGATCAAGCGGCGGACTTCATCTTTGACCATTTTATCGAGTACTTGGCCCGCTTGTTTCTTGATATCGTCTTCTGAATCTGCATATGCTTCAAGCGCACGTTCGCGGACTTCAGCAATGGCTTCGTTGCGTGCCTGCTTTTCGTTCACTTGGACTGCAGCATTCATGTCTTGTTCGACTGCAGCTTTCAATTCCGCTGTCAATCCAGCATCCAGTTCGTACAATTGAACCGCTGTTTTCTCTTTGGCTACTTCTGCAGCGATTTCCTCCTGGAAAGCAATGAGTTTTTTGATTTCCTCATGGCCGAACATAATCGCTTCCAGAATTTCTTCTTCAGAAACTTCTTTGGCACTTGCTTCAACCATATTGATGGCTTCTTTTGTACCCGCCACCGTCAAATTGACTGAACTTTTTTCCATTTGTGCATTCGTTGGGTTGATGATGTATTCCCCATCGATACGGCCGACGATTACTCCAGCAATCGGTCCATCGAATGGAATATCTGAAATCATCAATGCCAGGGATGACCCGAACATCGCTGCCATTTCAGATGGGCAATCCTGGTCTACTGACATGACCATCGAGATGACTTGCACTTCGTTGCGGAAACCATCGGGAAATAGCGGACGGAGCGGACGGTCGATCAAACGGCTGATCAATGTCGCTTTTTCTGATGGGCGTCCTTCGCGCTTAATGAATCCACCCGGGATTTTCCCGACTGCGTATTGGCGCTCTTCATAGTTCACTGTAAGCGGGAAAAAGTCCAACGGCTTAGGTGATTTTGAAGCTGTTGCTGTGGATAGGACTGCTGTATCGCCATAACGGATCAATGCCGCTCCGTTTGCTTGTTTTGCCAATTGACCGACTTCAACCTTAAGTTCGCGGCCAGCCCAGTCAAATGTGTAAACCTTTTTTGTTTGCTCCATAGTCGAGCTCCTCTCTTACTGTGTTTCGTGTAGTATGTATCTTTAAATAGTGTATCAAAAAAGCACATCAAGTGCGATTCAATGATAAGTTTTAAGCATAAAGAAAAAGCGGGACGAATCCCGCTTTCTCAGCTTGCTATTATCGGCGTAGGCCAAGTCTTCCGATTAACTCACGGTAGCGTTGTACATCGTTCTCGCGTAGGTATTTAAGCAAGTTACGACGGCGTCCGACCATTTTGAATAGACCACGACGTGAATGGTGATCTTTCTTGTGGGTACGCAAGTGCTCGTTCAAGTTGTTGATGTCTTCTGTAAGAATGGCGATCTGAATTTCTGGAGAACCAGTATCAGTGTCATGCACTTTGTATTCATTGATCAATTCATTTTTACGTTCTTGAGTGATTGCCATGCTGTTCCACCTCCTAATCTCTGATAGCCCCTATTACCTAGCAAACGTTGGTGATTCGATTTGCCAAGCAACGGTTAGTACGTTCAGTACTTTGATATCATAGCACAGTGATTTCCTGAAATCAACTGTCCACCCTATACTTCAAAATATTGCTTTGCGGTATCTTTGTCCCGGCCGATCTGGGTTTTCAGTTCATCGATGCCGGAAAATTTCTGTTCATCGCGGATGCGCTTATGCCATTCGACGACAACTCTCTCGCCGTAGATCGACTTATCGAAATCCAGGATATGGACTTCGATGACCAGGTCTTTGACATCGGGATTATTGAATGTCGGCTTATAGCCGACATTGCACACTCCATCGAAATAAGCGCCTTGCACTTCGATCCGAACTGCGTAGACACCACGCTTCGGAACAAATGTGCCGAGTTCCGGTTCGACATTAGCTGTCGGGAATCCGATCGTCCGGCCGCGCTTGTCACCGTTGACGACCGTTCCGGAAATCCGGTACGGCCTGCCGAGCAGATGATGGACCGGCTCAACCAGCCCATCTTTCAGCAAGTGGCGGATGCGGGTCGAGCTGACCTTTTCATTTTCCGCTTCGATTTTGCCGACTGTCGTGACACGATACCGGCCGCTCCCGTAAGATTCCATCAACGCCATATCCCCGCCGCCTTTAAAGCCGAACGAAAAATCAAATCCGGCAACGACTTCTTTGACGCCGAGGCCATCGATGAAATGCTCGATGAATTGTTCGGGGGAAAGTTTTGCGAACTCTGAAGTAAAACGAACGATATAGCAGATGTCGACGCCCATTTCCTGCAAGATCTCCATCTTCTGGCCGAGCGGCGTGATATAAAAAACTTCTTCTTTCCGGCCGCCGAGCACGAGCGATGGATGCGGGTCGAAGGTCATGACAGCGGATTTCATCCCGCCTGCCTGGGCTTTGTCAATTGCCGTGCCGATCACTTTCTGGTGCCCGCGGTGAACGCCGTCAAAAAAGCCGATCGCCATCGACAGCGGGCCCTGTTCTTGTGCTTTCATCTCGTGAGGATAACTCAAGTGAATGATTTTCATACTACACCTCGTCCGTTGGAGGAAATCCAAACATTTTTTCGGGTTTCATTTTGCCCGGCTTTTCCGGATGCCTTTTATACAATGCTGCCGGTTCGCCTTTGACCGTGAAAACGACGAACGGTTCCGTCTTAAGAATCGGATGTTCATCAAGCACCTGGCCATTTTTGATACCGAACAGCAAATCCGGTGTGATTTCTTCAAAGGGAAATGCACTCAAGCCGTAAGCAAGAGGCTGCAAAATAGTACCGATATCCCCATTTTGCGCAATTTCCTCGACTTCGGCAAGCGTCACACATTGAGCTTTCGTAAAGCTGCCCGACTGCGTGCGTGTCAGTCGCGACATATGAGCCGGATAACCTAGCGCTTCGCCGATCTGGACAGCGAGTGTCCGGATGTACGTCCCTTTGCCGCAACGGATGCGGATGCGGAAACTGATATTCTGCCCGCTCCAAGTTTCCGCGTCATCCAAAAGTTCGATCGAGTCAATATGCACCGTCCGTACTGGGCGTTTAACCGTTTCGCCTTTGCGGGCATATTCATAAAGCTTTCTGCCATTCACTTTGACAGCCGAATACATAGGGGGGATTTGGTCGATATCTCCAGTCAAGCTTTGCAATGCATTTTCCAATTGTTTTCGGGAAATTGCCTTCTCACTTGTATCCTGTTCGACCACCGCGCCTTCTGCATCTTCCGTTTCAGTCGAAAACCCGATCAATACTTCCGCTTCATAGGTCTTCCCTTGGTCAGTGATGTATTCGGCCACTTTTGTTGAACGCCCCAGACAAATTGGAAGCACCCCGTCCACTTGGGGATCGAGTGTTCCGGTGTGCCCGACCTTTTTCGTTTTCAGGATCTTCCGCAACCGGAAAACACAATCATGTGAAGTCATTCCCGGTTCTTTCCATAATGGAAGTATACCATTCGGTTCCATATCGCAAGCCCCTCTCCATGTCAGTTATAAACCAACCCGTATTATTATGTATAAAAAAGCCTGCTGTCTAAAAATAGACTGGCAGGCTTTCAGTTTACTCTTCTGTTGGATCTTTAATATCCCGCAGCAGTGATTCAATCCGATTGCCGTATGCGACAGACGAATCGATTTCAAACTCCAACTCCGGAGTCTTGCGCAAACGGATCCGCTGCCCGATTTCCGAGCGGATGAATCCTTTGGACTTCGCAAGGCCGAGCAATGTCTGCTCTTTCGCTTTGTCGTCGCCCAGCACGCTAATATAGACTGTTGCCTGCTGAAGGTCGCCCGTCACTTCGACATCTGTCACTGTGACAAAACCGATGCGCGGATCTTTCAGTTTTCTGCCGATAATATCGCCGAGCTCTTTTTTCATCTGCTCAGCTACACGATTCGAGCGCATTGATGACATTTCGAATCCACTCCGTTCTTACAAATATTCTTTCTCTATTTCCATGCATTCCCACGACGGGTTGCTTTCCAGAAATCGCAGCACATGCTCCATTTCGCGCTCCGCCACTTCTTTTGAAGAAGCGACAGTGACGAATGCGAGTCGCGTGCGCTGCCAAACTTCCTGGTGGCTGACTTCCGCCGCCGATACATTGAATTTTTGCTTGGTGCGGGTCATCATGCTTTTGACGACTGCACGTTTATCTTTCAATGAATGCGCGGTAGGGATGAAAAATTCGCATTCCATCGAAAGGATCATTTACGTACGATTTCTTCCATGATGTATGCTTCGATGATGTCGCCTTCTTTGACATCGTTGAAGTTTTTGATCGTTACACCACATTCGTAGCCTTTTGCGACTTCTTTCGCGTCATCTTTAAAGCGTTTCAATGTGTCGATTTCACCTTCGAAGACGACGATGCCGTCACGGATGATGCGCACGCCGCTATCGCGGGTGATTTTGCCTTCTGTTACATAGCTTCCGGCAATCGTCCCGACCTTAGACACTTTGAACGTGCTGCGGATTTCCGCCTGGCCGATGATTTTCTCCTCGAACTCTGGGTCCAAGAGACCTTTCATCGCTGCTTCGATTTCTTCGATCACTTTGTAGATGATGCGGTGCAGGCGAATGTCGACGCCTTCCGCTTCTGCCGCACGCTTGGCGTTGACATCCGGGCGTACGTTAAAGCCGATGATGATGGCATTCGAAGCTGCCGCAAGTGACACATCGGATTCCGTGATCGCTCCGGCGCCTGTATGGATGACTTTTACGTTGACGCCTTCTACATCGATTTTCAACAGTGAAGCAGCCATCGCTTCAACTGTCCCTTGAACATCGGCTTTGACGATCAAGTTCAACTCTTTCATCTCGCCTTGTTTCAATTGATCAAACAAGTTATCGAGTGTCACGCGGTTCTTCTCAGAACGCATTTCCTGAAGCGCTGTAGCCGAACGGGCTTCCCCGATTTGACGGGCAGTTTTCTCGTCTTCAAAAACAACGAAACGGTCGCCAGCTTGCGGCACATCGCTGAGTCCTGTAATTTCAACAGGCGTGGACGGGCCAGCCGTTTTCACGCGGCGGCCAAGATCGTTGACCATCGCACGGACACGGCCGAAGGTATGGCCTACAACGATCGGGTCTCCGACGTGCAAGGTACCGTCCTGGACGAGCAATGTCGCGACAGATCCGCGCCCTTTGTCTAGTTCAGCTTCGATGACCGTACCGATTGCACGGCGGCCAGGGTTCGCTTTCAATTCGCCGACTTCGGAAACGAGTAGAATCATTTCGAGAAGTGTATCGATCCCCTCGCCATTTAAAGCGGATAGCGGAACGAAAATCGTGTCGCCGCCCCATGCTTCAGGAACAAGACCGTGTTCAGTCAATTCCTGCATGACCCGATCCGGGTTAGCGGATGGCTTATCCATTTTGTTGACTGCAATGATGATTGGAACTTCCGCTGCTTTCGCGTGATTGATCGCTTCAACCGTTTGCGGCATGACGCCATCGTCCGCTGCAACCACGATGATGGCAATATCGGTTACTTTTGCACCGCGAGCACGCATTGTTGTAAACGCTGCGTGGCCAGGTGTATCAAGGAACGTGATTTTCTTGTCATTTTCGACGACTTGGTAAGCGCCGATATGCTGCGTGATTCCGCCTGCTTCTCCAGCCGTCACTTTCGTATGGCGGATGGAATCCAGTAAAGTTGTTTTCCCGTGGTCAACGTGACCCATGATGGTTACGACTGCCGGGCGTTCTTCTTTCATGGATTCTTCTTCCGGTTCGAAGTAGACCTCCAAATCGGTTTTGTCGATCAGGATCTCTTCTTCTACTTCCACATCATATTCTGCACAAACAAGTTCAATGGCATCTTTATCCAGCTCTTGGTTGATGGTTGCCATAACGCCGAGCATGAATAACTTCTTGATGATTTCTGAAGGCTCACGACCGAGCTTTTTCGCTAAATCGCCAACTGTCAATGATTCACTGAATGTGATTTTTGACGGCAATTCTTTCTCTCTTTTCGGCATTGGCGGCATCGGATTCACCGGACGCTGCTGTTTGCCTTTCCGGTTGCGGTTTTGTCCGCCACGTCCCGGTCCGCCTGAACGGCCGCGCTGGCCTGGTCCTGGAGCCGGTTTTGCAGCTTTCGGCGTGAAGTTTGATCCACGCCCTGCAGCAGTTCCCGTTCCTTGTTGCGTCGATTGCGAACGGTTTTGAGTGCCTTGTGTGCGGTTTTGGGATCCTTGCCCGCCTGTGCGGTTCTGGCCTTGTCCACCTTGAGGGCGGGATTGTCCACCCTGATTTCCTTGGCCGCTCTGTCCGCGACGCTGGTTTTGGCCTTGTGGGCGGGATTGCGCGCCTTGAGCACGGTTTCCTTGTGCAGGTTTTTTATAAATGCCGTCCAATTTCGTTACAGCAGCATCTTCTAATGTAGCCATATGGTTATTGACTTTAATATTCATTTTTGACAATTCGTCGATGATGTCTTTGCTTGGTTTATTTACTTTTTTTGCGTATTCATGTACTCGAATTTTGGTCATCTGCTCACCCCCGGTTAGTTTTCATCAAACAAGCTCGTCATTTTCTTGGCAAAACCGTTATCGGTAATCGCCAGAACGACGCGTGCTTCTTTTCCTATCGCATGCCCAATCTCATAGCGGCTAGCGCCTATGCGCACTGGTACGTTATAGGAATTGCATTTATCGTGCAGTTTCTTTCTCGTGTTTTCAGACGCATCTTCAGCCACAATGACTAATTTCGCGTTGCCGCGCCGCACTTCGCTGATGACCAGTTCTTCACCGGTCACCAGTTTGCGCGCACGCGTGGCAAGCCCTAAAAACTGCAGGATTTTTTCTTTATTCATGATTTCAGCTGCTCTCTGCGTACGGCATGGACGAGCTCTTCATAGATTTCGCCTGGAACTTTCACTTCAAGCTGCTTGTCCAATACCTTCTTTTTACGTGCGAGTTCAATGGCATCTTCCGATTTGGAAACATAAGCGCCTCTTCCTGACTTTTTGCCGGTCAGGTCGACGAATACCTCTCCCTCTTTGGAGCGTACCACGCGAATCATTTCTTTTTTCGGATGCATTTCACCAGTCGCGACGCATTTTCTTAACGGAATCTTTTTTTGCATAGCCAACGGATATCACCTTCTCAGCTTATTCTTCTTCGTCGTAAAAATCAAAGCCATCCGCGTCTTCGTCTGCTTCTGCTCCAACAGACGCTGACTCTGCAGACGGATAAATCCCCAGTTCACGGGCATCCGTTTCACTCTTGATATCGATTTTCCAACCTGTCAATTTTGCCGCTAAGCGCGCGTTTTGCCCACGCTTGCCGATTGCAAGGGACAATTGATAATCAGGTACGACGACTGTCGTCGATTTATCATCTTCACTTACCTGTACGTCCAATACTTTAGATGGGCTGAGTGCATTCGCTACGAAAACGACCGGATCTTCCGACCATTCCACGATGTCGATTTTCTCGCCGCCCAGTTCGTTGACGATGGTCTGTACTCGGCCGCCACGTGATCCGACGCATGAACCGACTGGATCCACTTCTTCATCGTTTGCATGGACGGAGATTTTCGAACGGTCTCCCGCTTCACGCGCAATCGATTTGATTTCGACGATGCCATCATAAATTTCCGGCACTTCGTTTTCGAACAAACGGCGCAAAAGCCCCGGATGTGTACGTGAAACGAACACTTGCGGGCCCCGTGTCGTACGTTCGACCTTTGTGATATAGACTTTGATGCGATCATGCGGCTGGTAGCTTTCGTTCGGCATTTGTTCTGTCTGGGGAAGCACTGCTTCAACTTTACCTAAACCGACATATAGATTGCGTGCGTCCATGCGTTCGACAATTCCGTTGACGATGTCATCTGCACGGTCGACATATTCTTCAAAAATCAATCCACGCTCTGCTTCACGAACGCGTTGTGTAACTACTTGCTTTGCAGTTTGGGCAGCAATACGCCCGAAGTTGCGCGGCGTGACTTCCTCTTCTACAATATCGCCAAGTTCATAAACCGGATTGATGGCACGTGCATCTTCCAGTGAAATTTGCAGGCGGTCATCTTCAACTTCCTCAACTACATCTTTACGGGAATACACTAGCATCGTCCCTGTATCGAGGTTCAAATCGACACGGACGTTTTGCGCTTGGTTGAAATTGCGCTTGTATGCGGTGACGAGTGCAGCTTCAATCGCTTCAATCAGCACATCACGTGATATCCCTTTTTGTTTCTCTAATACTTCTAAAGCATCCAATAGCTCACTGCTCATAGTTTTTTCACTCCTAAATTCTTCTATTCAGCTTGCAGAAAAATCGATTGCCAGACGAATCAAAGCAATTTTATTTTTCGGGATGCTGATGGTCTTTCTGCGGGTTTTGATTTTGATTTCAATCTCCACTTGGTCTTCATCAAATGACTTCAAATAGCCTTCGAATTCTTTTGTGTTTTCTACCGGCTCATACGTTTTGATGTAGATGAATTTCCCTAATGCTTTTTCAAAATCCTTTTCTTTCTTCAGCGGCCGCTCGGCACCCGGCGAAGATACCTCGAGGAAATAGTTCTGCTCGATCGGGTCGGTTGCATCCAGCACTTCGCTCAATCGTTCGCTGACGATTGCGCATTGATCGATATCGATCGGTGCTTGTGGATTATCTACGTAGACACGAAGAAACCAGTTTTTCCCCTCTTTCAAAAATTCGATATCCACGAGCTCCAATTCAAGCTCATCGATGATCGGTTGTGCCATTGTTTCAATTTGTTCTGTAATTTTGCTCATAAAATGCCTCCTGCCAATAATATGCCATAACAAACAGAAAAGAGCGGGAGAACCCACTCTTCTGCGACAGAGCTATCAGTAAATGTTACTACTATAATACCATGCTTGGCGGTGCGGCGCAACTGACTAGAACAAGGACAGCTGATTGGCATCAGGCATCCCTTCCAGGCAGCCGTGGTCATCCATGTACTCGATGATCGTTTTTGAAACGCGCCCGCGTTGCTGCAAATCTTCCTTCGACAGGAACTCGCCTTCCGCTCTTGCGGCGACAATCGATTTCGCCGCATTTGTGCCAAGTCCCGGAATTGCATTGAACGGCGGTATCAATGTATTGCCTTCGATCAGGAATTCATCCGCCGACGATTTATACAGATCGACCTTCTGGAACGAATAGCCCCGCTCGACCATTTCTAGCGACAATTCCATGACCGTCAACAAGTTCTTCTCTTTCGTCGATGCTTCCAATCCTTTTGAATTGATTTCATCCACTTTGGCACGGATTGACTGGGATCCCTTCGCCATAGCATTGACATCGAAATCTTCCGCCCGCACCGTGAAGTACGCTGCGTAATAGAGGACCGGGAAATGGACTTTGAAATAAGCGATACGGACCGCCATCAAGACGTAAGCGGCGGCGTGCGCTTTCGGGAACATGTACTTGATTTTTTTGCATGATTCGATATACCAGTTCGGGACGGCTTTCTCTTTCATCGCCGCTTCCATCTCCGGCGTCAAGCCTTTCCCTTTCCGTACCGATTCCATGATCTTGAATGCCAAGGATGACTCAAGCCCTTGATAGATCAAGTAGACCATGATGTCATCCCGGCAGCCGATGACGTCGGACAGCTGGCAAGTGCCGTTGTGGATCAATTCCTGGGCATTGCCGAGCCATACGTCCGTACCGTGCGACAATCCGGAAATCTGCACGAGTTCAGAGAACGTCGTCGGTTTCGTATCTTCGAGCATCTGGCGGACGAAGCGCGTCCCGAACTCCGGTATCCCGAGCGTTCCGGTTTTGCAGCCGATCTGCTCTTTCGTGACGCCGAGCGATTCGGGGCCAGCGAAAATCTTCATCACTTCCGGATCATCTGTCGGGATCGTCTTCGGATCGATGCCGGACAGATCCTGCAACATGCGGATCACTGTCGGGTCATCGTGCCCGAGGATATCGAGCTTCAATAAATTATCGTGGATCGAGTGGAAGTCGAAATGAGTCGTTTTCCATTCGGAATCTTGTGCATCTGCCGGAAATTGGATCGGCGAGAAATCGTAGATGTCCATATAATCGGGCACAACGATGATGCCGCCCGGGTGCTGGCCTGTGCTGCGCTTGACGCCAGAACAGCCTTGCACCAAACGGTCGATCTCCGCGCCGCGCATCGTCATATCGCGATCATTGGCGTAGCCTCGAACATACCCGTAGGCTGTTTTTTCTGCTACCGTCCCGATCGTGCCTGCCCGGAAGACATTGTCTTCGCCAAACAGCACTTTCGTGTAATTATGCGCTTGCGGCTGATATTCGCCACTGAAGTTCAAATCGATATCGGGAACTTTGTCACCTTTAAATCCAAGGAAGGTTTCAAACGGGATATCCTGTCCATCTTTCTTATACGGAATCCCGCAATCCGGGCAATCCTTATCTTTCAAGTCAAAGCCGGAACCGACAGAGCCGTCATCGAAGAACTCGGATTTCTTGCATTTCCGGCATACATAATGAGGCGGCAAAGGGTTGACTTCCGTAATTTCCGTCAGCGTCGCGACAAGGGACGATCCGACAGACCCCCGGGAACCAACGAGATAGCCGTCATCAAGCGATTTTTTTACCAGTTTATGCGAAATCAAATAGATGACCGCAAACCCATGGCCGATGATCGACTTCAATTCCTTCTCGATGCGCGCCTCGACGATTTCCGGCAAGTCGTCTCCGTAAATCGATCGGGCCATCGTATAGCTGAGTTCACGGACTTCCTCATCCGCTCCTTCAATTTTCGGTGTATACAATTCGTCTTTGATCGGTTTGACGACATCGATCATATCGGCAATCTTCAGGGAATTGTCGACTACGATCTCACGTGCCGTTTCTTCCCCAAGAAAATCGAAAGCATCGAGCATTTCATTCGTCGTCCGGAAATGAACTTTCGGCAAGGTCGAACGGTTAAGCGGATTCGCCCCCCCTTGGGAACCGATCAGCACTTGGCGGAAGATGGCATCCGTTTCATCAAGGTAATGGACATTTCCTGTCGCGACCAGCGGCTTATCGAGCTTGCGGCTCACTTTGGCCAGCTTGCGGATGATGTCTTCTAGATTCCATTCGTCGCGGATCAATTCGCGGTCGATCAATGGCTGGTACACTTCTTTCGGATGCACTTCCAAATAATCATAGAACTGTGCAGTGCGTTCCACTTCTTCCATCGACTTCTGCATGACCGCTTCGAACACTTCGCCTTTATCGCAGCCCGAACCGACGAGCAAGCCTTTTCGGTGGCGCTGCAACAATGAGCGAGGAATACGCGGGACACGGTAGAAATAATTGATATGGGAGGCTGAAACGAGCTTGAACAGGTTTTTCAAGCCTTCCTGGTCTTTTGCCAGCAAAGTGCAATGCGTCGGCCGGGAGCGCTTATAGGAATCCCCCGTCCCGACATAATCATTCAATTGATCGTGGTAAAGGATGCCTTTATCGTCCGCTTCTTTCAATAGATGCGTCAACAGGTAAGCGGTCGCTTCCGTATCGTAGATGGCGCGGTGATGCTGCGTCAGTTCGATATTGAACTTTTTCGCCAGCGTGTTCAAACGGTGGTTCTTCATTTCCGGGTGAAGCATGCGGGCAAGTTCTAGTGTATCAATCGTGGCATGCGTTTTATCGATGCCGTATTTCTTATAGGCGACATACAGGAAGCCCATATCGAATGAAGCGTTATGCGCGACCATGATATGATCGCCTGCCCATTCGTGGTATTCGCGGATCACTTCTTCGACTTCCGGTGCGTTTCGGACCATGTCATCCGTGATGCCCGTCAAGTCGATCGTTGTCGCCGACAAGGGATGGTGCGGGTTGGCGAAACGCTCGAATTTATCGATGATATTTCCGCCCTTGATTTTGACCGCTGCCAATTCGATGATTGTGTCGTAGACGGCAGATAATCCAGTCGTCTCCAAGTCGAAGACGACGAAGGTCTCTTCCTCGAGCAATGCGTGGCGTTCTTCGTAGGCAATCGGGACGCCGTCATCGACTAAGTTCGCTTCCAATCCGAATATCGCCTTGATGCCGTGCTTTTGGCTCGCTGCATAAGCGTCCGGAAATGCCTGGACGCCTGCGTGATCCGTGACTGCAATCGCCGGATGTCCCCATTTTGCCGCTTGGGCGACCAATGATTCGATGGATGAAACAGCGTCCATCTGGCTCATCGGTGAATGCAGATGCAATTCCGCGCGTTTGGCTTCGGCGGTGTCTTTACGTAGGGATGGATTGATTTCGACCATGTCATTCGACATCATGACGAGATCCCTGACGAATGTATCTGTTTGGATCGAGCCTCTCGCTCTCAGCCACATGCCTTTTTTCGCCTGTGCCATTAGCTCTGCGTCTTCTTTATCGCGCGAGAACATTTTGACGAGAATCGAATCCGTGTAGTCGGTCATCTTGACGGTCAATAGCGAACGGCCGCTGCGCAGCTCGCGGACTTCGACATCAAAAACGAAGCCTTCAATGGTCACGCGGCGTTCTTCGTCGACAATCGAACGAATTTCGACAATTTGCTCATCCGGCTTGATGGCGGCACCCATCTGGAATGGGCCGGATGGCGTGCCATTCTCTTTGCGCTCGGTTTCGCGTTTCTTCATGTCCGCGACAGCCCTTTTGGCCATCGCTTCTTCTTCGGCTTTGCGTTCTTCCATGAATGCGGCACGCGCTTCTTGCTGGTCTTCTGCCGACAGTTGGAAGTCGATCGAAAACGCAGGAAACCCGAATTGCTGGAAAACCTGAGCGAGCTTTTCAGTGTACTTCGATTTCAATGCCATCATTTCATGTTCATGGCAGCAATCGACGATTAGCTTGTTGCCGTTCCATACAGGCGCTTGAGACAATAGGCGCTCTCTGAGTGGCGGCGCCATGTCTGCCAATTCATCGACAACGTGGCGCCAGTAAGCAGCAACTTGTTCTCCATCAGCTTGTTGTGCCGGCGTTTCTATATGCACTTGAACGCTTGCAATCGAGGAAAACTTGGCTTGCAGCCGCTCGCGGAAAATAATAAATAATTCAAGCGGCAGCACTTGCTTGAGTTTGACGATAAAGCGCCATGCACGGTCTTTCTTGTGGACGGTCATGCGCGTCAATTCCGCCCCTTCAAAATAAGGCATATGGACATCATCGGTTAACTCCAGATGCTGCAGCAGCAATTTAAATCTCATTTTGGCGTCTTGCTCATTTATCATGATTATCCCCTTCGCCATTTATTTCAGAAAAAGAAAGGAAAGTACGTTTGTACTTTCCTGTTATCATATCAGATTATTATTCATCTCTTAAAGAATTCGCGTACTTTCTCCAGCACTTCATCTTTGTGCCATTCGACCGTTTCGTTGGTTTCGCGGATTTTCACTTCCAGGATTCCTTCAGCGGCACGTTTGCCGACAGTGATGCGGATCGGCAAGCCGATCAAATCGGCATCGGCGAATTTCACGCCTGCACGCTCTTTGCGGTCATCGAGCAGCACTTCGAAGCCTTGTGCTTTCAATTGTTCATAAATTTCTTCTCCCGTTTCGCGCTGGACATCATCTTTGACGTTGACCGGCACGACGTGGATTTCATACGGTGCAACCGCATTGGGCCAAGTGAACCCGGAATCATCCTGGAATTGTTCAGCGACAGCCGCGACAATGCGCGAAACTCCGATGCCGTAGCAGCCCATGATATAAGGCATCGCTTTGCCTTGGTCATTAAGGAAGGTCGCTTTCATCGGTTCGCTATAAGTCGTGCCGAGCTTGAAAATATGGCCAACTTCTATTCCTTTAGCGAATTGAATCGTGCCGTTTCCGTCAGGCGATGGGTCGCCTTCTTTTACAAAACGCAGATCTCCGTACGCTTCTACCGTGAAGTCTTCATCGGGCGTGACGTTTTTCAAGTGGACGCCGTCTTCATTGGCTCCGGAAACGCCGTTGACGATCGAGTTGACGGCGTTGTCCGCAAATACGCGGACGTTTGCAGGCAAGCCCACTGGTCCGATCGATCCGATATCGCAGGATAGTAGTTTGCGTACATCTTCAGGAGTCGCCATATCGATCAGCTTAGCCCCTGATATATGTTTGACTTTCACATCGTTCACTTCATGGTCTCCGCGCGACAACACGACGATCAACTCATCATCCGCTTTGAACACGAGCGTTTTGATGCAGTTTTCCGGTGTCGTGTCGAGGAAATCTGCCACTTGTGCAATGGTCTTCTGGTCAGGCGTCGCCACTTTTTCGACCGGGCGAGCTTGTTCATCGGATTTTGGGTAATCCATTTGAACGGCAGCCATTTCAATATTCGCGGCGTATGGCGAACTGTCCGAATAGGCGATCGTATCTTCACCGATTTCCGACAGCACCATGAATTCATGGTTGTCTTTTCCGCCGATTGCACCTGAGTCGGCAATGACAGCACGGAAGTTCAATCCGAGGCGGCTGAAAATATTGCTGTATGCCTGCATCATATCGTCGTAGGTCTTATCCAGGCTCTCTGGCGTCGCATGGAAGGAATACGCATCTTTCATCAGGAATTCGCGTCCGCGCAACAAACCGAAGCGTGGGCGTTTTTCGTCGCGGAACTTTGACTGGATCTGATACAAAGTCAGCGGCAACTTTTTATAGGACTTGATTTCGTCGCGCAATAAGCTTGTGATGATTTCCTCATGTGTCGCTCCCAATGCAAACTCACGGTCATTGCGGTCTTTTAAACGCATCAATTCGTCGCCATAGGAATACCAGCGCCCCGTTTCCTGCCATAGTTCGGCCTGCTGCAAGGCTGGCATGAATACTTCGACGCTATTGATCGCTTCCATTTCCTCGCGGATGATTTTTTCGACTTTATGCAAAACACGTTTGCCCAGCGGAAGGAATGAGTAGATACCGCTTGTATTTTGACGGATGAATCCTGCCCGCAGCAATAATTGATGCGATTTCACTTCCGCATCAGCAGGAGTTTCCCGCAACGTAGGGATAAAGCTTAATGTTTGTCTCATATCCGAATACACCTCAACTGATTATTATTTTATTATCTCTATGTAGCAGAGAAAGGAAAGCGGTATTCCGCTTTCCTCCCACAAGTTAAAAGAAAAATCGCTGAATGTCGTTCCATGTGACGACAATCATCAGCAGCATCAAGAGCATGATGCCCACAAAATGGACCATCCCTTCTTTTTGCTTATCGACCGGTTTGCCCCGTATCGCTTCCACAAAGAAGAACATCAGCCGGCCGCCATCAAGCGCCGGTAGCGGCAACAAGTTCATGATGCCTAAGTTGATGCTGAGCATCCCTGCCCAACTCATAAGGGTGAAAATGCCGTATTGGGCAACTTCTTCAGTTGTTTTGTATATACCTACCGGGCCTGACAGGGCATCAATGGTGAATTGACCCGTCACCAGCATCCCGAGCAGCCGGAAGATTTCTTTGAACCAGAAGACGGTCTGTTCCGCACCATAGACAAATGATCCGAAAAAGTCCTTTTCAACCGGGCTTTGATACAATACGCCGATGACACCGATTTCCTCTGGTGATTGCTCAGACAATTCCGGTGTGATGGTGAAGTCCATCGGCTCACCGTCCCGTTCCACTTGGAAATCAAGTGCTGTTCCTGCACTGTCTTGCACAGATTCCACCAGCTCGTCCCAAGTGCTGATCGATTGGCCTTCGATTTCTGTCACCAAATCGCCGTCTTGCATGCCCGCCTGTTCAGCAGGGCTGTCTTCCGTCACTTCGGAAATGACCGGTTCAAAAGTTGGAACCCCCTGCATCATGCCGATTGCCGTGAAGATGAAAAATGCCAGGATAAAGTTGAAGAAAGGCCCGGCGAAAATCGTCATGAAGCGGTTCGGTAAATTTTTCGCGTCGAATGTACGGTCATGAGGCGCAAGAATCGTTTCACGGCCGTTTTCTTCCACTACCGCATCACGTGCGACTTTGATATTCACCAATTGCTCGTCTTCATCGTATCCTTTAATATACAACTCTTTTTCGAGATCTGCTTGTTCCACTTCCAGAAACAGAATATCGGGGTAAACATGCTTTTGATTGAGGATGACTTTTTTTGCCTGGCCCTGCTCATCCAGAAGTAATCCGATGCGATGTCCTGCCTGCAAGTGGATAGCGTCCATCTCTTCTCCGGCCATGCGGACATAACCGCCGATCGGAAGCAATCTTACTGTATAGAGCGTCTCGCCTTTAGTGATACCCAAAATTTTAGGTCCCATTCCGATAGCGAATTCACGAACAAGAATCCCGGCCCGCTTAGCGAACAGGAAATGGCCCAGCTCGTGGAAAAACACCAACGCACCGAAAATGATTATGAACGCTAATACTGTCTCCATTTTGAACCCATCCTTAATAAACCTTATTCGGTTTTAATCTGTCGCTATTTTAGCATGTTTTCCACTGTTTTTCTTGTTTCAGAATCTGCAGCGAGAATCGTCTCAAGATCCGGCGATGCGATCGTCTCATGGGCAAGCATCGCCCGTTCGATGAATTCTTCGATTTGCAAAAAGCCGATTTGGCGGTTCAAGAACATTGAGACCGCTTGTTCATTGGCGGCATTCAAGACGGTCGTCATCGTTCCGCCTTCACGCCCGGCATCGAATGCAAGCTTTAACGCACGGAACCGATCGTAATCCATCGCCCGGAAATTCAGCTGGGCGATTTCTGAAAGGTCGAGCCGCTTGGCAGCTGGCCGCGGCAGGCGGTCAGGATAAGACAACGCATACTGGATCGGCACTCTCATATCAGGCGTCCCGAGCTGTGCCATGACGCTTGTATCCTGGAACTCGACCATCGAGTGGATGATGCTTTCCCGGTGCAATAGCACATCGATATCATCGTAGGCAAAGTTGAACAACACATGAGCTTCAATCACTTCCAAGCCTTTATTCAACATCGTCGCGGAATCGATTGTAATTTTGGAGCCCATCGACCAGTTCGGGTGATTGAGCGCATCTTCCACCGTTACATCTGCGAGTTCATCACGCGTCTTATCGCGGAAGCTGCCGCCCGAAGCAGTCAGGATCAAGCGGCTTGCCTGCTCGATCTTTTCCCCGTTCAATGCCTGGAATAAAGCCGAATGTTCACTGTCTACCGGCAAAATGTCCGCACCGTATTTTTTAGCGCTTTGCATGACCAGATGGCCAGCCGTAACTAATGTCTCTTTATTGGCGATAGCAATCGTCCGGCCGAGCTTGATCGCTTCCAAAGTCGGTTCAAGCCCGACGCTGCCGATCACTGCATTGACCAAGACATCCGCTTCATACGTCGAGGCATCGATCAAGCCTTTGCTGCCATGGACGAATTGGATGCTCTTGAATTCCTGTTGCAGCTTCTGTGCGTCTTCAGCAAGCTGTACACAGACGATTTCAGGGCGAAATTCCTGAATAAGCTTCTTCGTCATTTCTATATTTTTACCCGCAGATAAACCGACCAGCGAAAACTCTTCCGGATGTTCCCGGATGATATCCGCCGTCTGGACGCCGATCGATCCGGTCGCACCAAGCAATATGATTTTTTTCATCAATGAAACAACCCTCTCTTAAATGAAATGCAGGAAATGCAGCAGCGGCATGACAAAAAGAATACTGTCAAACCGGTCCAGTATGCCCCCATGCCCAGGCAGCATCCTCCCTGAATCTTTGACATTGAAATGCCGTTTTAAAGCTGACTCCACCAAGTCGCCCAATTGCCCGAAGATGGATGCGATAATCGCGACTATTACGACCAGCACAAGAGGCTGTTCCATGCCGGAAAAATAAGCAAAAATGAGGGCGATCCCGACTGCCCAGACAATGCCGCCGACAAACCCTTCAATCGTCTTATTTGGTGAAATTTCCGGCCAAAGTTTGCGTTTCCCGATTTTGCGTCCAGTAAAATAGGCGCCGGAGTCGGTAAACCATACGACGAGCAACGCGAAAATCAATACAGCCAATCCTGATTCCCGTGTTTCGATTAAATAATAAAACCCTAGCCCCACATAAAGGGTGCCGAGGATAGCAAAAGCGGCATCGTCAAACGTAAAACTGTTTTTGACGACGACTGTATGTATAAGCAATAAAATAACCGCCATAAAGACGAATTCCACTTTCAAATAACCTGTCCATTCGTATACTTGCTGTGACCATTCTCCAGGCAGCATAAACGCATACAATGCAACTAGAGAAATAAGGCCGGGCACACTCATGAGGCTCCGGCCTTTCATTTTAAGCAATTCTTGAAACCCGATTGTCGCGAGGACATATACCAAAAGAATAAACGGAATCCCGCCGATAATAACAAATGGAATAAATAGAGCAGCTGCTATGGCTCCCGTAATAATACGTTGCTTCAATTCGCTTCTTCCCCCTTCAACCCACCGTAACGCCGATTTCGTTTCTGATAAACCTCGAATGCCTCAAGCAGGCAATCTTCTCCGAAGTCCGGCCATAAGGTATCGGTAAACCAAAACTCTGTGTAGGCAAGCTGCCAAAGCATGAAATTGCTTAGCCGCACCTCACCGCTCGTGCGGATCAAGAGATCAGGTTCCGGCAATGCGCTGGTCATGAGCCGGCTGGTGATCATTTCTTCTGAAATTTCGGCTGGATCAAGTTCGCCTGCCTTCACTAATGAGGCCAAATTCTTCACGGCATCTACAATTTCTGCACGGCTCCCATAATTCAATGCGAAATTCAGCACCAATCCATCATTATGCTTGGTTGCTTCTTTTGCCTTTTGGATCGCTTGGATGGTATGAGCCGGCAAATCATCTACGTAGCCCATCATTTCCACACGGACGTTTTCTTCGATCAGCTCAGGCAAGAAATTGGATAAAAACTCTTCCGGCAAGCGCATGAGAAAATCGACTTCCATTTTCGGGCGTTTCCAGTTTTCAGTTGAAAATGCATATAAAGTCAACACGTCAACACCTAGGTGACTGGCGAGCTTTGTTATTTTGCGGACCGTTTTCATTCCTTCGTGATGGCCTGCCACTCTAGGCATCGATCGTTTTTTAGCCCAGCGCCCGTTGCCGTCCATGATAATCGCCACATGAGAAGGCACACCCGCACCGGCGACAGCCATTGCACGTTCCCCATACTCCACCACTACCGGCTCTATATTTCTCTTTAATAGTTTATTGAACATAATTAATCCTCCACTTGTAACCAATCGGAATGTCTATTGCCTATCATATCAAAAAAATGCGCGTTGTGCGTGAACTTTCCAGGCACTTCCGAAATTTTGGCATGAAAAAAGCGTCCTGTAAAACAGGACGCCCTAGAACAGATGAAGTTCGCTTAAACTGCCATGATTTCTGTTTCTTTATCTTTGGCGATGTCATCAATTTTAGTGATATGAGTGTTAGTCATATCTTGCACATCATCTGAATAGCCACGCAGATCATCAGCTGTGATCTCGCTTTTCTTCTCAAGTTTCTTCAAGTCATCGTTGGCATCGCGGCGAATGTTGCGGATGACCACTTTCGCTTCTTCCGCTTCTTTCTTCACTTGCTTAACCAAATCTTTGCGGCGTTCTTCTGTAAGGGCCGGAACCGCAAGACGGATGACATTGCCATCGTTGGAAGGGCTAAGTCCTAGATCCGATTTTTGGATCGCTTTTTCAATTTCAGGCAATACAGTTTTGTCGTAAGGCTGAATCATGATCAAGCGGGCTTCCGGGACCGAAATACCCGCTACTTGATTGATCGGCGTAGGAGCACCGTAATACTCGACCGTGATTTTATCGAGCAGTGACGGTGTAGCGCGCCCTGCACGGATTGAAGCCAAATCACGCGAAAAAGCTTGAATGGCATTGCTCATTTTAGTCTTCGTGTCATTCATAATTGTTTTTGGCATTATAATGTTCTCCTCACTACTGTCCCGATTTTTTCCCCGAGAACAGCTCGTTTTATATTTCCGTTTTCCATTATAGAGAATACTACGAGTGGAATATCATTGTCCATACATAATGTGGAAGCGGTCGAGTCCATCACTTGAAGCCCTTGCTGAATAACATCGAAATAAGATAGTTCATCATATTTGACCGCATCAACATCGGTTTTAGGATCAGCGGAGTAGACGCCATCCACATTGTTTTTAGCCATCAAGATCACATCGGCCTCGATTTCAGCTGCTCGCAAAGCTGCTGTCGTATCAGTCGAGAAATAAGGATTCCCGGTTCCTGCTGAGAAAATGACAACGCGCTTTTTCTCCAAATGGCGAATCGCTCTTCTGCGAATATACGGTTCAGCCACTTGGCGCATTTCGATCGAAGACAATACACGCGTTTCCACGTCCTGTTTCTCGAGCGAATCCTGTAAAGCAAGCGAGTTCATGACCGTCGCAAGCATTCCCATATAGTCTGCAGTAGCGCGGTCCATGCCCATTTCCGAACCGACTTTGCCTCTCCAAATATTTCCTCCACCAACAACTACCGCAACTTCTACTCCAAGTTCAACGATTTCCTTCACCTGGGCTGCGACAGATTTGATGATGTCTGGAGCAAGACCGAAACCTTGTCCGCCTGCCATCGCTTCTCCACTCAATTTCAGTACAATGCGTTTGTATTTTGGCTCACTCATCGGTACCCTCCGTTATACGTTTATTGAAAAACAGGGAACACAACATTGTGCTCCCTGGATGATTCATATAAAAGTTAGATTATTTTTTGTTGACTTGGCTCATTACTTCGTCAGCGAAATTGTCTTCGCGTTTTTCGATGCCTTCGCCTACTTCATAACGGATAAACTCTTTTACAGTTCCGCCAACAGATGCTGCGAAATCGCGGACTTTCTGGTCAGAGTTTTTGACGAATGCCTGGTCAAGCAAGCAGATGTCCTCGAAGTATTTTCCAAGGCGGCCTTCAACCATTTTTTCAACGATTTTTTCCGGCTTGCCTTCGTTAAGCGCTTGCTCAGTCAATACTTTACGCTCACGTTCTACTTCATCAGCAGAGACTTCGTCGCGTGAAACGTATTTCGGGTTAAGCGCAGCGATGTGCATTGCGATATCGCGTGCAGCTTGTGAATCCGAAGAACCTTCCAAAAGAACTAGAACGCCGATGCGCCCGCCCATGTGCAAGTAAGGGCCGAAAGCGTCGTTGTCAGTTTTCGTGCGGATTTCGAAGCGGCGCAAAGTGATTTTTTCACCGATTTTAGCGATTGCATTCGAGATGTGGTCCGCTACTGATAATCCGTTAGACATAGTAGAAGCATTCGCTTCATCGATTGTCGCTGGTTTTGTCGCAAGCAAGTGCTCGCCGATTTCTTTGACCAAAGTCTGGAAACCTTCGTTTTTCGCTACGAAATCCGTTTCAGCGTTGACTTCGTAGATGACTGCTTCGTTGCCTTCTTCAAGAATTGAAGTGATCCCTTCAGCAGCGATGCGGTCTGCTTTTTTAGAAGCGCTGGACAATCCTTTTTCACGAAGGAAATCTAGAGCTGCGTCAATGTCACCGTCAGTCTGTACCAATGCTTTTTTGCAATCCATCATACCTGCGCCTGTTTTTTCGCGCAATTCTTTAACCATTTGAGCTGTAACTGCCATGATTAAATTCCTCCTTCAGCTTGTCTGTGTTTTCTCAAAAAAAGGTGATAAGTGGGGTTGGCCGCTTATCACCTGTAGTCATTGCGAATTACTCAGCAGTTTCTGCTGCAGCTTCTTCTTCTTCCGGCTTAGACTCAAGTAGAGCGTCTGCCATTTTGCCAGTCAATAGTTTGACCGCACGAATAGCATCATCGTTTGCAGGAATTACATAATCGATTTCATCCGGGTCGCAGTTTGTATCAACGATACCAACGATCGGGATGTTCAATTTCATTGCTTCCGCTACTGCGATGCGCTCTTTACGAGGGTCGACAATGAACATTACGTCCGGAAGACCATTCATATCACGGATACCGCCTAGGAACTTGACTAAGCGTTCGTGTTCTTTATTCAATTGAACGACTTCTTTCTTAGGAAGAACTTCAAAAGTTCCGTCCTCTTCCATGCGTTCAATCTGTTTCATGCGGTTAACGCGTTTTTGGATTGTGCCGAAGTTTGTTAGCGTCCCACCCAACCAACGTTGGTTGATGTAGTAGTTGCCAGAACGTTCCGCTTCTTCTTTAATCGCGTCTTGAGCTTGTTTTTTTGTTCCTACGAACAAAACTTTACCGCCTTCTTCGCCCACTTGCTTCATGAAGTTATAAGCTTCTTCAAGTTTACGGACCGTCTTTTGAAGGTCGATGATGTAGATGCCGTTACGTTCCACGAAAATATATTTTTTCATTTTCGGGTTCCAGCGGCGAGTCTGGTGGCCAAAGTGTACACCAGCTTCAAGCAATTGTTTCATTGAGATTACTGCCATGATGTGTTCCTCCTAATAGGTTTTTGTTTGCCTCCGCATTTTTCCCTTCTGAACCGTTACCTTCAACAGGCACCCACGGGACAGATCGAAATGCGTGTGTATTTAACACCATTTGAAATTATACCACGCAAACACAATAGCCTGCAACTGATATTTGCAAAAAGAATAAATTGATTTGACCGAAAAATATAACCGCCCCGCAATCATCTCGAGCGAATAAAAAAGGCGCCCCGGAACTAATGGATAGTCCGGGGCGGCCAGAAATATTAATTCATTTTCAATTGTTCGAGTTCTGCAAGGAATTTCGTATTCAATACTTTGATATACGTTCCTTTCATGCCGAGTGAACGGGATTCGATGACGCCGGCACTTTCGAGTTTGCGGAGTGCGTTGACGATAACAGAACGCGTGATGCCGACGCGGTCAGCAATTTTAGATGCGACAAGCAAGCCTTCATTGCCGTCTAGTTCTTCGAAGATATGCTCGATCGCTTCAAGTTCGCTGTATGAAAGCGAGCTGATCGCCATTTGAACAACAGCTTTGCTGCGTGCTTCCTCTTCGATGCGGTCGCCTTTTTCACGGAGGATCTCCATGCCGACAACTGTCGCGCCGTATTCGCCAAGGATCAAATCGTCATCGCCGAACTGGTCGTTGACGCGGCCCAATAGCAAAGTGCCAAGGCGTTCGCCGCCGCCGATGATCGGAACGATCGTCGTCAAGCCGTTTTTGAATAGTTCACGCTCTTCCACAGGGAAGATCGTGTGTTCGCTGCTGACATCCATATTCGCAGATGTTTCAGTGACGTTCGAAAGGTTTTGAGTATATTCGAGCGGGAATTGGCGTTCTTCAAGCATGTTTTTCATACGCTCGTTTTCAATCAGCTGGTTGACAGCATAGCCGAGTACCTTTCCTTTGCGGCTTACGACGAAGACATTTGCTTCGATGACTTCGCTCAACGTTTCAGCCATGTCCTTAAAGTTAACCGGCTTGCCGGCTGCTGCTTGCAGCATAGAGTTAATGCGTCTTGTTTTTCCTAATAAATTCATAATGATGAACCTCCTACATGATTCGTACGTTTTTTCGCACCGTTTATTCAATATTCTAAAGGTTTTTACACTTTAATGAAACCAATAAGTCTTGCTCTACAGTATAAATTGTGACAAATCTTTATTTTTCGCCACATTTTCAAGCTTTTCATTGACATATTGAGGAGTGATATCGATTTGGGCAGGTGAAATCTCCGATGCCTCAAATGATAAGTCTTCCAATAACCGTTCCAATATTGTATGAAGTCGGCGAGCGCCGATATTATCCGTCTGTTGATTTACTTCATAAGCAATTTCCGCAAGTCTGACGATTGACGCATCAGTAAAGTGTACCATAACTCCCTCTGTTTCGAGAAGGGCTTTATACTGATTAAGCAAGGAATGTTTCGGTTCCGTCAAGATTTTCACAAAATCATCGACTTCAAGCTTGGTCAATTCGACCCTGATCGGAAAACGCCCTTGCAATTCAGGGATTAGATCCGATGGTTTCGACATATGAAATGCCCCAGCCGCGACAAACAGCACGTAGTCTGTTTTAACAGCCCCGTATTTAGTCGACACGGTCGATCCTTCAACGATCGGTAAAATGTCCCGTTGAACACCTTCCCTTGATACGTCTGCAGACGATGTTGAGCTTTTGCTTGCAATCTTATCCATTTCATCAATGAATATGATGCCGTGTTGTTCAGCTCGGCGGATGGCTTCAGCAGAAATCTCCTCGCTGTCGACCAACTTTTCCGACTCTTCCGCTGTAAGTACACGACGGGCGTCTTTCACTTGCACTCTCCGTTTTTTCTTTTTCTTCGGAAGAAGCGAAGATAAGGCATCCTGCATGTTTTCTCCCATTTGTTCCATTCCCGAACCTTGGAAAGCGTCAAACATAGAAGCGGGATTTTCCGTCACTTCCACAGTCACCCACTCCTCCTCAAGCTTGCCTGCTTTCAGATCTGCCGCTATCTCACGGCGCTTCACCCGCACCTCCACTTCAGCTTCAGGATCTTCCTCTTCTTGTTCCTGCTTTTGGCCGAAAAGCATTTCAAGCGGATTCTGGGCATTTTGCTTTTTCTTCAATGATGGCGCCAACAGCTTGACGATCCGGTCATTTGCCGCTGCTTCTGCACGCTCTTTCACCGCTTCGTATTTTTCTTCTTTTACGATGCGGACAGAAGCTTCGACCAGGTCGCGGACCATTGACTCGACATCACGGCCGACATAACCCACTTCCGTAAACTTCGTCGCTTCGACTTTGATGAACGGCGCACCTGTTAATTTGGCGATGCGGCGTGCGATTTCAGTTTTCCCGACTCCGGTCGGCCCGATCATCAATATATTTTTCGGAATGACTTCGCCCTGCATTTCTTCATTCAACCGGCTGCGCCGGTAACGGTTGCGGAGGGCGATGGCGATAGAGCGCTTGGCATCTTTTTGTCCGACGATAAAGCGATCCAGGTGATCGGTGATTTGCCGGGGAGTCAAATCGTTGTGCATTTTCATTAAGACAACTCCTCCATAATGATTTGATGATTCGTGTATACGCAAATATCCGCAGCGGTTTCGAGTGCAGACTGGGCGATTTCTCCTGCCGTCAATTGATCGCCTGCATATTTCTTCAAAGCTCTTCCGGCAGCGAGTGCATAATTGCCTCCTGAACCGATTGCCAGGATCCCGTCGTCTGGCTCGATGACTTCTCCTGTGCCTGATACGAGCAATAGTTCATCTTTGTTCATGACGATGAGCATCGCTTCCAGCTGCCGCAGCATCTTATCACCGCGCCATTGCTTGGCAAGTTCAACAGCAGCCCGTTGGAGATTGCCATTGAATTCGGTGAGCTTGCCTTCAAACATTTCGAATAGCGTAAAAGCATCCGCTACGGAACCGGCAAATCCGGTCAGCACTTCATTGTTATAGAGCCTGCGGACTTTTTTCGCGGTGTGTTTCATGACGACGGCATTGCCGAATGTCACTTGCCCATCTCCAGCCATTGCCGATTTACCTTTATGCTTTACTGCAAAGATCGTGGTTGCATGAAATTCCTGCATTTCAAGGTTCTCCTCCTTATGCCCTCGGATGGGCTTTTAAATACGTATTGCGCAAATGGTCTTTCGTCACATGTGTATAGACTTGCGTTGAACTGAGATGCGCATGCCCAAGCAGCTCCTGGACCGTGCGCATATCCGCTCCATTGTTTAATAGATGGGTGGCGAACGTATGGCGGATCATATGCGGATATATTGATGAGTTGAGCGATGCCTTTTTCATGCATTCGTTCAAAATGTGCCGGACGCCCCGGTCGGTGACCCCGTCGCCTCGGCTGTTGACGAATAGCATGTCGTGCTCTTTCGACTTCATCAACCTTGGACGGGCGCGGTCGATATAAAGTTCCAGCGCGTCGTGGGCAAACTGGCCGTAAGGGATGTAGCGCTCTTTCCGGCCCTTGCCTAGCACTTTGACGATGTGCATATGGCGATCCAAATCCTTCATCTTGATCGATACGCATTCACTGACACGCATGCCGGTCGCATAAAGCAATTCCAGAAGCGCACGATTCCTTAGCGACAGCGCATCTTCACCAGTAAGTGAAGCGAACAGCTGCTCCAGTTCTTCCTCGTAGAAAAACTGCGGCAGCCGCTCTTCTTTCTTCGGATGGAACAGCGAACGGAAAGCCGCTTCACTGAGACCGAATTCGCGATTGCCGTAACGGAAAAACGAACGGATCGCGGAAATTTTACGCGAAATCGATGTTCTCGATAATTGGGCCGCGTATAGTTTCGTTACGTAATTGCGCGCATGAAGATATTCGACTTCGTGCAGATCGGTTACACTCTCTTCTTCCAGGAACAGAAAAAAACCCTCCAGATCCTGTAGGTACTGGTGGACAGTGTGGGCTGAATAATTCTTCTCCAATTGGATATAGCTCATGAACGATTCGAGCATCTGTTCTTTCGTCATCTGGCACGCCGCCTTTCAGGCAATTAAAAAAGCCTCTAAAGTATACCAATACTTAGAGGCTTTTTTCAATTAAACCGTCACTGAATTCATATAATTTTGAATTGATTCCAAAGCACGGTTGGCGTGGCGCTCGGCTCGCTCCTGCTTGGACTTGATGCGTTCGCCGAGGTCGGGGAACAGCCCGAAATTGATATTCATCGGCTGGAAATTCTTCGAATCCGCTTCAGTGATATAGCGGGCCATGCTGCCGAGTGCCGTTTCCGCAGGAAAGACGATAGGCTCTTCCCCAAGCGCCAGCTTCGCCGCATTGATGCCCGCGAGCAAGCCGCTTCCAGCAGATTCCACATAACCTTCAACGCCTGTCATTTGGCCGGCGAAGAAAATATTCGGGTCGGCTTTCAATTGATAGGTCGGCTTCAAGACATTCGGTGAGTTGATGAATGTATTGCGGTGCATGACGCCGTAGCGGACGATCTCGACATTCTCGAGCCCTGGGATCATGCGCAGGATTTCTTTTTGCGCCCCCCATTTCAAATGCGTCTGGAACCCGACGATATTGTACAGCGTACCGGCTGCATCGTCCTGGCGCAATTGCACGACAGCGTATGGGCGCTTGCCGGTTTTCGGATCTTCGAGCCCCACAGGTTTCATCGGCCCGAAGGTCAAGGTCTTATCGCCTCTAGCAGCCATGACTTCGACCGGCATGCAGCCTTCGAAATAGATTTCTTTTTCGAACTCCTTAAGCGGCACGACTTCCGCTTCGACCAAAGCCGTATGGAAGCGGCGGAACTCTTCTTCTGTCATCGGGCAATTCAGATAAGCGGCTTCACCTTTATCGTAACGCGATTTCAAATAGACTTTGTCCATGTCGATGCTATCTTTTTCGACGATCGGCGCTGCCGCGTCGTAGAAATAGAGATATTCTTCGCCAGTCAGCTTGCGGACTTTCTCGGCAAGCGCGGGCGAAGTTAATGGGCCAGTTGCGATAATTGTGATGCCTTCTGGAATTTCCGTCACTTCTTCGTTGATTACTTCGACGAGTGGGTGATTACGGACATTCTCTGTCACTGCCCCCGCGAACTCGTGGCGATCTACCGCCAAAGCTCCTCCAGCCGGGACTGATGCTTTGTCGGCCGCATCGATGATGACAGAGTCCAGTTTGCGCATTTCTTCTTTGATGACGCCAACCGCATTGGTCAATGAATTGGCGCGCAGGGAGTTGCTGCACACCAGTTCCGCAAATTTATCCGTATGATGCGCCGGAGTCTGTTTGACGGGACGCATTTCGTAAAGCCGGACATTGACGCCGCGTTTGGCAATCTGCCAAGCAGCTTCGCTTCCTGCAAGTCCGGCACCGATTACATTAACAATTTTGGTCATTTCAAAACACCTCTATAATAATTATTGAACTTCTTCCTTATAATCACATGCTGTACAACTGATCTGCACGCCTTTTTTCACTTTTTTCTCGACCATCAAGCTGCTGCATTTCGGGCACGGGCGTTCGATCGGCTTGTCCCAAGAAACGAATTCGCATTCCGGATAGCGATCACAGCCATAGAAGACACGGCGCTTCTTGCTTTTACGCTCGACGATCTCGCCTTCTTTGCAAGTCGGGCATTTGACGCCGATATGCTTGACGATCGCTTTCGTATTGCGGCATTCAGGGAAATTGCTGCATGCCATGAATTTACCGTAGCGGCCGAGTTTGAAAACCATGGGCGAACCACATAGTTCGCAGTCCTCGCCAGCCGGTTCATCCTTGATCTGGACTTTCTCCATTTCATTTTCCGCAACTACAAGATCTTTTGCGAACTCTTTATAGAACACATCGATGATTGCCCGCCAATCGACTTCGCTTTCCTCGATGCTATCCAAATCATTCTCCATTTTTGCTGTAAACTCGATATTCAAAATATCCGGGAAGAAATCATGGACCAATTGATGGACGATTTCCCCAAGCTCAGTCGGAATAAAGCGTTTGGCGTCCAATGCGACATACCCGCGTTTTTGGATGGTGTCCAATGTCGGGGCATAAGTCGATGGGCGGCCTATCCCAAGCTCTTCCAAGGTCCGCACTAGGCGTGCCTCCGTAAAGCGCGGCGGCGGCTGTGTGAAATGCTGGTTCGGCGTGATTTCGGTCGCTTTGACTTTATCGCCTTCCGTCATTTCAGGGAGTATATTGTCTTTTTCTTCTTTTTTGTCGTCGGTTCCTTCGATATAAAGCTTCATGAAACCAGGAAACTTCACTTGTGAACCGTTCGCACGGAAAATCGCTTCGCCATTCTGAAGCTCCGCCATCACCGTATCCAGCACTGCCGGCGACATTTGGCTCGCTACAAATCGATCCCAGATCAATTTGTATAAACGGTACAGGTCGCGCGACAATATGCTTTTCAGCGATTCCGGCGTGCGGTGGACGCTAGTCGGCCGCACAGCCTCGTGGGCATCCTGCGATTTCTGGGATTGCTTTGCCGCAACCTTTTGCGTAACAAATTCTTTGCCATATTTATCAACGATGAACTCAATCGTATCCTGCTTTGCCGAATCGGAGATCCGTGTCGAATCTGTACGCATGTACGTAATCAAACCCGTTACGCCTTCTTTTCCGACGGAAATCCCTTCGTAAAGCTGCTGGGCAAGCATCATGGTTTTCTTGGCACGGAAGTTCAGCTTTCGTGCTGCTTCCTGTTGGAGAGAGGATGTGGTGAAAGAAGGTGAAGGATTGCGTTTGCGTTCTTTTTTCACTACGCTCTTGACGAGGAAATCCTTGCCTTTCATCGTAGCCAGGACGGCTTTGACATCTTCTTCATTCGAGAGCTTCAATTTTTTATCTGGAGTTCCATAGTATTGGGCTTCGAATGTCTTTTTCGCTTTTTCAAACTCCCCTGTTATCGACCAATATTCTTCAGGCTCGAAATTCTTGATTTCGTTTTCACGGTCGATAATGAGCCCAAGGGCAACAGACTGGACCCGTCCAGCAGACAAGCCTTTTTTGACTTTTTTCCAAAGGATCGGGCTTATGCTGTATCCGACCAGGCGGTCCAGGATACGGCGTGCCTGTTGGGCATCCACCAAGTCCATATCCAGTTTCCGCGGCTGTTTGAACGCATCTTTTACTGCATCTTTCGTAATTTCATTGAAGACCACGCGGCAGTCCGAATCGACGTCCACTCCAAGTGCATTAGCCAAGTGCCATGCAATCGCTTCCCCTTCTCTGTCGGGGTCAGCCGCGAGGAAGACTTTCTTCGCTTTTTTAGCTTCTTTTTTCAAGTCTTGTAAAATGGGCCCTTTTCCGCGAATCGTTATATAGCGGGGCTCATAATTATTTTCAACGTCTACACCCATCTGGCTGCGCGGCAAATCGCGCAAATGGCCGAGTGAGGCTTTCACTTTATACTTTTTTCCTAAATACCGTTCAATTGTCTTAGCCTTTGCGGGCGATTCGACAATCACCAAATAATCCGCCATCCATACTCCTCCTCATAGAGGTTTCTTCAAATTGTGTAAAGAATCACCTGATGCAAAATGTATAACAGTTTTTGGCTGATTGCAAGGCTTTTCGTTGAACCGGCTTTTTTCAGCTTCTCAATTGGCGATATTCTTCCAGCACTTGAGCGCCGTTCCAGACAGGTTTTGCACCTTCTGCAATGAGTTTATGCGGACCTGCAGAAAGCGGCGAAAAGATATCTCCAGGAACAGCAAATATATCTTTCCCATGGTCCAACGCATGTTCGATTGTGCTGAATGTGCCGCTTTTCACTTCAGCCTGCGTCACGATCACGCCTTTTGATAAACCGCTGATGATGCGATTGCGCATGGGGAAATTCCATTTCTGCGGCTTCATGTACGGCGGGTATTCACTTACTAGCAACTGTGTTTCTTCTATTATAGAGAACAGCTCCGCATTAGCTTTCGGGTAAGGGTGCAAGAAACCACTGCCTATAACCGCGATGGTTTTTCCGCCCAATTTCACGGTCTGCCGGTGTGCCATCGCATCGGCTCCTTTTGCCAGTCCACTGACGATGACAAAGCCTTCTGCCAGTAGAGGAGGAAGCAATTCTTTAATTGCTTGTTCTGAATAGATTTGCGCTTTCCTGGAACCGATGATCGCTATTTTTTCAGGGGCATTCAACAAAGCCGGATCGCCTTTCAAATAGAGGGCGGCCGGCGGGTCGATCAAGTCATGCAATGAGGATGGATATAGAGGGTGGCGATAGGTGAGGGCGTGGATTTGTTGTTGGCCGTAGATTTTCAGAAATGGGGTGTTGGCATAGTTGAGGTATGAGCGCTTCAAGGCATTCGCTTTCTCCAAGGGGATTTTCATCGTTTCTGCAAGATCGACGGGGCTTCTAAAACGCAGGTATTCAAGGTCCGGGTCATCTTTCATCAAGGGAGACAAGCGGTTCAAAGGCTTTGGGTACACATAATGCAAAGCAAGCAAACGTTGAGTGAATTCATCATTCATGACAGTCCTCCTCCATTAAAGGTCAGCGCAAAAAAGCTGCGCCTACACTTATCATAGAGCTTCAGGCACAATCCGTAAATATTTTTTAGAATCGGATGAGTCCTTTATTGCGATGTGTATACCGTTTGTTGTAATGCTCATGAAATTGGTGGATTGCATTCAACTCCACTTCGCCTTCCGCTTCTTTTTCGAACGCCTGAAAAATGATGCGGACAAAATTTCCCCGCCGTTCATTCCGCAGTTCATCGTCTTCCATCAATCCCCGAAATACCCCTATTTCAATTTCACTTAATACGTCTTCAAAATAATCGCTGTGGTGAATAAGTTCTTCGACGCTTCGTGGCGCATCAACATCCAATTCTTCACGGCAAAAACACCAGACGGCATATTGTTTCTGGAGCTGCCTGGATTCCCGCAGTAATGGATAGGGCTTTGGCGATGTATCTTGCAGGATACCGTTCGCAAAATCGAGATACCAGAACAGAAATCCTAGCAATTCTTTCTGTCCGCTTCTAGCCTCTATTGCCAATCGTTGAAGATGGGAGAGTGATTCGTGTCGATCGAAAAGGCCATATCCTTCCGTTAGGCTCTTGTCATAGATTCTTTCAACCAATTTTTCTATATCGATAGCGGAAAGCGGGTTTTTCCCCAAGACTTCCAAGTGATAGAAACTCATTACTTCAGGAATAAACGGCACAATGAATTCATCCATGATAGTCTGTTCTTTCGTTTCATCTATTTTTGTTTTCGTCCTTTTAGTCGCGATCGTCATTCCGGAGACCGCCGCAATAGCGCCTGCCGCGATTCCTAAAACCCATTCTGCTTCCATGCCGTGCCCTCCTAGATGCTTTCAATTGCTGCTATCACCATTATAAGTGAGGAATCGGCAAAAGGATGTTCGAATCACTTAAATTCTTTTCATTTTTTCTTCAAACAAAAAAATCCCTGAAGCATCTTTTCAGATGCTTCAGAGATTTAATCATTAATGCGTTTTACAAGCGTCGTAAAGGCCTTTTTCCTTGATCACGTTGATCAGGGTTTCACCGATGACAGAAGGTGTATCTGCAACTTCGATTCCAGCAGCGTTCATTGCTTTAATCTTGTCTGCAGCTGTCCCTTTGCCTCCGGAAATGATCGCACCAGCGTGGCCCATGCGTTTGCCTTCAGGAGCCGTCTGCCCGCCGATAAAGCCGACAACAGGTTTTGTCATGTTCTCTTTCACCCATTGTGCAGCTTCTTCTTCTGCAGTACCGCCGATTTCACCGATCATGACAACTGCATACGTATCTTCATCTTCATTGAATGCTTTCAATACATCGATAAAGTTCGTGCCGTTGACTGGGTCTCCGCCGATTCCGACAGCAGTCGATTGGCCGATTCCTTCTTCAGACAATTGGTGAGTCGCTTCATACGTCAATGTACCAGAGCGCGATACGACGCCAACATGTCCTTTTTTGTGAATGTATCCAGGCATGATGCCGATTTTACACTCGTCCGGAGTGATGACACCCGGGCAGTTCGGTCCGACAAGACGTGTTTTCTTGCCTTCCATATAACGTTTCACTTTGACCATATCGAGTACCGGAATATGCTCAGTGATGCAGATCGCCATATCCAACTCAGCTTCTGTTGCTTCAAGAATTGCGTCAGCAGCAAAAGGAGCCGGCACATAAATTACAGATACATTGGCACCTGTAGCTTTTACGGCATCTTCAACCGTGTTGAAAACAGGTACGCCTTCAACTTCAGTTCCGCCTTTGCCTGGTGTTACACCCGCAACGATTTTCGTTCCGTATTCAAGCATCTGCTTTGTATGGAAAAGGGCAGTTGACCCTGTAATTCCCTGTACAAGCACTTTTGTGTCTTTATTAATGTATACGCTCATTTTTGTCCCTGCCCTTCTTTAGCCTACAAGTTCTACGATCTGTTTCGCGCCATCTGCCATTGTGCCGGCAGCTACGATGTTCAGACCTGATTCGTTCAGCAGTTTTTTACCGATTTCTACGTTTGTTCCTTCAAGACGGACGACCAATGGCACTTCCAGGCTGACTTCTTTAGCCGCTTGGATAACGCCTTCCGCAATGATGTCACACTTCATGATTCCGCCGAAAATGTTAACGAAGATCCCTTTGACATTCTTATCGGAAAGAATGATCTTGAATGCTTCCGTTACTTTCTCAGCAGTGGCACCGCCCCCAACGTCAAGGAAGTTAGCGGGTGAGCCGCCGTAGTAGTTGATCGTATCCATTGTTGCCATAGCAAGGCCGGCACCGTTAACCATACAGCCGATGTTTCCGTCCAAAGAGATGTAGCTCAAGTCATACTTGGAAGCTTCGATTTCTTTAGCATCTTCTTCATCGTAATCGCGCATTTCCATGATGTCCTGGTGACGGTATAATGCGTTTGCATCGAAGTTGAACTTCGCATCCAAAGCCACTACCTGTCCGTCGCCTGTAACGACCAATGGGTTGATTTCGACGATTGCTGCGTCTTTTTCAAGATATGCCTGGTAAAGGCCAAGCATCAATTTGGCCGCTTTGTTCACAAGCTTAGCCGGGATGTTCATGTTGAATGCCATGCGGCGAGCTTGGAAGCCCGTCAATCCGACAACCGGATCGATTTCTTCGTAGAAGATGCGATCTGGAGTGTTCGCTGCAACTTCCTCGATGTCCATACCGCCTTCTTCTGAGCCCATCAATGTGACGCGTGAAGTTTCACGGTCAAGGACCAATCCAAGGTAGTATTCCTTCTCGATATTGCTGCCCGCTTCGATGTAGAGGCGTTTAACTTCTTTGCCTTCTGGGCCTGTTTGGTGCGTCACGAGGACTTTGCCGAGCAATTCCTTCGCATATTCACGCACTTCGTCCAAGTTTTTCGCCAGCTTGACGCCGCCTGCCTTGCCTCGTCCACCTGCGTGGATTTGAGCTTTAACAACGACAACATCCGAACCAAGTTCTTTCGCTGCTTTGACTGCTTCTTCAGGTGAAAAAGCAACATGGCCTTCTGGTACTGATACGCCATATTGTTTCAGGACCTGTTTTCCCTGATATTCATGGATATTCATCTGTCATCCTCCAATCAAACATCTGTCTCTTAATTTTATTGCCTCTACCATTGTATTAAAGTTGCCACAGAATGTCCACAGCTTACAGCCACTCTGCATAAAACTTCGAATTTTCCGTCTCTTATAGTCTTTTAGCCATCGATTTCACTGGCTCGAACGTCTTGCGATGGATCGGACAAGGGCCATGTGCTTCAAGCGCCGCTAGATGATCTTTCGTGCCGTAACCCGCATGCTTCGAAAAGCCATATTGAGGGTACATCGCGGCATATTCATCCATCAGATCGTCCCGTCCGGTCTTTGCCAGGATCGAGGCGGCTGCGATGCTCAAACTTTTCGCATCGCCTTTAATGATTGATTTGGTAGGTACGTCAAGCTCAAGTTGCATCGCATCAACAAGCACGATGTCTGGAGCCGTATGTAAACTGTTTGCTGCCGATTCCATGGACTCCTTCGTCGCCTGATAAATATTCAGGCGGTCGATTGCTTCAGGCGGCTGTACATGGACGGACCAGCTAACTGCCTGTGCTTTGATGAGCTGGGCCAATTCGTTGCGCTTGGCTTTCGCTATCTTCTTCGAATCATCAAGTCCCAGAAACACGCTGCAATCCGACGGCAGAATGACAGCTGCTGTAACGACAGGGCCTGCGAGGGGGCCTCGCCCTGCCTCGTCGATCCCTGCGACCAATGCGCCCTGTGCTGTTTTAAACTGTTCATCGAAAAAGCGTTTATCATCCAGTTGCTGGAGCAATGATAGGCGTTTTTCGAAGCGTCTCTGCCAGGAAGCGAGCAATTGCTGGACGCTTTTCCGTTTGTCGGATTTCAACTCTTCCATCCACGGCTCGAATTTTTCTGTCTTCAATAACTTTTCTTTGATGGAGGCTATTTTCTCCATAAAATCACAACCTTCCCAAATGAAACAGCGGGCCCTTTTTTAGGACCCGCTGCCTTCCGTCATTTCATCTTGTTCTGTAATCATTTCATCCCGGTAATCGAATGTGATGCGCCCTAGATGCTGGTTGCGGATATCACGGATGATGATTTCAGCCGTCATTTCGTAATCAACTTCGCCGTCAGGGCCGATCATATAGCGTTTTTTACCGATATGATCGAAAGTCTTCACCAAATCTTCATCGATATGGTCGATGCCATAGCGATCCATCAAACGGTCCGGGTAGCGTTTTTCAAGGAATTTCAGCGCATAGATCGCCAGCTCCTGCATTTGAATGACCGAATCTTTGATCGCTCCCGTGACCGCCAGTTTCTGGCCAGTCTCCTGGTCCTCGAATTTCGGCCACAGAATACCCGGGGTATCGAGCAATTCGATTTCCTTTCCGACTTTGATCCATTGCTGGGCTTTGGTGACGCCCGGCATATTCCCTGTTTTCGCTAAGCTTTTTTTTGAAAGGCGGTTGATCAGGGTCGATTTCCCGACGTTTGGAATCCCCACGATCATAGCCCGGATCGCCCTTGGCTTGATGCCTTTCGCTTCCATCCGGTCCCACTTCTCTTTAAGGATCTCCTTGGAAGCTTTCGTGACCGCCTGCAGCCCTTTTCCTTCCAAGGAATTGATTGCAACGGCGCGGGTCCCTTCCCTCTCGAAATGTTGTATCCATTTTTTCGTTTCTTTTTCATCCGCCATGTCCATTTTATTGAGGATGATGAGGCGGGGCTTTTGCTGAATGACCTGGTCGATCATCGGATTGCGTGAAGACAACGGCAAGCGTGCATCCACCAATTCGAAAATGATATCCACCAACTTCAGTTTTTCTGTTACTTCCCGGCGCGCTTTCGCCATATGACCGGGAAACCATTGAATCGTCATGACACCACTCCTTATTTTACGATGCCGGCTTCATCCACCGGCCAAAAAACGAAATTCGTATTGCCGATCACTTCATCGACGGGAACCAGTCCGATATGGCGGCTGTCTTTGCTTGCCCTGCGATTGTCTCCCATGACGAATACATAACCGTCAGGAATGACCGAATAGCTTGTAATGTCTTCAAGCAAGAAGTCTTCTGTAAGTGTTCCGGTAATGCCTTTTTTATATTGATCAAGATAAGGTTCTTCCACTAGTTCGCCGTTAATAAAGAGCTGGTCTTCCTCGTAGGCAACATGGTCGCCCGGCAAGCCGATGACCCTCTTGATATAATCTTTTTGTTCAGGTGCATGAAAAACGATGATATCGAATCGATCCGGCTCGCCTACATTATAGCCGATTTTATTGACGATCATACGGTCTCCGTGTTCAAGAGTCGGCATCATCGATTCCCCGTCCACCACAATGGGGGTGAAAAGGAAAAACCGGATAATCGCCGCAAGGCCGAACGCGATCAATAAAGCTTTGGACCATTCCCACACTTCATTCTTCTTTTTCCCTTCAGCTTCCATGCGTGTTCCTCCCCGCGCTTAATGCTTTAATTGTACAGCGAAACAGGGTGTTTAGCAAAGAAAAGAAAAGGCTCCATCCTGCTTTCACTGCCCTTTGCAATCTATCCGATCGGACACGCTTCTTCAAGACATAGTAAAAGGCCCGGACACTATGTCCAGGCCTTTTAAATGCAAAAGAAGAAGGCATGCGCCTTCTCCCGAATTTGCGATATTAACGGATTTCTTTGATGCGAGCTGCTTTACCGCGTAGGTTGCGCAAGTAGTACAATTTAGCACGACGTACTTTACCACGGCGAGTAACTTCAAGCTGAGCGATTTTCGGCGTGTGTACAGGGAATGTACGTTCAACACCTACACCATAAGAAATTTTACGGACAGTGAAAGTTTCACTGATTCCGCCTCCGCGACGGCCGATAACGACTCCTTCGTATACCTGGATACGTTCGCGAGTCCCCTCGACAACTTTCACGTGGACGCGGACAGTATCTCCGGGACGGAAAGCTGGAAGATCAGCACGTAGTTGGTCTTTTGTGATGTCAGCAATAATGTTTTGCATGATTTTTCTCTCCTTCTACAGATGTTCTTGCAATTAATTGGCTTTGCAGCGGAACACCGTGATTCGTGCACTTTACATAAAAGTACATTCTCCATACTATCACTTCATGCCGCAGGCTGCAAGAGCTATCTCTATTTATTTTCAGCTTTCAGGCGTTCCAGTAATTTCTTCTGCTTATCACTGAGTTCAACGTGATCGAGAAGGTCTGGCCGGCGTTCTAGCGTCCGCTTCAAACCTTGCTCTTCCCGCCAGTCATCGATTTTCGCATGGTTTCCTGAAGTCAAAACGCCAGGCACTTCCATGCCTCTGAAATTTGCAGGCCGTGTATAGTGGGGATGCTCTAACAGACCAGTCGAAAACGAATCACGGACCGGGGAATCGCTATTGCCGAGCACACCCGGGAGCAGCCGAACGACGCTGTCGATCACGGTCATGGCTGCCAGCTCCCCGCCAGTCAACACAAAATCGCCGATGGAAATCTCGTCGGTGACCAAATGTTCACGGATGCGTTCATCATAGCCTTCGTAATGGCCGCAAATGAAGACCAGTTCCTCTTCATGGGCAAGTTCTTCCGCTTTTTGCTGCGTAAAGCGCTCGCCTTGTGGGCACATCAAAATGACGCGCGGTTTCTTGCCTTCATTTGTGATGCTTTCGACTGCATTGAAAACAGGTTCGGGTTTCAGCACCATGCCAGCGCCCCCACCGAACGGGTAATCATCCACTTGGCGTTTATTGTCGGCAAATTCGCGGATGTCGACCACCCCTAAAGTCACCGCACCTTTGTCCTGCGCTTTTCTCATGATCGAATGCTGGAACACCCCATCGAACATGGGCGGAAAAAGAGACAACACTTGGATGTTCATCATGATAAAAGGCCATCCAATACCTCGATGGTGATTTTCTTTTCATCGATATCGACTTCTTTGACCACATCTTCGATATAAGGGATGTAATGCTTTTTGCCTTTTGCCGGTGTTACTTCCCAGACGTCATTGGCACCGGTCTCCAAAATCTCCGTCACTTTCCCGATTTCCTCGCCTTCAACTGAATACACTTGGCAGCCGAGGATCTCGTGATGGTAGAATGCGCCTTCTTCCAAATCGCCGAGATCGTGTTCCGCGATTTTCAGATAGCCTTCCTTGAAAGGCTCGACATCATTGATGGTCGGATAGCCTTCGAAAGATAAAAGATTGAAGTTCTTATGTGTACGATGGGTCGCCACTTTAACCATGATCGGCTTTTTCGCACCGACCGTAAACAAGCCCAGCTTATTGCCGATGGCGAACCGCTCTTCCGGAAAATCGGTGCGGGACATCACGCGCACTTCTCCGCGGATCCCGTGGGTATTGACTATTTTCCCTACATTAAACCATTCCACGCACAAACACCCTTCCTGTATTTTTTCCTGAAAAAAAAGGAAGGAACCGGGGCTCCTTCCTTTCAATCCACAATATCAAGGTACGTTTTTTTCTTATGATAATTTCCTGCTGCTGAATAGACGACAGAGCGTACAGCTTTCGCTACACGTCCTTGCTTGCCGATCACTTTCCCCGTATCGCTTTGATGCACGGAAAGCTTGTAGACGACTCGGTTAGTGTTTTCGTCTTTTTCAATACGAACTTCTTCCGGATAATCAACTAGCGGCTTGACGATCGTTTCAATCAGCTGCTCCATAAGAACGCTCCCTTACTTGTTTAGTTTTTCGTTATGGAATTTCTCCATAATGCCGTTCTGAGAGAACAAGTTGCGTACTGTATCAGACGGTTTAGCACCATCGTGAAGCCATTTCAACGCCAATTCCTCGTCGATTTTAACTTCAGCTGGAACTGTCAGTGGGTTGTAAGTACCTACTGTTTTGATTTGACGGCCGTCACGTGGAGCACGTGAATCAGCGACTACGATACGGTAGAAAGGAGACTTTTTAGCTCCCATACGTTTTAAGCGAATTTTTACTGCCATTTTATAAAGCACCTCCGAATAGTTTCACACAAGATATTATATTAGCAAGCTTTAAAAGGTTTGTAAAGTATTTTTTCTTAACACTACCAAATTTACTTGAAAAGCGAGTCCAGGCCTGGCATCGACATCTTTTTCTTACCCTTTTTACCGGCCATTCCGGACATTTGTTTCATCATTTTCTTCATGTCTTCAAACTGCTTGAGCAGCCTGTTGACGTCTTGGATGGACGTTCCGGAACCACGGGCAATCCGTTTTTTGCGGTTTGCGTTGATGATTTCGGGAGTCGTCTTCTCCTGGATCGTCATCGAGCGGATAATCGCTTCGACACGACCCATTTGGCTCTCGTCCACTTTGGCGTTTTCAAGGCCTTTGATCTTATTTGCGCCTGGGAGCATTTTCAGCACTTCGTCAAGTGGCCCCATTTGCTTCACTTGATCCAATTGCTCGAGGAAATCGTCGAAAGTGAATGAAGATGTGCGGAACTTTTCTTCCAATTCCTTCGCCTTCGCTTCATCGACATTCGTTTGCGCTTTTTCGATCAAGGACAGCATGTCGCCCATGCCGAGTATGCGGGACGCCATGCGTTCTGGATGGAACGGTTCAAGCGCGTCCATCTTCTCGCCTGTACCGATGTACTTGATCGGCTTTTCAGTGACGGTGCGGATCGACAATGCTGCACCGCCGCGCGTATCGCCGTCAAGCTTCGTCAGGACGACGCCTGTGATGCCGACAGCCTCGTCGAAGCTCTGAGCTACATTGACCGCATCCTGCCCGGTCATCGCATCGACGACAAGGAAAATTTCATCCGGCTCTTTGATCGAGCGGATGTCTTTCAGCTCCTGCATCAATTGCTCATCGACATGCAGGCGTCCTGCTGTATCGATGATGACCGTATCAAGATGCTCCGCTTTGGCGTGTTCGATCGCTTCACGGGCGATATCGACAGGGTTCGCTTCAGTGCCTTTAGAGAACACCGGCAGCGATAATTGCTTACCGATCGTCTCGAGCTGGTTGATCGCAGCCGGGCGGTAAACGTCCGCTGCGACAAGCAATGGCTTGCGGTTATTTTTTTTGCGCAGCACCCCTGCAAGCTTTCCGGTTGTTGTCGTCTTCCCGGCCCCTTGCAAACCGACCATCATGATCACTGTCGGCTGACGCGTCGAAAATTCGATCTTGCTTTGTTCGCCGCCCATCAGTTCAGTCAGCTCATCTTTGACGATTTTCACGACCTGTTGGCCTGGCGTCAAACTTTCCATCACTTCAAGGCCGACAGCCCGTTCGCTGACTTTCTTGATGAATGATTTGACTACTTTCAAGTTGACGTCCGCTTCGATCAAGGCAAAGCGGACTTCGCGCATCATCTCTTTTACGTCTGCTTCGGACAATTTCCCTTTGCCTTTGATTTTAGTCATCGTTCCTTGCAGGCGTTCAGATAATCCTTCAAATGCCACTATTACCGCCTCCTAGTCCCATTCCTTCAATTCATCCAGAAACTTCTGGACATTGTCATCAGTGAATGGCTGTTTTTCAAAAGTCGAGACGAGTTGCTGGCGCCGCTGGAACTTCTCGAACAGCTGCAACTTCTCCTCATATTCTTCAAGCATCGCTTCGGTCCGGCGGATATTATCATATACCGCCTGGCGCGTGATTTCATACTCTTCGGCAATTTCACCGAGGGAATGGTCATCCAGATAATACAAGCTCATGTAGCTGCGCTGTTTGGGCGTCAGCAGCTCCTGATAGAAATCAAAAAGATAGTTCATTCTCGTCGTTTTTTCCAGTCCCATCAATGACGCTCACCCCATTCATACTCCTGTATACCATACTGAATCCCAGGGGCTCCGTCAAGTAATTTTACTTGTCTGAGTCCATTTCTTCCTGTTCTTCCCGGTCCAAGCCTTCGGCAAATAACCCGTAGACGTATTTTTGCGGGTCGAACGGTTGAAGGTCGTCGAGTTTTTCACCAAGCCCGACAAATTTCACTGGGATATTGAGTTTATTGCGGATGGCCAGGACGATACCGCCTTTCGCTGTCCCGTCGAGCTTCGTCAGGACAATGCCGGTCACTTCCGTCACTTCTTTGAAAGTCTGCGCTTGGATCATGGCATTCTGTCCAGTCGTCGCATCCAGCGCCAATAATACTTCATGAGGCGCTCCAGGAATTTCACGGGCGATGACACGGTGGACTTTCTGCAGCTCATTCATCAAATTCACTTTGTTCTGCAAGCGGCCTGCCGTATCACAGATCAACACGTCGATATTGCGTGATTTCGCCGCGCGCACCGCATCGTACATGACTGCTGCCGGGTCGGACCCTTCGCTTTGCTTGATGGTCTCGACGCCGACGCGCTGCCCCCAAACGTCTAACTGATCGATGGCACCGGCGCGGAACGTGTCACCCGCTGCGAGCATGACGGACTTGCCCTCATTTTTCAGGCGCTGAGCCAATTTCCCGATGGTCGTCGTTTTACCGACACCGTTGACACCGACCATTAAAATGACGGTCGGGCCGGTTTCGGCGAAAGTCAATTCACTCAGTTCCTGGTCACCAGCTTCATAAATTTCAACGAGTTTTTCGGAAATGACCGACTGGACATTCGACGTATCTTTCACGTTTTGACGCTGTACTTCATAGCGCAGCTCTTCCATCAGATCCATGACCGTCTCAAAGCCGACGTCTGCCTGCAGCAGCACTTCTTCCAATTCTTCGAAAAAGTCTTCATCCACTTTCCGGTAACGTGCGACCAGATCATTGATTTTAGAAGTGAAGCCGGTCCGTGTTTTGCTTAAACCTTCGCGGTATTTTTCGGTTGATTGTTCTTCTTCGACATTGTTGCTGAATTTATCTTTCAACTTCTTAAAGAAACTCATCAGATCACTCCTTATTTAATATCTTCCTGCAGTTTCACGGAAACCAGTTTGGAAATGCCGGATTCCTGCATCGTAATGCCGTATAGCACGTCAGCACCTTCCATTGTTCCTTTGCGGTGGGTGATGACGATGAATTGTGTGTCTTCACTGAATTTTTTCAAGTACTGACTGTAGCGCACGACATTCGATTCATCAAGCGCCGCTTCGACTTCATCCAATACGCAGAATGGCACGGGGCGCACTTTCAGGATCGCGAAAAGCAAAGCGATCGCCGTGAGCGCCCGCTCTCCACCGGACAATAAACTTAAATTCTGCAGCTTCTTGCCTGGCGGCTGGGCGATGATATCGACCCCCGTCATAAGGAGATCCGATGGCTTAGTCAAAACTAGGTCCGCAGAGCCGCCGCCGAACAATTCGCGGAATACATGGCGGAAATGGCTGCGGATGGCGTGGAATGTCTCGTCAAAGCGCAAAGTCATTTCCTCATCCATTTCTTCGATCAAGGTGCGCAGCGTATCTTTCGCTTCGTTCAAGTCATCCCGCTGCTCGCTTAAGAAGCGATGGCGCTCCGCTACATGTTCGTATTCCTCGATGGCGCCGATATTGACACTGCCCAGTTCTTCGATCGACTGCTTAAGAAGCTTCACTTGCCTTCTGACAGTCGTTTCATCATTTTCGAGCGGGTAGCTGCTGGCCGCTTTCAGATCCATTTCGTAATGATCCTCGAGTTGGCCGAGCAGTCCCTGCAATTGTACTTCAAGACGAGTTGACTTCACTTCACAGATGCGCACGGCTTCCGAGAATCCTTTATGGATCCGGCTCTGTTCACGTAGCTGCTGCTCTTCATCATCCAGTTCATGCTGCAGTTTTTGGCGTTCTTTACGGGAAGCATCGACGGTTTTATTCGCCGATATCCGGGCCTCAGACCATTTTTGAATTTGTGCTGCGATTTCTTCATCAGAAAAGCTTTTTGTCGCTTCTTCCGATTGAATCCATTCCAGCTCGCGCTCGAGATCCCTGAGCCGGGCGAGGCTTGCTGACTGGCGTTCCGATAATTCCCCAATTTGCGAAGCAAGTTGCTGTATGCGTTCTTTACGGACTGCCATGTCCGATTTAAGTTCCGCAAGTCTTGCCAACAATTCGCCTCTTGCAGTTTCTTTCTGCTGCTTGAATCCTGTCAGTTCTTCAATTTCACCATTCAAGGCCTCAAGCTCGAGGACGATTCCATCCATGCGCTCTGCTGCCGCTTGCCTGCGCACCGCGAGCCCTGAGAGATCCTGCTTTGTCTGCTGTTCAGCACGGAATAGCGCAAAGCGGCTGTCGGTCGTTTTCCAGACCGCTTCGATTTCCCGCAGATGGATCGCGCTTTCCGCTTCAAGTTCACGGTAGCGTTCCCCTTCTAAACGGAGTTGTTCCAATTGCTCTTTCGCTATTTCAGCACGTGATTGCAATTCACGGACTTTCTGTTCAGCTTCTGCAATTGTATTTTGAAGTTGGGCAGCTTGCTGCTGCAATTGTTCAAGTTCTGCTTTTCTCGTAAAGAAAGAAGCCTGGTTTTTCGTCGCGCCGCCTGTCATCGAACCGCCTGCATTGATGACATCGCCATCTAATGTGACGACGCGGTATCTGTGGCCGATCGCTTTTGCAATCGAAGTCGCCCCGTCAAGATCTTTTGCGACGAGGACATTGCCGAGCAGGTTTTCAAAGATCATCCCATATTGCTCATCGTAGCTGACGAGCTGTGAGGCGATATCCACGAATGATGGATGCGCTGAAACCGACTGCACTACTTGCTGTGAAATCTGCCTCGGTTTCATGACGGTCATCGGCAGGAATGTGGAACGGCCTGCCCGTTTTGTTCTCAAAAAACGGATCGCTTCGCTGGCGCATTTCTCATCAACTGTGACGATGTGTTGGCTCGCTGCCCCGAACGCCGTTTCAATGGCTTTCGCATAAGGTTTTCGGACATCTGCAAGTTCGGCGACAGCGCCTACGATGCCATCCAGTTGTTTACGCTCCCGAGCTTGCAAAACTTCCCTCACGCCATGGAAAAAGCCGGAGTAATCCGCTTCCAAGTCCTGCAAAGTCTCTATGCGGGCAGACAGCTGTTTATGGGATTGATATGCCTGGAACAATAAAGACTTTTTGTTGTCATAGTCTGCAGCCAACTGTTTCGCATCGGCTTCCTGTTCTTTGAAATGCTGGCGCTTGTTATCAAGATCTGCGTGGATTTCATCGTATGCTTTTTTCGCTTGCTCTTTTTCCTTCATCAAACGGGCAAGTTCTTTTTCGAACGATTGCTCCTGGGCAGCGATGCGTCCGCTCGACTCCGTCATTTGCTGTTGCTGGAAATCGATGTTCTTCAGTTCATTCTTCAGTCCTGCCTGCTCGTTCATCAATTCGATATAAAAGGATTTCTTCGTTTCAATTTCATTGTCGATATCTGCAGGCGTCAAGTTCAATTGTGCTTCTACTTGCTGGATCGACTTGCGGACTTGTTGCTGCTGCAATTTTTGCTGTTCGAGCGAAGCGCTCTGTTCCGTATGTCGCTGTTCGAGCTTGGCGGCTTCTTCGCGTTCGGATTTGATAGACTCTTCCAATGTCTGGCGCTGCCGGTCCGCATTGTGCTTTTTCTCGGACATCAGCAATTTGCGGCCTTCCCATTTTTCGGACTCGGAACTCGCTTCAACCAGTGCTGCTTGTGCAGCATCGATTTTTGCATCAAGCTCATGTACGGACCTTTTGGAAGCAGCAATCAGTTGTTCCGTCTCAGAGATTTCCCCTGCTAGCTGCCGCTCTTTCCCACTATGCTGCCGCGCCTCTTCTGACAGTTCCACCAATTGTGCCTTCAATGCATTCGCATCATGGGCCAATAGGGCGATGTCCGCATCTTTCAGTTGCGCGCTCATATCCAGATAATCCCTGGCAGCAGAAGCCTGCATTTGAAGCGGTTCCATCCGCCCGTCTAGTTCATGAAGAATATCGAGGACACGGTTCAAGTTTTCATCGGTTTCATTTAATTTGAATTCCGCTTTACGCTTGCGCTGCTTGTATTTCAAGACCCCTGCCGCTTCCTCGAAAATGGAGCGGCGTTCGTCCGCTTTGCTATTAAGGATTTCGTCGACACGCCCCTGGGATATGATCGAAAAAGCTTCTTTCCCAAGTCCTGAATCCATAAATAAATCCGTAATATCTTTCAGGCGGCATGCCTGTTTATTCAACAGATAAGCACTTTCACCACTGCGAAAAACCCTTCTCGTTACGCTGATTTCGCTGTAATCGAGAGGGGCTTGGCCGTCTGTATTATCCAAAACAAGTGTCACTTCCGCAAAATTCAGTGCTTTTCTCGACTCGCTTCCTGCAAAAATGACATCTTCCATTTTTGCACCGCGCAGCGATTTGGCCGATTGCTCCCCAAGAACCCAGCGGATTGCATCGGTTATATTACTTTTGCCGCTGCCATTAGGCCCGACCACGGCAGTGACGCCTGGGACAAAATCAATGCCGACACGGTCGGCGAATGATTTGAACCCTATGACTTCCAATCTTTTCAAAAACATGTTCAATCCTCCGCTGTTTCCTGCAATTTAAGGATGGCAAGCTGTGCTGCCTTCTGCTCCGCTTCTTTCTTGGAACGTCCGTCGCCTAGGCCGAGTTCCTGTTCGCCCAAAGAAACACGCGTCACAAAAATACGGCTATGTGCAGGACCCTTTTCTTCGATGATTTCATAATTCAGTACGCCATTATTTTTCTGCTGCACCAGTTCCTGCAATTGGCTTTTATAATCCATCGCATGCGAAAAAGCACCGACCTCCACTTTCGGAAATAATACTACCTCTAAAAAGGAGACGACCTTTTCGAGTCCCTGATCCAAATAAAGGGCGCCGACGAATGATTCAAAGACGTCCGCAAGAAGCGCCGGGCGTGTTCTGCCGCCTGTCAACTCCTCGCCCTTGCCGAGCAGGATATATCGACCGAAATTCAGGTCATTGGCGAAGAGCACAAGGGACGGCTCGCATACGATCGAGGCACGCAGCTTCGTCAATTCCCCTTCAGCCATTTCAGGGTATTTCATATAGAGGAAATGGGATACGGACAATTCCAATACGGCATCGCCTAAAAATTCCAGGCGTTCATTGTCGGTAAATTGTCTTCTTCGATGCTCATTCACATAAGATGAATGGGTGAATGCCTGTTGCAGGAGGGCAGGCTGTTCAAACTGGATATCCAGCTCTTTTTGCAATTGCTCAAATGCCTGTTTTGCACTGTCTTTCAGCGCCATTTGCTTGTGTTGCTTCAATTTTCTTTTCATCGCCATTTTTATCTGCCTTCCTCTATTGTTCTCTTGTTGATTTTACCTGTTTTTCGGGCATTGTGCAAAAAGAGAATTGACGCACAGCGAGGCTGTGCGTCAATCTTTTGTGCTATCAAGCTGGGACGGATCCCGTTTATTCAACTTAAGCTTGTTTTTTTTCGATGTAAGTTACTGCGTCGCCTACTGTTGACATTCCTTCCGCATCTTCATCGGAAATTTCCATATCGAATTCGTCTTCTAGCTCCATGACCAATTCAACTACATCCAATGAGTCCGCTCCAAGGTCGTTTGTGAAAGATGCTTCAGGTTTCACTTCGCTCTCTTCCACACCAAGACGATCTACGATTACTTTGGTTACTCGCTCCAATACTGTTGACAATGCCGTCACCTCCCCTCAAATCAGTATACATAATTCTCTTCTACATGACCATGCCGCCGTCAAGGTGCAAGGTCTGGCCGGTGACATAACTCGCTTCATCGGATGCCAAGAACAATGCCGCATTCGCCACATCTTCCGGCGCACCGAAACGGGCAAGCGGAATCTGGGCGAGCATGCTCGATTGCACGTCTTCACCCAACTTTTCCGTCATATCGGTCGTGATGAATCCCGGAGCTACTGCGTTTGCAGTAATACCGCGGCTCGCAAGCTCTCTAGCCGTTGTTTTCGTCAAACCGATGACGCCGGCTTTTGCCGCCACATAATTCGCCTGTCCGGCATTGCCCATGACGCCGACGATCGAGGCGATATTGACGATCCTCCCGGCGCGCTGCTTCATCATTTGGCGCGTCACGGCTTTCGTGCACAAGAAGACGCCTTTCAGGTTCGTATTGATGACATCATCCCATTCATCTTCTTTCATGCGCATCATCAAATTGTCGCGTGTGATGCCGGCATTATTGACGAGAATGTCGATCGAACCGAATTCCTTCATCGCCGCGTCCGCCATCGATTTTACAGCATCGGCATCTGCTACATTGGCCTTGACGGCAATCGCTTTGCCGCCTGCTTGCTCGATATCACGCACTACCGCTTCGGCTTTTTCCTGGCTGCCGCTGTAATTGACGACGATATTAGCTCCCTCTCCCGCAAATCGGCGGGCGATTGAAGCTCCGATGCCACGTGATGCCCCTGTAATGATGGCAGTTTTTCCACTCAATTTGCTCATTGTGTCAACTCCTCTACCGCTTTTTCAAATGATTCCAAGTCATTGACCGGTATCACTGTCACCGAACGGTCGATTTTTTTCACTAAGCCGCTCAGCACTTTGCCAGGCCCTACTTCGACAAATACCGTCACGCCAAGGTCGATCATCTTTCGCACAGATTGCTCCCACAACACAGGCGAATACAGCTGATGGACAAGGAGATCCTGTATCTGTGTGGCATTCGTTTCCGGCTCCGCTTTGACATTGTTCACTACCGGCACCTTCGCATTAAGCAAAAACGAATCGCTCAGTACTTTTGCTAAATCCTGTGAAGCCGAGCGCATCAATTCAGAATGGAACGGGCCGCTGACATCGAGCGGTATGGCACGTTTTGCGCCGCGCTCTTTCGCCAAGGCACACGCTTTTTCCACGCCTGCTTTCGTTCCGGAAATAACGATTTGGCCGGGGGAGTTCAAATTAGCCAATTGAACGACTCCCGCGCTATTGGTTGCATCATCCGTCACTTCTTCCAGCTTGTCTGCGTCCATTCCCAGAATGGCAGCCATTGCGCCTTCACCTGCAGGCACCGCCTTGTTCATGAAAAGCCCTCGCTTATGGACCACTTCAACGGCTTTCGGAAATTCGAGAACGTTTGAAGCGACAAGCGCGCTATATTCACCGAGACTGTGCCCCGCTGTATAATCAGGGCGAACCCCTGCACGGATCAGCCGTTCCGTAATCATCGAACTGACAGTCAAAAGCGCCGGTTGCGCGTTATAAGTCAAGGTCAGTTCTTCCTGAGGCCCTTCGAGCATCAATTTCGATAATTCTATTCCAAGAACCTGATCGGCACTTTCGAAAAACTGCCGGCTTTTATCATCCTCCAGGAAGCTTTCGCCCATGCCCACTACCTGTGAGCCTTGCCCAGGATAAATAAATGCGATTTGCTTCCTCATGATGTTTGTTCCTCCTTCAAAGTGCTGTAAATCTTACCGGCAACATCGTATTCGACCATTGTCCGCGCCTGACGGATGGCATTATAAAATGCCGTGCCATTAGATGACCCATGCGCTTTGATGACCGGCGCTTTCAAGCCGAACAATCCCGCGCCGCCATATTCGCTATAATCAAGCATGCCTTTCAGCGCACTCAAGTCATTTTTCACCAGCATTGCGGCAATCTTGGTTTTAGTGGATGACATAAAGACATCTTTGATCATCGCGAACACATTCATCGCCGTGCCTTCGATAGTCTTCAACACCATATTCCCGGTGAACCCGTCAGTGACGACCACATCGGCCGCACCGTTCAACAGATCGCGCGATTCGACGTTCCCGATGAAATTAACCGGCGCTTCTTTAAGCAGGGGGAAAGCGGATTTCGTCAGTTCATTGCCTTTCATTTCTTCTGTTCCGATGTTCAATAAACCGACTGTCGGGTTTTGGATGCCCCGCACTTTTTCGGCATAAATACTGCCCATTATCGCATATTGAACGAGATGTTCCGGTTTGGCATCGGCATTCGCCCCGAGGTCGAGCATAAGAAAGCCTTTGCCATCCATAGTCGGCAAAGTCGGTGCCAATGCCGGACGGTCCACACCGTCGATGCGCCCGACGATGAACAGCCCTGCAGACATGAGGGCACCTGTATTACCGGCGGAAACTGCCGCGTCCGCAACACCTTCCTTGACGGCGGTGGCCATACGGACCATCGACGCGTCTTTTTTGCGCCGGACAGAACGGACGGGATCATCTTCCGATTCAATCACTTCCGAGCAATCGACGATCGTCAGCCGGTCTTGCTGTTTTATGTATTCATTGATTTTGTCTTGTTTTCCGTAAAGCAGGATCTCAACGTCACTGAACGCTTCGAGCGCTTGTTTGACGCCTTCGATAATTTCTTTAGGGGCATTATCCCCGCCCATTGCATCGATCGCTATTTTCACGAATTGTCACCTTCACTTTGTTCAGTCATGCGGTACATCTCAAATGTACCGATAAAAACTACTGCCTGGTCGACCGTCGACACCACTTTGACGAATGCACGGTTCTTCTGCGGCTGCCGGTCCGTCACTTGCGCTTTCGCGACAACCCGTTGCCCAGCTTTGACCGGTTTCAAAAATTGCAGTTCCGATTTCACGGTCAATGCCAGCTCTTCGTTCATCACCGCAACCGCCAAGGAATTGGCCTGTGCAAACAAATGGTGGCCCCTGGCGATCCGGTTCCGCTGGAAGACATGCTCCGGCTTGACGTCAAAAATCGAGATGGCTTTATTGTCCAATTCTATATCGATAATCTCGCCGATGACTTCATCGATCGGCAGTGACTTCACTTCATCATCAAAAGTTTTCTCAGCCACATGTTTAATCCGCTCACGGAGCTCCGGGATTGAAAGCTCCATCCGGTCGAGGCGGATGGTTTGGACGCTGACACCGAATTCCGCAGACAGTTCTTCATCCGTCACAAAAGGATTGTCTTTGATGGAGGTTTTCAGTGCCGCCTGCCGCTCTTTTTTAGGTTTTCTCACTATGTCACCGCCCGCTATTAGCACTTGGTACTAATATGAGTATATAAACAACAAAAAAAGAATGCAAGGAAAATCGGTCTCCCTGCATTCTAATCGAGACGTCCACCTTCCAGTATGCCCGAATTTTCGAGCATTAAACGGAGGCATCCGGTTTCATCCGATGTCCAAAACGACTCACTGGCAATCAATTCTTCGGCATCTTTGCGCGCTGCTTCCAGCGCCCGGTAATCGTGTACCAAGTCCGCCATGCGGAATTCGGGAATGCCGCTTTGCTTGCGGCCGAAGAAATCGCCCGGCCCTCGCAGCTCCAAGTCTTTTTCAGCGAGAATGAAGCCATCATTCGTCTCGGTCATCGAATTCATGCGCTCTTTGCCGACTTCCGTTTTCGGGTCCGCCAGCAGCACGCAATAGGACTGCTCGCTGCCGCGCCCGACACGCCCGCGCAATTGGTGAAGCTGGGACAAACCGAAACGCTCGGCATCATAAATCAGCATAAATGACGCATTCGGGACGTTAACGCCGACTTCGACCACTGTAGTCGAAACGAGCACGGCAATACGCCCTTCCGCAAACTCGCGCATCGTCTGCTCCTTTTCATCCGGATGCAAACGCCCATGCATCAGTCCTACCTGAAAGCGGCCATCGAAATAAACCGTCAGCTGTTGATAGAGTTCCACGGCGTTCTGATATTCCAAAGTTTCGGACTCTTCAATCAGCGGCGCGATGACATACGCCTGCCGGCCGGCGAGAAGTTCTTTTTCCATGCGGCCGACAATTTTCCCGAACATTTCTTTTTTCATCCAATAGGTTTCGATCTCTTTTCGCCCTGCCGGCATCTCATCGATGATCGAGACGTCCATCTCACCGAAAGCCGAAATCGCGAGCGTCCGCGGAATCGGCGTGGCGGTCATGAACAGGACATCAGGGTTCAAGGCTTTATCTTTCAGCACACGCCGTTGATCGACACCGAAGCGGTGCTGTTCATCTGTGATGACGAGCCCTAAGCTTTTGAACAATACTTCCGGCTGAATCAAGGCATGGGTGCCGATCAGAATGTCGATTTCGCCGTCCACCAAACGCTTCAACACTTCCTTGCGCCGCTTGCCTTTGACCGATCCTGTCAATAAGGCGACGCTGACGCCGAATGGGCGGAACCATTCCTCGAGCGTATTGGCATGCTGCTCAGCGAGGATTTCCGTCGGTGCCATGAGCGCCCCTTGTTTGCCGGCTGTTACGGCGGCATACAAAGCGATTGCAGCGACGACGGTCTTGCCTGAACCGACATCCCCCTGCAATAGGCGGTTCATCCGGAACGGTTCTTTCATGTCGCGGCAGATTTCATTGACGACTCGTTTCTGGGCACTGGTCAAATCGAACGGCAAGGCATCGATGAACGCTTTCAAGCGATTCAAATCATAATCGATGAACGAACCGCCCTCCGCTTCGCGATTTTTCTTGCGCAGCGCCTGCATCTTCAATTGAAACAGCAATAGCTCTTCATAAACAAAACGCCGGCGTGCCTGCTTGAGCGATGCCGCATCTTCCGGAAAATGCACGGTCTCGAGCGCTTCTTCAAACGGCAGCAACTGGTATTCTTCGCGGATTGAAGCGGGCAGGCAATCTTGGAGGCCGCCTTTTGTGGCATCCAATGCTTGCCGCATCAGTTTGCGGAAAGTTTTCTGGTGCATGGAACCTTTCAAACTGTAAACCGGCTCAAAATCCGCGCCATCTGTCCGCGGGCCGATCGAATGGCTGGAAACCGTGATCAATTGGCGGCCTCGGTCCCATTTGCCGGTCAAAGTGACGACCGCTCCGATTTGAAGCTTGGCTTTCACGTAATGCTGGTTGAAGAATACCGCTTTGACGAGATGGCGGCCGACAAGCACCGTCACAGTCGTCCGTGATTTATTTTTTCCTAAAAAAAGGACGGAAGGCTCATTTTCGACCCTTCCCTCCACCGTTACCCGTTCATTATGGGGCGTTTCAGCCAGATCTTTGAGCTGGAAATCCTCGTGGCGATACGGGAAGGTCATGATCAAGTCTTCAAGACTTTCGATCTTCATGTCCCGCAAGGTTTCAGCCGCTTGCTTCCCTACCCCCTTCAATGAAGAGACGGGCGCTTTATTGTCCACTGCCGACTACCGATCCGCCAAAGATTTTCGATTCGAGCCATTTGCCGGTCGGTGTCGCGGCCAATCCGCCTTTAGCCGTTTCGCGGAATGCGCTAGGCATCGCCTGTCCGATTTCGAACATGGCACTGATGACTTCGTCGCACGGAATGCGGCTAGTCACGCCAGCAAGCGCCATATCGGCAGCGACGACCGCATTGGATGCGCCCATCGCATTGCGCTTCACGCATGGCACTTCCACGAGCCCCGCCACAGGGTCGCAGACGAGACCGAGCATGTTCTTCAAGGTAATGGCGAAAGCTTCAGAACTTTGCTGAGGCGTCCCGCCGGCCATTTCGATGATCGCGGCAGAAGCCATCGCCGCGGCAGAACCGACTTCCGCCTGGCATCCACCTGCTGCTCCGGAAATCGAGGCGTTATTGGCCACGACAAAGCCGAAAGCACCGGATGTGAACAGGTAACGGATCATCTGTTCACGCGTCGGGTTCAATTTATTCTTCACGGCAAACAAAGTGCCTGGGACAACTCCTGCAGATCCTGCGGTCGGTGTCGCACAGATCGTGCCCATCGCTGCGTTCACTTCATTGGTCGCGACGGCTTTGCTGACGGCATCAAGCAGCAGATCCCCCGACAGGCTATTGCCTTGCTGCATGTATTTTTGCAGCAAGACTGCGTCGCCACCGGTCAAGCCGGAAACGGAATGAACGCCTTTCAGCCCTTTTTCGACCGCTTCTTCCATGACAGTCAGATTGCGCTCCATTTGCTGCATAATATCTTCCCGCGAACGGTCTGTGATGAGCATCTCCTGTTCGATCATGATCTCGGAAATGAGCTTGCCTTCTTTCTCTGCCCGTTCGACGAGCTCCCTTACATTTCGGAATAGAACATCCATTTCTCTTACCTCCAGTTTAGTCGGCGATGCGTGTGACTTGCGTAATATTCGGCAACTCGCGCAATTCGCCCATCACTTCTTGATCGACTGTCTGATCGACTTCGATGACCATCAAGGCCATGTCCCCGCGCTCTTTGCGGGATACTTCCATATGGCCGATGTTGATGTCGTATTTATATAAACAATTCGCTACGTTTGCGATACAGCCCGAGCGGTCGTCATGGACGACGAGGATCGCCGGGTGGTTGCCGGATAGCCTGAGCGGGAAACCGTTCAGTTCCGTAATTTCGATCTTGCCTCCGCCGATGGAGATTCCCATCATCGACATTTCGGATTTTTCATCCCCGATGACGATGCGCGCCGTGTTCGGATGATCGACATTCCCCGTTTCCGGGATGAATTCATAGCTCATGCCGAGCTTTTCCGCTTCTTCAAAAGCGGTTTTGATGCGTTCATCGAATGTATCGTAATCTAGTAGGCCGCCGACGATCGCTACATCGGTCGAATGCCCTTTATAGGTTTCTGCGAAAGACCCGTACAAATGGATCTTCGCCCATGAAGGCTGCCTGCCGAACAGGTCGCGCGCTACTCTGCCGATGCGTGCCGCACCTGCAGTATGCGAAGATGATGGCCCGATCATTACCGGGCCGATTATATCAAAAACAGATTTGAACTTCATGCTCAAACCCCTCACTTTCCGTGTCGTATAATTTCATTTTACATGAAAAGCCATTAGGAAACAAAAATAATAAAGCGCATACAATGTCCTAACGATGGGCTTCCATGTCTCCATGCCGATGCTTCTCCCCGATTCGATCTCTTGCCATATCGCTTAGGGCTTTCCTATTTCGGGAAAATAAAAAAGCGGAAGCCCGGTGTCTTTTGCCCGGACCTCCGCCTAACATTATTCAACTGCCAAGATATATGGATAAAGTGGCTGTTTGCCATTGTGGATTTCCACTTCGACGTCACCGTTCAAGGATTCGATGAACGAAGCGAGCTTTTCAGCATCCGCCTCCTCGACATCTTCCCCGAATAGGATCGTGACGATTTCCGCATCTGCATCAACCAGCTTTTTGCAAAGCTCTTCAGTGACTTTTTCAAGGCTCTCATCCGCTACGACAATCTTGCCTTCGGAGATTCCCATGAAGTCGTCTTTTTTGATGGCGACGCCGTCGATCGATGTATCCCGTACCGCAAAAGTGACAGAACCCGACTTGACATGCTTGATCGCTTCGCTCATCGCTTGCCGGTTGTCTGAAACAGCAGCTTCCGAATTGAATGCGAGTAGCGCAGACATTCCTTGCGGGACATCTTTGGTCGGTACAACAGCCGCTTCGATATCTAGAAGTTCTGCAGCTTGTTCGGCTGCCATGATGATGTTTTTATTGTTCGGCAGGATCAGGACACGCTCCGCCCCGATCGAACGGACTGCATTGACGATATCTTCCGTGGACGGATTCATCGTCTGGCCGCCCTCGATGACGTAGGATGCGCCGATCGAACGGAGCAATTCAGCTACACCTTCACCCATCGCAACTGTGACGATCGCATACGGATGTTTCGTTTCTTCAGCTGCAGCGGTTTTTTTGTGGCCTTCTCCGACAATATCGGTGTGCTGCTGACGCATGTTTTCGATCTTCATGCTGATCAGGCTTCCATACTCTTGGCCGTATGTAAGAACTTTACCCGGCTCTTCGGAATGAATATGGATTTTCGCGATCTCATCATCTGAAATGACGAGAAGGGAATCGCCGTATACGCTCAAATCGGTCCGGAACTCCGCTTCGTTGAATTCCCGTTTATCGTCTTCGAATTTGACCATGAATTCTGTGCAATAACCGAACTCGATGTCTTCCGTATTCATGAAGCCGGCGATATTTTTATGGTGCTCAGCACTGACCAGCTCATCCATCGAGTTGTCGACATGCTTCTCCGGCAAGGCTTCGCCTTTCAAGGAAGCGAGGAAACCTTCATATACATAAACAAGCCCTTGCCCTCCACTATCGACGACACCGACTTCCTTCAATACCGGCAATAGATCCGGTGTTCTCTCAAGCGATGCTTTCGCTTCAGTGACAACCGCTTCGAACAGCACGATGATATCTTCTTCACTGTCCGCTAGGCTCATCCCTTTTGCTGCCGAGTCTTTAGCGACAGTGAGAATCGTTCCTTCGACAGGTTTCATCACCGCTTTATACGCTGTCTCAACACCATGTTGCAAAGCTTCAGCCAATTTTTTTGCAGAAAGCTCAGGTTCATCGGCGATGAATTTACCGAAGCCGCGGAACAACTGGGACAAGATGACGCCCGAATTGCCGCGCGCTCCCATCAACAGGCCTTTCGATAAGGCACTCGCTGTTTTTCCTATATGATCTTGAATATGGGCTTGTGTTTCTTTCGCGCCGGATGTCATCGATAAATTCATGTTCGTCCCAGTATCGCCGTCTGGCACCGGGAAGACGTTCAATGCATCTACATAATCCGCATTTTGAAACAAATGGTGAGCACCCATCTCCACCATTTCCGCGAATTTCACTCCATTTAATGACTTCATAACCGAATTTTCCTCCTCTTACGGGTTCGTCACACGAACGCCCTGGACATAAATGTTTACCGCTTTAACCGGCATGCCCAATGTTTTAGTAATCGTATATTTCACTTTTGATTGGACTTGATATGCCACTTCCGAAATTTTCGTTCCGTAGCTGATAATTACGTACATATCAATCAGCAAATCGCCGTCTTCCTGGCGCACAAGGACTCCTTTAGCGAAGTTCTCTTTGCGGAGAATGTCCGTAAGACCGTCACGGATCTGGTGTTTAGTTGCCATCCCTACGATTCCGTAGCATTCAATCGCAGCACCGCCGGCTATTTGGGCAATTACATCATTAGAAATATCGATTTGACCATACTCATTGTTCAACTCAATCGACATTAAAATTCCTCCTCGAGTCCTATTTCACTCTTTTCATTCTACATGAAAGCCCTTTATAAGAAAAGCAGGCGTTTTAGTGTGTAAAGGTTTTTTTCTTGAAAGGGGGTGATTTCCACTTGCGCCACTGTTTTTTCTATGGTAAATTATTAAAGTATGTGAAACGAAAAACGAACTGAAATTCTATGATAATTTTCAGCTTCACTTGTGAGGAGGGACTTACATGCCAAAAGTATGTGCAGTATCTGGACGTAAAGCTCGTGCAGGAAACAGCCGTTCACACGCGTTGAACTCGACAAAACGTACATGGGGAGCAAACCTTCAAAAAGTTCGCATCCTCGTAGACGGCAAGCCGAAACGTGTATGGGTTTCCGCAAGAGCATTGAAATCAGGAAAAGTTGAGCGCGTCTAAACCGCTCATGAATAATGCCAGGCCTGACAATTTGTCAGCCTGGCATTTTTTCGTGTTTTCGTGTATTCAATCCGAACTCTCGATGGTTATCAAATGGCCGCCGGTGAATTTCACCGTTCCCCTCCCAATCAATTCATTGCTTATAAAGCGAGTCGAACCGAAGGGGATCAATTCATTTGATACCGGATATTTAAATCCTTCAATCGTAAAGCCGCTCACTTCTTCCGCGAAAGGATAGAAAGAAACATATTGGTACTGTGGATCGTAATCCATTATGTATTCTCCAGGCTCCATGAAACGGATGCGGTTTTGCTTATTCAATACGATAAACTCCACTTGGGGATAACGTCTCTGGTAACTGAAGACAATGTGCAACGCCGCCATATAATGGTCAAGGCGACCGCCTGTAACACCGGTTATGATGACTGTATCCGGCTGGTAATGCATCGCTTTCTCCAAGGCGAGCTCCGTGTCCGATTCATCTTTGTCCACCGGCGACCGTTCAAGCGCTGGAAAACCATCGACTATCGCTTGATATTCCTCATCCGACACCGAATCAAAATCCCCGATCGCTTCAGCTGGTTCAATTCCTCTGGCTATTAGCGTGACAACTCCTGCATCCACTCCGATATGCGTCGCTTCTTTAAAGAGGGAAAGGTCCGGCAATTCGTCTGCCGGACCTCCTGCTGTTAAAACGACAATCATGAAATTGCCCCTTGCCCCGCTTTTTTGATCGCCTGCAAAGCTTGCCCACGGTCTTCCTTACCGAAAATGGCGGATCCGGCAACGAATACATTCGCTCCCGCTTCCGCGCAGAGGACGATCGTTTCTTCGTTTATGCCGCCGTCAATTTGAATATCGACCGGCAGCCCTTTTTCTTTTACCAACGCCGCCAGTTGCGCGACTTTCGGGACAACTGAATGGATGAACTTCTGTCCGCCGAAGCCTGGGTTGACGGTCATGAACAGCACCAAATCGATATCCTCCAGAACATGCTGGATTGTTTCGATCGGCGTGTGGGGATTCAATACGACTCCCGGCTTGACGCCAAATGACCGGATCAACTGGATCGTACGGTGCAGGTGCGGACACGCTTCTACGTGGACCGTAATATAATCCGCGCCGGCTTTGGCGAAGTCTTCGATATAGCGATCCGGATTTTCGATCATCAGATGGACATCCAGCGGCAGTTTCGTCAACGGGCGAAGCGCATCGACAACAATCGGCCCCATCGTGATGTTCGGAACGAAATGGCCATCCATGACATCAATATGGATCCAATCGGCTCCTGCTTTTTCGACTTCCAGTACTTCTTGTCCAAGCTTGGCGAAATCAGCTGCTAAAATTGACGGTGCAAGTTTAATCATGTGAATACCTCGGCTTTCGATTCATTATTTCTTCTAAAAATTTTAAGTAATGCTTATAGCGGTATTCAGGGATTTCTCCCGTTTCCACCGCTTTTTTGATTGCACATTTCGGTTCATTCAAATGCAAGCATTCACGGAATTTACAGCCGCCTGAACGCTGTTCCATTTCCGGGAAACATGCCGACAACTCTTCTTTCTCCAATTGTTCAAAGTCGAACGAGCTGAAGCCTGGCGTATCCGCTAGCAAGCCCCCGTTCACATCGATCAATTCGACATGGCGCGTCGTATGCTTGCCGCGGTTCAAGGCTTGCGAAATGTCATCTGTTTTTAATTTCAATGAAGGCAAAATCGTATTCAACAATGTCGATTTCCCAACACCGGACTGGCCTGCGAGAACGCTCGTCTTCCCTTCTAAAACCGGCATCAGCCGCTCTTTCAATGTAGGGTCGTCTATATAAGCTTCAATGACATCATAACCGATATCGCGGTAATCAGCAGCGAAGCGTTCAAGTTTTTCACGCTCTGGATCAGACAGTAGATCGGTTTTCGTCAGGCAAATGACCGGCTGAATATTGAATGATTCCACAGCCACAAGAAAGCGGTCTAACAATAATGGATGAAAATCCGGTTGCTTTGCGGAAAATACTAAAATCGCTTGGTCGATATTGGATATCGGCGGACGCACCAGCTCGTTTTTCCGTTCTTCGATTTCAAGTATCGTCCCTTCACGGTCGTTATCCGCTTTATACTCTACGAAATCACCGACGAGCGGCGTAATCTGGCGATTGCGGAATATTCCGCGACCCCGGCACTGTGTATAGCGTTCACCGTCTTCATCCAGCACATAGTAAAAGCCGCTCAATGCCTTTCTGATTTGACCTTTCGGCATAGCACCACCCCTTATCCTTTATTTTAATTTCATCAATCCGCGTTCTCGTATTCGACCGTTTCCTCAAGAATGATGGTAGCATCTCTGACAATGCGGTAGGAAGCGCTGCCACCCTCTACAATCTGCATTTCTACCCGGTGCTCGGTTGTTTCCGTAATAGTGAATTCTTCAACGGGCTCTACCATACTTTGGTTCTGGTCCTGGATATAGATGCGGATGGTCTGTTCGACCGGATCTTCTCCTTCTTCCGCCGGCTCTGCGGGCTCATACGGAATTTCGACGGTTTCAACATAGGTTTTCACCGGAAGTTCTGCACGCCCTGAGGAAAGGACTACTTCAATCGTACTGCCAACTTCAAGCATCTCTCCCCCAGCGACATTTTGTGATAATACCACCCCGGCTTCCACCGTATCGGAAGCTTCTTCACGGACGATGCGGATATTGAAACCTGAAGAGCGGGCATATTCGTTCAACTCCGCTTCCCCATAGCCGCTCAAATCCTCAACTTCACGCATATCCGGCCCTTTGCTGACGACAAATTCAATCTCGGTTTCGCTGATGACAACTTCCGTCCCAGCTTCAGGGCTTTGGCTTAGTATGGTGCCCGGAGCTTCATCAGAAAATTCCTCCTGTGAATCGATCGAGGCATAATCAGAACCTTCAAGCATACGCTCTGCCTGTTCGAGCGAACTGCCGACATAATCGCCGAACTCTGCGGTTTCTTTGCCCATGCTGACAAACAGGCTGATGCTGCTTTCGGGGTCGCGCATTTTCCCTGCTTCCGGAATTGTGCGGATAACATGATCAGCTTCAATATCTTCAGAGAATTGCTCGGTTTCTTCCGCGACCACAAAACCTGCAGCGGTCAGTTCTTCATGAGCTGCCTGGCGTTCCATACCCGACACGTCGGGCACAGCCACTTGCCTCGGCTGAAACAAGCCTGGAAAAGCAAGGGCTACGATAAAGCCGATCAATACTAAAGCGGCAAAGATTCCGAGAATAATCGGCATCTTTTTGCGTTTTTTCTTCACGGGCGGTTTGCCGGAAGGTTTTTCTTCGTCTGCAGAGGGAAGCTTCATTGTTTTGGTTGCATCGGCCTGTTCATAGGCTCCTGCATTTTTGATCGCCGGCATGGCACGGGTTTCCCCTTCGTCGACCGGAACCGCGAATTTAGGTTCGTTCTGCCTTTCCGCATTGAATGCCGTCGAAAGATCCTCAGCCATTTCATCAGCTGATGCATAACGGTACTCAGGATTTTTCGCCGTGGCTTTCAACACGATGTTCTCCAAGCTTTGCGGAAGGTCCGGAACGATTCCTTTCAAGGAAGGCGTTTCCGTTTGCAGATGCTTCAAGGCGATGGCGACAGCCGATTCGCCTGAAAATGGCAACTTTCCGGTCAACAATTCGAACATGACGATGCCAAGAGAATAAATATCGGATTTTTTATTGGCTGTGCCTCCCCGCGCCTGCTCCGGAGACAAATAATGCACAGTTCCCAACACAGAATTGGTTTGCGTATAGGAAGTGGCACTCAACGCCATCGCGATTCCGAAATCCGAAATTTTAACATTGCCTTCTTCATCCACGAGCACATTCTGCGGCTTGATATCGCGGTGGACAATGTGGTTGTGATGGGCATGGGCTAATGCTGAAGCCAGCTGTTTCATAATTTCAACCGCTCGTTCCGGTTCTACAGGCGAATGTTTGATGATATATTCTTTCAGCGTATCTCCCGGCACATACTCCATAACGAGGTAAGGCAAGGCGTTATCTTCCCCGACATCGAAAATGCTGACGATATTCGGGTGCCCCAGGCTAGTGGAGGAAAGCGCTTCACGCTTAAAGCGGCGACGCAATTCTTCCTCATTGCTGAAGTCATAGCGCAGCACTTTGATGGCGACATCCCGGTCCAGGATCATATCGTGCGCCAAATAGACATTCGACATGCCCCCGCTGCCGATCGCTTCGAGGACTTTGTAACGTCCATTGATTCTCTTCCCGACTAACATTGCTACACCTCCACACCAAGCGGAGTCAACAACACGAATGAGATATTGTCTTCTCCACCGAGGTCATTGGCCAGTGCAATTAATGCCTTGCCTTTTTGGGCAAGCGAGGCTTTCGATCGTACAATCGATGAAATTTCACCCTCACTCAATTTATTGCTCAAGCCATCTGTGCAAATCAGCAGGTAAGGAACTCCTTCTAATGAAAATTGATGCATTTCCCGTTCGATTTCCGGCTCAGTTCCGAGCGAGCGTAAAATCCAGTTCTTCTTCGGATGATCTTCCGCTTGTTCTTGAGTGATCTCCCCGTTGTCGACCAGGACATTAACATAGGAATGATCACGGGTCACTTGAGTCACCGATGATCCGATAACATAGGCCCGGCTGTCTCCGATATGGCAAAGTACGCACTCGTCTTCTTCTATTAGGGCGGCAATCAAAGTCGTTCCCATTCCTTTGCATTCACTATGGGCGAGGGAATGTTCATAGACGACCCGGTTGACTTCCAGCACCTGTTCAGACAACCAGGCTGTCTTTTCTTCAGTTGTCTTGAACATCGTGCCATCCGCTTCCATAAACCTGCTGCCGAGCTCATCCACCGTCAATCGGCTGGCGACATCCCCTGCGTTATGACCTCCCATTCCATCTGCTACGAGAGCCAACACCAATCCCTCTGGACGTTTTAACACTGCTACACGGTCTTCATTGACTTCCCGTTTTCTCCCGGTATCGCTTTCAATTACATACTGAAACAATAGTGGACACCCCGCTTTTTAGCTTTCGGCACGTTTGCCGTTTGTTTTTCTGAAGCTTGCGATAAAAAATCCGTCACTCCCGAAATCCTGCGGGAATACCTGTACAAAGCCCTGTCCTTTGCTTTTGAAAGCGGCAGGCAATTCAGCAGGGATCTGTTCCATTTGCGGATGTGTGTTCATGAATTTCTCGGCAGTTCCACGGTTTTCTTCGGTATCCACCGTACACGTGCTGTAGACAAGGATGCCACCCGGCTTCAATAGCTTCACCGCCTCATCGAGGAGCGCAAGCTGAATCGTCTGCAAGCGCCCGAAATCATCGGGCGTTTTCGTGTACTTGATATCCGGCTTGCGCTTGATGACGCCGAGCCCGCTGCAAGGTGCATCCACCAAGATACGGTCGAAGCTTTCTTCGCCGAAGCGTTCGCTGCTTTCCCGGCCATCTCCGACTGTCGTCTCGATTGTCTGATGGCCGAGGCGCGACGCCGTTTGCTCGATCAGTTTGACTTTATGGGCGTGAAGGTCCATCGCCAACACTTTGCCCTGTCCCTCGAGCTTTTCAGCGATATGGGTCGTCTTTCCGCCAGGGGCCGCACACATATCTAATACAGTCATGCCAGGTTCCACTTGAAGCGCATAGGCCGGCAGCATCGAACTTTCGTCTTGGATGGTAATAAAGCCTTTTTCGAAAGTTTGCGTGCGTACCGGCTGTCCGCCCGTGACGACAAGGCATTCCGGGATGATCTTGCTCGCTTCAGCAGTCAGCCCTTCCGATTTAAGCATCTCGATCACTTGTGCAGGAGTGGCCTGGACGGTATTGACGCGCACCGTCTGAAGTGGCGCTTTGTTGTTCTCAAGAGCCATCTCACGGGCTTTTTGCATGCCGAATTGTTCCGACCAGCGCTTGATCATCCAAGCAGGATGGCTCGTTTCGATGGAAATCTTTTCGATCGGGTCGCCGATTTCATTGAATGAACGCACGCCTGAACGCTGGACGGAGCGCAGAATGCCATTGACAACAGACGCAATGCCCCCGTGTCCGCGCCGTTTGGCGATTTCCACCGCTTCGTTGATGACGGCATGGAATGGGATTCGGTCCAGATAAATAATTTGATAAAGCGATAAGCGCAACAGTGTCCGTACCCATGGATCGAGTTTGCCTTTGATATAGGGTTCCAAATAATAATCCAGAGTCATTTGGTGCTGCAGCGTGCCGTATGTGATCTCCGTCAACAAGCCTTTGTTTTTAGCGGAAATGCCGTAGCTGTCCATCGTTGTATTCAATAAGAGGTTGCTGTAAGCCTGTTTGTTTTCCACGGCATAGAGAATCGACAATGCCGCATCTCTCACATTGCCGTGGATTTTCTTGTTTTTCATTCGAATCGATCTCCTGCCTTTATTTTCGGCCCGCGCAAATAATCTTCAGCCGTCATGCGTTTTTTCCCGGCAGGCTGCAATTCTTTAATTGCAAGAGCCCCTTCGCCGGTCTGGACGATGATCGCGTCTTTTGTCAGTTCGATGATTTCTCCCGGCGCGCCGGTTTTCTCGCTATCGGAGATTTCTGTCCACCACAATTTGACATTGGCGCCTTCTAGAGTAGTGAACGCGACCGGCCATGGGTGCAATCCGCGCACTTGGTTATAGAGCTCGCGTGCGGATTTGTTCCAGTCGATGCGTTCCTGCTCCCTTGAAATATTGCGCGCAAAAGAGACACGTTCTTCGTCTTGCGGAATCCGGGGATTGCTTCCGTCGATGATCGACGGTAAGGTCTCCTTCAATAATTCCATTCCTGCCGCACTCAATTTTTCGAACATGCTGCCAGTATGGTCTGTTTCTTCGATCGGCACCGCTTTTTGCGAAATGATATCCCCCGCATCCAAACGGTCGACCATATACATGATCGTCACGCCGGTTTCCTTTTTTCCGTCGATGATCGCCTGGTGGATCGGCGCACCGCCCCGGTATTCCGGAAGCAGCGAGGCGTGCACATTGATTGCGCCAAGTTTCGGCGCTTCGAGTATGGCTGTCGGTAAAATCTGTCCGAAAGCTGCCGTCACGATCAAGTCAGGCTGCAGGTCGAGGACTTTTTGCGCCTGTTTGGGATCTTTCAATTTTTCCGGCTGGTATACCGGCAATCCGAGTTCCAGCGCTTGTTCTTTCACCGGCGTCGGCGTCAGGATTTTCTTCCTGCCCACAGGGCGGTCGGGCTGTGTGATGACCGATACGATGTCGTATCCTTCTTCGGCAAGCATCTTCAAGATAGGAGCCGAAAATGCCGGCGTTCCCATGAAAACAATTTTGGTCAAAGCAAATCCTCCTCTTCCTGCTGGCGGATCATTTCATCCAATTCTTCCTGGGTGACATATTTCTCGATTTTGCTCGTGAACAGCACGCCGTCCAGATGATCCATTTCATGAAGGATGGCACGCGCTTCATAGCCTTCCGCCTCCAGCTCATACCAGGAGCCGTCGCGTTCCTGGGCTTTGATTTTGATGCGGCCGTGGCGTTCGACTTCGCCGAAAGTGCCCGGGAAGCTCAGGCAGCCTTCGATATCCGTCTCTTTCCCTTCGAATAAAGCCAGTTCCGGATTGATCATTTCAATCGGCTCCTGCCCTTCCTGGAAGTCGACGATCGCGACGCGCAGCGAGATACCCACTTGAGGGGCGGCGATGCCGACTCCGTCCGCTTCGATCATCGTCTCATGCATATCGTCCAATAGGACTGCGAGCTGACGGTCGAATTCGGTGACCGTCTTGCACGGGGTTTCTAATACTTCGTTCGGGTGTTTTACAATTTCACGGATTGCCATTTCTATTCCTCATTTCTGCTACATGACTGCTGTCGGATTCATGTCGATGGACAAAGTCGCCCCGGTTTTGATCCAGTCGCTGCGGTAGATTTTGATCAATTGCTGCAGCACTTCAGCCAGCTTCGGTTCTTTTTTGTATTTTATCAAACATTGATAGCGATATCTATTGTTCACACGGGCGATGAGCGATGCTGAAGGCCCGATAATGATGGTTTTGGGCGACAGTCGGTGACGCAGGTATTCGGTCATCTGCTCGGCATACCCGGATACCGTCATTAAATCCTCATGGGTAAATTGGATATTGACGACATAATAATATGGTGGATATCCACTTGCGCGCCGCATGGCCATCTCCTGTTCATAGAACGGTTCGTACAATTGGTCTTTGGCGAGCGTGATCGCGTAATGCTCCGGTGTATAGGTCTGCACATATACTTCACCCGGCAGCACATCGCGCCCGGCGCGCCCGCTCACTTGCGTCAGTAATTGATAAGTTTTCTCGGCTGCACGGAAATCCGGCAAATGCAATGTCGTATCCGCCGACAAGACTCCGACCAATGTGATGTTCGGGAAATCCAAGCCTTTGGCGATCATTTGTGTACCGAGAAGAATATCGGCTTTCCCTTCGCCGAACGCTGACAAGATCTTTTCATGTGCTCCTTTATTGCGGGTCGTATCGACATCCATCCGCAAGACGCGTGCATCCGGCACGAGCTTCGCCAGTTCCTCTTCCACTTTTTGGGTTCCCGTGCCGAAAAAGCGGATATGGTCGCTTTCGCATTCCGGACAGGTAGTCGGCACAGGTTCATCATAGCCGCAGTAATGGCATTTCATCCGTTCGCTCGCCCTGTGGTAGGTCAGCGAAATGTCGCAGTTCGGGCATTGCAGAACCGTTCCGCAGTCACGGCATAAAACGAACGAAGAGTAGCCGCGCTTGTTCAAAAACAGCACGACTTGCTCTTTCCGCGCTAATCGCTCACGTATCGCTTCTGCCATTTCTACGGAAAACATCGAACGGTTGCCGGTCCGCAGCTCTTCTCGCATATCGACAATATGGACTTCCGGCAATGGCTGGTTTTTCGCGCGGTTTTTCAACGCCAATAGTTCGTAAACGCCTTTTTGGGCACGCGCATAGGACTCGAGCGAGGGTGTCGCGCTTCCCAAAATGACCGGGCATTGATGCTGCCCGCTGCGCCATATTGCAACGTCCCGCGCATGATAGCGCGGTGCGTCATCTTGTTTATAGCTTGATTCATGCTCTTCGTCGAGAATGATCAGGCCGAGATTTTGAAACGGCGCAAAGATCGCTGAACGCGCCCCGACGACGACTTTCACTTCCGCACGCTGGATTTTACGCCATTCATCGTATTTTTCCCCTGCTGATAAGCCGCTGTGCAGTACTGCGACCAAATCGCCGAAACGTTCCTTGAAACGGATGGTCATCTGGGGCGTCAAGGAAATTTCCGGGACGAGCATGATCGCTTCCTTGCCTTCTTCAAGCACTTGGGCGATCGTCTGTAAATAGATCTCCGTTTTCCCACTGCCGGTGATGCCATGAAGCAAAAAGGTTTTTTCCGTGTTGAGCGAGGATTGAATAGCATCGAATGCCGTTTGCTGTTCATCCGTCAAATCCAAGGCGATCTTTTGTTCAATGGCTGTCAGAAGTGAAGGATCCCGGTACGATTCCATAGACGAAAAATTAGCCATGCCTTTTTCCGCCAGTGCGTTGACCGTCGGAAGCGAAACACCCGCCAGCTTTTGCAGTTGGGAAGATTCAAAGCTTTGGCCCAAATGTTTCAAGAAAAACTCCTGCAGCTTCAATTGCTGCTTGGCGTTCGCTCTTATGGAAATATTTTCTATGTCTTCTGCAGAATCTGTAATATGGACCATGCGTACTTTTTTTACGCCGGTTTTCTGCTGGATATTGGTATCCGCCAAAACTGTGCCTTTATCCATTTCCTTTTTCATGAGCCCGTATACGGCTTCCGCTTCCTGGGCACGGACAAAATCACGTGTGCCGAAATACGGATGCAGCTCTTTCGGCAGCTCTTCAATTGGAGCATTCAACACGAACCGCTTCTCGTATTTGGCGCGAAGTGCTGCGGGCACCATGACTTGCAAAGCGTCGATTTCAAAACAGACGGTCTGGCGTTTCATCCACTGTGCAAGCTCGAGCATTTCTCCGTTCAATACGGGCACGACATCCATCAATTCGTGTATCGGCTTCAGCCGTTTCGGGTCGAACTCGGAAGTTTCTTTGATATTTGTAATAAAGCCAAGCACTTTGCGATTGCCAAAAGGCACTTTGACACGCATGCCCGGTTCTGTCAGCGCCTTGAATTTTTCCGGCACTGCATAATCGAAGGGCCGGTCAATCGGATGTGCGGCAACATCGACAATGACTTCGGCAATCATTTTGCAAATTCCTTTTCAGTGATGAGCGATAGCAAATCGAGCGCAAGCGCTTTTTTCGGCATCACCGGGAAGGTCTTTTCGAATTCCCTGCGGCCGTATACCGTCACTGCATTCGTATCATGGTCAAAGCCTGCTTGGTCTGCGCTGACGTCGTTTGCGATGATATAATCGGCGTTTTTCCGCTCGAGTTTATCTTTTGCATATTGCGCTACATGATCGGTCTCTGCCGCGAAGCCGACCAGGATTTGATGGTTCTTCATTTGGCCGAGCTGCTGCAGGATATCTACCGTGCGCTCCAGCTCAAGGACCGAATTGCCTTCTTTTTTCTTAAGCTTCTGCCCCGCGATAGCCGCAGGCCGGTAATCTGCAACCGCTGCTGTCTTGATGACCATCTGTGCATCGTCATACTCATGAAGGACCGCTTCTAGCATCTGTTGTGCGCTTTCAACCGGAATGTGTTTGACGCCGCTTGGCACAGGCAAGGAAACAGGGCCGCTGATCAAAATCGTTTCAGCACCGAGTTCCGCTGCCGCTTCCGCCATAGCGTACCCCATCTTGCCGCTGGAAAAGTTCGTTAAAAACCGTACCGGGTCGATCCGTTCACGCGTCGGGCCTGCCGTCACGACGATTTTTTTGCCTTTTAGGGGTTTGTTTCTCATGAAATGGCCGGCAACGAGTTCAGTGATTTTTTCCGGCTCTTCCAAACGGCCTTTGCCGACATAACCGCAAGCCAAAAAGCCTTCAGATGGCTCGATGAATCGGATGCCGTCGTGATGGAGCCTGTCGATATTGCGTTTTACTGCCGGATGGTCGTACATATGGACATTCATCGCAGGCGCGACCCAAATCGGTGCAGTTGTTGCAAGAAGAACAGTCGACACCATATCGTCACCTAAGCCGTTCGCCATTTTCGCGATCATATTGGCTGTCGCAGGCGCGACGATCACGAGGTCCGCCCAGTCCGCCAAGTCGATATGGGCGATGACCGAAGAATCTTTCTCGTCGAATGTGTCGAAGTATACATCGTTTCTGGACATCACTTGGAATGATAAAGGCTGGACAAATTGCTTCGCTGATTCTGTCATGATGACTTTGACTTCCGCCCCTGCCTGGGACAATTTGCTGACGAGGGCAACCGCTTTATAGACGGCAATGCCCCCGCTGACACATAATAGGATTTTCCGATTTGCCAACACCGTTAAACACCCTTTCTAAACAACAAACTCCCAAAGAACAGTTTCGCTCTGGGAGTCGTCAATTGAGATCATTAGTTAAATTTCGTCTTCGTAAATTGCGGATGCATCTTGCTGAACCGGCGTCAATACGCCCTCTGCAATTTCTTCCAGCGCTTTTCCGACCGCTTTATGGGATACGTAGGAATCCAGTTTCTCATCGCCATGTTCATGCAATTGGCGGGCTCTCTTGGAAGCCAAAGCGACCAGGGAGTATTTCGAATCGATGCGGCTTTTCAGTTTATCAACGGATGGGTATAACATCAGGCATTCTCCTTTAGCATATCTAAGTATCTTTTTTCGACACGTTCACGCTTGCAATGTTCTGCGATGATGATGGCGTTGATGCGATCACATGCATTTTCGACTTCATCATTTTCGACGACGTAATCATACAGGTTCATCATCTCGAGCTCTTTTCTGGCGGCATGGATACGTGAAGCGATCACTTCATCCGATTCCGTGCCGCGTCCGACCAAGCGCTCTTCGAGTTCCGAAAGGCTTGGCGGCGCCAGGAAGATGAACAAACCATCCGGCACTTTGTCGCGCACTTGTGCTGCCCCCTGCACCTCGATTTCCAGGAAGACATCCCGCCCGGCATCGCGCATTTTGTTGACGTATTCAAGCGGCGTGCCGTAATAATTGCCGACATACTCGGCATATTCCAGCAACTGCCCCTGGTCGATCAGTTCTTCAAACTCATGACGGGTCTTGAAGAAATAATCGACTTCGTCCACTTCGCCTTCACGCGGCGCGCGCGTGGTCATTGAAATGGAATATTCATAATTTGTATCCGGCTGTTGGAACAGCTCTTTTCGCACCGTGCCTTTGCCGACGCCCGAAGGCCCGGACAGCACGATGAGCAGTCCGCGTTGTTTTCTCATTTTATCCCTCGCTTGCCTCATCATCATTTTCTTCAATCCGCGCAAGTGCCGTCTCGACCGACAAAGCGGAGATGACCACATGATCGCTATCCATGATAAAGATCGACTTGGTCTTCTTGCCGCCTGTCGCATCGACAAGCAAGCCCTTGCTGCGCGCTTCTTGCATCAAGCGTTTTGAAGGTGCCGAGTCCGGCTGGATCATTGTTACAATGCGGTTCACCGATACCGCGTTGCCCGATCCGATTGATATGAACTTCGACTTTCTCTTCATGTCCCTCACCGCCATCGATGCTTGCGTAATATGTTCGCGCTTAAAACTAACTGTCTTATTATATCATATTCTTCCGTGAAAATGATAAGATGGAACAAAACGATTTGAAAGAGGGATTTTTCATGGCATTTGATGGATTGTTTACGAAAGCGATGACGAGCGAATTGCAACAGCTGGTCACCGGAAGGATTTCAAAAGTTCATCAGCCTAATCAGCTCGAACTGCTCCTGCATATACGCGCACAAGGGAAAAACCATAAATTGCTCATCTCGATCCACCCGTCCTACTCGCGGATCCATTTGACGAACACGGCAAACGTCAACCCATCGGAACCGCCGATGTTCTGCATGCTTTTGCGCAAGCATATCGAAGGCGGCGTCATCACTGGCGTCCAGCAGCACGGCTCCGACCGGCTGATCATTCTGCGCATCCGCGCCCGCAATGAAATCGGCGATGAAATCGAACGGGAACTCCACGTTGAAATGATGGGACGCCACTCGAATATCATTTTAGTCGATGCCGAGCGCGAGATGATTCTTGACAGCCTGAAACACCTGCCGCCGAGCGTCAACTCCTACCGGACGATTTTGCCGGGCCAGGATTATATTTTCCCGCCTTCCCAAGATAAACAGGATCCATTTGCGGCGGATGCTGACTTCAGCGGGCTTACCGATAAGGAAATCGTCTCGCAGTATGCAGGCTTTTCCCCGCTGACGGCAAAAGAACTGAACTACCGGCTTGAACAGGATCCGGAAAGCGCAACTGCCTTTTTGCAGGATTTCAATGCTCCGGAACCAACCGGTTATTACGTCGAACAGCAAGGAAAAAGCTATTTTTCCGCGACTGAATTGACGCATCTCGGGCAGGACAATATGCGCTTTGACAACCTGTCCGAACTGCTCGACCGTATTTATTATGCGAAAGCCGAGCGCGACCGCGTGAAACAGCAGGCAGGCGATCTAGAGCGCTGGCTCCAAAATGAAATCGCCAAATTGAAATTAAAGTTGAAAAAGCTTCAGAAAGAACAGGACCAAGCACAAAAACGCGATCAATTGCAATTGAACGGCGAATTGATCATGGCCAATCTGCACACCATCAAAAAAGGAATGAAACAAGCGGAAGTCGTCAATTATTATAATGAAGAAACTGTGACGATTACGCTCGACCCGCGCAAGACGCCAATCGAAAATTCCCAGAAATATTACTCTCGTTACCAAAAAGCCAAAACAGCCGTCGTTAAAACACACGAGCAAATCGAAAAGACCGAAGAGGACATTCGTTATTTCGAATTGCTCATGCAGCAAGTCCAGCAGGCAGGGCTCTCCGATATCGAAGAGATCCGCGAAGAATTGGCTGAGCAAGGCTATATGAAAGCACAGAAGTCGAAGAAAAAGAAAAAGCCTCAAAAACCGAATGTCGAGCATTACGTATCAAGCTCCGGCATACCGATTTCAGTCGGTAAAAACAATAAGCAAAACGATTATGTGACCTTCAAAGTTGCATCGAAATCCGATACATGGCTCCATACCAAAGACATCCCGGGATCGCATGTCATCATCCATTCACAAGAGCCGGATGAAGACACCATCTTAGAAGCTGCAAGCATCGCTGCCTATTTCAGCAAGGCACGCGAATCGGCATCCGTCCCGGTCGATTACACCGAAGTCCGCCAAGTGAAAAAACCAAGCGGCGCCAAGCCGGGCTTCGTGATTTATTTCGAACAGAAAACCGTCTATGTCACGCCTGATGAAGACCTGGTTTTGAAATTAAAAAAATGAGCCGAAAAATGCCTGTACTGGCCCTCCGTCAGTGCAGGCATTTTTATAAACGACTATAAGTTTACATAATAATATTATATATAAATTCAAACGACAAAGCATTGCCCCTAGCTATAGTTAATGCTATCTTTTTATAGGACATACATTAAGGAGGCCTATCATTGACTATCTTTTCAAAACGAACATACATAACTGCCGCACTGTTCGGTACGGCAGCGTTATCACTTTCAGCATGTGGCGACGATGCGGCTGAAACTGAACAGCCCTCCGAATGGGATCGCATTCAGGAAGAAGGCAAATTGACCGTCGGCACATCCGGCACGCTGTTGGCCACTTCTTTCCGCGATGAGGAAAGCGGCGATTTGACGGGCTTTGAAGTGGAAGTCGTGCGCGAACTCGGTGAACGCTTAGATCTCGAAATCGAATTCCGTGAACTCGGATTCGATGAGATGCTGACAAGTGTCAGTACGGGCCAGCTCGATATGGCAGCGAACGATATCGAAGTCACTGAAGACATGACCGATAAATTCCTGTTTTCCACACCGATCAAATATTCGTACGGTACAGCCGTCGTCCGTAAAGATGACCTATCCGGCATCGAATCACTGGAAGATTTGGAAGGCAAAAAAGCAGCCGGCGTATCGACATCGGTCTATATGCAGATTGCCCGCGACTACGGGGCGGAAGAAGTGACATATGATAATGCGACGAATGAAATCTATCTGCGCGATGTGTCGATCGGCCGGACCGACGTCATCTTGAACGATTATTATTTATCGACTTTCGGCGTGGCAGCTTTTCCCGAACTCAACATTACCATCCACCCGGACATCAAATACTTGCCGTCTGAAGTCGGCCTTGTCGTGAACGAAGACAGCGAAGAGTTGCTCGAACAAGTGAATGCGACGCTCGAGGAAATGCTTTCGGACGGCACCATCAGTGATATTTCAGCTGAATTCTTCGGCGGTGCCGATGTTTCCGTTGAACCGGACATCGAAGAGGAAAATTAAAGGAGGACCACGTTTATGAGCGATATCGAATGGGGGCTGTTATTCGATCCCGAACTCGCAATCGACTCCCTGCCTTATGTGCTCGAAGGCATTTGGTTGACGCTGTTGATTTCGATGGGCAGCATGCTGGGCGGCTTAGTCATCGGATTTTTCCTGGCGCTCGCCAGGACTTCGAAACAGCCTTTGCTCCATCTGCCGGCACGCCTTTATATTTCCTTCATGCGCGGCGTGCCGATTCTTGTCATCTTGTTTTTGCTGTATTTCGCACTCCCGGTCATCGGCCTAGAATTCACCGCCTTGCAGGCAGCGCTCATCGGCTTCACGATCAATAGCGCCGCCTATATCGCAGAAGTGTTCCGTTCGGCACTGGCCTCCGTCGACAAGGGCCAATGGGAATCGTCCACTGCCCTCGGCCTCAGCTATTGGCAGGCAATGCGCCGGATCATACTGCCGCAATCGGTGCGCATTGCGGTTCCACCGTTATCGAATGTCTATCTGGACCTGATCAAAGCCTCGTCACTCGCGGCAATGATTACGGTACCTGAGATTTTCCAAAAGGCGCGGATTGTCGGCGCTCGGGAATACGACCTTTTGACACTCCTCATTCTGGTCGCACTCATCTACTGGGCTATTTGCACGGTCATGACCGTGCTGCAGAATTACTTGGAAAAGCGCTACGCTGAATATTTATAACCACAAAAAACCACGCCGTACTAAATCCGGCGTGGTTTTTTCTACTCGAATGCTTCATCTTCCGTATACATGACCTCCCAAAGGTGGCCATCCAGATCATAAAAGCTCCAGGAATACATGAACTTATTGTCCATCGGCTCGTTCGCTGAACTGCCTCCCGCTTTCATCGCTTTGTCAATCCATTCGTCGACTTCCTCCCGGCTCGAGACCGATAAAGCAACGATTGTTTCAGCGCTTTTGGACGTATCAGTAATGTCTTTATTGGTGAAGCTCTTGAAAAAGTCCTCCACCAATAGCATGGCGTATATATTGGGTCCGATGATCATGCAAGTGGCATTGTTATCTGTCATCCGCTCATCAAAATCAAAACCCATTTCACCAAAGAATTTCATCGACTTTTCTAAATCACTGACAGGTAAATTAACGAAAATCTGGTTCGCTTGAATGGACATGTCTTCGCTTCCCTTCTTTTTCGTTTTGCTTTCACTCTTCTATTCGTGGAATGAAATGAAAATCCTGCTTATCGCTTCAGTTTCTTCCTGCCTCTCGCGTAAAACCCATCCATTTCCGAATCAGGCACGAGAGCGCCTCCCGTCAACCAAACGAGGTGTGTAGCTTTTTCGGGATCGATTCCATGTTCTTCAGCATAGTTTGTCGATGCCATCATAAACGGCCCAGCAAACCCTGCTGCCGCTGAAGGTTCGATTTTGATTTCTTCGCTATCCTTCAGCATGGCGAGCAGCGGAAACAATTCCCCGTCTTCGACCGTTGCAATGCCTGAGATCAATTGTTCAGAACTCGTCGACGCGAAGCTCGATGCCCTGCCGACTGCGAGCCCATCCGCTTCCGTCCTATTGTCGATGCCGATGTCCTGCACGCAAATACCGCTCTTCAAGCCTGTCATGAGACCGAGCAAGACAGCCGGTGAATGCGTCGGCTCGATGAATACCGGATGGACGTAATCGCCGAACATTTGGCGCAATCCGAACGAGATGCCTCCCGGAGCCCCGCCGACACCGCACGGCAAATAGACGAATAGCGGGTGCTCTTTGTCTATCGGAATGTCCCGTTGTTCCAGCTGATGTTTCAAACGAAGTGCCGCGACGCTATAGCCGAGAAACAATTCACGGGATTTCTCATCATCGACAAAATAGCCATTTTGCAGCCCAAGTGTCTCTTCGCGCCCCGCGGTGACCGCTTCGCTGAAATCACCGCTGAATTCGACGACACGGACGCCCTTCTGCCTGAGCAAATCCTTTTTCCAAGCTTTGGCATCCGCCGACATATAAACTGAAACCTTGAAGCCGAGTTCAGCGCTGATGATGCCGATGCTAAGACCCAAATTCCCTGTCGAACCGACACCGATTGAATAGCCTGCGAAGAAATTTTTGGCTTCTTCTGTCGCAAACCATTCATAAGAATCCTCACGGGTGACAAGCCCTTCCTTTAGAGCCAGGCTTTCCGCATAGCGCAACACTTCAAAAAATCCGCCGCGTGCCTTAACTGACCCTGCAGCAGGCAGTTCATTGTCGCATTTGACGTATAATTTCCCTGGCAGCATTTCACCGTAATACGATTCCAATTGCTTTTGCATACGCTTTACTTCCCGCACTTCCGATTCGATCATGCCACCCGTTTCTATCGTCTCCGGAAACACCTTCATCAGATACGGGGCAAAGCGCAGCCACAATCGCTCCGCCTCCTCGAGATCATCGATCGTCACCGGCAAGCCTTGCACATGATCCATTTCCCTGCGTTTCGGGTTCAGCCAGACCACTGGCTTCAAGTCGAGCAAATCCTCCATCAGCGGATACTCGTCCGTCCATTTGTGGATTTCTTGTTTGGTAAGTCCCATGTCTACCGCCTCCTTATCGTTAGTTGTACCATACCCCTTTTCGCTTTCTTTATTTCCCTGATTGGCTGAAAAAAACCTTCGCCCATCCTGTTGATGGGCGAAGGTTTTCTTATGAAGTCAATGCGCCGGCTTTCAGTTTTTCATGCCATTCACTGAGCATCGGCAAATCTTTTGCCGCTATCGCCCCGTCTTCTTCAGCTTGTTCAACAAGCGCCGGGAAATCCGTCAAGGTATGGAAGGTGAACCCGGCTTCCTGTATCGCTTGCTCTGCCTGAGGCAGCCCGTAAGTGAAGATCGCGGCAATTCCGGCTACTTCAAATCCCGCTTCTTTCAAAGCCTGTGCCGCCTGAAGCACCGACCCGCCTTTGGAGATCAGGTCTTCGATGATGACGGCTTTTTGGCCTCGCTCGATTTTTCCTTCAATCAAATTCGATTGTCCGTGGCCTTTCGGTTTCGAACGTACATAAACCATCGGCAGATCGAGGCGTTCGGCAACCCACGCCGCATGCGGAATTCCCGCTGTCGCAGTTCCCGCGATCACTTGTGCATCCGGATACTCGCGGCGTATCGTTTCCGCGAGCCCATCAGCGATCGCTTTGCGGACAGCCGGATAGGACATTGTCAGCCGATTGTCGCAATAAATCGGTGATTTGACGCCTGATGCCCAAGTAAACGGGTCGTTCGGCCGCAGCTCCACCGCGCCGATCGATAATAGCTGTTGTGCGATTTCTTTTTTCATGAACGACCGCTCCATTCTTGGTTGATGTATTCATAGCTTTTTTGTGGGTTTTCCGAGCGTGTGATGGCTCTCCCGACAACAATGTGGGTCGATCCTTGCGCTTTTGCATCGCTAGGTGTCGCGATTCGCTTTTGATCATGGGATTCAGATCTGGCCGGGCGAATTCCCGGTGTGACGCGCAGGAAATCTTCACCACATGCTTCTCCAATCGCTTTCGCTTCATGCACTGAACAGACGACGCCGTCGAGGCCAGCCTGCTTGGCGAGTTTGGCGTAGTGCAACACCGATTCCTGCAGCGTGACCGGAATCAACTGCTCTTGTTGCATCTGCTGTTCGCCCATCGAAGTCAATTGCGTGACGGCGATCAGTTTCGTGCCGCTGCCGACAAGCCCGCGTTTTGCCGCTTCCATCATGGCAAGGCCTCCGGCTGCATGGACATTGACCATATCGACACCGAGTTCTGCAATGCGACGCATCGCCGATTCCACTGTATTCGGTATATCATGCAATTTTAAATCCAGGAAAATGTCGTGGCCATAGAGATTCAATGTATTGACGAGTTCCGGCCCTTCCTGATAGAACAATTCCATCCCGACTTTCAGGAATAAGGGTTCCGTGAACTCCGATAAAAATTCTTCCACATCGAGTTTCGACGGGAAATCCAGTGCAATGATCGGTTTGCTTGTCATAGGCGATGGCTCCTTCCAATTAGTTCATGAACAGATTCATAGCCCAGTTCATGCAAACGTTCCGGCAGTTTATCGATCAGTTCAGGACATACGAACGGATTGACGAAGTTCGCCGTGCCGACCGCGACAGCGTTCGCTCCCGCCGACAGAAAGTCGATGACGTCATCCACTTCCGCGACGCCGCCCATGCCTATGATCGGCAAATCCGTATGGCGTCTCACCTCATAAACCATGCGCAATGCGACCGGTTTGATCGCGGGGCCTGACAAGCCGCCTGTAATATTGGCGATGACCGGACGTCCGGTTTTCGGGTCGAGGCGCATGCCAAGCAGCGTATTGATCATTGTGATGCCGTCTGCCCCGCCTTCTTCGACTGCTTTGGCAAGCTGGACGACATCGGTGACGTTCGGCGATAATTTCACATAGACCGGCACGTCCGATACGTCTTTCACCATGCGCGTCAATTCTTTAGCAACGTTCGGGTCCGTTCCAAAGGTGATGCCCCCTTGCTTGACGTTCGGGCAGGAAATATTCAATTCCAGCGCGTGGACATTCGGAGCTTGTGAAATGGTTCGCGCCACTTCCACATAACCTTCCGCAAGCGACCCCGCCACATTGGCGATGATGGGCACGTCAAATTGATCGAGCCATGGCAGTTCCTCGCCGAACACTTTTTCAAGCCCCGGGTTCTGCAGCCCTATGGCATTGAGCATGCCGGATGAAGTTTCCGCAACGCGCGGCGTCGGGTTGCCGAGGCGCATTTCGGCAGTCGTCGCCTTGATCATAATCGAGCCAAGCTTCGACAAATCATAGAGCTGGGCGTATTCTTTCCCGAATCCGAAACACCCGGATGCCGGCATAATCGGGTTTTTCAAATCGAGACCTGGCAATTGCACACGTAAGTCCGTCATGAAATCACCACCCCTGCCGGGAATACGGGACCATCTGAACACACTTTGATGTAATCCGTCTCACTTCTGGTCGTCCGGCAGACGCACGCAAAACAGGCCCCGATGCCACAGCCCATGCGCTGCTCGTAAGATAAATACCCTTTTTTCTGAGGGTAAGCCCATTGCACCGCTTCAAGCATCGGCGTCGGCCCACAAGAATAATAAGTGTCGAAGTCACTTGGTAATGCATTCAAAATATGAGTCACGAAGCCTTCGGTCCCGTGCGAGCCGTCGACTGTCGCAATATGCGTATCACCCAGTGCACGGAACTTGTCTTCGTAAAAAACCGCTTCCCTGCTTTCGAATCCGAGGATGTGGACGGTTTCCACACCACGCGCATTGAGCTGCAGCGCCAGTTCGTATAGCGGCGGCACGCCAATCCCCCCGCCGATCAAATACGCTTTTCCGCCTGCTTCTTCGACAGGGAAACCATGTCCAAGAGGGCCCAAAACATCGAGTGTGTCGCGTTCTGTCTTTTGGGACAATAAGCTGGTCCCGCGCCCTTCCGAACGATAGATCATCGTGAAGCTGGACGCTTCCTTATCGATTTTCGCCACCGAAATCGGCCGGCGCAGTAATGGTTCGAAGCTGTCCGCCACGCGCACATGGACGAATTGGCCCGGCTCGTTCATTTCCTGTACCAAAGACCCTGCTACGGTCAGTTCAAAAATGTTCTTTGCGATTTCAGTTTGGGAGACGATCGCCATTTTCTCCTGTTTGATCATACACCTGTCCCCATTTCCTCTGCTTGGAATGTCATTGATTCGATGACTCGGAGCATCGCTTCCGCTGTGTCGAGTGAAGTCAAACATGGCACTCCATTTTCAACCGATTCCCGGCGGATACGGAACCCGTCACGCTCCGGCTGCTTGCCTTTCGTCAAAGTGTTGATGACGATCTGCGCGTCGCCGTTCTGGATGACGTCCAGCAAAGTACGGCCTTCCGCGCCGATTTTCCCGACTTTTGCGACGGCAATTCCAGCGGATTCGAAAGCTTGAGCCGTGCCGCCTGTCGCCATGATTTGATAGCCGATATCACGGAAGCGCTTCGCCAGCCCCACCGCTTCCTCTTTATCCTTATCCGAGACGGTCAGAAGCACGTTGCCATGATCTTTTACTTCCATGCCGGCAGCAGCCAATCCTTTATAGAGCGCTTTTTCGAGCGTAACGTCTTTGCCCATCACTTCACCGGTCGATTTCATTTCCGGCCCAAGTGTAATATCGACGCGGCGCAGTTTCGCGAATGAGAACACCGGCACTTTGACGAAGACGCCTTTTTGCAGCGGTGCAAGTCCTGTCGTGTAGCCTTGGTCGATAATGCTCTGACCTAAAATCGCTTTCGTGGCGATATTCGCCATCGGGATGCCGGTGATCTTGCTGAGGAACGGCACCGTGCGGCTTGAGCGCGGGTTGACTTCGATGACGAATACTTCGCCTTTCGAGATGACATACTGGATATTCAACAGGCCGACGATATTCAATCCTTTGGCAAGCCGCGTCGTGTAATCCGTCAAAGTCTCGATTTGCTGTTGCGAGATGTTTTGAGGCGGATAGACGGCAATCGAGTCACCGGAGTGCACCCCTGCACGTTCGATATGCTCCATGATTCCCGGAATCAAGACATTTTCCCCGTCGCAGATGGCATCGACTTCAATTTCCTCGCCTGTCAAATAGCGGTCGACTAATACCGGGTGTTCCGGGCTTGCTTCGACGGCATGTTCCATATAATGGATCAGGTCACCTTCGTTATAGACAATCTCCATCGCACGGCCGCCGAGCACGTATGATGGGCGGACCAGTACCGGATAACCGATGTCTGAAGCGATGACGACCGCTTCTTCTGTCGACACCGCCGTTTTGCCGAGCGGCTGCGGGATGCCGATTTCATGGAGCGCCGCTTCGAATTTATTGCGGTTTTCCGCACGGTCGATGTCTTCAAGCGTCGTGCCGAGAATCTTCACGCCATGTTTTTCCAGCTTGTCGGCCAAGTTGATCGCCGTCTGCCCGCCGAACTGGACGACGACGCCTTTCGGTTGTTCGAGGTCGATGATGTGCATGACGTCTTCAATTGTCAACGGTTCGAAGTAGAGCTTGTCGGAAATGGAGAAATCGGTCGAGACCGTTTCCGGGTTGTTGTTGATGATGATCGCTTCATAGCCGGCTTCTTTGATCGCCCATACTGAATGGACCGTTGCGTAATCAAATTCGACGCCCTGGCCGATGCGGATCGGGCCGGATCCGAGCACGATGACACTTTCTTTGTCTGTACGGATCGATTCGTTTTCATCTTCGTAGCTGCCATAGAAATAAGGCGTTTCCGATTCGAATTCCGCGGCGCACGTGTCGACCATTTTATAGACCGGCATCAAGCCTTGCTCTTTGCGCCATTCGTAGACTTTCGCCTCTTCCGTTGCCCATAGTTTGGCGATCGTTCTGTCTGCATAGCCCATTCGTTTTGCTTTTTTCGCTGTCTCAAAGTCAAATGGGTTTTGCTGCAAAACTTCTTCAAAGCGGACGATTTTATCGAACTTCTCCAGGAAGAACAAATCGATTTGGCTCCAGTCATGGATCGTTTCGATCGTCACGCCGCGGCGGAGCGCTTCGCCGATAAAGAACAGCCTTTCGTCGCCTGCTTTGCGGATGCGTTTTTCGATCCATTCATCGCTCATGTCCGTGCCGTTTTTAAGCTCCAGGTGGAATTGCCCTGTTTCCAGCGAACGGACCGCTTTCAGCATCGATTCCTCAAACGTCCGGCCCATCGCCATGACTTCGCCGGTTGCTTTCATTTGTGTGCCGAGATTGCGTTTTGCCGCTTCGAATTTATCGAAAGGCCAGCGTGGGATTTTCGATACGACATAGTCCAGCGCCGGTTCGAACGCGGCGTAAGTGCGCCCTGTCACCGGGTTCATCATTTCGCCAAGCGTCAAGCCGACGGCGATTTTTGCTGCCAGTTTCGCGATCGGGTAGCCTGTCGCCTTGGATGCCAGCGCGGATGAACGGCTGACACGCGGGTTCACTTCGATGATGTAATAATCGAAGCTGTGCGGATCGAGTGCTAGCTGGACGTTGCAGCCACCTTCAATCTTCAATGCGCGGATGATCTTCAGCGAGACATTGCGCAGCATCTGGTATTCGCGGTCCGATAAAGTCTGGCTCGGCGCAACGACGATCGAGTCGCCCGTATGGATGCCGACTGGGTCGATATTCTCCATATTGCAGACGACGATGGCGGTATCTTCCGCATCGCGCATCACTTCGTATTCGATTTCCTTGAATCCGGCGATCGATTTTTCCAGCAAGCATTGTGTCACCGGGCTGTATTTCAATCCGCTCGCGACGATTTCGTGCAATTGCTCGTCGTTATGGCAGATGCCGCCTCCTGTTCCGCCGAGTGTAAATGCCGGGCGGACGATGACCGGATATCCGATTCTCTCTACAAAACGCTTGGCCTCTTCCATATTATGGATGATATCGGAATCCGGCACCGGTTCGCCGAGTTCGTTCATCAAGGTGCGGAACAAATCGCGGTCTTCCGCTTTGTGGATCGCGTCCAGCTTGGTTCCCAAGATTTCAATATCAAGTTCATCCAAAATCCCTGATTCGTCAAGTTCGATGGCCATGTTCAAGCCCGTCTGCCCGCCAAGTGTAGCAAGCAATGCATCCGGCCGTTCCTTGCGCAAGATGCGGCTGACAAATTCCAAGGTGATCGGCTCGATATACACTTTATCGGCGATTTCGGTATCTGTCATGATCGTCGCCGGGTTGGAGTTGATCAAAATGACGCGGTAGCCTTCTTCTTTCAAAGCGAGGCAGGCTTGTGTGCCCGCGTAGTCGAATTCTGCTGCTTGGCCAATGACGATCGGCCCTGAACCAATTACGAGGATGCTGTTGATATCTTGTCTTTTAGGCATGTTGTTGCTCCTTCCGCTGTGCGTTCATCATTTCCAAAAATCGGTCGAATAGATAATTCGAGTCTTCCGGTCCTGGCGAGGATTCCGGGTGGTACTGGACGGTGAATGCTGGGTAATCGAGATGTGCCAGTCCTTCATTCGTGCCGTCATTGAGTGCGGTATGCGTCACTTTCAGGCGCGTGCCTTGCAAGGTTTCTTCATCGACTGCATAGCCGTGGTTTTGTGACGTGATTTCGATTTTGCCGGTGACCAAATCGCGTACCGGGTGGTTGCCGCCGCGGTGGCCGAATTTCAGCTTGAATGTTTCGGCGCCGCACGCTCTTGCAAACAATTGATGGCCGAGGCAAATCCCGAAAATCGGCACTTCGCCGAGCAGTTCGCCGACGACTTCCACACATTCCGGAACATTTTTCGGGTCTCCCGGGCCGTTTGACAGCATGACGCCGTCCGGGCCCCAGGCGAGTATTTCCTGTGCGCTCGTATTATGCGGCACGACGATGACGTCGCATTTGCGTTTGTTCAATTCGCGCAAAATCCCGTGCTTCATGCCGTAATCGATCAAGACGACGCGCTTGCCGCGTCCTGGACTTGGGTAAGGGCGAGTGATCGACACTTGTGCCACTTGGTCGGTCGGCAAATAGGTTTCTTTCAGTTTCGCGATCACTTGTGCAAAATCCGGTTCTTCCCCGGCAGCCGTCAAAATCCCTTTGATCGATCCATTGACGCGGATCAGCCGAGTCAACTTTCGTGTATCGATTCCCGCGATACCCGGGATGTCCTTTTTCTCGAGCAATTCGCTCAAGCTCATCGTGCTTCTGAAATTCGACGGGAAATCTGCCGCTTCCCGGACGACCATGCCTTTGACAGCCGGGTCGATCGATTCGAAGTCATCGCTGTTGATGCCGTAATTGCCTTGCAGCGGGTATGTCATCGTGACGATCTGCCCGCAATAGGATGGGTCGGAGAGGATTTCCTGATAGCCGGTCATGCTCGTGTTGAACACCACTTCCCCGAATGATGCCGCTTGTGCGCCGAATGCTTCCCCCGCGAATACTGTGCCGTCTTCCAAGATCAAATAACGTTTCATCAGTTTTCCTCCTGCCATACGATGTCACCGCCGAAAATGGTCATTACTGGCCAGCCGGTGCAAGTTTGTCCGCCAAATGGCGTATTCGTTCCTTTGGAAAGGAAATCTTCCGTGCGGATTTCCTGCTGTTTATCCAAGTCGAGCAGCACCAGGTCGGCTGCTTGCCCTGCCTCAATCGTCCCGTAAGGAAGGCCGAACACATCCGCAGGCTTTTTCGTCAACCAGCCGATCAATTGCTGGAGTGTCCATTTGCCGCTTTGGACAAATTCCGTATAAAGGAGCGGGAATGCCGTTTCGAATCCGACGATGCCGAATGGCGCTTTTTCCATGCCGTTCGCTTTTTCTTCCGCAGCATGTGGGGCGTGGTCTGTCGCGATGAAATCGAGTGTGCCGTCGAGCAACCCTTCGTGAAGCGCTTGGTAATCTTCTTGTGCGCGAAGCGGCGGGTTCATTTTGTAATTCGCATCGTCGCCCGGGATGTCATCTTCTGTCAACAATAGATGGTGAGGCGTTACTTCCGCCGTTACGCGGACGCCTGCCCGTTTTGCATCGCGGATGACGCGCACCGACTCTTTCGTGCTGACATGGCATACGTGATAATGGGCGCCTGCCGCTTCAGCGAGCAGGATGTCGCGTGCGATATGGACCGATTCCGCAACTGACGGGATTCCCGGAAGCCCAAGCTCTCGGCTTCGTTTGCCGTCGTGCATGACCCCGCCGTAGATCAAGCTATTGTCTTCGCAATGCGCGACGACAGCCATATCGAGCCCTGCCGCTTCTTTCATCGTCTCGAACATCATCCCCGCTTCCTGGATGCCTACCCCGTCGTCTGTAAACGCGAACGCGCCATGTTCTTTCAGCTCTTTCAAGTTGGTCCGTTCTTTGCCCGCTTCGCGGATCGTGATCGACGCATACGGCAAAACCCGAATGAGCGCATTTTTTTCGATCAAGCCATTGACGTGATCGAGATTTTCCTTCGTGTCCGGTACCGGCCGTGTATTCGGCATGGCGCAGATGGTCGTATAGCCTCCGCGTGCTGCTGATTTCGTGCCGCTTTCGATGGTTTCCTTTTTCTCTCCTCCCGGTTCACGCAGATGGACATGGACGTCCACAAATCCTGGTGCAATCATTCGGCCTTTGCCGTCGATTTCCGTTTCTCCCTGCCCGTTCAAGTGTGCGCCGATTTCCTCGATGCGGCCACCCTTGACACGGATGTTCGTTTCCTCCAATTGTTCCCCGTTCAACATCTTTACGTTCTTAATGAATAATCCCATTTTATTCTCTCCCTTTCATTGCATATTCAAGTACTGCCATCCGGACGAAGACGCCGTTTTCCATTTGTTTGAAGATCCTCGAGCGCTTGCATTCGACAAGCGAATCCGCAATCTCCACTCCCCGGTTGATCGGCGCCGGATGCATGATGATGGCGTCTTTTTTCATTTTGCGTTCACGCGCTTCTGTCAATCCGAACTCAACATGGTAGCGCTCTTTGGAGAACAAGGCTGATACAGCGTGGCGTTCGTGTTGGACGCGGAGCATCATGACGACGTCGGTTTCGCCGATCAAGGCATCAAGGTCATCCGTCGTATCATAATCGCCGCTCCATTCCTCGGGGCACACGAAGCTGACTTTCGCGCCGAGCTGTTTGAGTGCGGCCGCATTCGATTTGGCGACACGGCTATGGGCGATATCCCCGACGATCGTCACATGGATGCCGTCGATGCGGCCGAACTCCTGGTGGATGGTGTACAAATCGAGCAGCGATTGTGTCGGGTGCTGGCCAGAGCCGTCGCCGCCGTTGATGACGGCTACCTTACAGCCTGCTAGCTGCTGGTAATATTCTTCTTCCTCGTGGCGGATGATGACCGCCTTGACGCCGATCGCTTCCATCGTTTTCACTGTGTCATAGAGCGTTTCGCCTTTTAGAATACTGGAGAACGCCGTTTCGAATGGCAATACGGAGAGCCCTAGCCGATGTTCAGCCATCTCGAAGCTCATCTTCGTCCGTGTGCTCGGTTCGAAGAATAAATTGACGACCGCTCCATCGAGTGAGGCCTTTTCGCCCCTTTCAAACTGCTCGGCACGCTTCAGCAAGTTCATGATCTTTTCGTTTTCAAGATTGTTCATCGTTAACAGATTCGGCAATTTGCTCACGCCCTTTCGTTGACTGTACAAAAAAACACCTTCCCAGGGGCAGGAAGGTGTAAGGAAATAAGGGTAGACTGCACCCCTATCCACAACCCTTTCCATGCCTCTCTGGACATTCCTTAAAAGGTAAGTTTATTCAGTTCCATCATCCAATTCCTGTTTATCAAGCCCAGGCAGGATTAAGTTCAACATTACACCGACGATGGCGGCTAGCGCCATCCCTTCGATCGCGAACGATTCACTGAACTCGAGTTTCGCGCCGCCGATCCCGATGACCAGGATGACCGACGAGATGACCAAGTTGCGGTTGTTGCCGAAATCGATGCCGTTATCGACCAGCATCCGCAGTCCGGATGAAGCGATGATGCCGAACAACAGGATCGAGATACCCCCGAGCACTGCTGTAGGGATCGTATCGATGACCGCCATCAGTTTACCGAGGAAGGAGAACAGGATTGCGAAAACCGCAGCGCCGATGATGACGTACACGCTGAATACTTTAGTGATGGCGAGTACGCCGATGTTCTCTCCGTAAGTTGTTTTCGGCGGGCCGCCTACAAGCGAGGAGATGAATGTTCCGATTCCGTCGCCCAAAATCGATCGGTGAAGGCCCGGGTCTTTTATGTAATTGCGGTCGACGATCTTGCCGAGGACGAGCTGATGCCCGATATGCTCAGAGATCGTGACGATGGCGATCGGCACCATGACGAACAGCAGCGTCGGCGTTACTTGGAAGGAGTAATCGATTCCCGGCAGCAGGAATTCCGGTACTTGGAACCAGTTCGCTGCACCGATCGGGCTAAAGTCGATGATGCCGATTACTGCCGAGTAGATATAACCGACGATGATGCCGATCAGGATCGGCATGAGCGAGATGATGTTCTTGAAATAAATATTACAGATGATGGCGGTGATGAGCGTAACGAGTGCCGCTGAGAAGTGCAGCAAGCTGTATTCGGAACCGCCGTCTGCCGTCGGGATGTTCATGGCCATATCGACCGCTGTTCCTGACAGCGCCAGCCCGATGACGATGATGACCGGGCCGACGACAATCGGCGGCAGCAGCTTCATGAGCCATTTGTAGCCGGTCTTCCAGATGACCAGTGAGACGATCGCGTAGACGAGCGAGACGAACATCGCGCCGATCATCGCCGAGCCGATGCCGCCTGTTTCTGTGGCGATCTGTATCGGGACGATAAAGGCGAATGAAGATCCGAGATAAGCCGGCACTTTGAACTGTGTGATGAGGACGAAGATGATGGTGGCGATGCCGCTCGTCAATAGCGCGATCGCGGGGCTCAAGCCAACTAGCTGCGGCACCAGGATTGTTGCGCCGAACATGGCGAACATGTGCTGCAGGCTAAGGGAAATCCATTGCCCCGTTTTTGGTTTATCGTGTATGTCTAGAATGGCATTGCTCAAGCTGTTTCTCCCCTGTCTCTATAGTAATTCTTAATCGTTGATGGTGACGCGGTCGGTGCTGTCGCTTTCAGTCATTTCAACGACTATCCGTTCTTCGCTCGATGTCGGGATGTTTTTCCCGACATAATCGGAGCGGATCGGCAGCTCCCGGTGCCCCCGGTCGATCAATACGGCGAGCTGGATTTGCGCCGGGCGCCCAAGGTCCATGACCGCGTCCATTGCTGCGCGGACGGTGCGGCCCGTGTAGAGTACGTCGTCGACCAGGATGACTTTCTGGTCTTTGATGCTATGTTCGATATCGACTTGCTGGACAAGCGGTTCCTGGCCCGGATTCTTCTGGCTTAAATCATCCCGGTAAAGCGTGATGTCCAGTTCGCCTGTCAGAATGGGTTTGCCTTCGATTTGTTCGATTTTCTCCGCCAGGCGCTTGGCGATGAATGCGCCCCTTGTTTTGATGCCGACTAAGATGCATCCGTCGATCCCTTTATTGCGCTCGATGATTTCGTGGGCGATCCGTGTGATCGCGCGCCCGATTGCCTTGTCATCGAGAATGACCGCTTTTTCTGCCATGTGTTCCACTCCTTTATGATTGCATCGAAATTTCTGCATGAAAAAACCCTCCGCCGAAGAGGCGAAGGGTGCATAAGCGCAGAAAAAAACCTTCCGGAAGACACACTTCCGGCTTTGCGAATATCCCTTTTCAGCCTCTCTGGACTGTTCTTAAAGGTGATGCGTATTCAGTTGACTGGTCTAAGTATAAAGAACAGCCATTTCATTTGTCAAGCCCCTCAGCGGAGAGTCTCGAGAAGTTCTTCGAATTCCGCTGGCAAAGGCGCCGAGAATTCCAAGTATTCCTTCGTCCGGGGATGGATAAAGCCGATGACGCCAGCATGCAAGGCCTGGCCGCCGATATCCATCGTTTTTCTCGGGCCGTATTTCGGGTCCCCGACAAGCGGGAAGCCGATATAGCGCATATGGACGCGGATTTGGTGCGTGCGGCCCGTTTCGAGCCGGCATTCCACCAAAGTGAAATCGCCGAAACGCTCAAGCACGGTGAAATGAGTCACCGCGTGCTTGCCTTTATCGACCACAGCCATCTTCTGGCGTTCTTTCGGGTCACGGGCGATCGGCGCTTCGATCGTGCCTTTATCGTGTGCAATATGTCCATGAACGAGCGCCAAATATTTGCGCGTCACGGATTTTTCGACCAATTGATCCACCAAAGACGCATGGGCGAGGTCGTTTTTCGCGACCATCAATAAGCCTGACGTATCTTTATCGATGCGGTGGACGATTCCCGGGCGCACGATGCCATTGATGCCCGACAAATCGGTGCAATGGTACATGAGGCCGTTGACGAGCGTCCCGCTCGCATGTCCTGGCGCCGGGTGGACGACCATGCCTTTCGGTTTGTTGACGACGAGCACATCTTCGTCTTCATAGACGATATCGAGGTCCAGGTTTTCCGGTTCTGCATCCAATTCTTCCAACAGCGGCGGTGTGATGATGATTTCATCTTCCAGGCGCACTTTGTAATTCGGCTTCACCGTTTCGCCGTTCACTTTGATATGGCCATCTTTGACCCAATTGCTGATCTGCGAGCGCGACCATTCCTCGTCGACGGCAGAGATCACTTTGTCGATCCGCTCGCCTTTTTGTTCTTCTGTAATGAATATCGTCAGTTCTTCCATTAAGACACCTTTTTCTTTTGTTGTTTTTCATCCAAAATCACGTAAACGATCATTAAGACGACACCAATGGTCAATGCAGCATCCGCTACGTTGAAGATCGGAAAATCATAATTGATTACTGGAATCAGCACATCGACAAAATCGACCACTTCACCACGGTACATCCGGTCGATGAAATTACCGATTGCGCCTCCCAACAGCACCATCAGCGCCAACTGAAACAGCGGCTGCCCTCCGGCATGCTTATGGAAATAATAGAGAATCGCCACGATCACCACGACGGTGATGATTGCGAACAGCCACATCTGCCCCTCTAGCATCCCCCATGCCGCGCCGCGATTGCGGTGGGAGAGCCATCCCAGATACGGTTCGAGTACAGGAATCCGTTCGCCGAGCTCCATATTTTTGACGACCAGCCATTTGGTCCATTGATCCAACGCGATAATAAGTAGAGCAATCCCATAATAAATCACTTGTATTTCCTCCGTCATTCATCAGTCTATTCATTTTAACACAGAGCGGGCAAAAAAAGAAAAAAGTCCGAAAACCGGATAACCGGCTTTCGGACCGTTCAAACTCAAGCGTATTCGATTTCAACGACTTCCGCACAGCGCGGGCAAAGCTCTGGATGTGCTTCCGATTCGCCGACATGCTTGGAAATCGTCCAGCAGCGGCCGCATTTCTCGCCTTCCGCTTTTTCGACGACGACCGACACTTCATCGAGTGAAAGTGCGTTTTCCGGCGCTTGCTCTCTCGCTCCACCGAATTCATATTCGGAAACGATGAACAATTGCGCGAGATTCGAATCGATCGCTGGCAATAAGTTCGCCAGTTCTTCGCTGGCAAAGACCGTTACTTTCGCTTCAAGCGATTTTCCGATCGTTTTCGCCGCGCGCGCTTCTTCCAGCGCTTTCAGGACATCGTCGCGGACGTCCATGAAACGGCCCCATTTCGCTTCAAGATCCTTGAATTCAGGACGCTCCACTGCTTCTGGGAAGTCCGTCAACTGGACGCTTTCTTCAGAAGCGGATTCCAGGTACGACCACATTTCATCCGCAGTGTGCGGCAGGATCGGTGAAGCAAGCTTAACGAGTGCCATCAAGCTGTCGAACATGACTGTCTGCATCGCGCGGCGGTGCGGATGGTCGGCACGTTCGATATAGACGACGTCTTTTGCGACATCGAGATAGAACGAGCTGAGGTCATTTGCACAATAGCCGTTCAATGCGTGATAGACAGAGGAGAACTCATATTTCTCGTAGCCTTTTGTGGCCGTATCGATCAATTTGTTCAATTTCATGACCATGTACTGGTCCATTTCACGCATTTCTTCGAACGGCACGCGGTCTGTCTTTTCATCGAAATCAGCCAAGTTGCCGTGAAGGAATTTCAACGTGTTGCGGATTTTGCGGTACACTTCAGACACTTGCTTGAAGTTGTCATCCGATACGCGCACGTCCGCCGTGTAGTCGACAGAAGAAACCCATAGTCGCAGGATGTCCGCTCCCATTTGGTTCATGACTTTTGCCGGCACGATTGTATTGCCGAGCGATTTGCTCATTTTGCGGCCATTGCCATCCAATGTAAAGCCATGGCTCAAGACGCCTTTATACGGGGCGATGCCGTTGATGGCGACGCTCGTCGTAAGCGATGAGTTGAACCAGCCGCGGTATTGGTCAGAGCCTTCTAGGTAGAGGTCAGCAGGATATTGCAGGTCTTCGCGCTCATCGAGCACTGCCTGGTGGGACGAACCGGAATCGAACCATACGTCCATGATGTCCATTTCTTTCGTAAAGATGCCATTCGGGCTGCTCGGATGCGTAAAGCCTTCCGGCAATAATTCCGCTGCTGGACGCTCGAACCAGATATTCGATCCGTGCTCACGGAATAGATCGGCGATATGCGCAATCGTTTCTTCAGTGATGACCGGATCCCCGTTTTCTGCATAGAATACCGGAATCGGAACGCCCCATACGCGCTGGCGGGAGATATTCCAGTCTCCGCGGTCACGCAGCATATTGTAAAGGCGGGTTTCGCCCCATGCCGGCGTGAACTCCGTTTCATCGATTGCTTTCAGGATCTGGTCGCGGAACGCATCGATCGATACGAACCATTGCGCCGTCGCGCGGTAGATGACCGGCTTTTTCGTGCGCCAGTCATGCGGATAGGAGTGGGTGATGAACGATAGGGCTTCTAGAGCGCCTGCTTCGTCGAGCGCTTCGGTGATCGATTTGTTCGCTTTGTCATAGAACTCGCCTGCAAACCCTGGTGCTTCGTCTGTCATGACGCCGCGCTCATCGACTGGGCATAAAACGTCCAAGCCGTATTTCTTGCCGATCAAAAAGTCATCTTCCCCGTGTCCTGGAGCGGTATGGACGCAGCCTGTACCGGAATCGGTCGTGACGTGTTCGCCCAGCATGACGAGTGACGTGCGGTCATACAATGGGTGTTTCGCCTGGATATGCTCCAGCTCTTGGCCTTTCACTGTACGGACGACTTCGTAATCAGCCCATTCCAGCTCTTTCGCCACTTCTTCCAGCAAGTCTTTGGCGATGACGAATTTAGAACCACCGTGTGCGATTTCTGCATAATCCAAATCCGCATGTACGGAAATCCCCAGGTTGGCAGGGATCGTCCAAGGAGTCGTCGTCCAGATGACCAGCTTGACGCCTTCATCCAATACGCCTTTTCCGTCTGTAACCGGGAATGATACATAAATCGATGGTGATTTTTTGTCGTGATACTCGATTTCCGCTTCAGCGAGTGATGACTCACTTGAAGGGGACCAGTAGACCGGCTTCAAGCCTTTATAGATATAGCCTTTACCCGCCATTTTGCCGAATACTTCGATTTGGCGCGCTTCATAGGAAGGCTTCAATGTCACATATGGGTTTTCCCAATCGCCGCGTACACCGATCCGTTTAAACTGTGAACGCTGGCTGTCGATCTGTTCGTAAGCATACTCTTCGCATAGCTTGCGGAATTCCGATAATGACAATTCTTTGCGGTTGACGCCTTTATTGGTCAACGCCTGCTCGATCGGCAGACCGTGCGTATCCCAGCCTGGAACGTAAGGGGCATGGAAGCCCATCATGCTGCGTGAACGGACGATCATATCCTTCAAGACTTTATTCAATGCATGGCCCATATGAAGGTCGCCGTTCGCATAAGGCGGTCCGTCATGAAGAACGAAAAACGGGCGCCCTTTCGTACGGTCCTGCACTTTTTTATAGATATCCATTTCTTCCCATTTCTTTTGCATTTCAGGTTCCCGGTTCGGCAAATTGCCGCGCATCGGAAACTCTGTTTTCGGCATCAATAAGGTATCTTTGTAATCCATTTTCCATTCCTCCTGTAGGCATAATAAAAAGCCCCCATCCCTGGAAAGGGACGAGAAGCTCGCGGTACCACCCTTGTTGCAGCTTTTGGCTGCCACTTTGAACACCGTAACGTGGCGGGGACGGGCCCGGCTACTTGCGTTCACCGGTCCAGCTCAGGAGTGATTTTCCAAGACGGCACCGATGCCAGGCTTCCACCGCCCCCGGCTCGCTCGATCGGATTTCCGTTTCGTACTGTCTCCATCAATGCGTTTATAAGTATGTCGTAATTATAGAAGCAGAATAGGTCTCAGTCAAGAGCGGGCTTATTCCTTGGCGCTTCCGGCTTCGTTCTTTTCGATCTGGTCGATATTTTCCGTATCCAGGTCATATTCAAGCAATGTGTTCCAGTCTTCCGTTTCGATCAAATCCAATTGGGCTTCCACCAGCATCTTGAAGCGGTTGCGGAAAATCTTCGACTGCTTTTTCAACTCTTCGATTTCGGTCGCGATGCGGCGTGCCTTCGCCAAAGATTCATTGACGATGCGGTCTGCATTCTTCTCCGCTTCCTGGACGATCAGATCCGCTTCTTTCTGTGCGTTGCGGCGGACTTCTTCTGACGCTTCCTGGGCGACGAAGATCGATTTCTGCAAAGTCGTTTCCAGATTGGTGAAATGGCCCATGCGCTCATCCGTGGATTTCATGCGCTCTTCCATTTCAGTCCGTTCTTTAATGACTTTTTCGTAATCTTTCATAATCTGTTCGAGGAATTCATTGACCTCATCTTCTTGATAACCGCGGAATGCGCGGCTGAACTCTTTATTATGTATATCTAATGGTGATAAAGGCATCGTATCTCTCCTTACTCTCTGCATGGTTACACTCATTATACCGCTCATGGCGAGAAATTTCAGTAATATTCACCACATTCGCCAGTGTTTTATTTTTTCAATTCCAATTTACCGACCTGCAGGCGGATCTTGTCCTTTTTCGTCCGCCCTTCAATCGCGATGATTTGCACGCGCCCGAGCCCTCTCGCTGAAATCAAATCGGATTCGTGCAATTCGAATGAGACACTTTCTTGTGCTGTCCAATTGACTTTCACTTTCCCTCCGTTAATCAGCGCCCCGGCTTTTTGGCGGGAAATTTTATAGACTGAGCTCATGACCGTATCGAGGCGCAGCGAACTGACCGTATGCGCTTCTTCCGTCCACTCCTCGATAACCGGGAGATAGCGGGCGGGATCTGTCACTTCTTCGAGCTGGACTTTAACTTTCCCGGCACTGATGAAATTGGCTCGCAAATACGGCGCGACTTCCGCCATGACCGCGAGCTGCACGGTGCCTTCGCCGATCCGGATGTCCCCGAACTTCCCTCGTTCAAGGCCTAGCGACATAAGCGCACCGAGAATGTCCGGATGCTTTAATGTCACGAACTTGACCGGATAGCGCAACTCGAACATCACTACTTGGAAGTCGCTTTCTTCAGGGATGTAGTAGGATGGGTGCAGCAGGACGCGCTGTCGTTCTGCCTGATTAAATAAACCGGATGCGGCCATCTCCACTTCACGTGTGCCGATGAGGGATTTTACGATGAAACGCTGGCGCGGGTCCAGAAAATCCGTCAGCTTCGGCGCATACATATCTTCTACATCCCGCAGCCAGTCTGATGCCTGCTCGATGAATTGCTGTTCATCTTTTCGAAAATGCTGGAATATTTCCTCCATAGTCGTTCCCTCCGGTTCTTGGAATCGTGCATCGTTCAATAGCTCATTCCACATCCAGCCAAAAAATCCCTTTACATTTAAACTTTCTCCACCAAATAAAAAAGACAGAGAAATGAGTTTCTCCGTCTTCCTGTACTAGCAGGCTGACATTTCGCCTTATATCAGAGAAAATAAGCAGCTAATGTGACAATTCCTTGGCTTGCAAGACTTAAAGTGAAAATTGCCACTATCGGGGAAATATCGATCATGCCGATCGGCGGGATAAAGCGGCGGAAAATATCCAAATACGGATCAGTAATCCGTGAAATCATCTGCCCAAAAGCGGATTCCTTGATACTCGGCACCCAGCTCATGAACACGCTGATGATCAGGATATAGAAATAAATATTAATTGCTCCTAGCAATAAATTGACAAGAAGAATCATTCGGTTTTAATCACCTTTCTTATTGTTGATCATCGTGGTAATAATCAGAGATTGCGCCATCTACTTCCACCGTATCCGGCACGCAAAGGAAGATGTCGGTTCCGATGCGTTGGATGTCGCCACCGAGTGCATAGACAGTGCCGCTCAGGAAGTCGATGATGCGCAAACCTTGATCCCGTTCGATGCGCTGCAAATTGACTACGACAGCCTGTTTATTTTTCAGGCTTTCCGCGATATCCTGCGCTTCTGCATAGACGCGCGGTTCTGCCAAACTGACTTTCGATGAAGACGAAGATGAATTCTGCAAATTTACAATGTTCTGCACGTTAGGTTCCTCCACTTTTTCACGGCGTTCTTTCGATGGTTTTGATGGTTTCGAGACTTTTGCTATTTTCGGCTGTGGTTGTTCTGCAGCTGGTGCAGGTTTTTCATAACGCTGCACAGGCCGTTGTTTGCGCTCTTCCTGGACGGGTTCTTCTTCGTACTCGTCCAGGTAAAAGAAGTTTTTGAATTTTTCTTTCATGCTCATCTTTCCGCCTCACTTTCCGACCCCACCAATGCCGTTCCGACACGGACGAATGTCGCGCCTTCTTCGGCCGCTATCAGATAATCGTTGGACATGCCCATCGACAGCTCTGTACAAGGGGCGTATTCCCAATTCTTAGCTGCAATTTGAAGCTGCAGGTCTTTCAATCCTTTGAAAGTCGCCCTCAATACCGTTTCATCTTCCGTATTCGGCGCCATGGTCATCAAGCCGACCACTCGGATTTTATCGAAGTCCTTTAGGGATTCGATAAACGTGGGAACTTCTTCAGGAGAAAAACCGCTCTTGGAATCCTCACCCGAAACGTTGACTTGGATAAAGCAATTGACAGGCTTATCGGCACGTTTTTGGATTTCTTTCGCCAAACTCAAACGGTCCAGAGAATGAAGGTAATCGATGAGGCCAACCACTTCTTTTACTTTTCGCGACTGAAGGGTGCCGATATAATGCCAGACGACATCTCCTTTGATCTCCCCATGCTTCAGCTTGAGGCCTTCAGGACGATTTTCACCGAGATGCCGAATGCCCGCATCGACTGCTTCTTGTGTTCTGGCCACTCCAACTTGCTTTGTGACGGCGATGACTTCAATGCCGCTATTGATTTGATTTAATGTATGGGTCATTTCTTCAAACTTCGGTTTAATCGCTTCCATTTGCTCACAACTTTTCTATAGACGTTCACTTTATTGTACCAAGCCGAAGCTGATTTATCAATTCAGCTATTCATTAAATCATTTTAGCTGGACTTTTTTTAATGAAATTATGAATGAACCGTGACTGATACTTATGACAAGGATCGATTTAAGGAAAAAAAACAGCTGCCGGATCGGCAGCTGTTTTGGTATTAACGGCGTTTTTGTCTGTTGCGCAGGAATGTCGGGATATCAAGCGCATCTTCACTTTGCTTATCCTGGCGCTGAGGCTCCTGGTTATAGTAAGGAGTCTGCTCTTCGCGGCGCTGGGACTGTTCTTCGCGGCGTGCTTCACGGATGGAAGGGGCCGGGTTTTGCTGTTGGATGGATTGGATGCGGTTTGCGTTCAATCCCGATCCACGCGGCGCGCGTCCAGCAGGGTTCAATTGTTCTTCGTTGAATCCTGTAGCGATGACCGTTACAACGATTTCGTCTTTCAAGTTGTCGTTGATGACGGAACCGAAAATCATGTTCACTTCTTCATCAGAAGCGGATGCTACGATATCCGCAGCTTCCTGTACTTCATACAGGCTTAAGTTCGATCCGCCTGTAATGTTCATGAGGACACCTTTTGCCCCATCGACAGATACTTCGAGCAACGGGCTCGATACCGCTTTTTTCGCAGCTTCAGCAGCACGGTTTTCTCCTGAAGAGACACCGATACCCATAAGTGCTGAGCCTTTGTTCGACATGATCGTTTTCACATCGGCGAAGTCAAGGTTGATAAGACCAGGAACTGCGATCAAATCAGAGATGCCTTGTACACCTTGGCGAAGGACATTGTCCGCTTCACGGAATGCTTCAAGCATCGGCGTGTTTTTGTCGACGATTTCGAGTAGACGGTCGTTCGGGATGACGATCAATGTATCGACTGATTCTTTCATCGTCGCGATTCCGCCGATTGCCTGAGTCGAACGCTTGCGTCCTTCAAATGTGAACGGGCGAGTGACGACGCCCACTGTCAAAGCGCCAAGCTCTTTCGCGATTCCTGCGATGACAGGTGCAGCACCCGTACCTGTGCCTCCGCCCATACCGGCAGTGACGAACACCATATCGGCTCCGCGCAAAGCTTCTTCGATTTGTTCTTTGCTTTCTTCTGCCGCTTTTTTCCCGACATCCGGATTAGCGCCAGCGCCAAGGCCGCGCGTCAATTTCCCGCCGATTTGCAGGCGTGTTTCCGCTTTCGAAAGGTTCAAGGCTTGTGCGTCTGTGTTGACAGCGATGAATTCCACCCCTTGAACTCCATGCTCGATCATCCGGTTGACTGCGTTGTTTCCGCCGCCACCGACACCAATGACTTTAATTACGGCTAATGCATCGATATTTGTATCAAATTCCAACATTCTTTTTTCCTCCTAAGATTGCTCAGCTTTTGAACATAAGCCGGACACAATGATGATTTTATTCAAAAAAACGATCAAACATTTTTTTGGCTTTGCTTACGACACCTTCGTTTTCCTGTTTCGGTTGTTTCGGCTGTTTTTGCTTTTTCGGCTGCTGCTCCACATATTCTGTTTTCTGCGAATGCGCAGCCGCTGAACTATGGCCGACGTTTCCGTAGAACAAATCTTCGGCATAAGCGTATTGGATCAATCCGACAGCCGTCGTATATTGAGGCTCGCGAACACCGATGAATTCTGGTGTGAATAGGCGCACCCGCGTCTGGAGAATGCTTCTTGCCAATTCCGGCAGACCATCCATTTTAGCCATTCCGCCCGTCAATACGACGCCGCCTGGCAGCTCTTCAATTCCGAGGCGATATAACTCATCCAAAATCAATTCGAAAAGTTCTTCCATGCGAACTCCGATTATTTCAGATATGTATTTTTGGCTGTATTGCTCTCTAGAATCCGAACCGATCACCGGCACTTCGAACACTTCCTCCTCGGAAGCATCATCGAAGAACGCGTGGCCGTGCTCGAGCTTGATTTTTTCAGCCTGCTCTGTCGGGGTTTTCAAGACGATCGACAAATCTTTCGTTACATGGTCGCCTCCGACTGGAATGACGGATGCTGCCCGAAGGTGGCCGTCGCGGAATACTGCGATGGAAGTCGAGCCCCCGCCGATGTCGATGCAAGCAGTTCCATGGTTTTTCTCATCTTCCGTCAATGCATAATTTCCTGCAACGAGCGGCTGGACGTAAATTTCACGGATTTCAAGGCCTGCACGTTCGACACAGCGCAAAACATTGTGTAATACAGTTTTTGAAGTCGTCACCATTGTACCATCCATTTCAAGACGGATGCCGATCATGCCTCTTGGATCTTTGATTTCTCCAAGGTGATCGACAACGTATTCTTCCGGGATGATGTTGACCAGTTCACGCTCTGGCGGGATTGACATCACTTGTGCAGCTTCGAGCACGCGCTCGAGATCTTCATCGGTGATTTCACGGTTTTCACTATTGACTGCAACGATTCCTTTTACCGGCTGCAATGCCACTTGATTGGCTGGGATGCCCAATACCACTTCATGGATTTCTTTGCCGATCATGCGCTCAGCTTGATCGACCGCTTTTTTAATGGACTGGACAGTTGCATCTATATCAACAATCGCACCTTTTTTGATTCCACTAGATTTGACGTTGCCTACGCCGATGACGTGCAACGATTTATTGGTCATTTCCCCGATCAATACTTTGACGGAGGAAGACCCGATATCCAAACTTACATATAATTCTGATTGACTCAACTCGTGGCACCTCCTTATAAAACTTCTCTATATTACATTCTATTGTAAAATACACACCTTGTCTAAGTAAAATAGCGAAACTTAGGAAATTTTCCTGCAATTCGTCAATTCGTCTCACCAAGGTTCTTTTTTTCGGCCCATTTCGCAAGCAAAATGCGGCGGATCACTGCAATATTCTGAAAAAGCCGGACACCGAACGCGAAAATCGCCGCCAGATATAAATCTACTCCTAAATGGACGCCAAGAAAAGCCAGACCGGCCGCGAGGATGATATTAAAGAAAAATCCCGAGACGAATACTTTATCGTCGTAAACATGCTGCAGGTGGGCGCGGATGCCGCCGAATAGCGTATCCAGTGAAGCGAGTACGGCGATAGACAAATAACTGGCATACTCCGGCGGTATTTGGATATCTGCCAGCAAACCGAGTGAAATGCCTAAAACCAACCCAAGAATTGAAATCCACATGCCTACTCCCCCTCCCCCGCTTCAAGATGCATCATATTTATCTCACCATCGAAAGGCGGCAGCACAAGTTCTTCCTGCGGCTGTGAAATATTAATCGTCAAATCGTCTATGTAAAAATCATCATGTATGGCAGAGGCCGTCAAATAACTATGAAGCTTTCGCGCTTCTTCCATGCTGACCGCTGCAATGGCGATTGTGAATGGAGGCGTCGAGATGGGCTCCGCATTCACCGTGGTATAGCCATTGATATCCCGGATCGCAGTCGTATTGATGATCCGTTCTCCGGCAATCGCCACTTCGATTGCCTTGAAGCGATTGACTTCATTCACTAATCGAATCAACAAATCGGGTGGAATCTCCGTTATTTCAGTTCCTAGGGCAATCGCTTCAAGTGATGGGCTGATCTCGAGTTCGATTCCTGGCCCAACCACTTCTGAAAGACCGGCGGAAACCCGCAAGACTTCGACGGTCTCCTTCAATACGGTTTCAGGATTCTCTGCCGCTTCATCGTTATATTTGGCGAGCGTATCATCCAATGAACTTATTTCCGACAGCAGTTCCGAGTGCAATTGCTGTTCCCTCGATAATTGTTGGCGGATTTCCCACGTATCCCGGGTATCTCGGCCATCATCTGTGTTGACCGTATTATATTGTGTAGCAACCATAAAGCCGATGACAAAAAGAATGACCGTAAAACGGCCGGTGATTCGCTTTTTCATCTGCTTCCCCCTGTTTCCAGCTCAAATAAAAGAGCCGGCATTTGGATGGCTTGCCCGGCATCGAGCGTCACGATGATATTATCGTTGACGAGCTGATCCTGGACACCGCCCGCTAATTGCATGGAAGCAGTTAAAACTTCGGGGCTTCCGATCGCTTCAATCGTAAAAGGGGCAGGGTGCTGGATCCCATCGACCGTAATGACCGGTCCTGTGCAGACGATATGGGAATTGCCATGAATCCTCTGTCCATTCACTGCAATCGCCTCCGCTCCGGAAATGTATAATTCATTAATGACTTGAAACACGTGGCTTTCATGAACAATATAATCGTTCGGATTCGATAGTTCAGCGTGATAATCGCCGTCCTGGAGCGTCACTTGCAAGCCCTTGCCTTCAACCGGAACAAGCCCGAGGAAGCGTCTCAGTTCTTCTGCCTCCCGGGCATACGCCGTATAGTTTTCTTCACCGTCCACAACAGACCGCTCAAAACCTTGTATTGCCTCCTGCTTTTCACCCAACTCTTCACGCAGTTCTTTATTGCGCTCCTGCCGTTCGATCAGTTCTTCCCGGTATTGTTCTTTTTTCTCGAAATAAGCGCCGCCGGTAAAACCGCTTTCGGCTTCACGTTGGTTCGATAAGCTGTATGAGTAGGCCATGATAAATCCAAGCACAAGAAATACGAGAGAAAAGATAATCGATTTACTGATGCTCTTCCGGTCATTCCTCTTCGGCATCTTCAAGATCAACACCTGCTTCCGTTAATCCGAAAACATCGTTATAAGAGCGGAAATAGATGCCGACTTCCATGTCGATAATGCCTCTTCGCCCTTCCAACTGTGCTGTGACAGATGGATAGTAGTTTATCTTCTCTGCCAAGGTCGACAAGATGGCCTTGATCTCATTTCCATCGTTCATATAGATTGTGATGTAATCCGCGCGGTCCTGATCAGTATCCAGAATCACTTGTGAGATAAGGTTTTGTACTTCCGGGTCGGTCTTGACCAATTGCTCGATCAACGCCTCCCGTTTCGCTTCATCCTCGAAGTTCGTAAAGATTGGCCCTTCAACGACACTGATCGGTTGATTGAGCACTACACCATTCGAAAGGACGACCTGGTAGCTGTTTCCTTGATCCAAATAACCCATTTCGACAAATTCCTCGATTTCGATTTCTACAACAGTCAGCCATTTCTTTTGGACATTTGCCGTTTTGACCCATTCCAGCGCTTCGATCTGCTGTTCGATCTCTCCGCTTTCAAATGACCACATCGAATCTCCAACCCTCAAAGTACTTGCTTGCATATAGCTTTCGCCATCGAATAATTCCGCACCTTTTACATCAATGGTCCGGATTTCGCTGTAAGTCGACTGGCTGTATAACAGAATGAGCAGCAAGGAAACGAGAACAATCAGCAAAGCTGCAAATTTGCGGTTCGACCTTTTTCGGCGTCGCTCCCGGAGCGTTGGTATGCGTTCTTCGATGTCTATAATTTTGTCCATAACCGCCGCTCCTTCGCCTTATTCGTTCGCTTCTGTGTATTTCTGCACCGCATCGATGAATGCATCGCCGCGGATTTCAAAACTTTCATACTGGTCCCAGCTTGCACAGGCAGGTGACAGGAGAATCGTATCTCCAGGAGCTGAACAGGCAATCGCTTTTTCGACAGCATCTTCCATTAAACCGGCTTTCATAATATCCGGGACTTTACATGTGCCTGCAAAATCGGAAAAGCGCTCAGCCGTTTCACCGAATGTCACCAATGCTTTGACGCGGTCCATAAACGGGCGCAGCTCTTCAAGTGAGTGTTGGCGTTCCAACCCGCCAGCGAGCAAAATGATATTTCCTTGAAATGCTTCAAGTGCACTTTTGGTTGCAAGAGCATTTGTCGCTTTCGAATCATTATAGAAGCGTCTTCCCTGCCACTCCCCGACAAACTGGGAACGGTGCTTGACGCCTGTGAAAGAGGTCAGTACGCGGATGATCGTCTCTTTAGTTCCCCCGGATAGGAGAGCTGCAGCGGTCGCTGCCAAGATATTTTCCAGATTGTGCTCGCCAGCCAGCATGATGCGTTTCCGTTCAATCAACGGTTCGCCCTGCCAATAGATATAGTCACGGTCCGCACTGATGCTTTGCTCGGTCCGCCCCTCTAATGTAAATGGAATAGCTTTCGCCTTCACCTTTTTAGCGTGTTCCACCAATATTTCCTGATCTGCGTTATAGATGAAATAGTCTTCTTCTGTTTGATTTTTGGTAATCATCTTTTTCGACCCGATGTAATCATCGAGCGATCCGTGATAATCCAGATGCGCTTCGTATAAATTGATGATGATCGATATATGGGGACGGAACGCTTCTGTCCCTTTTAACTGAAACGATGAAAGCTCAGTGACAATCACATTATCGGCCGATGCTTTTTCCGCAACCCCGCTTGCCACCGTCCCGATATTGCCTGCAATGAGAGGAGCTTTTCCGTCTTGGTTGAGCATATGGAACAAAAGCGTGGTCGTCGTCGTTTTTCCGTTTGATCCCGTGATCCCGATGAATGGTGCTTCACTGATGTGGTAGGCCAATTCAATTTCAGTCCACACAGGAATGCTTTTCTCCAGCGCTTTTTGGATCAAGAGATTGCTGTATGGAATTCCCGGATTTTTGACAACGAGTTCGAATCCTTCATCCAATAGATCTTCAGGGTGACGGCCGCAAATGACCGTGACGCCCATATTCAACAACTCCTGCGCTTCCGGGTTTTCTTCAAAAGGCTTGGAGTCATTGACGGTCACAAACGCCCCTAGTTTATGCAAAATACGCGCAGCCGTGAAGCCGCTTTTCGCTAACCCGAGCACAAGGACTTTTTTTTGATGCAGTTGCGGAAAATCTTTCATTTATATTACCTCCAATAAAACGGCGATGGCGGCACTGATGAAACCGACACCCCAAAATACGGTGACTACTTTCCATTCAGACCAACCGCTCAATTCAAAATGGTGGTGGATTGGACTCATTTTGAATATGCGTTTTTTCCGTAGTTTAAAGCTCCCTACCTGCAAAATGACCGATGCTGTTTCAATGACGAATACCAACCCGATCAACAGCAAAAGCAATTCCTGCTTCAATAGGATTGAGACCATAGCGAGCGCGCCGCCGAGGGCCAGGGAGCCTGTATCGCCCATAAATACTTTTGCTGGATATTTATTGAAAACCAAAAATCCGATCAATCCGCCTGCCACGGCAAACGTAAACAATGCGATTCCTGTTTCCTGCTGAACGATTGCCAATATGCCGAATGCAGCAAAAGCAATCGATGCTGTCCCAGCCACTAAGCCATCCAGCCCGTCGGTCAAGTTGACTGCATTGGAGAAGCCGACAAGCCAGAACACGATGAATAAAACATATATCCACCCTAAATCAATTGATGCTTCTGTAAAAGGAATCCCGAGCGCCGTATCGAAGCCGCTTGCAAGAAGCAAGAAGAAAGACAGGACAGCTATGACAATTTGTGCCAGTAGTTTTTGCAGCGATGTCAGCCCAAGATTTCGTTTAAGTACAACTTTGATGAAATCGTCCAAAAAACCGATCAGCCCATAACCGAATAGGACAATCAGAAGAATGGTCACTTGTGTTGTCAATTCTCCATAAAATGCAGCTACAATCAGTACCGTTGCGATGATGGAGATAAGGAAAACCAATCCGCCCATCGTTGGGGTGCCCGTTTTTTTCAAATGGGACTCCGGCCCTTCCTCTCGAATGCTTTGTCCGAATTTCATGCGTTTCAACAGCGGGATAAAGACTGGCATCAATGCAACAGTCAATATCAGCGCGATCCCAAATCCAAATATATTTATACCTTCCATTAATAGAGCTCCTTTAAAGACGAGTACACTCGTTCATTTATTCGTTATTCATTGGTTCTTCAGGATTTTGATCCTGTTCCTGTTCCGCCGGGTCTGTAATCGGCTCGTCCATTGCTTTTTCAGCATTTTGTGCCTGTTCCGGATAAAACACTTCCGGAGGCTGCAATTCGATGATAACAGATTCGCCTTTTTCTGGCGTAGCGCCTTCCTCGACGCTTTGAGTCATGGCAAAACCTTGGCCGGCAATTTCGAGCGGCAAGCCACTGAGCGCTTGGAAAGCAAGCAGTTCTCGCTTAGACCAACCGGTGAAATCAGGGATGGCGGTTGTGCCGCCGGTTCTCAGAATAATATTCTCCCCTGCAACCAGCCTCTCTCCTGCTTCAGGATATTGATCACTTATTTGCGAGTTATCTCCAGCTATTACCGGGTTTAATCCGTCGGCCTTCAGTTTCGCAGCCGCTTCTTCCATAGGAAGCCCTTTGTAATCCTCAATGGCGACCGTCTTGGCTTCCACAGAGTTTTTAGGGGAAATGTTCATGTACTTCAAGCCATTTTCCATGACAGAAGTGAAAATTTTCGAAACCGGCACTGAGCCATATTCATCTGCCGGCAATTGAGGCTGTTGTACACCGATATAAATCAACAGTTCCGGGTCTTCTGCCGGTGCCATCCCCAAGAACGAGAACAAATAACTATTGCTGCCGGTCATATAGTTGCCATCTTCACCTGGTACTTGCGCTGTTCCCGTTTTTCCTGCGACCGTATAATCCTGGAGGGCGAATCCTTTAGCAGATCCGACTTCCGAAGTTACAGTGGACGCCATGATTTCACGAACTTCACGGGCCGTTTCTGCTGAAATCGGCTTTCCGGCTTCTTCCGTTTCGGATTGTAGCGTGACGTCGCCCGTGTCCGGATTTTTGATTTGATCGATGATATAAGGCTTCATCATTGTGCCATCTCCAGCCAGGGCTGTTGCCGCCTGAATCATCTGGATCGGCGTCACGGTCGACCCTTGCCCGTAAGAAGTGGTTAATTTATTGATCGGGTACTGATCCAAAATCTTGCCGGAAGATTCCCCCGGCAAATCGATGCCCGTCTTTTCGCCGAACCCGAAAGCATCCACATAGTTCATGAAATTATCCGGGCCTAAACGCTCAAGTAAATACCCCATCGATACGTTCGAGGAGCGCTGGAAACCTTCCAGGAACGTAATGCTGCCCCAACCGCGGCCACTATTATGGTCTCCGATGGTGCGATCAAGCAATGTATAGGTACCGGAATCATAATAAGCATCCGGATCCCATTTCCCTTCCTCTATTGCTGCAGCTAAAGTGAAAATTTTCATCGGTGAACCCGGCTCGATCGTCAATTCGATGCTTTCGTTCAGCCAATTGTCCGATAAACCTTCTCTTGTATTCGGATTGAATGTCGGGCGCTGGGACATACCCAGGATCTCGCCAGTATCCGGATCTGCAATCACCGCAATCATACGTGTTGGATTGTATTCTTCCTGCACGCTGGACATGGCATCTTCAAGAAAGTTTTGAAGGGTACGGTCCAGTGTCAATTGCAGATTGGATCCGTCGATTGCAGGAGTGACAGCTTCTTGGCTATTGGGCAGTAAATAGCCCCATTTATCGGTATCAAATTCCATCTTGCCGTTTTTCCCGGTCAATATTTCATCATGGATCGACTCCAGACCCATTTTACCTTTTGTCTTCACTTGCCCATCTTCGAGTTCTTCTTTCATAGCAAAGCCGATCAAATGGGAAGCAAATACCCCGTTCGGGTAAAGCCGTTTCAAGTCTTTAACGAATAATAGGCCTGGTAAATCCTGATCTTTCATTTCAAGCATCTGTGTATGGCTGATTTCACGTCCGGCTGCGCCGAACTCGACCTGGTAGCGGTCTTTGTCCATGCCATTTTTCAAAATGCCCGCCAATTCTTCTTTCGGCGTCCCTAATTGCTCAGACAGATATGCAGCCGTTTTTTCTGCATCGATTACATGGTTCGGCTCTTCCGGATTCGTTGTCACCGATTCATCGAGCACCGCCACTAATTTGTAGGTTAATGTATCTTCCGCGATTACTTCCCCGTTGCGGTCCAGTATTTTCCCGCGTTCAGCCGTCAATACTTCTTCCTGGCTGTACTTGGCAGCCGCTTTTGCTGCCAATTCCTGACCTTCCACTTTGCCCGTCGCTTGAATTGTGATTATTCTGGCCATTAAAAGGAAAAAGAGCCCTGCAAATAATAAAAACAGCAGAAAGGCTCCTCCTTGAAAACGAAATTTTTTCTTCATTGTCCCGGCACTACCTTTACATTTCGCTCATTTAATTGTAGGCCGTAATCCTTTGCTTTCGACCAAATGCGCTCATATGAAGACAGTTCACTTACTTGCACGGACAAATCGGTATTTTGTTTCGTCGTTTCATTGATTGAATTTTCAATTGTCTGGATTTCCTGCGTGGAAGCTTGGATCGTCGATTGATTTTGCAAGACGAGTAATGCGCACATAATACAGACAGCCAGGAAAGCTGTGTATAGGATTTTCTCGCCTTTGGTGATTCGTCTTTTTTTGCGTGCCGGCTGTCTATCAGGGCTTTGCGGAACGGCCGGCTGCTGGATGTAGGTTTGAGTTCTCGCATTCAACGCCATTTAAACACGTCCTTAGGATTTGATTTTCTCCGCAATCCGCAGCTTTGCGGAACGCGAGCGATTATTATGCGCCAACTCTTCCTCAGACGGCAGAATCGGCTTTCGGGTAATAAGTTTGAATTTCGGCTCTAAGCCTTCTGGAATGACCGGTAGATTCGGCGGCAATTCCGGCAGTGAAGAAACCTCTTTAAATAACGCTTTAGTTAAACGGTCTTCCAGTGAATGGAACGTAATGACACTGATTCTTCCGCCGACCGCCAGCAATTCCAGCGCATCCTGCAAAGATGTTTCTGCAGCTCCAAGTTCGTCATTCACAGCGATACGGATTGCCTGGAATACACGCTTGGCTGGATGCCCCCCTGTGCGCCTTGCAGGTGCTGGGATGCCATCTTTGATGCATTCCACCAATTGTGCTGTTGTTTCGATCGGATGCTTTTCTCTGGCAGCTTCGATTTTCCGTGCGATTTGCTTAGAAAATTTCTCTTCTCCATAGCGGTAGAAAATACGCACCAAATCTTCAAAACGCCATTCGTTCACGACATGGTAAGCGCTCAGTTCTGCACTTTGGTCCATGCGCATATCGAGCGGTGCATCGTTGTGATAGCTGAAACCGCGCTCCGGTGTATCGAGCTGGGGCGATGATACGCCGAGGTCGTACATGATCCCGTCGACTTTCTCTACACCCAAGTTATTCAATTCTTCTTTGATGTCTTTAAAGTTTGCGTGGATAAAAGTGATCTTATGTAAATAATCTTTCAGCTTTTCCTGTGCATGTGCGATTGCTGTTGCGTCCTGATCAAAGCAGTACAGATGTCCCTGATCGGATAATTGCCGGACTAAATATTCACTATGTCCTGCTCCACCGAGCGTACAATCTACATATATACCATCAGGACGAACGTTCAGCCCATCGACAGTTTCATGCAGCAAAACTGTAGTGTGATTGAACAACCCAGTCCCCCCGTTCATTAATTAAAAATCAAAGTCAGTTAAATTTTCGGCAATTTCATTAAAGGATTCTTCAGATTCCTCGAAATAGGTATCCCACGCATCTTTCGCCCATATTTCAAATCGGTTGGAGACGCCGAGAATGACGCACTCTTTTTCAATTTTGGCATATGACAAAAGGTTAGCAGGTATATTGACGCGCCCCTGCTTATCAAGTTCCACTTCCTGGGCTCCTGAGAAGAAAAAACGGGTGAATGCACGTGCATCTTTTTTCGTAACTGGCATATCTTTTAGTTTTTCTTCAATTTTATTCCATTCATTCATCGGATAGCCAAATAAGCATTGATCCAGGCCTCTAGTGATCACAAATTGATCACCGAGCAATTCACGGTATTTTGCAGGAACGATTAACCTGCCCTTAGCATCAACATTGTGTTGAAATTCGCCCATGAACATGCCTTTCACCCCACTTATTATAATTAATGTACCACATTCCCCCACATGCCACCACTTGTTTTTGAAATATTTCACTATTGTTACAGCATTTCATCTCAAAGAGTTTACTTCACACAAAAAAAGCCTGCATATGCAGGCTTTTCCAAGTCAAAGAATGACAATTTTATGTGTGCTGTCATAATTCATCGGCAATGCCAATAGGTCTTTCACAAGCCCCTTGCCATATTGGTTCATATAAAGGATCGGGTTGTAAATCCGCTCCTGCAAACCTGATTCAGGCAATAAGGCATTTTCGATAGCCGCAAGCTGGTTGAATTGCGTGCTGTTCTGGACTGCCATTTCATCTCGAAGTTTATTCTTCAGGAAATCGAGCTGATTCAAATGAATCTTCAAGTTTTTCTCCACCAAAGGATTGAGCCCGGCACTGACCGCCGAAAAGCGTTCAGTCAATTCGGCATATTCCTCTGTCAAACCACGCTTGACTTCATCAATTTTCGCTTCCGTCTCGGCATCTTTTATATGCTCCAGCAATTCGTTCCGCAGCTGGGGGATTTTCCGCTCGACGACAACATCTTCAAAACTCAAGTCCCGCTTTTGCAAAAGCGCCGCAGTGCGACGATCGATCAAACTGACGCTGAGCCTCGGCATGACAATCGGCATCTCCATTCCCATGAGTTCGAATGCGCCTTTTAACGCTGCCCAATATGCAATTTCACCCGGCCCCCCTACAAACGCAAGAACCGGAAAGACCAGATCCTGCATCAACGGCCGTGTCACGACATTGTTGCTCAGCCGCTCAGGTTCATGTTCTGCGATATCCAAAAGCTCCTGCTCGGTATAGCGCAGCGCTGTGTTCTTGACGACAAAGCTACGTCCTTCCCGCTCCAACAACAACCGTTCGCCTTCGATCGTGATGAAGATATGAGCAGCTTCATCTTTGGCATCGATTCCTGCCGTGTAGCCATCCGCTTGCAGCGCCGCTTCCGCTTCCACGACCGTTTTCGCAATCGCTCCGCTATTTCGGATCAGCTGCAGAAAAAATCTTGATTCATATGCGCGCAGTTCATGATAGGCTGCGTCAATGTAAAGCAATCCTTCTTCATGGAAGAAATGATTGAGCAGGCTTGCAAAAAACTCTGTAAATGTATCGGCCTGCCCAAGATGATGGAACACTAAGGCATGAATTTCTTTAGTATGGGCTGTTTCAGGCAAACTGCGGAAGTACTCTTCCAAAAACGCTTCGATTTCATCATGTTTCAGCGACGCATGTGAAGCAGCGCATTTGCCGAATTTTGCATGAGGGTAGTTAAGCTTTTCGACACGCCCGTTCGTTTCGCGGTAAATATGGCAGATTTCCGCCAAGTCATGGTCTTCACCAGCGATCCAAAAAACAGGGACGACCGGTGTATCCAGCTTTTCTGAAGCTTCTTTCGCCAAGATAATGGAGGAAAGTGCTTTATGTACCGTATACAGCGGCCCTGTAAGCAATCCAGCCTGCTGGCCAGTCACCACAACTGAAGCGCCCTCTTCAAAACGCGCAAGATTTTGCCTTGCTGCTTCCGATATTCCGAAAGGCCCCATATAGCCGGCGATGATGGACGCAAGCTTCTCTCGGTCTGCCGGATGGTCCGCTAAGGCATCCAGCCGTTCCTGCGCTTGTTCCAAAGATGGTTTATAGGAAAAGTATTGCAATATATTTTGATCTCCCTCAGTATAATCAGCCATCAATTTGGAGGATGGCGGTATGTATTTCTCCTCTAATTTCATGAATTTGAATCCCCTTTTCGCTTTACATTCAAAGACTACTATAACAAAAGGAGGATTACATGAGAAAAAATCCGCTTAGCGAAATGACTGGATCGCCAAAAAGACGAATCCCGCAAGCCATGCAACAGCATATATCGCCGCCAAAGCAAGAAAGCAAATGCGCCAAAGCTTCCGAAGAAACGGGATGACTTCCAGTTCTTTGGATGTTTTCCATTCCCTGATAAGGAGAAATATCGCAAACAATAAAGTCAACATGAATATAATAGGCTGGACTCTAATGCCGAACAATAAGTCGAGCGATGCCGGAACCGAAAAGAACAGCAAGAAGGTCGTGACGTCAGCGGCGATGCCAAGTGCTTTGCGCTCCTTGGATTTATAGGTCGATGCATAGACAAATAAAAACAAAATGAATGGGACATATAAGAGGATACTCCCTGCAGTATATACCCATTCCATCAATTTGCCTCAACAGTCTTCAATAAGTGATAGAATGCTTTGAATAGGGGCAGATCCAATTTTGAAGTCTGCAGAATATAGAGCATTAGCCCATCGATGTCCATCGGATCCCCGGCCAGGCGGTCTGCAAGCATAGCCGACACTTCCTCAGGGCGTGAAGCACAATAGGCAGCCACATGTTCGATCGGTTGCAAGGTTTCGATTTCCGGAAATGCCAGGTACATTTCATTGTACAGGTTGCGGAACAGTTCGTAGGCATTCGGATCTGTGATCAAACGCCCCTTTTCAATCTTCATCAATGCAGTCAGCGGATTGATGAGGCTGTCCCTCAATAGCTGTTCAAACAGGCGGGTTTCGATATCATCCGTCCACCGGACAGTGATATGGCCCGCTTTAATGAGTGCCTCGAATTGAGCCGCATCGCCTTTTAGCAAGCCCAGGCTGAGCTGGGGATTTTTTGTAAATGCAATCTCATGTGCACTGACTTTGACCGCATCACAATCAATCGTTCCTGCTGCTATTTGGCGATGCGCGAGCAGCCGGGCTTTTTCAACGTAGAGCATCCCTTGTTGAACAAATACGAGCGGATTGCTCGGACGGCGGATTTTCAGCAGCCTTAAAATGGCCGGCAACTCTTCTGAATGAACCGTAATGAATATATAAGCATCCGGGTCCACCTGTTCGAAATCGGAATAAACAGCAATGTCCTGGTGTTCCTTTCCACGTATGAGCCCATGAGCGTTCAAGTCAGCGGCTTGTTTTTCGTCAGTGATGATAAGCTGAACGTCGCCTTCTTTATTCAATAGATACGCGAGCAGCAATGCCTGTGCGTTTCCGCCGATAATTGCGAATTTCATGGAAACCCCTCCTTTTTTCAGAGCAATCGTTGTAAGGAGACGCTCCGGTTGTATGGGCGTCTGCTAAAAAAGAAGCCTGCCCTTTTAGGCAGACTCCAAGTCTATACTCATTATACAGGAATAATCGGATGTTTTCGATAAGGCAACGGCAAATCTTTCGTTGCATAAATCGACAAGCGTTTTGACAACTCTTCCCGCAAAGCATACGGGGCGACGATTTCATCGACGATAAGCTCGGAAGCTAGGCGGTAAATATTTATTTCTTCTTTATACTCTTGATGCTTCTGCTGCACATAAGCAAGGCGTTCTTTCGGGTCTTCAATCGCTTCGATCTTGTTGGAATAGACCGCATTGACTGCCGCTTCAGGACCCATGACCGCAATTTGCGCTGTCGGAAGGGCAATGCACACGTCCGGCTCAAATGCAGGGCCTGCCATCGCATACAAACCGGCGCCATATGCTTTACGCACGACGACTGATATCTTCGGCACAGTGGCAGCACTCATCGCGGAGATGAATTTGGCGCCGTGACGGATGATGCCGGCGCGTTCCACTTTCGTCCCGATCATGAATCCAGGGACATCAGCCAGGAACAATAGCGGAATCGAGAATGCATCGCACAGGTTGATGAATTTGGCGCCTTTGTCTGCAGAATCACCGAACAGTACGCCGCCTTTCACTTTCGGCTGGTTGGCGATGATGCCGACCGCTTGCCCGTCGATACGCGCAAGGCCGGTGATCAATTCCGGCGCAAAAAGTTTTTTGATGTCGAAAAAGCTGTCTTCATCGATCAGTTGATCGATCAATTCATACATATCGAAAGGCGCGTTTTGATTTTCGGGAATAATTTCTTCCAAAGTTCGCCCTGTTTTTTTCGCTTTCGCTTCGATTGTTTCAGGCTTGCCGGCGAAATTCGCCGGGAAGAAGGCCATATAGCGGCGCGCTTCCGAGATCGCTTCTTCTTCAGTGGCTACCAACACATCTCCGACACCGCTGACGGTACAGTGCATGCGGGCTCCGCCCATCTCTTCGAGCGAAACTTTTTCGCCGATGACTTTTTCAGCCATGCGCGGCGAGCCCAGATACATGGAAGCGTTGCCTTCGACCATGATGACGATATCACAAAATGCAGGGATGTATGCTCCGCCTGCTGCAGATGGCCCGAACAATAAGCATACTTGAGGCACCATGCCGGACATGCGCACTTGGTTATGGAAAATGCGCCCAGCACCCCGGCGATTAGGGAACATGTCCAATTGGTCTGTGATGCGGGCTCCTGCAGAGTCGACCAAATACAGCATCGGCACTTGCATTTTTTCGGCTGTTTCCTGGATGCGGATGATTTTCTCAACTGTCCGTGAACCCCATGATCCAGCTTTAACAGTCGAATCGTTCGCCATGACGCATACGGTTTCGCCGTTCACTTTGCCGATCGCCGTCACGACACCATCTGCCGGGAGATCGCCCGCTTCCACATTCGCGAAACGGCCGTCTTCAATATAGTCGCCGTCATCAAAAAGTAAATTCAACCGGTCTCTGACGAATAATTTATTGCTTTCTTTCAATTTCTCATGGTATTTCTCTTGGCCCCCTGCGAAAATCTTGGAAAGTTTTTCTTCGAGCCGTGTATTATATCCCGTTGTTTCAGTCGTTTTCGTCATTTCTTCCACCCCTTTGGATTCAAATGCCTTATTCGCCGAGCGTCACCAATGTGTCCCCTTCGTTGACAAAGCTGCCAACTTCCACATCGACCTTTTCGACTTGTCCGCCGAATTCCGCTTCGACAGGAATTTCCATTTTCATCGATTCAAGTGTCATGACGGTTTGTCCTGCAGATACAGCGTCCCCTTCGGATACTGCAATGCTCAAGACCGTTCCGGCCATAGATGCTGTTAGTTGTTTCATACTGTTTTTTCCTCCTTTTGTTGTATAAGCCACTGAGCCAACACGGCTGTGGCGTAACTTCCTTCTATAAATGGTTTCGATTCAATGAATTTGTCGAATAGCGGCAAATTGGTCTTAACCCCTTCAATCGCCGTTTCATCGAAGAACTTCCTGGATTTCCCCAATACTTCTTCCCGCGTCTCCCCCGACAAAATGACCTTGGCGATCATCGGATCATAGAAAGGCGTCACTTTATTGCCTTCTTCGTATCCTGTTTCGATGCGTGCGCCAGGCCCCCATTTCAAGACGGATAAAGTACCTGGTGATGGGAAGAATGTTTTCGGGTCTTCCGCATAGATGCGGTATTCGATCGAGTGTCCTTTTGTTTGGATCGCTTCCTGCTTCGGCAATGCTTCGCCTCTAGCTACGTTCACTTGCCATTCGACCAGATCGATGCCCGTCACTTCTTCTGTAATCGGGTGCTCTACTTGAAGACGCGTATTCATTTCCAGGAAAAAGAAATCGTTGTTTTCATCAACGATAAATTCTACAGTACCGGCGTTTGTATAACCGACCGCTCGCGCTGCTTGAACGGCCGCTTCGCAAAGCTTCGTTCTGGCGGATTCCGGCAAGTCAGGCGAGGGCGATTCTTCGATGACTTTTTGGTTGCGGCGCTGAACAGAGCAATTGCGCTCGAACAGGTGGACGATATTGCCCGAGTCATCCCCGAAAATCTGCACTTCGATATGGCGTGCATTGGCAATGAATTTCTCCAAATAGACGATGTCATTTCCGAAATACGCCTTGGCCCGGTTTTTGACCGAATCAAACTGCTGAGTGAGCGCTTGCTCATTTTCACACAGCACCATGCCGATGCCGCCGCCTCCAGCACTTGCTTTTAACATAAGCGGGTAGCCAATGTCTCTAGCTTCCTCGACTGCTGCGCCAACATCAGAGACCCCTTCATGAGTTCCCGAAACGACCGGCACGCCCGCTTCCATCATCGTCCGTCTTGAACCGAGCTTGTCGCCCATCGTTTCGATGATTTCGGGTTTCGGGCCGATGAAGACGAGTCCCGCTTCTTGCACTTTGCGGGCAAAATCAGCGTTCTCCGACAATAGGCCATAGCCTGGATGAATCGCTTGTGCATTTCGATTTAAAGCTTCTTCAATAATTTTATCTGCCTGTAAATAGGATTGCGCGACCGGATTCGGACCGATCGCTGCCGCTTCTGTCGCTTCACTCACATAAGGCAGTTCCCCATCCGCCTCTGAGTGGATCGCGACCGTTTCGATGCCGAGGCGGTCGCATGTGCGGATGATACGCCGCGCAATTTCGCCCCGGTTGGCAATCAGGATTTTTTTCATGTATGAAATACCCCCTAAGTTTTCTCCCTTCTATAGCATATACGAATTTTGTAAGCGATTTCAACTATTCAAAAAAATATTTTCCATAATGTTCCGTCTGTTCGGTTCAATGAGAAGAGGGGGGCGTCGTTTTTCATAAAAAAAAGCCTCCAGAGGAGACTTATTTTTTGCTTTTGTTCAAGAACCCATCCACAGCCTGATGATGTGCTTCTTCTGCCCATAATCTAGCGCACTCACGGATCTCCTGATCGACCCGCTGTTTCAAATTCGTTTCCTGCCATTTACGGACCGCCATCGCTTTATAGGCACGGTGCACTTCCGGCTGAATCTTTTTCATCGAAACAAGGAAATGCTCGATGTCCCGATCTTGCTCAACAATAGCAGTGGCCCAGCCATTTGACAGCAGTTCTTCCGACGAATAAGCACGTGCATCACTGAGCATTTTCAAAGCCGCATCATGACGCAAAGCTTCAAATAGATAAGTCCCGCCGCCCCAGCCGCTCGTGATGGCCAGTGTCCCTTGGATGAACCCACACTTGGCATGGCTTCTGACCAGCCGGTAATCGCACGCCGTTGCAATCTCACAGCCGCCGCCTACTGCTGTGCCATTGACGAGCGCGATGACCGGTACTGGAATCGTCTTGATACGATACAAGGCTTCGCCCATGCGGCTGAGCATCGGCCAAGCCTGCTGTTCTGTTTTCAATTCGTGGAACACTGACAAGTCGCCGCCTGAACAAAACGCCTGCTCGCCTTTTGCCGTGATGATGACGAAGCGGATATCTTCTTCCCTTGCACGTGTGGCGAGTTCTTCAAACCCTACCATCACTTCACTATTCACGGCGTTGCGGATATGCGGCCGGTCGATCGTGAAAGTCATCACCTGATTTTTTGTTTCGATTGTGTATGCCATGTTTTTGCTCACCTCAGGCTCCATTCTACCTGTTTTTAGGCAAATGAAAAAGGTTATCCGGAGCCATGGCCTCCAGATAACCTTTTTCTAAGCAAATACTGTTTTATTTGCTAGCTACTACTTCTTTGCCTTTGTATGATCCACATGCTTTGCAGACATGGTGAGCCAATTTACTTTCGCCACAGCTTGGGCACGCTACCATACCAGGTACGGATAGCTTGAAATGCGTACGGCGTTTTCTTTTAGCGGTTTTGGATGTTCTTCTGAACGGTACAGCCATTGGTGACACCTCCTTACAATGATTCTATTCATCTGTCTGATCGAAATACTTGGCTAAATCAGCCAGTCTTGGATCCGGTTTTGATTGTGCTTCTTCCTTCTCGGCCTGAACTTCTTCGTCTGTCAAATAAGACCAGTCGTTGCCGCCTTTGATGACGGTTTTTTCTGAGTCTTCCTTAAAGACCTGTATAGGGACTTCAAGGGCGATCAGCTCTTCCAATATCGGCTGAAGATTGATAACTTCAGTCGTTACCGCGTGGACATATTCGTCCTCACCTTCTTCACGGCCTTTTTCAGACCAATCGAAGATTTCGACGGTGTCGATGCTGATCGGGTATTCGACATCTTCCCAAGTTCGTGCACAAGGCAGCGTAAGCGTCCCTTCAAGATGGAGCATGCACGTCATTTGTTGCGAACCAATCGTACAGTGTCCTGTGACGTGTATAGGAGATACGGCGCGAATATCACTATTGCGCTTTTTCGCCTCATCCAATTGAACATACTGGTCAATTGGCATCCCGTCGTTACGATACTTTTGTAGCTGTTGAATCGCTATTTTCATAAGTAATCACCTCAAGACAACAAAGTTGATTATATAATGTAGAACAAACGATGTCAAGAAAAAATCTTGTCACCATAATTCGCTCATCGTTATACTAGAACTAATCATACCAAAAGAAGGTGCTGTAATGAAAGCGACAGGAATCGTTGTTGAATATAATCCTTTCCATAATGGCCATTTGCATCACGCGGCAAAAGCAAAGGAACTGTCTGGCGCCGATGTAGTCGTGGCGGTCATGAGCGGACAATTCCTCCAGCGGGGCGAGCCGGCGTTCGCCGATAAGTGGACGCGCACGGAAATGGCGCTTTCGGCTGGCGTCGATGTGGTCATCGAATTGCCCTATGCCTTTGCGACGGCGCAGGCTTCCGAGTTTGCGCGCGGCGCCATCGAATTGCTCGACGCAGCAGGATGTGCTTCTTTTTGCTTCGGCAGTGAACAAGGCGAGATCGAACCATTCCTGAGCAGCCTGGAATTATTGAGCACAAAGAGAGCGCAATACGAAAAGGTCATCCACGATCGGGTACAGACCGGCATCAGCTACCCGAAAGCTTTGAACGACGCTTACTTGAGCTTAACGAACGGCAGCGGCCGTTATGCTGACTTGACCAAGCCGAACAATATTCTCGGCTATCATTATTTAGAAGCTGCCCACACGCTCAACAATCCGATGGTGCCGTTGACAATCCAGCGCATCGGCGCGGGCTACCACGATCCGCTTGAGCCCGGCGTCGCAATCGCCAGTGCGACCGGCATCCGCAATGCCTTTTTCGAAGGTGAAGAGCTTGGGGAGCTGGCTCCGTATCTCCCGGCGAGCAGCATCCGCCTGCTTGAGCGCGTTCACGCGGAACAGGAAGGCTTCGTCGACTGGCAAAGGTTCTATCCGATGCTGCGTTTCACGATTTTGCGCGAAGGCCCAAAGGCGCTTGCCCGGTTTGCCGAAGTGACGGAAGGCATCGAGAACCTTATCCATGAGTCGGCTAAGCGCTCGGAAACCTTTGACGTGTTCATCAACCGCGTGAAGAGCAAACGCTTCACACGGACACGTATACAGCGCATGCTGACCCATATCTTCACCGGCTATACGCAACAGGAAGCACAAGCTGCCATACACCCGGAATATATCCGCTTGCTCGGCATGACGCATAACGGCAGGCGTTATTTGAACGAACGAAAAAAAGCCATCCCGCTCCCTATCATCAGCCGCGCCGCGGATTTGACAGGAAATATGGGACAGCTCGATATCCGCGCATCAGCACTTTACCTTCAAGCGATCGGCGCAAACTCATTGAAAAAGGAATACACGACACCGCCCATCTATCTTGGCGATAGTCCGGATAAATAATCAAGCGCAGCATCGATGTCTGTAACAGGAACGATATCCATCTCCGTCCCGATTTCTTCCGCCGTTTCCATCGCCATTTCAAAATTGCTCGGCATTTCCGATTCCGACTCATCGTCAGGGGCGAAGAAAATATCGATCCCGGCACGGTCCGCCGCAATGATCTTCTGGTCGATCCCACCGATCCTTCCGACAGCGCCGTCACTTTCCATCGTTCCGGTTCCTGCGATGTCATAGCCTTTTGTGATATCTTCATCGAGCAATTGGTTCAGGATTTCCAGCGTGAACATGAGGCCTGCGGAAGGGCCGCCGATCGTATCCGAATCAATCGTGACTTCCGGTGTTGTTTCGATCTCTTTGTCCTCCACAAACGAAATACCGATGCCCGCACGCTCCGGGTCTGTCGGAAGCGGGGCGAGCGTGACGGATTGGTTGATTGTGCGCTCATCACGCTCAATCACCAACTCCACTTCATCGCCCACCTGCTTCCCGCTTAAATAATCAAGAAATGCTTCCATCGAATCGTGCGATTGCCCATCAATCTCCATCAATCGGTCTCCGGGCGATAATAAGCCGGAAGCCGCACCGCCTTCCAGCACATTCAAGATGAATACGCCGTTGCTCGACACTTCATAAGGCATGCCTGCCTGGTCGAAGGCCACTTGCAACGCGTTGACCTGGGAATCGGACATCAACTTCAATTGCCTTACGTTGTACTCCTCATCGCTTTCATGAGGGCTTCTCACCTGTTCTGGATCCAGCACTTTATAGCCTTCCTGAAACTGCGCCATTATATATAAAGCGGGTGTCGCATTGAACATGGTGACAGTCATCAAGCTGAGCGTACCCTCATCATCATCATCTTTCCCGGCCACTTCCACTAACGGGGAAAGCTCATAAGCGTCTCCTGGTCGTGAAATATATGCATCCAGCCGATATGAACTGACGAAGACGACAATCGCCATCACCAGGACAAAAAACCACAACTTCCTATTTTTCATCGGCCATCCCCCCTTTTCTGCCTGACCACAACAAAAAGCCACGGGGCACGTGACTTATTTATATTTTTCTATTAATGCTTTTTCTACAGCTTCCGGGACAAGGCCTGAAATCTTGCCATGGTATTTTGCCACTTCTTTCACGATACTCGAACTGAGGAAAGAATATTGGTTATTCGACACCATGAACAAAGTTTCGATGTCTTCATTCAAAAAGCGGTTCATCGACGTGATCTGCATCTCGTATTCGAAATCCGATACGGCACGCAAACCACGAATCACGGCATTCGCTTCGACTTCCACAGCGTAATCGATCAATAATCCCGCAAAAGAATCGACTGTTACATTCGGTATCGTTTTGGTTACTTCCGCTATTAATGCCATGCGCTCATCTACGTCAAACAACGGATTCTTTGATGAATTGTTCATGACTACCACTTTCACTTCGTCAAAAATCGTGGACGCACGTTTGACGATATCTAAATGACCCATTGTGATCGGGTCAAAACTCCCCGGTACTACTGCAATTTTAGACAATAGATTCTCCCTCTTCCCCCTGATAAAGGTAAATTGAAATAATGGTGTTCCCATATAATTCCTTTTTAAAACGACTGCAATGGGCTGTTCTATCCGGAAGTTCAATATCGCGATCATGTTCGCAAACAATAATCGCATCTTCTTCCATCAGCCCAAGTTCTGCAGCTTTTTCCATCAGATCGTACGCCTTTTCCATGTGATACGGTGGATCCAAAAACAGCAGCCGAGCTTTTATGCCGTTTTTCTTCATCGCTTTCAAGCCGCGTTCGGCATCAGCACGATATACTTCTGCCCGGTCTTCCATCTTGGTTTTCTGCAAATTCGCTTGAATGGTTTCGACGGCTTTTTTATCTTTATCGGTAAAAATCGCCCGATCGATGCCGCGGCTCAATGCTTCGATGCCTAAACCGCCGCTTCCGGCAAATAAATCCACTGCCGTCCCGCCATCAAAAAAAGGCCCGATCATATTGAAAATGGATTCTTTCACTTTATCGGTCGTCGGCCTCGTTGTCTTACCCGGAACCGCTTTCAAAGGCAGGCCTTTCGCCTGTCCTGCTACTACTCGCATGCTATCGCCTCTTACTTTATCATTTTAGTACTGCAATTGATGGTCGAAATGTTAGAATGGATACTGGAAAGGACGTGACTTACATGATACAACGTTTTATCGAATTAGGAGAAGGATACGGCGATATTTACGAACTTCGCCAGTTGATGGAAAGTAATAAAGACCGCTTTATGCACGGTTTTGTTTTTGTTTCGAAAACAGCAGACGGCAAAAAGGTCGTATCCATCGCCGCTGCATTCCAGCCTGCCAAAGAAGGGAACTTCATGCCCATCTATTTATGCCGTGAGGGAATTCCGGACGGCTCCAAACGGCTGGCATTGTTTGAAGAAGCGGTAGAGCAACTCGGAGCTAAACCAATCCGGATGGATGTAAAGAATTCCACACAATATTCCGATCCGAAACTTTACTTCGGGCATCTCATCGCTATTCTCAGGCTCAACCACTATATTCCACCGATGCAGTGATCACAAGCCGATTTTATAATCATATTCTTTCGCTTTATCCGGTTTGGCATTTTCATACTCAGTTTTAAGGAAAGGGCGCTGGGATTCCAGCACTTTTTTCACATAAGGCAACTTGGAGAGTTTTTCTTTCGTGCTCTCAATTTTGTCTTGGTCCATATAAACGACTACATATTTCAATTTGCGGGAAATAAAATGGACATGTCCATACTTCCGCAGCGATTTCGCTTGTTTCAGCTGATGCACATAGACAATCAGACCTTGGCGATCATGCATATCTATCCCTCTTTTCTAAACTCTAGAATACCATAGGATTTAAAAAAGCCGCAACCGAATAAACTGACAGCAGGAGGCCCATTCGGCTATAATGTTGATACTAACAATACAGGGGGTTATACATATATGGGTAAGAAAACGAAAATCAGCCTTGCAGCCGCCGCTGTTGGGGCTGCTGCATGGGCTGGCTCTAAAGCTTTGACCGAACCGCATAAGCGGCCGCAAAAACCAGTTCTAAGCTATGATCATCCAATTGTACTCGCTCACCGGGGCGGCAGTTCGCTTGCTCCTGAACATACGATGGCAGCGTTTGACCGGGCAGCGGAACTCGGTGTTCACGGCTTCGAAATCGATATCCGCATGACAAATGACGAAGAAATCCTCGTCTTCCACGATGAATTCGTCGACAGGACCTCTGATGCAGCCGGCCGCGTTTCTGAAATGGCGCTGGATGAATTGCGTGCGCTTGACCTCGGCTACCATTTCGTCGATGAAAACGGCGCACATTCCTACCGTGGAAAAGGCGAAAAAGTCGTCCTGCTTCGCGAGCTATTGGAAAAGTTTCCACAGATGTACATCAATATCGACATTAAAGATGCGCCGGATACGTACGAAGGCAGTCTAGTCCCTTCGAAGCTTTGGCGCCTGATCGAATCACTGGGAGCGGAAGACCGCGTTGCCGTAACAAGCTTCTATGATGAACAAATCGATCGTTTTAACCTATATGCACAAAACCGTGTCGCGCTTGGCGCTGGAGAGAATGAAGTCCGAAAGGCTTTCGCTTCGTTTAATAGCCAATTCGGCCATTTATATGCACCGCGGGCAGATGTTTTTCAAATGCCCACTAAACATTCAGTGTTTCGCCTTGACTCGCCACGATTCATCTCATTTCTTGACCGCTTGAATGTCCCGGTTCACTACTGGGTCATCGACGATAAAGAAGCGATGCAGAAACTGGTCGCTGCCGGAGCCAAAGGCATCATCACCGACCGTCCCGATATCGCCATCCAATTGATCTCGGCAGTCGAAGAAAAACGCAATTAAAAAAAGTGCAACCCTTTGAGGTTGCACTTTTTTATATTATGCGGAACAAGAACAGCTTCCGCCAGTACCACAGCCGCTGCCACATGAGGAATCCGAAGAAAAGAACGGATTGCTCGAAGGGATTTTAACCGCTTCCGACACCGACCGGCCGATGATGAAGCTGACTTGGTCCATCAAGTCCTGCAGCTCATTTTCCGCAAGGCGGAGCTCTGCCACTTTCTCGTTCAAGTCCAGCTTCCGTTTATCGACACGGATCTGCTTCATCACCCGCTTATAGTCCGGATGGTATTTGCCGAAGCGCTGCACCTCTTCATACAGTTCCTTCAGCCGGGCGAAATCATGGATCTCCCCCGCCAATGTTTTATCGCTATAGACAGAGTCATAGACTTCGCGATATTTCGCAGCCTGCTCCGATTGCAGTATCATTTCACTCAGCTCGTCCGCAGAGTCAGTTATACCGACCCATTCGTAGGTCATAATCACTTTGCATTCCTCCTCTACGGTTACATCATATCAGATTTTTTTCCAGATTCATACACAGTTTACTCCTGGAAAAGATAAGAAACCGACGGACAATAGGCTAGAGATCATCGGCAAGGCGCTCATTCTTGGCTGACTCGCCATTACTGGCTTTCGTATACGCTCCGATCCTGCTTCAATAGGATTTGGCTGTAATATTTGCCGAACACTCCCACCCCGAGCTGATTATATTGATTGCCCAATAAAGTTTCCCTATGACTCGGGGAGTTGAACCAACCGTGGACCGTTTCTGCGCCGTCGTAATACCGTGACGCTGTGTTGATTGCTGCCAGCTTGAATTGGATGTCCGCCCGTTGGAGCCGTGCTTCCAAGTCTTCTATGGCCATCTCGTCCGAAGAGAAGTCCCGCCGCGCCATTTCTTCGCTCGTTTGCTTCGCCAATGCACTGGCGCCTGGATTTTCGTGAATCTGTGATCGTTGGTGGCGAAGCCGGTAAACATTTGTCAAATCGATCAATTGCCTGGCGTTCGCTTCATCTATCGATCTCTGCAATGTAGAAGATGGCTTAGGCGTAACCAATAAATCACCGGAATACATCATGTCGTAAGGCTGATGACGGATCAGTGTTTCCGCGTCCATAAACCGAACAGCTTCCAATTCCTGACCTGCCGCATCTATATATAACTGTGCGTAGACTTCCTCGAAACTGACCAAAAGCCGCTTATCCATGTCTGCCTCGCTCAAGTTAAAGGTATACGTATTCGTCCCGTACTTTACGGTCACTTCGTTTTGGACAATAGTGAACCGATATAGGTCTTGGAGCTTCTGGCCGATTTCATACGGAGCGACATCCGTCGACTCCCCTGCCGCATACACTTGGACGATGCGCCCTTCTTTTACTCCAGCCATGACAAAATTGGAGTAGGCAGCATCATATACCCACCATTCATAAGAAAAAGCGGAAGGTTCAATGCGATCCGGCTGGCCGTGTTCACCAAGCCACTCCTCGGCGGACTTCCCGATATAGAAAGACAGCCCCGATGTAGGCCGCTCAACATCGAGAACCGTTTCCGTTAAATTATTGGAAGGAAGCGGCTCCGCTGGCCGAGGGGCTTCGAGCAATTCATTTTCACTGATTGACGGGTCCAAATAAAACAGCCCAATTAGGACAATCGCTAAAAAAATCATGATGCGTAATAAGTCCTTCATCGAATCAGCTCCTGACACCCATTTTATCCATTATAACAGCCGCCTGCATTCTGACACAATCTAGCCATTGCATGTACCTAAAATATGATCTATTATTAAAGGAGCATTCAGTCTTTTTTTGTTATAGAGGAGGAGATCCCATGTATTTTGAAAATACAGGACTAGAGAACATCGAAGTGGATATTACATTGCTTGAACACATTATGAATAAGCACGGCCTGACGAAAGAAGGGCAATGGGATTATGAGCGCATCACTTTCGACCGTAAATTCATGGTCCGTGAAGGCACTTATTATTTGCGCGTTTTCGCTTATGCGATTGATGGAGATGTCGATGCCAACGATGCGACTGTCCGCGTCTTGAAGCCGGTCATCGGTAAACATTATTACCCGCACGGCATCGAATACGGTGAAGACGAGCATTTCCCGGATCAATTATTGAAAACGAGCGCTGAAATTTTAGCTGCTATCAAAAAAGAAGTATCCGCGTTTGAAATCAAAGCGTAAAATTTCCGCAGTTCAATACGAACTGCGGTTTTTTTAAACAAATATTCTATTATCGTAGTTTCATATAGCTTAGTGAAGGAGGCTTATTGTGGGCAAGTGGTTTAATAAAAAATTGGCGACAATTTTAGTGGTTGTAGCTATCGTGGTTTTAATCTCCATATACATATTACCGATTGCAGTTCCTTTAATCATTGCTTTGCTCACCGCCATCTTCTTGGAACCTTTTGTTAAATTCGTTCAAAAAAGATTCAAATGGCAGCGAAAAAGCGCTGTCATAACCGTGTTCATTTTATTCCTGGTCATCGCCTCAGGCCTTGTCTATTGGATTATCACACAATTAATTGGACAAATTATACAGTTCTCAAAAATGGTGCCAGAATATACAAATTCCTTATCCAATATGTGGGGAGAAGTGGAAGCCTTCTTTTTGCGTTCCACAGCTGAAATGCCTGTTGAAGTTGTCAATTCATTTGAAACGGAAATGATAGCCTTCGCGGAAGGGATTCGGGACTGGATTCTGACGTTTGTCAACTACGACACCGTCACCAATTTATTGACAGGCATCCCCTCTTTCCTGGTTAGTTTCATCGTGTTTTTAATTGCGCTGTTCTTGTTTATGCTTGATTTGATGGATTTGAAAGGCATGCTTTTCAACCGCCTGAAAGAGTCGACTGCCGAGAAAGTGCGCTTTATGAGCGCTAGGTTGAATAACGTCGTTTTCGGCTTTCTAAAAGCCCAGTTTCTTGTAAGCCTGATTATTTTAGCAGTCACATTCATAGCATTATTATTTATCGCGCCTGAATACGCGCTAGTCATGTCACTTATCATTTGGGTGGTCGACTTCATTCCGATACTCGGCTCGATTATCGTCTTGACCCCTTGGTTCATCTATCTGTTCATAGTCGGCGATATCGTTCAAGGGACCCAGCTCGCTATTTTGGCATTGGTCCTGCTGATTATCCGCAGGACGGTGGAACCGAAAGTGATGGGCACCCAAATCGGCCTCTCCCCGCTCGCCACTTTGATCGCCATGTTCATCGGCCTTCAGTTGATTGGCTTCCTCGGGTTCTTTATCGGTCCTCTTTTGGTGATCCTGTTCACTTCAGCGCGTGAAGCGGGCATCATCAAAATGGAATTCAAAGTATAGTAAATCCATTGTCAAGAACCTAAAAAAAGGCACCGAGCAAATTTGCTCGGTGCCTTTTTCATTATCCTCCCAGAATTGCTTTAAACACAGAAGTCGTATGTCCGCCTTCATAAAATACGTAAAGCAATAAGTAAACCGTAACTCCTGTAATCGCGGTGAAAAACCAGACGACGCTTGTGAAAGGTCCGATTTTCCGATGTTTATCCAAGCGATTTTTCAATCCCCAGTAAATGGTCGTTAGACCCATCACGGCTCCGATTGTTGCGAGGGTGATATGGAAAATCAAGAAAATAGTATAATAAATCTTCAATTCCTCTGGACCGCCGAATGCTGTATTCCCGACAAATAAAGTGCGGGAAACGTAAATGATGAAAAACGTCAAAGCAGCAGCACCGGCTCCGAGCATAACTTTTTTATGCGCTTCGATACGGCGTTTGCGAATCAAATTCCACCCGATAGCAACGAGAACTGCGCTAAGAATAATAAAGAACGTGCTGATAGTTGGCAAAAGCGGCAAATTCATTTGTAATAAACTCCTTTTGGGTTGTTACCCGTTATGTCTATAATACGCCATATCTTTGCGGTCTTGCAGTACTTTTTCTGTAATCTCATCTGCGTTGGCTGTTTCGTTTTTAAGCCATTCATGAAACACCAACCATATGAACACAGTGAAGACCAATTCCTGGATAACCTTCATGGCGATACCGCCAGTACGCTGATCTTCAAGAAGCGACATGTTGGTGAAGAGTTCCGGCCCGGTTAGGTTCAGCTGGGACAATGTACCGGCAGGCACGCATAGCGCCATTGCCTGCATCCATGCTTCCCCATCTGAATATGTCGCATAGAACGGGGAGGTACTGAAAATAATCAGCGCACAGGCTGGGGTCATCAAGACACTTAACCCGAACAAATATCCTAGCTTTTTTAGGCCATGGAACTTATGCATCCCTTCCAGGTTATTGACGACGGGCCACCAATAAAGCAGCGCTGAAATGAATAGCAAGGTGCCGACGATACTATGGATTAGCATATCTTGTTTGACGAAATCGAAAACCAGCGGCAAGTGATAAACGGAAAAGAATAAACTGAACAAAAGCAACGCGATCAACGGTTTCGTGAAGAACATGAATAGAGGTTCTACTCCTGGAAGCCTAATGAATGCGCGCCATAGATAGGAGGGGATCCCCATAATCACTAGGGGGGCAGCAAGCAGTAAAAGCAAAGCCATCTGCACCATATGCATCGTCAAAGTGATATGCCCCAACAAATCGACTGGAGAGCCTTTTAAGATGTATATCAATGCCATGCCGGAAACAAAGAGCAGCGCTTGTTTAGTTTGAAGCGGTTCGCTGTCGCGGAACTTATGTCTCCATTTGGTCGTGAGCAGAAAATATAAAAGCGTAATCAGTACGAGAAATCCAAAATACCAGGGGCTCCATAACGCTTCGAAGCCAAAAATGCTTATTGGCATTAGACCGTACCTCCTTTTCCTTAAGTAACCTCATTATATAGGGGTTATCACGCTATATCAATGAACGAATCATGACATTTGCCTCTTCTCCCCTGCGTTAAAACAGAAAAACACTCCGGACTTGAAAAGTCCGGAGTGTTTTTTTGATTTTACCACCAAACGATAGTGACCATCGCAAGGACCGTCAAGAAAGCGACAAACATGCCGCTGAACATGAAGAATGCCATCATGCCATGCCCTTTATTGCTCATGTGCATGAAGTGGTATAGCTGAAGTACTACTTGAATAGCAGCCAATAACAAAATAATCGGCACGATCAAGTATGGAGAGAATTCGGCAGCTACAAGAGTGAATGCAATCAAGGTCAAGAAAATCATCATAGCAAATGAAGTTAATTGACTGCGCATTTCAGCAGCGCGCTTTTTCTTTACGAATTCAAATTCTGCTCTAGATCTGTGAATATCATGAGTATCGTGTGCCATATTAACCGATCACTCCCATCAGATAGACTACAGTGAAGATAAACACCCACACTACGTCAATGAAATGCCAGTATAGAGCCGCAAGATAGAATTTCGGCGCATTGTACATGTTCAAGCCGCGTTTTGCATTTCGGAGCATAAGGGCGATAAACCAGCTAAGACCGAAAACAACGTGTGCTCCGTGAGTTCCGACTAAAACGTAGAAGGCGGAACTGAACGCACTATTAGTAAAACCGAAACCAAGATGAACATAGTGATTGAACTCATAGATTTCCAAACCGAGGAACGCTAAGCCGAGTAGGACAGTTATGCCCAGCCAGGCTTGCATGGCTTTGAAATTATGGTTTTTCATATGATAGATCGCATAGACACTTGTCAAAGACGAAGTCAAAAGGATCATAGTCATAGCAAAGACGAGTGGTAGTTCGAACAAGCCGGCTGCGGAAAATTCCATTCCGCTCGGCCCTTTGTCTTTCAACGCAAGATATGTTGCGAAGAGAGAGGCGAAGGTGACTGTCTCAGCAGCTAGCAGGAGCCAGAAACCAACGAACTTGTTCTTCCCTTCGAGCGTCGCCGTTTCAGGATGATCCGGCCAAGTTTGTGGGGTATATTGCTTATTTAAGTCCACCTTTTTTGCCTCCTTCCAGCGCTCTTGCTTCTCTTTGAATGCGTTCTTGATCAGCAATCAATTCTTCTTTCGTTACATGGAAACCAAGGTCATCTTTCAATGAACGGACCAGCATCGAACCGAATGTGATCGCAAGACCGCCGATCAATACAGGTAGCGCCCATACATGCCCATCCATATGGTACATGGCACCAAATGAAGCGATGAACATACCGAGTGAGATGACAAAAGGAATGAATGAACCGTTCGGCATGTGGATATCGCCAAGTGGTTCAGCGTAGACCATACCTTCTTTATTGCCTTCCATTTTCTCGATCCAATAAGGGTCAAGTCCGCGGACAAGCGGCGTTTGTGCAAAGTTGTAGAATGGCGGCGGTGATGGGATTGCCCATTCAAGCGTACGTCCGTCGCCCCATGGGTCGTTTCCTACGCGTTCGCCTTTAGCAACCGTCATGACAACGTTGACGAGGAGGATGATAACCCCGATGGCCATAAACAACGCCCCAACGGAGCTGATTGCGTTAAATAGATCCCAGCCTTGGTCTGCTCCGAACGTGTAAACACGGCGAGGCATGCCCATGAGTCCAAGGAAATGCTGGATGAAGAATGTTAAATGGAATCCGATGAAGAAGAACCAGAATGTCCACTTACCAAGCTTTTCGCTCAACATCGTACCGAACATTTTCGGCCAATACAAATGCGTACCTGCCAAAATTGCGAGCACGACACCACCTACGATTACGTAGTGGAAGTGAGCAACGATAAAGTATGAATCATGAAGCTGGTAATCAAGCGGCGCGATTGCCTGCATGACACCTGTTACCCCACCAGCAACAAATGATGGAATAAATGCTACTGCGTAAATCATTGGGACTGTAAAGGAAATGCTTCCGCCCCAAATCGTCAATAGCCAGTTGAAGATCTTAATTCCTGTCGGTACCGCGATGATCATCGTAGCCAAGGCGAATACTGCGTTTGCAGTTGGCCCAAGACCCGTTGTGAACATATGGTGAGCCCATACCATGAAGCCATAGAAACCGATCAGGATTGTCGCGAATACGAGTGCAGTGTACCCGAATAGGCGTTTGCGCGAGAAAATCGCAAAGATCTCAGAAAAAATACCGAATGCCGGCAAAATCAAGATATATACTTCCGGGTGACCAAAGATCCAGAAGAAGTGCTCCCAGATGATTGTGTTACCGCCCATCGTTACGTCAAAGAAGTTTGCCCCAAACAAACGATCGAATACCATGAAGAAGATACCGACAGTCAATGGAGGGAATGCCAAGAGAATCAAAGCGGACGCTACGAAAGTCGTCCAAGTGAAAAGCGGCATTCTCATGTAAGTCATACCCGGTGCACGCATGTTGATGATCGTCACAAGGAAGTTAATCCCCGCAATCAACGTACCGAAACCGGATATGGTCAGACCGAGCGAGTAGAAATCTATGCCGTGGCCTTCAGAAGCAAGTGCCAGGGAAGCATAGTTTGTCCATCCTGCATCCGGTGCGCCGCCAAGGAACCATGAAAGGTTCAAGAATACGCCACCGAAGAAGAATAGCCAGAACCCAAGTGAGTTCAAGAATGGAAAAGCAACATCACGTGCCCCGATCTGCAAAGGTGACACGGCGTTCATGAATGCCAATAGAATCGGCATCGCTGCCAGGAAAATCATGGTCGTTCCGTGCATTGTTAAAACTTCGTTATATGTTCCGGCACTTAGGAAATCGTTTCCGGCTTTCATTAGCTGAATCCGGATCAACATCGCTTCTACGCCGCCGACAAGGAAGAAAAATCCGCCGGAGATCAAGTAAAGGATTGCGATTTTCTTATGGTCTACAGTTGTTAGATAGTCCCATATTGTAGCGCCGAAACCCGTTTTTTGAGCGTTAGAACTCACAATAGTATACCTCCTTTTTTAAGCTCTGAATCTCTTATTCTTCCACTTTCAAGCCCATCAAGTATGCTGCTAGCGCATCAAGTTCTTGATCGGAGAAAGGTTCTCCATTATTTAAAGATTCAGCGTTAGGCATCAAGTTGCCTGGTTTGTATTGCTGAGGATCAGCAATCCAGTTTTTCAAAGTTTCTTCATCATGCTCCATAAAACCGGCTATTGTATTACGGTCGCCGAATGTCGCAAGGTTTGGACCTACTCCAGGAGTCGATCCGACACCACTAGTTGCGTGGCAGGCGATACAGCTTTGTTCAAAAATTTCTTGACCTTCTTGTGCAACAGCTTCTGAAGGTGCTTCTTGCTCTTCCTGCATTGCCGCTACCCAAGTATCAAAGTCTTCGCGGTTAAGCGATTTCACTTTAAAGTCCATCAACGCGTGGGAAGGGCCGCAAAGCTCAGCACATTTTCCGTAGAATACGCCTTCTTCAAGCTCGGATGATTCCTTATCGAATTCCAAGTAGAAAGTGTTGACGTTTTCAGGGTTGACGTCGAGCTTACCGCCGACAGAAGGGATCCAGAACGAGTGCTTAACGTCTGCTGCAATCAAATTGAAGTAAACGCGCTCGTCTGTTGGAACAACTAGTTCCTGTGCAGTGATGATTCCTTCTTCAGGATATTCGAATTCCCACCAGTAAAGTTTACCGGTAACGTTGACCGTCAAATTCTCGGCGGTACCTTCTTCAGTCTGTGCATCCATCGCCGTGACATCAGCCAGGTCGAAAGTTGAATAGACAGTAGGAACAGCGAGGATCAAAAGCAATACGATCGGAATTGCTGTCCAGATAAACTCAAGACGCGCACTTCCTTCGACTTGTTCAGGGATCATATCCTCCCCTACTTTTGAACGGCGGAATTTTACAATTGCCAATACATAGATGATAGTAACGACGATAATGACAAACAACATAACAATGGACGATAAAATCAGTAAGTTAAACTGATCTTGCGCGACCTTGCCTGCAGGTATCAGCGTCGAAATTTCTTCGCGTCCGCAACCTGAAAGAAAAACAAGCAATGCGGTCATCAAAGCGAAGAGGCGCCATTTCTTAGGTCCTTTCATCATAGCTTTTCATACCCCTCTCTGATTAAAATGTTTTACAGTTAAGTAAAAATCGAAATTTAGACGAATAAAGCGAAAATGATCATCGATACAAATAGAATCGTCATGTAGTTCAACGAGTAGATGAACATCTTCTTCGCCCATTTCAAATCATCAGCCACATTGAAGCCCCGGATGGCAAGAACGAGCCAACCGATATTCAACGCAGTAGCTAAGATGATGAAGCCTATCCCGAGTTCCGTCAGTAAGAACGGTAATGGGAAAAGCAGTAAAACCCATGCAAGCATCGATTTTTTTGTCCGGTGGAATCCTTTGACCACCGGTAGCATCGGAATGTTTGCAGCCCGATACTCTTCCGTACGTTTCATAGCAAGCGCATAAAAATGCGGCGGCTGCCAGATGAACATGATCAGAAACAGCGCCCAAGCGCCCATACCGAGCGTCGGCTCCACCGCAGCCCAGCCGATTAACGGCGGGATTGCGCCGGATATGCTGCCGACGATCGTGTTGCCGACATGTCTTCTCTTCGACCACATCGAATAAAGAACAACATAGGCGAATATGCCGGCTATTCCAAACAGACCTGCTGAAACAGAAGCGGAAAACAAAAAGAGTTCGCCTATAACAATGAAAGAAATGGCGAGTGCCAAGACAGCGGATGGCTTGAACCTGCCCGTAACTGTCGGACGGGATCGTTTGCTGGCCATCAATGGGTCGATGTCCGTGTCGATGTAATTATTCATCGCCGCAGACCCCGCTATGATCAATGCCGAACCTACGAGTGTATAGACGAGAATGTCCATATGATCAAGAAAGTTCGTTTCTGAAAATTGAAAAGCGAGCCAGAGCCCTGTGAAGACTGTAATCAAATTGGAATTCACTATCCCAATTTTAATAAGTGCCAAAAAGTCTTTCGTGAACGTACTCGCCTCTACAGCCTCACTCGGTTCTGCAGGCAAAGACCGGCCGTTTGACATATAACTCCCTCCTTTCAAAGTTGTAAGCATATTCCGCTAACCATAACTATATCTAAATTCCAGCGCTTTTTCTACATATTACTGAAATTTCCTGATATAAAAGATGATTTCACGCAAATGGCCTTACTAATATTCATCTCTTATCATACAGCAGCCCCCTCGCTATTTTAAGATAGAAAAAACGCTGTTTTTGAACAGTTTGTGAAGGTCTCGTCTATTATGTCCAAATCTTGAAAGTTTAAGCGAACGCTCATTTCTCGTTGTATTTTAAACGCAGTTTCGCTATCATCGAATATGCAGGTATATACAAGGACAAAAGTTTTTCTAAAAAAAGTAGGTGGCATATTGAAAAGTAACATTTATATAAAAGTGTTCGGCGTGCTCGCGACTGTCGGCATGCTGCTCATTCTCCTCGGTGGCGCGCTTGTCACGAAAACCGACAGCGGATTGGGGTGCGGCCGGAACTGGCCGGATTGCAACGGTAATTTGATTCCACGTGAAATTACCCCCGAAGTGTTGATCGAGTTTTCCCACCGTTTGGTTACAGGCGTTGTCGGGATTTTGATCGTGATTTTGGCAGTATGGGCGTGGCGCAAGTTCGGCCATGTGCGGGAAACTAAATTCCTTGCGTTCTTAGCTGTATTCTTCCTCGTCCTCCAAGCCTTAATCGGGGCTGCTCAAGTTTTATGGGGACAAGGGGATTTCATTCTTGCACTTCATTTCGGTATTTCCCTGATCTCGTTTGCGGCTGTTCTGCTATTGACTTTACTCGTCTTCGAAGTCGATCGGAAGTTCGACGCTGATCGCGTCCAAATCGGGCGCAAATTGAAATTTCACACGATCGGTGTCACTTTGTATTCATATATTGTGGTTTATACCGGCGCCCTGGTCCGCCATACGGATTCGAGCTTGATTTGTTCCGATTGGCCTTTATGCCGCAATGATCAGTTTGCACTCCCTAACAATATGTACGAATGGGTACAGATGGGCCACCGCTTTGCAGCTGCGCTCATCGTCATCTGGCTCGGCATCATCGCTCTCCATGCATATCGCCATTACCGCGATCAGCGTGTAATTTATTGGGGCTGGCTCATCGCCTTCATCATTGTACTGCTACAGGCGACGACTGGTATGCTTGCAGTGTTGACAAAACTCAACTTGGCGGTCGCATTGATGCATTCATTGCTGATTTCAATGTTGTTCGGATTGTTATGCTACATGCTCCTGCTCGTTTCGAGAAGCAAGTTCATCAAGAGCAAATAAAAAAATTCCGGTGCGGAGTCCGCACCGGAATTTTTTTTATTTCGTTTCCATTTCGATCAGAAGATCTCCTGTAGAAATGCCGTCTCCAGCAGTCACATAAATCTCCTGGATCGTCCCGTCGAATGGTGCCTGGACGGTCGTCTCCATCTTCATCGCTTCTGTGACGAGCAAGTGATCGCCACGTTTGACTTTCAGCCCTTTTTCACCGACTACTTTCAGGACAGTGCCAGGCATTGTTGCTGCGATATGATTTTCTTTTGTCGGATCTGCTTTCGGTTTCGCCGTTGAATCAGTTTCCACAGTCATATCCTGGATGCTGACTTCGCGCGGTTGGCCGTTCAATTCGAAATAAATGATGCGCGTGCCGTCTTTTTGCGGTTCACCGATGGACACGAGCTTGATCATCAAAGTCTTCCCTTTTTCGATCTCGACTTCGATTTCTTCGCTAAGGCGCATGCCATAGAGGAAAGTTAAGGTATCAAGCACAGATACATCCCCGAAGGTTTGGTTCGTCACGCTATACTCTTCGAATACCTTCGGATACAGCGCATATGCCAGCACTTCATGGCTTGTGACCGGGCGCTCAAGGCGTTCGAACAGTTTCTCGCGGATGGCTTCAAAATCTGTCGGCTCCAATAGTTCCCCGGGGCGGACCGTAATCGGCTCGCGTTCTTTCAAGATTACTTTCTGCAATTCTTTCGGGAACCCGCCATGAGGCTGGCCGATATATCCTTCGAAGAACTCGATGACCGATTCCGGGAAATCGATATTCTCTCCGCGAGTCAGAACTGTTTTTTCATCCAAATCGTTCTGGACCATGAACAAAGCCATATCCCCTACAACTTTCGATGACGGCGTGACTTTCACGACATCGCCGAACAGCATGTTTACGCGGGAGTACATTCCCTTCACTTCTTCCCAGCGCATGCCGAGACCGACCGCTTTTGCCTGCTGCTGCAGGTTGCTGTACTGCCCGCCCGGCATTTCGTGGACATAGATCTCAGAATGTGGGCTGTTCATGCCGCTTTCGAAATCGCTGTAATACTTGCGGACATCTTCCCAGTAGTGGGACATGGTCTCAAGAGACCCGATATCCGCTTTGATTTTCCGTTTGCTGCCGCTCATCGCATAATACAGCGAGTTGGCGCTTGGCTGGGAAGTAAGTCCGGCCATTGTGCCAAGTGCGGTATCGACGATGTCGACACCTGCTTCAATCGCTTTGGAATAAAGATAGATGCCGTTTCCGCTCGTATCATGCGTGTGCAAATGGATCGGCAAGGAAACCGTATCCTTCAGTTCAGAAACGAGGCGGTACGCAGCTTCCGGCTTCAATAGACCGGCCATGTCTTTGATCGCGAGGATATGGGCGCCTGCTGCTTCCAGCTCTTTCGCCATATCCTTATAGTATTGAACCGTGTATTTATCGCGGCTTGGGTCAAGAATGTCTCCTGTATAGCAAATCGCCGCTTCTGCGACTTTGCCGGAGTTACGGACTTCATCGATGGCAACTTCCATTCCCTTGATCCAGTTGAGGCTATCGAAAATGCGGAATACATCGATTCCAGCTTCAGCCGATGTCCGGGCAAACTCGCGGATGACATTATCCGGATAGTTTTTATAGCCGACTGCATTGGCTCCGCGGAATAGCATCTGGAATAAGACGTTCGGAATGTCTTCACGCAATTTGATGAGGCGCTGCCACGGATCTTCTTTAAGGAAACGGTACGATACATCGAACGTCGCCCCTCCCCACATCTCCATCGAGAACAAATCACTTTGGAGGCGGGCTGTTTCTTTTGCGACTGCAAACATATCGTGCGAACGCATGCGCGTGGCAAGCAAGGATTGATGGGCATCGCGCAAAGTCGTGTCCGTCAAAAGCACATCGTCTTGTTCGAGTATCCATTTTGACAAACCTTCCGGGCCGCGTTCATCCAAGATTTGCTTCGTGCCGGCCGGAACTTCCGTGATGATGTCGATTTCCGGTTTACGCGGTGCGGCATGGATCGGTTTCTTTTTCTTTTCGATTCCTGGGAAACCGTTAACCGTCACATTGCCGATATAGCTGAGCAATTTCGTCCCGCGGTCCTGACGCACAGGGAACTTGAACAGTTCAGGTGTGCTGTCGATGAAGCTTGTATCAAAATCTCCACTAATGAAGTTTTGATGTTTCACTACATTTTCAAGGAATGGGATATTCGTTTTGATGCCGCGGATGCGGAATTCCTGCAAGTTGCGATCCATTTTCGCTGCCGCTTCCTTGAACGTCGTCGCCCAAGTTGAAACTTTCACGAGCAGAGAATCATAATATGGAGAAATAACCGCTCCCTGGAAACCGTTTCCAGCATCCAGACGCACGCCGAATCCTCCACCTGAACGGTACACCATCAACCGTCCGGCATCAGGCATAAAGTCATTTAACGGATCTTCAGTCGTCACACGTGATTGGATGGCGTAGCCGAATAATGGAATATCCTCTTGTTTAGGAATGGCGATCGCTTCGCTGTGTATCATATGTCCGCGCGCAATATTGATTTGGGCATGGACAATGTCGATGCCCGTGACCATTTCCGTAATTGTATGCTCAACTTGGATGCGGGGATTGACTTCGATGAAATAAAACTCATCTCCCGCTACGAGAAATTCAACTGTTCCTGCATTTATGTAATCAATGTTTCTCATCAGCTTTACTGCAGCGGCGCAGATTTCATTGCGCAGCTCGTTGCTGATCGAATTGGAAGGCGCGATTTCCACGACTTTCTGGTGGCGACGTTGTATCGAGCAGTCCCGCTCATATAAATGAACAATATTTCCTTCTGCATCTCCCAGAATCTGCACTTCGATATGCTTCGGACGATCGACAAATTTCTCTACGTACATTTCGTCTGAACCGAATGCCGCTTTTGCTTCAGACTTTGCCCGCTCGTAGGATGAAGCGAGTTCACTGGCATCTTTGACGATGCGCATGCCGCGTCCGCCGCCGCCGAGTGAAGCTTTGATCATCAATGGGAATCCGGCTTGTTCAGCAAACGCTTCCACTTCAGCTAACGATTCGACTGGCCCATCCGTTCCCGGAATGACAGGGATGCCTGCTGCGATTGCCTGATCACGGGCTTTGACTTTATCACCGAACATATCAAGATGGCGGGATGTCGGCCCGATAAATATGATGCCTTCTTCTTCACAACGTCGTGCAAAATGTACGTTTTCCGATAAAAACCCATATCCAGGATGAATCGCGTCCACCGAGGAATCTTTTGCGATGCGGATAATATCTTCAATATCCAAATAAGCATCAATCGGTTTTTTGCCTTTGCCGACTAAATACGATTCGTCAGCTTTGTAACGATGAAACGAACCGCTGTCTTCCTGCGAATAAATCGCAACTGTCCGAAGATTCAGTTCTGTACAGGCGCGGAAAATCCGAATGGCAATTTCTCCGCGGTTGGCTACTAAGATCTTGTTAATCTCTTTCACTCCGTCGCACACCCTTTACTTTTTCGTTTTTTCGTATTTGTTGAACATGGAAACATTCATTAATACTCCCATAGCTAAAGATAACAAAATTACCGAGGTTCCGCCATAGCTTATAAATGGAAGCGTCACGCCTGTCAGCGGGATGATGCCGGAAAGGCCCCCTAGATTGACGAAAGATTGGATGCCGATCATGCTGGCCACACCCGCAGCGAGCATGCGTGCAAGCGGATCGCTTGTAGTCATCGCAATCCATAACCCTCTCAAGACGACAAACCCAAGACCCCCGATAACGACCAATACACCTAACACACCAAGTTCTTCAGCGATGACCGACATGATGAAATCGGTGTGGGGTTCAGGCAAATAGCCGAGCTTCTGGATCGATTGGCCGAGGCCAAGGCCGCTAAGCCCCCCTGAGCCGATCGCCAAATAACCGTTGACAATCTGGAAGCCGAACCCGAGCTCATCTGAAAAGGGATTGAAGAATGCATCAATGCGCCCCATACGCTTTTCGGTGAAAATAAGGTCTTTTGCGAAGATCATCGCCGGGACGATGAAGATTGCTGCAGCCGCGATAACGATACCAGCCAATTTCACGAACGGCTTCAGGCGGACCCCGGACGCAGCCATGACAGACAAGCCGACCGCACCGATGATGACCATGGAGCCGAGGTCAGGTTCAAGGAACACAAGCAGCAAAACGGCTGTCAAAATGAGGACCGGGGGGATGATTGATTCATTCAGTTTATTTATCGAACCGTTGCGGTATTTATTGGAAAATACACCTGCTAAATAAAAGATGAGTCCGACTTTGGCGACTTCAGAAGGCTGGATATTAGCGAAACCGAGGCTGATCCAGCTTTTCGCCCCACCAGCTGCAAAGCCGATAAAGTGGACGAGGATGAGTCCTGAAAAGATTACGGCGAGTATCGTCGCCATCATCCATTTTTTCTTGAAATGCTTGTAAGGAAACACGGCAGCCAACAGGAAGACCGGATAGGCAATGGCCAAGTTGACCAGTTGTTGTATGTAGAACCGGTCCGGTGAATCATTATAATAATTAACGGACCAAGCCATGCTTGAGGAATAAATCATGATCAGCCCGAAAACCGTCAAGGCCAGGTATGTAAAAAGAAGTGGATAATCGATATACTTGCCGTATTTCTTGATGTAGGATTTCATTTGTTTTCTACCTCATTCAATTGGATTCATTAGTAAAAAAACTCAAACTGGAATCGTTTGAGTTTTAGGTCATTTATTTGTATACGCATCATGAAGGATGGACAGTTTCTTCTCCAGCGTATCCATTAAATTTTTACCGGTCTCACGTTCGATCAAGCCGAGTTTGACAGCAAAATCGATTTCACGTGACAAGCCAAACATTTGCGTATCAAGAACTTCTTCATATAAAGGGCAGGAAGGCAACGTAAGATGGTCCATCTGCACCTTGATCAATTGCTCGATTTTCTCTGCATCAGCTTTAAGGAGTTCCAGCGCTTTTTCCTGATAAGTCTGTTCTTCTGTATGTTCCATGAGGACTCCCCCATCACTTGTATTTCTGCTCCATTAGCCTGTTTAAAGTGTATCTTTTACGCTATCAAATTGCAAGTCTCTCATCAAAGGGATTAAACCCTTTGGGAATTGCACGCGAACAGGTATACTGAAGAAGAGAGATAATATAATGGAGGGTTTTATTTATGGAATTCATCATACCGTTCAAAGGGGAAGTCACATACAAACTAACATTGGATCCGACCGTCTGGATTTTCGATGACCGCAAACTGGATCTTCGTACATTTTTCACAGAAGAGCACATCGACAAAGATGAGCTTGAAGAGTACAAACGCGGCATGGGCGAACATTGGTCGCGCGAAATCATGGAAGGCGCAACAGTTCCGCCGACCTTGAACTCCGAAAAGAAATATAAGCGCCAGGAAAAGCAAGACATGTTGACAGGCACATTCGGCATGCGCTTCCAGCCATTCCTCGAGAATGCTGAGCCAACCGACGGGGCCTCAAAAGTCGTATTCGAAACCGCTAAAGGCGATCACGCCTTCCCGATCGAAGACGCCAAGCAATTGATTTTCAAGTTCAGCCAGGACGGAAAGCCGCTTCGCGAAGACGGGCCGGTACACATTCTGTTGCCGGATGGCTCGAATGCCGATCAGCCGATTACACACGTCTCTGCAATCCGGGTCGAATAGGAGGAACTTTTATGCGTGTACAATGCGTCATTTGCGATAAAATCGAAGAACTCGAGGACGATACGCTGCAAGCGAAGCGACTCCGCAACCGGCCGATCCACACCCATATGTGCAAAGAATGCCACGACCGCATCACCAAACGCACTGAGGAGCGCTTAGCAACAGGACATTTCCATTTCTTCCGCAGCTCCCGCAGCATTGAGGATGATTTCTGATGAAGATATTAAAAGGCTTATGGATCGGTTTCTGGAGCGGCCTCATACTTGGATTGCTGCTGAAATGGATGCAGGCAGTGACCGGCGTCCAGAATTATGAATTGCTTTTGAATATCGACTTCATTCCGTTGGTCAATCAGGTTAACTGGTCGGAACTGACCGAATTTATTTTTCATTTGATCATCTCGCTAGTGATCGGGATCGTCTATGTGTATATCGCCAAACGTCGGCGTTATACGTTCGGCCAATTGACGATCATCAGCTTGGTGCTTACTTTGCCGACCTATTTCCTGTTCTTCCCGTTAGCCATGCTGGCGGTGGAAGCCGATGTCCCGGAACCGACCGATATGGGGGCATTCCTCTACTGGATTCTGGCACATCTGACGTATGCGCTGCTCTTGCCGATACTCTATAAAACTTTTGAACGCAAAAACGCTGCTTCTCAATGAGAAGCAGCGTTTTCGCGTTTTTCGCGCCAAAGGCGGATTTTATAAAGGATGAGGATCAATGCTGCAATGACCAAGCCCTCGACCACAGGCAGGAAAAAGGCCAGAAACGTCAGGCCCAATCCTCCCGCAGCCAAAAACAAGATGATGACCGCATTTTTCCCGATCGATAGTTTTTTGGCAAAGCCCAATTTGTAAACAAGTGCCGATAACAGGAAGATGACTGCAAACAGTGCATATCCAGCCATTTCAAAACTCGGCAAGTTCTGGTAAAGAATGCGGGCTACCGGATACATATTTTCATAGACAAAAGCCTGTTCGTCCACTGATTATACATCCTTCCAGTTGTTTTATTCTTCGATGGCTACTTTCTTTTTCTTAGCCATGCGCTCACGCTCATTCTTGTCGAGAATCTTTTTGCGCAAACGGATTGATTGAGGAGTGATTTCGCAGTACTCATCATCATTCAAGTATTCAAGAGCTTCTTCGAGGCTCATGATACGTGCTTTTTTCATTGTTGTCGTCTGGTCTTTGTTGGCTGAACGGATGTTGGTAGCCGCTTTGATCTTGACGATGTTGACTGTCAGGTCGTTGTCGCGGTTATGTTCACCGACGATCATGCCTTCGTAGATTTCAGTTCCGACTTCAACGAATGAAGTGCCGCGGTCTTCGATGCCCATCAAGCCATAAGTTGATGATTTGCCGCGTTCCATGGAAACGAGAACGCCTTGGCGACGGCCGCCTACGCGTCCTGATGCGACTGGCTGATAGCTGTCGAATGTGTGGTTGATGATTCCGTATCCGCGTGTCTGCGTCAGGAATTCAGTTGTGTAGCCGATCAATCCACGGGCAGGGACATTGAATACCAAACGTACTTGTCCGCTTCCGTTGTTGATCATATCGAGCATTTCGCCTTTGCGTTCGCCGAGTGATTCGATGATCGCGCCAGTGTACTCTTCAGGGACATCCACTTGAACACGTTCAACCGGTTCACAGCGGACACCATCCACCATGCGGACGATAACTTCAGGTTTTGACACTTGAAGCTCGAATCCTTCACGGCGCATGTTTTCGATCAAGATCGATAGATGCAGCTCCCCGCGGCCAGAAACGACCCATGCATCAGGGGAATCAGTAGGATCGACGCGCAAGGAAACGTCTGTTTCCAATTGTGCATCCAATCTTTCCTGGATTTTTCTTGATGTGATGAACTTGCCTTCTTTACCGGCGAATGGGCTGTTGTTGACAAGGAACGTCATTTGCAGCGTCGGTTCGTCGATGCGGAGAATCGGCAATGCTTCCGGATGGTCTTGTGGGCATACTGTCTCGCCGACGTTGATGTCTTCGAGGCCAGAGATTGCGATCAAGTCGCCTGCTTCGGCTTTTTGGATCTCAATGCGCTTCAAGCCCATGAATCCGTGGATTTTCGTGATACGGAAGTTTTTGACAGAGCCGTCCAGTTTCATCAAGGAAACGGATTGCCCAACTTCGATCGTGCCGCGGAATACGCGCCCGATACCGATACGGCCGACATAGTCGTTGTAATCAAGAAGTGCCACTTGGAATTGCAATGGCTCTTCGCGGTTATCGATCGGTGCCGGTACGTGGTCCATGATTGCATCATAGATGACCTGCATGTTTTCTTCCTGGTCAGCTGGGTCAGATGAAAGACTTGCAGTTCCGTTCATGCCTGATGCGAAAATGACCGGGAATTCCAATTGGTCGTCGTTTGCTTCAAGTTCGATGAACAATTCGATGACTTCATCGACAACTTCATCCGGACGCGCGAAATCGCGGTCGATTTTGTTGACGACTACAATCGGCTTCAAGTTTTGCTCAAGCGCTTTTTTCAATACAAAGCGTGTCTGTGGCATACAACCTTCGTAAGCATCGACAACAAGCAAAACGCCATCAACCATTTTCATGATACGTTCCACTTCACCACCGAAGTCGGCGTGTCCAGGAGTATCCAAAATGTTGATCTTAGCGTCTTTATATTGAATCGCGGTGTTTTTTGCCAAAATCGTGATTCCGCGTTCTCTCTCTATGTCGTTTGAGTCCATCGCCCGCTCATCAACATGCTCGTTTGATCGGAAGATTCCGGATTGCTGAAGCAACTGATCCACCAATGTCGTTTTGCCGTGGTCAACGTGTGCGATAATTGCAATGTTACGTAAATCGTTTCTAAGGTTAGTCATACTTTCACTCCAATATTCTTTTTTCGAGCCTATAACTGTGCTAGTATAGCACATATAGGGGAAAAACCCTACGATTTTATTTCATGCGTATGCAGGAGGTTAGATGGAATGAAAGAAGCAATCATAGAATCATGGCACAATATAAAATGGATTTTTGTACTGTTTTCACTTGCTGCAATCGGGGCAATGGTGCTGATCGGCGTCGCAGTGGCACTTCGCAGCATTACAGGCATCTTTCTTTCGGTTCTTCTGTTGCTTGTCATCATGGGGCTCGGGTTTAAACGCAAAAAAGAAATGCGTGAAGCAGGCATATTATAGGAAGAAAAAGAGGCGGGATACCCCGCCTCTTTTT
>JBNJJS010000005.1:0-250643 GCA_051750505.1 Bacillota bacterium
AAAAAGAGGCGGGATACCCCGCCTCTTTTTCTATGGAATCGATTATCCTTTTTTCGGCTTTATATATTCCTGCAACAATTTGCCATGTATGGATGGATTGGCGGCCACGAACGTATCGGATTTCAGAAGGTTCGCCGGATCGCCGGTGAAGTTGCTGGCTACGGCACCTACTTCGTTTGCCATAACCAATCCGCCTGCAATATCCCACGGAGCCAGCCTCATGGAAATATAAGCATCAATGCGCCCGCTCGCAAGGTAAGCAAGCTCTAACGCAGCCGAGCCATAAGACCGCATGCCGCGGACGTCATGGACAAGACGGATTGTCGCTTCATGCTCTACCTTATTATTAGGCGTCGCCCACATGGCGTTCATGCCGATGATGGATTCGCTGATGTCCGTCTTGTAAAGCGGCTGCAGCCGTTCATCGTTATAATATGCGCCTCCGCCAGCAATCGCGTGGTATAGATCGTCATTTACAACATCATAAATATACCCCAGTTTGCCGATGCCATCCTCGTAGATGCCGAGCGATATTGCAAAATTACGTTTTTGGTGCACAAAATTCATCGTGCCGTCGATGGGATCGAGCAGCCAGACGGTTCCACTCAACTCTTCAATCTCATCCCCGAATCCTTCTTCCCCGAAAACACGGTGCCCAGGAAAATCTTCCCGAATATGGCGGATGAAGAATTTCTCCACTTCCTTGTCCACATTTGTTACAAGATCATTCGCGTGGGCTTTCGTATCGACCGAAATATCACTGAGAAATGAATTCCGGATGCGATGCCCCGCCTCTTTGATCATCGATTTTATATAGCGGTCCATTGCGTACTGATCCATTTAAGATTTCCCCCTCATTTCTCTCTAGTATAACGAAAAAAGCATCCGCTGTCTTTTGCCAGCAGATGCTTTTAAGGTATGGATGATCGATTACAGTGCATGAAGGGCCTCCAGTTCTGCCTGTATTTCTGCCAGACGCTTCTTGCTCTTTTCCTTTTGATCGCTGTCGTTGTCTTTCATTGCATCAAACAAGGTGGCCAATTCATAATCAAGCTCAAGCTTCAATGTATTTACATATTCCTTTTCTACATCCGCTTTCCGGATAATCTGAATCATCTGTTTCATATAGAGCACCCCTTCTCTTATAGTCGGAATATTCCGACCGCAATGTTTGTTATCCATCTTTACCCCAATTCAAACAGCTGAAAACTTATTTATATTCTTTCTTCCCAAACTTCGTTAAAATAAAACCTGATGATTTGTTTAAGGAGGAAATGACTATGAACTCATATTGGACCGAACAAGATTTTGAAGTGTTTGAAACACCGGGCCTAGAAGCGCGGATGGACGCCTTGGCTGAGTATGTCCGCCCGAAATTCGAAGCGTTGGGTCAAGACTTTTCCGCTTATTTTTCTGGAGAAACCGGAGACGAATTTTTTCCGCACGTAGCGAAACATATGCGCCGTACAGTCAATCCGCCGAATGACAGCTGGGTGGCATTCGCCCCTTATAAACGCGGCTATAAAGCGGTACCACATTTTCAGATCGGCTTATGGAAAAGTCATGTATTCGTCATTCTCGCTGTCATTTATGAAGCCCCGGGGAAACCGGAAATGGCGAATAAACTGATTTCCACTCAAGCCTTAGCCGATTTGCCAACCGATTTTGTCGTTTCGGGTGATCATATGAAGCCTGAAGCTGAAACGGTTGAGTCACTTGGCGAAGCTGGCATAGAAAAATTGCTCACGCGCTTGCGTGACGTCAAAAAAGGTGAGCTTGTCATCGGCCGCCACTTGGGGCATGCTGACGCGCTGTCAGTTGATAAAGATGGATTTTATGCATTTGCAGAAGAGACCTTCCGCGAGTTATTGCCGATTTACCGAAAGCTGTTGCAAGTTAATCAAAAAACCGCCGTTCAAAACTGAACGGCGGTTTTTTCATGTTTTTTTAATACGGATCAAGTCGTTGCCTGATGCCTCCTTCATCCGTTTGATGACTGTGTAGCTTATATATCCGCTTTCTTCTTCAAATTCACGGAAATATGTTTTTTCTTCGGCGATCGAAGGAACGACCTTTTTGAACTTCCGGTATTTATCCATCAATTCTTCCCGTTCAATGCCTTTTTCGTAAGCTTTCTCTATAGCTTCAAAAAATTCCACGACATCGACGATTTCATCTGTCGTCCAGTCGATGGAAAATGGATATGCATACTCCATTGTTTTCCCTCACTTTCATTCATTGAGTCCCCAGCGCTTGCGGATTTCGGTGGTTTGCTGAACCATCCGGTCAAATAATTCCTGTACTGTCGGCACGTCTCGGATCAAGCCCGTCACTTGCCCCGCCCAGCCAAATCCGCTGTTTGCATCGCCATCGTAGATATAACGCTTATTGGCAGTGCCGCTAATGTGCTCTTTCAGCGCTTCATATGTCGGCGTTGCCTTTTCGATCGCCAGAATTTGATCTGTCCAGGAGTTAGCAAGCGTGCGGGCCGGGGCTCCGATGCTGCGCTTGATAATAACCGTATCGTTTTCCGTGCTGTCAATCAAGTGTTGTTTGTATAGCTGTGAAGCATGGATGCATTCTTTAGTAGCGATGAACCGGGTGCCCATTTCAATCCCTTCCGCGCCCAGCGCATGAGCAGCCATCCAGCCACGGCCATCCCCGATTCCTCCCGAAGCAATGACTGGAATCGATACCGCATCGACAACTTGCGGGATTAGCACCATCGTGCCGATGTCATCTCGGCCGAGGTGTCCCCCGCCCTCATGTCCAACAACCATTACTGCATCAGCACCGAGTTGTTCGGCCTTTACCGCTTGGCGTCTAGCTGCAACCAGTACCAACTTCTTGATATCAGTGCCTTCCAGTTGCTCAAAGATCGGCGTCGGGTTGCCGCCGGTCATCGAGACGACCGGGACTTTTTCCTCGATGGCGACATCGAGCATATGTGAAAACGCCCTTCCGTGCTCACCGATCGCAAAGTTTACGCCAAAAGGCTTATCCGTCAGTTCGCGGACTTTCCGGATCTCCTCACGCAATTCATCCGGCCCAGGCAAGCTCATTGCGGTAATCTGCCCGAGCCCTCCAGCATTCGAGACGGCTGCTGCAAGGTCGGCATAAGCCAAATATGCCAACCCCCCTTGAATGATCGGGTAATCGATATTGAGAAGTTCTGTGATTCTTGTGTTAAACGCCATAATCCCACTCCTTTTTTCATGCTCTATTCCTCTATTCTATGGAAGCGATTAAATTCCTTTTCAGGCATTGCCCACGCGAGCCATATTGAAGAAAATAAGTCGGACATCCTAAGTATATGTATAGTAAACAAGGTCTCTTGCATGCTATAATTTCTCTTGTTTTCATATTAGCAAAGTGAGGTGCACGTCCCATTGTCCCAACTCGAAACTCCGCTATTTGATGCTTTATTGAAGCATCGGAACCGGCATCCTATACAATTTCACATTCCTGGCCATAAAAAAGGGCAAGGCGTCGATCCGGCCTTCCGGGAATTCGTCGGCGACAATATTTTGTCGATCGACCTGATCAATATAGCTCCGCTCGATGATTTGCATTCACCAAAAGGCGCTATCAAACAAGCACAGGAATTAGCTGCGCAGGCATTCGGCGCAGATCATACCTTCTTTTCCGTTCAAGGTACAAGCGGCGCCATCATGACGATGATTCTTAGCGTGGTCGGGCCTAACGATAAAATCCTTGTTCCGCGCAATGTCCATAAATCCATTATGTCGGCCATTGTATTCGCAGGAGCTATCCCGGTCTTCATTCACCCAGAAGTCGACCCTGAACTCGGAATCTCCCACGGCATTTCGCCTGAGTCAGTGGAGAAAGCCTTGATTGAATATCCCGATGCCAAAGCAGTGCTCGTCATCAACCCGACCTATTTCGGTGTGGCAGCTGACTTGAAGCGAATTGTAGATATCGCACATGACAAATCCATTCCGGTGTTGGTCGACGAAGCGCACGGCGTGCATATCCATTTCCATAAATCATTGCCGGTCTCGGCGATGGCAGCAGGGGCGGACATGGCAGCCACATCTGTCCATAAACTGGGCGGCTCGATGACGCAGAGTTCAGTCTTGAATGTGCGGGAAGGGCTCGTGTCGCCGAAGCGCGTCCAAGCGACTTTATCGATGCTTACGACGACATCCACATCCTACCCGATTTTAGCTTCACTCGATACAGCACGGCGTCAGCTGGCAATCCACGGTTTCGATCTGATCGATCAGACGATTCGTTTAGCTCAAGACGCCCGTAAGCGCATCAATAAAATCCAACACCTCCAGTGTGTCGGAAAGGAACTTCTCAATTCTTCTGCAACTTACGATATGGATCCGACCAAATTATTGATCAGTGTCAAGAATTTAGGAATCACTGGCCATCAGGCAGAAGAGTGGCTGCGCGAAAATGCCAACATTGAAATCGAGCTTTCCGATTTATATAATATCTTATGTCTCGTGACACTCGGCGACAGCCGAAAAGAAATCAATTTGCTCGTCAATGCCTTGCAACGGATGAGCGATTCGCTCGAAACGGAACATGCTATAGCAGAGCCTACCGTCCTGTTGCCGGAAATACCGCGCCTTGCTATGACTCCCCGAGACGCTTTTTACGCAGAAACCGAGATTGTTCCAATCGACGAAGCCGTCGGCCGCATTTCTGCGGAGTTCATCATGATCTATCCGCCTGGAATTCCGATTTTCATCCCCGGCGAGATCATCACGGAGGAGAATATCTCTTATATCCATACAAATATAGCTGCTGGCTTGCCAGTACAGGGACCTGAAGACGACTCACTGCAAAGTCTTCACGTCATTAAAGAACATTACGCATTCCGCTGATAGAACTCCGTTGATTGACCAATTTTCTCCAGTTGGTTTTTGAATGTCGAAAAGGCAAGCATTTTTTCGAAGTAGTGTGGATCACGGGTTTATTCAACACTCTGAAAAAGGTTCCGGCTTAAATTAGCCGGAACCTTTTTCTTATGATTGGATCCCTTCGATTTCATCGGGATCGACAAAATCATAACCTTTCTCCCGAAGCCCTTCGATGATTTCCGGAAGAGCTTCATTTGTCCATTCCCTATCGTGCATCAGTAGATTTCCCCCACTATTAAGTTCGGGAGCATTGACCATTATATCCGCCAACGCCTCTGTTTCCATATAGCCTTGCATGAAGTCATAGCCGTATGTCCAGTTCATGCGCACCATCTCCAATTCTTCTACTAGCGCATTGCTGTACTCGCTGTTCACCCCGAAAGGAGCACGGAAAAAACGCGGCGCTTCTCCAATGATTTCCGTGATGGTTTCATTGAGCAACACAATTTCCTCATGTTGCACAGCCTCAGAAGATTGCTTTAGATTTACGTGAGTATTTGTGTGGTTGCCTATTGCAAATCCCATGTCATGGATCTTCGTCAGAGCTTCCTTTTCTTCTTCTGTGCCCAGGAAATGCCCGTTCACAAAGAAAATAGCCGGCACGTCCAGCGACTTTAAAGTTTCAGCCATTTCAAGTGCATATGTATCTGGTGCGTCGTCGATTGTTATAAGAACGGCTTGCTCATCAGCATCGCCGATCGGCTCCACTTTCGAATTTTGTGGATTGATCCTATAAAGCGGTTCAGCCGCTTCTTCTTCCATCGGTGTTTCATCTTCAACTTCACCAGACTCTTCGGCTTCCTCTTCCAAGCCTTCCGTTTTTTCAGCAGTTTCACTGTCGCTCACTTCGGTCTGGGCTGTTTCTTCTGTAACTTCCGGTTCCTGTTCACTGCAAGCACTTAGTAAAAGAATTGCAGACGCAGACGTTAACCAATTTCTTTTTTTCATAGCCTTCTCCCCTTTTGGTAAATTTTATCATAGATAAACCATTAAAAGCATAGAAAAAAGGACCGCATTTGCGGTCCTTTCTGCAAAAAATCATTTAATGATGTGAATTGGTGTTCCAAGAGCTACTTCCGCTGCTTCCATCGTGATTTCAGCCAAAGTCGGGTGAGCGTGGATCGTCATTGCGATATCTTCCACTGTCATTCCCGCTTCGATTGCCAATCCGATTTCTGCGATCATATCTGAAGCGCCCGCTCCGACGATTTGCCCGCCTAGCAACAAACCGTCTTCTTTACGGGAAACCAGTTTGACGAACCCTTCAGAGGAGTTCAATGCCAAAGCACGGCCGTTTGCGCCGAATGGGAATTTCGCCGCTGTCACTTCGAAGCCTTCTTCTTTTGCCTGCTCTTCAGTTAAACCGACACTTGCAAGTTCAGGGTCTGTAAAGCAAACCGCTGGAATGGCCATGTAATCGACTTCCGATTTTTCGCCGGCAATCGCTTCAGCAGCGATTTTGCCTTCGTATGATGCTTTGTGTGCCAATTGAAGTCCAGCCACGACATCACCGATTGCATAGATGCTCGGGATGCTTGTACGGCATTGCTTGTCGACTTCGATAAGCCCGCGCTCGCCCATTTTGATGTTGAGCTCTTCAAGGCCCATTTCATCCGTGTTCGGACGGCGCCCGACAGTAACCAATACGTAGTCTGCGTCGACTGTTTTCTCTTCGCCGCCAGCTTCGTATGAAACCGATACGCCTGAATCTGTTTCCTCCACGCCTTTAGCGGACGCTTTCGTGATGACTTCAACGCCTTTTTTCTTCAAGCCTTTTTTGACGATTGACGTCATTTGCTTTTCGAATCCAGCAAGAATATCCGGTGCGCCTTCAAGGATTGTCACTTCAGAACCCATATTTGCATATGCAGTTCCGAGCTCAGTCCCGATATAACCGCCGCCGATAACGATCAGTTTTTTCGGTACTTCTTTCAAAGCCAAAGCGCCAGTTGAATCGATGACACGCTCTGAATACTTGAATGTCGGGATTTCAACCGGGCGTGAACCCGTTGCGATAATAGCGTTTTTGAACTTATACGTTTGGGCGGAATCCGCGTCCATGATACGGACAGTGTTTTCGTCTACGAAATATGCTTCGCCGCGGACGATTTCCACTTTATTGCCTTTTAGCAATGATTCGACGCCGCCAGTCAATTTCTTGACGACGCTGTCTTTGAAAGCCTGTGCTTTTTCGAAGTTCAATGATACTTCTTTAGCCACGATGCCCATGTCATCGGAATGCTGGGCTTCTTCAAAGCGGTGGCCGACAGAAATCATCGCTTTTGAAGGGATACAGCCGACGTTCAAACAAACGCCGCCGATGTATTCTTTTTCAACGATGGTAACTTTTTGGCCAGTCTGTGCTGCACGGATAGCTGCGACATAGCCGCCAGGGCCTGAGCCGATGACGAGCGTGTCTGTTTCGATTGGGAAATCTCCTACTACCATAAGTTTTACGCCTCCATTAATAGTAATTCTGGTTCACTTAACAAACGCTTGATGTGATTTAATGCGTGTTGTGCGGTTGCTCCGTCGATCATGCGGTGATCGAAGCTCAATGATAATGCTAACACAGGAGCTGCTACAATTTCACCATTTTTCACTACCGGTTTTTCAGCGATGCGCCCGATGCCTAAAATGGCGACTTCCGGGTGGTTGATGACCGGCGTAAACCATTGGCCGCCTGCAGAACCGATATTGGTGATCGAGCATGAAGCGCCTTTCATTTCAGCCGATGATAATTTCCCTTCGCGAGCTTTTGTCGCGAGTTGGTTGATTTCATCGGAAATGGCGAAGACGGATTTGCGGTCTGCATTTTTGATGACCGGAACGAGCAAGCCTTTATCTGTATCGGCAGCAATTCCGATATTGAAGTAATGCTTATGGATCACTTCGCCAGTTTCATCATTGAACGAGGTGTTAAGCGCTGGGAATTCACGCAATGTGCTGACCAAAGCTTTGACGACATACGGCAAGTACGTCAGTTTGATTTCTTTTTCTGCAGCAATGTCCTTGAACTTCTTGCGGTGTGCCACTAGCTCCGTTACATCGACTTCGTCCATCAATGCAACGTGAGGAGCGGTGTGCTTCGAATGCACCATCGCTTTGGCGATCGCTTTGCGCATGCCGGACATTTTTTCGCGAGTTTCCGGGAATTCGCCTTCTGGAGCGGCTTTCGCTGGCGCTTCTTTTGTTTCTTGTGTTTCTTGTGAAGCTGCTTCCTCTTTTGCTTCTGGTGCTGCTTGTTCCTGCCCGCCGTCCAAGAACGCTTCGATATCTTGTTTCATGATACGGCCGTTGTCTCCGGATCCTTTAACCTTCTTGATATCGACGTCTTTTTCACGTGCGAATTTGCGCACGGATGGCATCGCGATTACGCGTTTGTTCGGGTCGCTGTCCGCTTCATCCGCTTGCGGCTGGTCGCCTGCTCCGGTTTCGCCTTCTGGCTTGCTTTCCGGTGCTGGCTCTTTTTCGACGTTTTCGCCAGATTCAGCGGTTCCTGATTGAACCTGCTCTTCTGTTTCTTCTTGCTGGTCTTCTTGCTTCGCTTCAGGTTCAGGTTTTTCCTCGTCGTCTTTTCCGCCCTTGAAGTGGACATCATCCGCATCCGGGGCATCGATTTTCACGAGTACATCCCCGACGACTGCAACTGTTCCTTCTTCTACAAGCACTTCTTCGATGGTTCCAGAAACAGGAGACGGGATTTCTACGACCGCTTTATCATTCTGTACTTCACACAGAATATCGTCTTCTTCGATCGTGTCTCCGGCCTTGATAAACCATTTTACTATTTCACCTTCGTGGATACCTTCACCGATATCCGGCAATCGAAATTCAAAAGCCATTCTAGTCACCCTTTCTATTGTACATTCGATACGGCGCGCCATATGGAATGCTGCTGTTTAGCAATGATTCAGCACCGGCTTTCATTACGCGAAAGCCGGTAAAGCTGAATTCAGGCTGTTTTTCTGATTTCGCGCTGGAACGAGCGGCATTTTAAAGCCGCTATCCGGAAATTAGAAATTCAGTACTTTTTTCGCTGTTTCTACTATATCCTTTGCATTCGGCAGCCAAACTTGCTCAGCTTGCGAGAATGGGAAGACAGAGTCCGGTGCTGTTACGCGGAGTACTGGAGCTTCAAGGCTCAAGATTGCGCGGTCGTTGATCTCAGCTACGACATTCGCTGCAATTCCCGCTTGTTTTTGAGCTTCCTGTACAACGATTGCACGGTTCGTCTTTTCAACGGATGCGATAATCGCTTCGATATCGAGCGGCTGGACTGTGCGCAAATCGATGACTTCCACTGAGTGGCCATCTTTCTCCAACTCTTCCGCTGCTTTCATGCTCTCCTGCACCATAGCACCGTAAGTGATGATGGAAAGGTCTGTTCCTTCACGCTTCACATCGGCTTTGCCGAGTGGAATCGTGTATTCTTCTTCCGGCACTTCTTGGCGGAAAGAACGATACAATTTCATATGCTCAAGGAAAATGACCGGGTCGTTGTCACGGATTGCAGAGATCAACAATCCTTTTGCATCGTATGGTGTCGATGGGATGACTACTTTCAAACCGGGCTGTGAAGTCATGAGCCCTTCCAATGAATCAGCGTGCATTTCCGGCGTGTGTACGCCGCCGCCGAATGGAGAGCGGATTGTTACCGGCGATGTAAGCGTGCCCCCGCTGCGGTAGCGCATACGCGCCATTTGGCCGCTGATGGAGTCCATCACTTCAAAAACGAAGCCGAAGAACTGGATTTCCGGTACCGGGCGATAACCTTGCAATGCAAGACCGATCGCCAGGCCGCCGATTCCTGATTCAGCGAGCGGCGTGTCGAATACACGATCTTCGCCGAATTCTTTTTGCAAACCTTCTGTTGCGCGGAATACACCGCCGTTATTACCTACGTCTTCACCGAAAACAAGAACATTTTCATCATTTTGCATTTCTGTTTTCAGAGCGTCCGTAATCGCTTGGATCATAGTCATTTGTGCCATGAGTTACTTCGACTCCTTTGCTTTATAAATATCGAGCTGTTCCTGTACATTGAATGGAACTTCCTCGTACATGATTCCGAGAAGGTCAGAAACTTTTTGTTTCGGCGTGCCATCTGCTTCTTTGATTGCTGCCTTGATTTCTTCTTTCGCTTTCTCGATCACTTCATTTTCTTTTTCTTCATTCCATAAGCCTTTAGCTTCAAGGTATTTGCGGAAACGCACGAGCGGGTCTTTCTTTTCCCATTCGCTGTCGATGTCAGATGTACGGTAGCGTGTCGGGTCATCCCCTGCCATCGTATGCGGCCCGTAGCGATAGCACATCGTTTCGATCAATGTCGGCCCGTCGCCTTTCACGGCGCGCTCACGTGCATCGCGAGTCACAGCGTATACTGCTAACGGATCCATGCCATCTACGAGCACTCCCGGAATCCCTGCTGATACTGCTTTTTGTGCGATCGTTTTAGCTGAAGTCTGCAATTCACGCGGTGTCGAAATCGCGAATTGGTTGTTTTGTACGATAAAGATCGCTGGTGCGCGGAATGCACCGGCAAAGTTGATGCCTTCGTAGAAATCGCCTTGTGAAGATCCGCCATCGCCTGTATAGGTAACAGCAACCGCTTCTTTTTTACGCTTCTGCATACCGAGCGCTACGCCGGCTGCCTGGATGAACTGTGCGCCGATGATGATCTGCGGCGGCAAGATGTTCAAGCCTTCAGCCATCTGGTTTCCTTTGAAATGCCCACGTGAGAAAAGGAAAGCCTGGTGCAATGGCCATCCGTGCCAGATCAATTGCGGTACGTCGCGGTAGCCCGGCAAGATGAAGTCATCTTTCTCCAACGCATAATGGGAAGCCAATTGAGACGCTTCCTGTCCAGCTGTCGGTGCGTAGAACCCAAGACGCCCTTGACGGTTCAATGAAATCGAGCGCTGATCCAAAATGCGCGTGTAAACCATGCGCTTCATCAACTCTTCCAATTGCTCATCCGACAATTTGGGATCGTAATCCTTATTAACAATTTCGCCTTCTTCGTTCAATACTTGAACCATTTCGAACTTTTCTTCGATCGCATTGAGTGTTTCCACCGGATCGAATTGCTGATTCTTTTTCGCAGCCATAAAAGCAACTCTCCTTTATCTGTATTAAAATTTTTACACTAGCTTAGTGATACAATTTCCACATTCTTTTTCAGTATACGTCACCATAATATCGGGGTCAATCATTGAAGGACAATACATTATACGTATATACCCGTTTTTACGGATCTTAAAAATAAACGTAACTGTACTACCCTGAAAATCCTTCTGTGTTATAATACATTGAATTCAATCCAGACTTTTATAGCACAGAAAAAAGCAGCCAAATCAGCTGCTTAATCGTTTTCTGCATTCATTTTTTCGATGGTTTCATTTTTCAGCTCATTAAACTGTTCAGTCTGTTCATTGAAAGCTGTTACGGCTTCTTGAACGAGCGTATTCTGTTCGTTCACTTCATTCGTTTTATCTTGGAGAGTGGAGAGATCCATGTCCTCTTCCGCTACCATTTCATAAAGTTCTTTCTGTTGTTGCGCCAGCGATTGATAAGCATCGGTGAATTCATTATGCTTTGTGAACCGCAAATCCATTTGCTCCTTTAATGCCTCAAGATCTGCCTGCACCGTTTCATCTTCAGTTTCTTCGATCAATTGGTCGATCTCCGCAAACTCTTCTTCCGCACTTTGCATGGATTCCCGTTCGGTTTCCAAAAGTTCGAGACGCTCTTCAGCAGAAGCGGCTGCTTCCTGTGATTTTTCTTCCACTTCCGACTGTTGTTCTTTTGTCAGAGCCATGATCGATTCGAAAACCTGTTGCTCATTCTGTTCACGGCTTTGCAATTCACTCTGCACTTCCCGATATTCCGCTTCTTCTTCGAAAGTCGCTTCCAAAATTTCGTTCAACTGTTCCTCCGTCGATGCCCCTGAGCATGCTGAAAGGAAAAGCGTTCCAGTTAAAACAGTAACGATGGCCATTTTCTTCACAATAAAGTCCCCCTTGATTTCCATGAATTAACTATAGAATGATTACGGATAAAATACAATATTAGCTAGAGCTTTTTCTTTTTTCAAAAATGAAATGATACGGTACAATAAGAATACTAGTGAGCACCATGAAAGGATGAACATACGTGATTTTGATGAAAGATATTATCCGTGAAGGGCACCCCACTCTTCGCAAAAAAGCAGAAGAGGTCAAACTCCCGCTTTCGGAAGAGGATCGCAAGCTCGGTGAAGAGCTTTTGGAATATGTTAAGAACAGCCAGAACGATGAATTGGCGGAGAAATACGATTTGCGGCCAGGCGTCGGAATTGCCGCCCCGCAGATCGATGTCTCAAAACGGATATTTGCCTTGCATTTTGATGAGCATTCCGGTGAAAACATGAGCCTCGTCGCGGTTAACCCGAAAATCGTCAGCCATTCTGTCGAAAAAGCTTATCTATCGAGCGGCGAAGGCTGCTTATCTGTCGACCGCTCTGTACCGGGCTATGTCCCACGCTATGCGCGCATCACCGTCAAAGGCCATACACTCGCCGGTGAAGAGTTCAAGATGCGCCTGAAAGGCCTTCCGGCTATCGCTTTCCAGCATGAACTCGACCACTTGAACGGCATCATGTTCTACGATCATATCGACCCGAACGATCCATTCCATGAAGTAGATAATGCAACCGCCATTGACCGCGAGACGGTCGAATAGCAAAACCCCGCTCAGCACTGGCTGAGCGGGGTTTTTTATCCATTGATGCCGAGCGCTTGCACGGCCCTGGATTTGTGCGGAAAATTAGCGGCTCAGCCCGAGAAAATCAAATGCTTTGGCAAGTCCGCCTTCATCCACGTGATCGGTAATATGGTCTGCACGCTTTTTCGTTTCTTCATGGCCATTTGCCATGGCTACGCTATAGCCTGCAATCTCCATCATCTGAAGGTCATTCAACCCGTCTCCGAATGCGATTGTCTCTTCCAAGCGATGTCCTGTCGCTTGGATCAATTGCTTGATTCCTTCTGCTTTGCTTCCGCCTTTTGGAAGTATATCGCAGGACACGCGATGCCAGCGGACGAAATCGACATTTTGGAACGCATCATGATATTGGCGTTCTTCGTGCTCTTGACAGAATACAAGTGCTTGGTAAACGTCATTAGTCCGATAAAATTCCTTATCCATTTCGGGATGCGGGAATTTCAAACTTTTTATGCTTTCATCGATGTCCGGATGGAAATCAATCGATGACACCATTTTATGTTCGTTCAAAAAGACCAATGGATGGTCGCGCTGTTCCGCAAAAGCCAATACACGTTCCAATGTCCCTGAATCGATTGCTCGTTTATGGACAGCCTCATTTTTCAAGGCGATATACTGTCCGTTAAATGTGATATACGTATCGATCGCCAATTCCTCAAGCAGCGAACCGATCATGAACGGTGCCCGGCCAGTGGCGATAGCAAGATGGTGGCCGTTCGCGCGCGCCTGTTTCAACGCCTCTTTTGTCGCCTCCGGCAATTGTTTTTTTGAATTGAGCAAAGTTCCATCGATATCCAATAATAATAGCTTTGACATTTTTCAATCTCCAATCTTTTGGGGCGTCTCACTTGAAACACCCTCTTTGCATTTTTCAGAAAAAACAGTATACTAAACATAAGGAGTGGTGGGCCATGCTGAAACGGTTGAAACGTAGACTACTCAGACAGCTCAACGGCATAATGAACAAAAAGAAGATAGCATAAGGTTTTCTTTCAGCCCTTCTTAATAAATAGGAGGGCTATTCTTTATTTTAGAACAATGACATGATAATATAAAGAAAGTGCATTTATTTTGAACGTGTAAAAAGGAGAGCAAAATATGATTTTTAAAGTATATTACCAGGAAAACCGTTTTGAAGTACCAGTTCGTGAAAATACCAAATCATTGTACGTTGAAGCTTCCACCGAGCGGGAAGTCCGTCATCACCTGAAAGATCGCAACTTCAACATCGAGTTAGTGCAGCTATTAGAAGGCCAGCACCTCGAATATGAACAAGCCTCCCAAGATTATAAAGTGGAGTCTATCGAAGCATAATGAAATTCGTGAAAAACGATCAGACAGCTGTTTTCGCGCTCGGCGGACTGGGCGAAATCGGCAAGAATACCTACGGTGTCCAATTCCAGGATGAAATCATCCTGATCGATGCCGGCATCAAATTCCCGGAAGACGATTTGCTCGGAATCGATTATGTCATTCCGGACTACACTTACTTAGTCAAAAACGCCGATAAAATCAAAGGCCTATTCATCACGCACGGCCATGAAGACCATATCGGCGGCATCCCTTATCTACTCAAACAAGTGAACATGCCTGTTTATGGCGGTAAGCTGGCACTTGGCTTATTGCGCAAAAAATTGGAAGAACATGGTTTACTGCGTCAAACGACAATGATCGAAATCGCTGAGGAAGATGTTATCAAATTCCGCAAGACTTCGGTCAGTTTCTTCGGTACGACACACAGTATCCCGGATTCTTTCGGTGTGGTCGTTAAAACACCACCCGGCAGCATCGTCCACACAGGCGATTTCAAATTCGACTTTACGCCAGTCGGCGAGCCTGCAAACTTGTTGAAAATGGCTCAGATCGGCAGCGAGGGTGTACTGTGCCTATTGTCCGACTCGACAAATGCTGAAATTCCGAACTTCACGATGTCTGAACGCAAAGTCGGTGAAACGATCAAGGAAATCATGCGCAAAGTAGAAGGGCGCTTGATCTTCGCGACGTTCGCATCGAACATCTACCGTTTGCAGCAAGTAACGGAAGAAGCCGTCCGACAAGGACGCAAGATTGCCGTATTCGGCCGCAGCATGGACAATGCCATGACCATCGGCCGTGAACTCGGCTATATCACAGTGCCGGAAGATGCATTCATCGATACGCAAACTTTGAATCGCATGCCAGCCGATAAAGTGGTCATTCTCTGTACCGGCTCACAAGGCGAACCGATGGCTGCACTGTCACGGATTGCCAACGGTACACATCGACAAATCCAGATCCAACCGAACGATACGGTGGTCTTCTCGTCTTCCCCGATTCCGGGCAATACGAGCAGCGTCAACCGCACGATCAACTTATTGTTCCGTGCAGGTGCGGATGTCATCCATGGTTCATTGAACGATATCCACACTTCCGGACACGGTTCACAAGAAGAAAACAAATTGATGCTACGCTTGATCAAACCGAAGTATTTCATGCCGATCCATGGTGAATATCGGATGCAGGCACAACACGCAGAGCTTGCAGTCGACTGTGATGTTCCACGCGAGAATACCTTCATCATGGAAAATGGCGATGTTTTGGCACTTGGCCAAGACGAAGCTTCTGTTGCAGGCCGCATCCCTTCTGGTGATGTGTACATCGACGGCAGCGGCATCGGTGATATCGGCAATATCGTTTTGCGTGACCGTCGTGTCCTGTCTGAAGAAGGGCTTGTCATCGTCGTTGTCAGCGTCGACAAAAAGAAAAGCCGCATGGTGTCAGGACCTGACCTCATTTCACGTGGATTCGTCTATATGCGTGAATCCGGAACGATGATTTACGAGGCTCAGCAAATGCTGAACCGCCATTTGAACAAGAAAATCCACAGCAAAAATACCGATTGGGCAGAACTGAAAACCGATATTTCGGATGTTCTTGGACCGTATCTCTATGAAAAGACGAAACGCCGTCCGATGATTCTCCCAGTGATTATGGAAGTTTAAAAAAGAAGCCCTTAGCGGCTTCTTTTTTTTGCGCTTCGAGCAGTAAGCGCCCTCTTATTAAATCGCATGCAGCACGCCGGGCTATCGGTAAACAGGTCCCCTTCTCTTATGTCCTGCTGTCATGCAACATCACGGTACTTTCAAGCGCTTCATTGCCGATAAAAAAAAGCCGCCTGAGTCGGCAGCTTTTTTTTTCAGTTCATCACTTTCTTTTCAAAACGGTTGATGTCAGAATCAGACCCGATGATGATCAGGATATCGTCCACCTCGATTTCCAGATCAGCTTGAGGAGACACGATAATCTCCTTTCCCCTTTTAATTGCGACAATATTGATGCCGTACTTCGCCCGGATATCCAATTCGATCAATGTGTAACCTGCAAGTTTATCATTCGCTTTGATTTCCATGATCGAATGCTCGTCGGACAGTTCCAGATAATCGAGCACATTATTCGATAGAATGTTATGGGCGATCCGGATGCCCATGTCCCGCTCCGGATGCACGACTTTATCGGCCCCGATTTTATGCAGCACTTTGGCATGATAATCGTTTTGGGCTTTAACGGTGATTTTCTTTACACCGATTTCTTTGAGCATCAGCGTGGTCAAAATACTCGCTTGGATATTTTCCCCGATCGCAACGATGACCTGCTCAAAATTGCGGACCCCGAGGGATTTTAATACCGATTCGTCAGTTGTATCGGCAACGACGGCTTGTGTTGCGATTGCAGCGAACTCATCGACCCGCTCGTGGTCTTTATCGATAGCCATAACATCGGCGCCTTGTTCAATCAATTCCCGCACGATGCTGCCGCCGAAGCGTCCTAGGCCTATTACTACGAATTCCTTCTTCATTTCCATCCCCCATATTCTTAATTGCTTTTATTTATCATATCCTTATTTCACCAATAAAAAAACCCCCGCTTATTTGCGGGGATCGAGTGGCCGTTCAGGGCGATTCTCGCAATATTCGCAGCTAATGTCGCTGCAGCGCTCTTCGCGCCACTCGTTGCAGCTTGCGCAATAGCTTGCGTCGAATTCATTGTCGAAAGTCAATGGGTCCATGCACGTATGGCAAAACGTATGGACGTCCATCCAATTGATGAACTTCTTGTCGGCTAATAGATAAAGCCCTTTTTCGTCTTGTTTGTAATTCATGATGGATGGTTTTTGCGCTACCCGATTTTTCGGGTCTAGGAAAAAATTCATCTTTCCGTTCAAGTTGATCACTCCCGTAGTTGGTTGGGCTTTTATGTCCCTGTCATCTGTCAATTCTGCACAACCGAAAACTTCTATATCAGTCTTTGTAGACTTTATGGCTTTTGCACTTTCTCTATAATAGTAATTGCCTTAGCTGATTGCAATAGATTCGGATTCATTTCCCAAAGTTTTTTCCCCTTGAATTTCAGCGCAAGTTTTGTATAATGAATAAATACTTTAACTAAACTAAAAGTATATTTTAACTAAACTAATATCTCTACACTTCTTTTAAAGAGTATTTTGCACCTGTTCTTATTGTACCATTACTAAAGAATCGAGGAGACTATATGCAAATCGGCAAAAAGATTAAAAATCTGCGGCTGAAAAATGGCTTGACCCAGGAAGAGCTTGGCTCGAGGACCGACCTTAGCAAAGGTTTCATCTCTCAATTGGAGCGGGATATGAACTCGCCTTCAATCGAAACGCTATTCTCCCTTCTTGAAGTGCTCGGAACGACGCCGAAGGAATTTTTCACGGATGCGGAAGAAGCGAAATTGGTATTCAAGGAAGAAGATCATACGGTCCATATCGACCGTGAAGCAGGATATGAAATCGATTGGCTCGTCCCCACTTCCAATAAAAAAGAAATGGAGCCTGTTTATCTGACATTGGAGGGAACAGGTAAATTCAAAACTTTCGAGCCGTCTTCATCTGAAACTTTCGTGTACATCTTAAAAGGTGGAGTTCGCTTGGACATTGGCAGCCGTTCCTATACCGCTAAAGCCGGAGATTCCATCTATTATAGCGCTGACCACGAACATACATTGATGAATGACTCTCCCGAACGTGCAGAAATGATCATCGTCGCAACAAAATCTTATTTATAATTCAGGAGGTACAGTATGACGGACCAAACGATCATCCGCTTCGATAACGTAGTCCAAACTTTTGAAGGTGCGGGCAATGTATTGAACAATATAAGTTTTGAAATGGAGAAAGGGAAATTCTATACCTTGCTCGGCCCTTCCGGCTGCGGCAAAACGACCATCTTGCGTTTAATTGCAGGATTCAACCAACCGACCAGCGGCGATATATATATCAAAGGCAAAAAAGTAAACACCATTCCAGCAAATGAGCGCCAAGTGAATACCGTGTTTCAAGATTATGCACTGTTTCCCCATTTGAATGTGTTCGAAAACGTGGCGTTTGGCCTGCGCATCAAAAAAATCAAAAAAGCTGAGGTCGAACGCCGTGTGAAAGAATCCTTGGCTTTCGTCAACTTGAACGGTTACGAAAACCGGCAAGTCCACGAGATGTCTGGCGGACAGCGCCAACGAGTGGCTATCGCCCGGGCCATCGTCAATGACCCGGAAGTGATTTTGCTCGATGAGCCGCTATCGGCCCTGGATCTTAAACTGCGGACAGAGATGCAATATGAATTACGCGAAATGCAGCAGCGTCTCGGCAAGACTTTTGTTTTCGTGACACATGACCAGGAAGAGGCGTTGGCGATGTCCGATGAGATCTTGGTCATGAACGCAGGGGAAATCCAGCAAAGCGGCACGCCGATGGACATTTACGATGAACCGATCAACCGCTTCGTCGCTGACTTTATCGGCGAATCCAATATCGTCGAAGGCACGATGGTGGCCGATTACCGCGTACGCTTCGCCAACAAGGAATTTGAATGTGTCGATCAGGGATTGTCGCCTAACGAACAAGTGGAAATCGTAATCCGGCCGGAAGATCTCGAAATCACCAAACCGGAAAGCGGAAAAATGGCGGTCCATGTCGATAGCCAGTTATTCCGCGGTGTCCACTTTGAAATTTCCACATACGATGAGACCGGCAATGAGTGGCTTGTCCATTCGACCAAACGAGTTGAGGTCGGCTCGCAAATCGGCCTGGACTTTGACCCCGAATCGATTCATGTTATGCGTTTAAATGAATCCGAGGAAGCTTTCGATGCACGGCTGGAATCTTATGGAGTGCAACCGAATGGCTAAAAAGGCCCAACGCCCTTGGTATCTTATCCCTTATTATTTATGGATGGTGTTATTCGTCATCACGCCGATCGCACTTGTCGTTTATTTTTCGTTTCAGGATCTATCCGGCGATTTTACATTGGCGAATTACGCGAACTTTTTTTCATCGACTTATTTCCGCATGACGCTCAGCTCGTTCTGGTATGCATTTTTGATTACATTGATCACTTTATTGATCGCCTACCCGACAGCTTATTGGCTGACAAAAACAAGGCATAAGGAATTATGGCTGTTATTGATCATCATCCCGTCATGGATTAACCTGTTGCTAAAAGCGTATGCCTTTATCGGGATTTTCGGTTTGTACGGGCCTGCCAATCAACTGATCCAATTTTTCGGCGCCGGTCCGCTCCAAATCCTCTTTACGGACTTCAGCTTCGTGTTTGTATCGGTTTATATTTTTATCCCGTTCATGGTGCTGCCGATTTTCAACGCACTCGATAAAATCAATCCTGCGCTGATTGATGCATCGCGCGATCTAGGAGCGTCTCAGTGGACTACATTCCGCCGCGTGATTTTCCCGCTGGCGATCAATGGCGTCAAGTCCGGCATCCAAGTCGTCTTCATCCCTGCGCTTTCCTTATTTGTCATCACTCGGCTCATCGCCGGGAATAAAGTCATCACGCTCGGTACGGCGATTGAACAGCAGTTTCTCGTTACGCAAAACTGGGGGATGGGATCGACGATCGCCGTCTTTTTGATTCTCTTTATGATCATCATCATGCTGCTCACAGGCCCGAAAGAGAAAGGAGGGGCGCTGGATGGCAAAGCTAGGTAATCCCGCCAAAATCTATTTGGCATTTGTCTTTTTTATTTTGTATGCCCCAATCTTCTATTTGATTTTTTATTCATTCAATAGCGGAGGCACGATGTCCGGCTTTGAAGACTTCACTTTGGAGCATTATGCAGCAGTATTCAACGACACCCGCTTGCTCATCATCGTGTTGAACACTGTCATTGTTGCGCTGTTATCTGCGCTGATTTCGACTACCATCGGCGTACTTGGCGCAATAGGCATCATTTTCCTTCGCAACCGGAAAATGCGCAATGCTGTTTTGTCATTGAATACTGTATTGATTGTCAGCCCGGATGTCATCATCGGTGCATCGTTTTTGATTCTCTTTACGATGGTCGGAGTGAAACTTGGCTTTGCGTCCGTACTCGTTTCCCATATCGCTTTCAGCATCCCGATCGTCGTTATCATGGTATTGCCGAAACTGCAGGAAATGAGCTCGTCTTTGATTGATGCGGCGACTGACCTCGGTGCATCGCAGCGGGATATTTTGACGCGTGTCATCATCCCCTATATCAAACCGGGCATCTTTGCCGGCTTTTTTCTGGCACTTACCTACTCACTGGATGATTTTGCTGTTACGTTTTTCGTCACGGGTAATGGGTTTGCGACATTATCGGTTGAGATATATTCAATGGCACGGGCGGGCATCACCCTGACGATCAACGCCCTCTCCGCTTTGATCTTCGTCGTCACACTCGGTCTTGTCCTCGGTTACTATTTCTTTAACCAACGGGCAACAACGAATGCCGGAACAGGAGGAACCCGTCCATGAAAGCCATAATTAGAGCGAGTGCTGTCATTGTCGTTATTTCTGCAGTGTTGTTTTATGCCGTCCATTTACTCGAAAGCAGCTCGAATACGAGCGGAAGCGGCTCGATTTCCGTCTATAATTGGGGGGAATATATCGACCCTGAATTAATCGCGCGCTTTGAGGAAGAAACGGGCATTCAAGTCATCTACGAAACCTTTGCATCGAACGAGGCTATGATGACTAAAATCGAACAAGGCGGCACTTCGTACGATGTAGCGATGCCTTCCGAATATGCCATTGAGAAAATGAAGGAATCCGATTTATTATTGCCGATTGACCATAGCAAAGTCCCGAATCTTGAAAACATCGATCCGTACTTCTTGGATCTGCCGTTTGATCCGGGAAATGAATTTTCGATACCTTACTTCTGGGGAACGGTCGGAATCGCCTATAACCCAACGCTCCTTGACGGCCAGACTTTTGAAAGCTGGGATGATTTATGGGATCCATCGCTCGAGCAGGAAGTCATACTCGTCGACAGCGCGCGTGAAGTGATTGGCCTCGGCTTGAACAGCCTCGGATATTCGCTGAATTCCACAGATATGGGGGAATTGCGTGAAGCGACCGATAAGCTAAAAACCCTCGGCCCGAATGTCAAGGCGATCATCGGGGATGAAATCGTCGAAATGATGCGGCGTGAAGAAGCGGCCGTAGCGGTCACTTGGTCGGGGCAAGCAGCGGATATGATGTGGATCAATGAAGACATCGATTATTCAGTGCCGGAAGAAGGCTCCAATCTTTGGTTCGATAATATGATCATCCCGGCGACAGCCGGCAATGTCGATGGCGCTCACGAATTCATCAATTTCATGCTCGATGCTGAAGTCGCTGCTCAAAATGCGGATTATGTCGGCTACTCTTCCCCAAATGCAGCCGCACTCGAGTTAATGGATCCTGAAGTGACAGGGGACGAGCGCTTCTATCCGACAGAAGAAATGCGCGACCGCCTCGAAGTCTATGAAAACTTAGGACTTGAAATGCTTGGTGTCTACAATGAGCTGTTTTTGGAATTCAAAATGGATATGGAAAAATGACAGGCAGAACTTCTGCCTGTTTTTTTCTGTTTAAATAAGGTATAGTAAATAAGTTCATAACACAAAAATTTAGCCACACGAAATAAAAAACGAGGGAAGGTTAGGCTCATGGCCGTTAAATCAACTAAATTCGCCTTATACATTCTCATGTTCAATATGTTCATCGCCATGAGCGGAATCGGCCTCATTATCCCGATCATGCCTGCTTATCTGGAAACATTCGGAGTTGCAGGCCAGGCACTTGGAACGCTGATCGCCACGTTCGCCTTTGCCCAATTTCTTTTCTCGCCGATTTCAGGTGAATTATCCGATAAATACGGACGCAAGAATTTGATTATTTTCGGCCTTGTCGTTTTCGGCTTGTCGCAGCTTCTTTTCGGCATGGCAACCGAATTATGGGTGCTTTATCTCGCCCGCTTCTTCAGCGGCGTCGGCGGTGCATTCCTCATCCCGCCAATGATGGCTTTCGTGGCCGATATCACGACTTACGAAGAACGCGGCAAAGGAATGGGGCTCCTCGGCGCCTCGATGTCACTCGGCTTTATGATCGGGCCAGGCATCGGCGGCTTCCTATCGGAAGTCAGCTTGCAGTTCCCGTTCTATGTTGCGACAGCGGTCGCTTTGCTGTCCGCCTTGCTGTCCTTCTTCGCCTTACCGAACGTTAAACCAGCCGTTCAGGCCGTAGACTATAAACGAGAGAATTTGTACCAGCAGATGAAGCGTTCTGTCTATACACCGTATTTTGTCATGCTGCTTGTCATGTTCATCTTTGCATTCGGGCTGTCGAACTTCCAATCGACAATCGCCCTGTATGTTGATAAACAATTCCAGTTCACGCCGAAAGAAATATCGGTCGTCATCACTGTCGGTGGATTTGTCGGCGTCATCGTACAAACTTTTGTCATCGACAGCCTCTTCAAGAGATTCGGTGAGATGCGCGTCATCCTCGTCAATCTGCTTATTTCAGCAGCAGCGATGATCGGCATTCTTTTCGTCAATACTTTTTGGACGATCCTGTTCGTGGCAGCTGTCTTTTTCACAGCCGCCTCCCTTCTGCGCCCTGCGATCAACACGCTCATTTCGAAACTCGCAGGAGACTCGCAAGGCTACGCAGCCGGGATGAATAATGCTTACATGAGCCTTGGCAATATGATCGGACCGGCGCTTGCCGGGATTTTGTTCGATATCGACATGAGCTTCCCGTATATTACAGGAACGTTCATCCTGCTCGTGTGTTTCTTTATCGCTTTGAGCTGGTCGACACGAAAAAAAGAAATGCTGCAGGAAAGCCGCAGCAGCTGAATCAGAATTTAACCAAAAAAGAAGCGAGACGCCCTAGCGGCGTCTCGCTTCTTTCTATCGTTGCTTGAAATAATCGTAAATGAACCTTGGCATGAACGATAGGATTCTCTCGTCCGGCATCAATTTGGAATGGTGCAGTCCATAATCCGATCCGACCCCTGCCCAAAACATCAAAGCTGGCAGCCGTTCGGTGAAATAGCCGAAATCTTCCCCAGTCATGGCGGCTTTGCTCCGGACAGCCTGTATTTCAGGATAATCCTGTGCATAGTGCAAAAATGATTCAGCGAGCTGTTCGTCATTATCCACTTGGCGGTAGTTTGCTCCGTAATCGATCGACACTCGGCATTCATAGCCTTCTTCGATCGACCGGCACAGCGATTCGACGCGTTTTTTGACGTTTACCATCGACTCAGGCGTCAAGGTGCGGATTGTCCCTTCCAGGCGCGCCCGTTCAGCGATAATGTTCTGGACAGTGCCGGCAGACATCTTCCCGACCGTCAAAACAGCCGAATCCATCGGGTCGACATTGCGGCTGACGACCGTCTGCAATTGCATCAACAATGCAGCCGCTGCAACTGCCATATCGTGCGTTTGATGCGGGTAAGCGGCATGGCCGCCTTTGCCGTGTAAATCGATGAACAATTCCGATGTATTGGCAAAGAGCAGTCCTGGCTTTGTCGCTACTGTGCCAGTCGGCAATTCAGGTGCAATGTGCAGGGCAAAAAGCTCGTCAGGCAATAAGTCCGGACGTTCCTTTTCCAGCCATTCCAGAATCGGTTTAGCGCCACCTGGCCCTTCTTCCGCAGGTTGGAACAGGATCACTACATCGTCTTGGATCGGATGTTCAATCAGCTGCTCCAGCAAACCGAGCGCAATAGCCATATGGACATCGTGCCCGCAAGCATGCATGAATCCGTCATGGCGTGAGGCGAACGGCAAGCCGGTTTCCTCACGTATCGGTAAACCGTCGATATCAGTGCGCCACCCGATTGTTTTTTTCGGTGAGGACCCTTTCACTTTAACAACCAAGCCGGTGCGCCATTCAGCCATTTCCATTCGCTCGGATGACATCCGGGATATGAGATTTTTCAAATAGCTTTGCGTTTCGAGTTCCTTAAAACCGATTTCCGGGATTTCATGCAGCTCTCTCCTGATTTGAATAAGATCCATAAAAGGCCTCTTACAGCTGGCGGAGTTCTTGCTTGATTTCCGTTTTCGAACGGGTCTTATCATCCATCAACTTCAAAACTCGTGCCGGCATGCCGCCGACCACTGCGTTTTCAGGCACATCTTCGATCACGACAGCCCCTGCTGCGACCACTGATCCTTTGCCGATGCGTACGCCTTCCAAAATCACTGCGTTTGCGCCGATCATGACGTCATCCTCAACGATAACCGGTGTCGCTGATGCAGGCTCGATAACGCCTGCCAATACAGCGCCTGCTCCGATGTGGCAGTTTTTGCCGACTGTCGCGCGGCCGCCCATGATGACGCCCATGTCGATCATCGTGCCGTCGCCGATGACCGAGCCGATGTTGATGACAGCACCCATCATGATGATGCAATTGCTGCCGATTTCCACGTTTTCGCGGATGAACGCACCAGGTTCGATGCGGCTATTGATGTTTTTCAAATCAAGCATTGGGATGGCAGAATTTCTGCGGTCGTTTTCCACGACGGAATCTTCAATGACGCCGGCATGCTGCTCCAAAGCTTTTTCCACCTCAGCCCATTCACCGAATACCGTTGCATGATTGCCTTCTCCGAATACTTTCGAGCCTTCGCCAAAATCAAGCGCAGCGACGCCCTCGCCTTTGACATATACTTTTACAGGCGTCGATTTCTTCGCATTCTGTATGTACGAAATAATTTGATTTGCATCCATTTGTTCCATTGATCAAAACCTCTTTCTCTTGTGTAATGGTGTTATTATATCTGATTCAGTATAATAATACATCCTTTAGCTTAACAGAGTGGCATGTTTTTTGACAATATCGACAAATGCCTCGACTTGGCGCAGCTGGAAGGACGATTCGTAGCCGATCAGCCACGTATCTCGAGTCAATTCGAGTTCTTCTTCACTGTTCGTCAGCGGCATCGTATGGACATTTTCTTCGCCTGTCAAGGTGATGGACGGTAAAATCGCATAGCCGATGCCATTGACTGCCATCTGTTTGCACGTCTCGATCTGGTCCACCGTGATTTGGCGTTTCGGGTTGGAGGCGAAATGCTTTTGCCACCATTGTTGGATTTCCTCATAATATGTAGAATCGCTTTTAAACTGAATGAATGGGCGTTCGGTCTGCATCACTTCTTCTAGTGAACTGATTTCTTTATCGACTAAATACAAAGTATCTTTAAATAAATGAATCTTCGGTCCTTTCCAATCCGTTTGGCCACGGACTATGCCGATATGCGCTTCCCCTTCATAAAGGGCACGAACAATTTCCGAACTCCAACCGGTGATCAATTGCACTTTCGCCTCGGGATAAAGCGTAATGAAATCTTTCAGCACTTTCGGGAGCCAATTTTGCCCGATAATCGAAGCGCAGGCAATTTTCAAGGTGCCATGTACTTTTTCACTTAAAGTGTGAAGCTGTTCAAAAATTTCTTCCCGCCGCACAACCGCTTCTTTAGCGTATTGGATGACTAGCTCGCCAGCTGGTGTCGGAGTCAGCCCTTTTTGGGAACGGATGAACAATTGCTGGCCCCATTCCTTTTCGATCGATTGCAAACGCTGTGATAATGCTGGCTGTGATAAGAACAACCGCTCTGCCGCTTTGCGCATATTGCCCTCTTCAGCCAGCACTTTAATGATTATTTCTTCATTTGACATTCGTCTTTCCCCCTTTCAATCCACGCAAGCCGAAAATCAGCATGAAGCTGATCAAGGCACAGATAAACGCAATACTGTATACGTTGCGCAGGCCGAAAGCCAGAGCCTCCTGCAATACCAGTTTATCTTCTATAGACAACTGCATGCGGCTGTCGATGCTTAAAATGGCATTGACTGATTCCAATGTCAAGCTATTGCCCGATTCATTCAAGCGGCTCAATAACGAGCTATTTAATATGCTGCCAAGAAGCGCTACCCCGATCGTACTGCCGAGATTGCGCATAAACATATTCGAAGCGGTTGCAGCGCCGCGCTTATCGTATGGAACGGCGGATTGGATAGAGACGATAAAGGCCGTACTGGTCAGCCCCATGCCGACGCCGACGAAGAAACTGGACATCCCTGCCCACAGCGGCCCGAAGCCCGGCTGCATGGCAACGAACAAAGCCGTACCGAGCAGCAGGAACGATCCCCCAAGAAGCGAGGTGCGGAAATAGCCGATACTGATCAAGAGCCTCCCGGACAAGACGGAAGCGATCGGCCATCCGATCGACATCGTCGTCAAGGTGAAGCCGGCGATTGCGGCTGGCTGCTCCATGACGCCGGTCACATAAGCCGGCAAATAACTTGAAATGCCGATCAGAATGATTCCGGTTGCAAGCGACACCAGATTTGCATACAAAATCGCCCGATTGCGCCAAATTTCAAAAGGCATCATCGGATTGTCAGAGACCCGCTCTGCCTTAATGAACCAATACAGCAATAAAGCCCCCGCACTTGCCAACAATACTGTCGAAGTTGACATCCAGTCAAAAGAGACACCGCCTTCAATGAGAAGGTATAAGATTGCACTCAATGCAGCCGTCAGGAATAAAGCCCCTTTATAATCGACTTTCGTGCGCTCAGTGCGCAGCGGTTCCTTTAAATAAATCAAGATTCCAACAAGCGACAGGACACCGAGCGGCAAATTGACCCAAAAAACATATTGCCAACCGATCGTCGCGACTAAAACGCCGCCGATAGCAGGCCCTGCAATAGCCGAAATACCCCACACACTGGATAGATAACCTTGGATCTTGGCACGTTCATCTGGCGAATAGATATCCCCGACAATAGTCGAGGCAATCGGCATGATGGCTCCGGCCCCTGCGCCTTGGATAAATCGGAAAGCAATCAATTGCTCCATCGAGTCTGCAAAACCGCAAAGCAGCGAACCGGTCAAAAACAGCAGCATGCCAAAAGCAAAGATTGCTTTCCGTCCGATAATATCCGCCAATTTCCCATACAACAGGACCGTTACAGTGCTCATCAGCAAATATGCAGAAAAAACCCAGCTATATTTTGAAAATCCACCGAGATCAGCGGCGATGCTTGGCATGGCCGTTGAAACGATGGTCGCTTCGACAGCAGCGACGAACATCGCCAGCATGACCGCAATCAGGATCAAGGGGCGCTTCATTTGATTCATCATAATCCCTTCTTTCAGCCAGCAGAAAAAAAGGCCTCAATGGATGAGACCTTTTCACAGATAACTATCGTTTAAACTGGTAAAGTTGTTTTTTCAGTTGCTTCAAAACAATGCGTCGCGTCAAAATCCCCATAAACATTCCGTCATCATCGACTACACAGAGGAAGTTTTGGTCAATCACCAAATCCAAAGCTCTTTGGAATCGTTCGTGCAGATGAATAAGCGGCAAATCGGTTTGCATAATTTCCTCGACTCGGATATCGCCAAGCTTTTCGTATTCTATATGGTCCATTCCAAGAATGGCATCTGTGATGCGCTGGGCATTAATCAAGCCGTGAAACCGGTACTTCGCATCCAAAACCGGGATGGCTGAATAGCCGGTCTTCGTCAAAACCAATAAAGCATGCTCGGCACTATTGCCGATTTGGACATGTGCTACTTTTTCGGACGAGATGACAAATTCTTCAATCGGGGTTTCAAGAAAGTCTTTGCTCGGTAATGAAATCATGTGCTCTACTCCTTTTGCATCGAATGGTCTGATGCCAAAACACTTCGATTACATCATAACATAATTCGAATCCCGAAACTATTTAATTGGGTGATTTGGCTCAAAAAGGAAATTTATTCAACCACTGGCCGCCGTCCAAAGTCACAATTTCCCCGTTCATATAAGAGGCTTTGTCCGACATGATGAATGCGGCTAGGTCAGCTATTTCCTCGGGTTTCCCGAGCCGGCCCAGCGGCACCGATTTCAATGTCCGCTCCATCGCTTCTTGGGATTCGAAAAGTTTATCGGCTCCCCCTGTACGTTCGATCGGCCCTGGAGCAATTCCGTTGACGCGAATTCCGTATTGCGTGCCCCACTCCACTGCCAAAGTGCGTGTCAATGACATGACTCCGGCTTTTGCGGCTGCGGAATGGGCTACTCCTGCCCCGGCGTTCCATGCGTACGTTGCCACCATATTAAGTATATTCCCTTTTACGCCATTTTCAATCCAATAATTACCGACAGCATGAGAACAGAAAAACGTGCCATTCAAAACAATATCAATAACGGATTTCCACCCGTTCGGTGATAGTTTTTCTGCATGGACGATGAAATTCCCGGCCGCATTATTGACAAGGCCATCTATACGCCCGAATTTTTCATGGGCGAATTTCACCATCGCCTTTGCATGTTCAGGTTCCCGAACATCCATTTGAAACGCTTCCACTTGGCCTCGCAGCCCGGACAATTTCGTTAAAGTTTCATTTAACTTCTCCATATCACGTCCAGTTATTACGACATTGGCTCCTTCAGACGCAAACTTTTCCGCCATGTGAAAGCCCATGCCACTGGAGCCTCCGGTCACAATTATTGTTTGTTCGCTCAACATCTCAACATCCCCTTTTTAATCTTTTTAATTAATCCAGCAAAGCTCGGCTGATTCCGGTTTATGTACAGTGACTGAAAATTTTGATATGATGAACAAAGACTGACCAATCCACTACTACTGCGAAAGGAATGAGCCCATGTCTTCAATGAACAAGGATTCGGAAATCGCACAAGCTATTTTCACCGTCAACCGCCACGCTAAGACTGCTACAGACAACCAGTATCTATATGCTTTGAAAAAACAAGCTTTGAACCTGATGATCCAACAAAACCGTGCTCAAAAACTTGGCCTGCACTTCAGTAAAAACCCCCGAAAGAGCCAACAACAATCTTCTGTCCTCGTGAAATGCGGCAATTATTATTTCCATATGCTCCCCAAGAAAGAAGATTTCCATTCACTTGAACATTTTGGCGAACTGGATGAATCCTACCGCAATCCGCCAAGCCGAATGAACCTCAAACACGCGAAAGAATTGCTTCGGGACTTTACAGGTCTTGAACCGCCAGCAAAGCAAGCTGCAGTCCCATCTTTTTCTAAGCGGTACGAACCAAAAGAAATGAATCGGTTCTATTCGCCCAAAAAATCATATTTTGATTGATCCGGCCGGCAGTGTGGTACTGCCGGCTTTTCTGTTCTCATCTGTCAGCGAAATCAAAATGACGAATTAAAGCTTGTGTCCCAAGATCCCCATCTCCAGCACGTTCCAACTCCTCGTATATACCAAGTGATAACTTAAGGCCTGGAAGTTCAAGGCCCCATTGCTCCGACTCCTGCACTGCGATTTTCATGTCCTTGATGAAATGCTTGATATAAAATCCTGGTTGGAAATCGCCTTCGATCATTTTGGGAGCCAAATTCGATAACGACCAGGAACCGGCTGCGCCTGCAGAAATTGAACGGAGCACATTTTCGGGGTCCAGCCCTGCTTTTTTCGCATAAATAAGCGACTCGCAAACTCCTAACATGTTATTGGCAATGTTTATTTGGTTGCACATTTTCGTATGCTGGCCTGAACCGGCCGGCCCTTGAAGGATGATATTCCCGGCGAATAGGCGGAATAAGGGGAGCATCTCATTGAAAACCGGCTCTTCTCCTCCCACCATGACGGACAGGACTGCATTTTTCGCCCCAATATCGCCTCCTGAAACGGGCGCATCCAAAGCATGCATCCCCCTTTCTTTAGCAGCTTGCGCTATTTTTTGCGCCAATCTCGGTTGGGAAGTTGTCAAATCGATTAAAACTGCCCCTTTTTCTGCATGCTGCAACAATCCGTTTTCGCCGAAATATACCTCTTCAACATCAGACGGGTAGCCGACCATCGTAAAAATCACCTCTGCTGTCTGCGCAAGTTCACGAGGATTATTTTTCCAAGTAGCTCCTTTCGACAGCAAGTCTTCAGCTTTTGACGCAGTTCTCGTGTATACCGACAGTTCATGGCCGCCCTCGAGCAAATGGCGGCCTATGCTGTTCCCCATGACGCCGGTGCCGATAAATCCAATTTTCATGTAATTTCCTCCCTTTATACTTCTATAGTAGCAAAAATCGTCAGTCTATTCACTCATCTTTTTAAACCAAAAAAAAGAGGCCGGTCCATAATGGGCCGACCACAAAAGGGGGAAATGAGAATGTTGCTGTGTTCAGGTATACTATGCCCGCTCAAAACCTACTCTAAACCTTTTTTTAAAAAAAATTATTTTGAAGGCTGTTCGGTATATTCATACTCAGTCATGCCGTGATGAAAAGCCGTGCCTCTAAAATGCTTGAAATCCTCCCTTTCGACCAATATTTTCCTGAACTCTAAAAATTCCTCTTTCGGAATGGATAAAGATTGTATTTCTCCATTTTTCAGGCGCTCTAGCTCGTATGAGTAATCAGTCATGAAATGTTCTCCTTTCTTTTCGTGTTGTCAAAATGCTTCTGTTATAATACTATACGGACGAAACCATACCCGTCCACCCGAATGATATGTTTGTTCCAATTTGGCTTATAGCCGTCTTGAATTTAGGAGGATTTTTTCTATGCTTAGTATATTGAAGCGCCATACGCTTATCTGGCTATTGCCGCTTTCTCTTTATCTTTACCATCTCGCTTTTGAAAATATAGCCGTTTTTTGGTATATGTATACATTCGCCATTTTGGTGCTCATGTCGATTGCTATAATCAATTACTCCGTCTTCGATGAGTTGGAGACGTGGAAATCATTATTATATGGTGTACTGTTCGGAATATTGATTTATGCCTTGTTGGCGATCGGCTACCGGTTTGTTGGTTTCTTGCCGTTCAATGCGGAAGGCCCATTATCTGCGCTGCAGTCAATATTCTCCCCTTCAAGCGTTTGGCATTATTTATTATTAATGTTTGTCATCGTACCGGGAGAAGAGATTTTTTGGCGCGGCTATATCCAGCAGCAACTGAAAAAATATATGAAACTGCCTTACGCAATCTTAAGTGCTTCTCTTTTGTTCGGCATTGCATTGGCATTTAGCGGCTTCTGGCTAGGCATCATTGCAGGAGTTATAACCGGTGCCCTCCTCGGGATCCTGTATGAGTGGAAACGCAGCATGCCGCTCTTGATCATCACCCATCTAGTCATCCTGACGCTTTTATTCGTCATCATGCCATTGCCGGTATAACGCATCTCATTTATTAGTAACAGAGTTTTTCAATTAGTTTGAAACTTTACCTCCTTCTGGCCGTCTAATAGGGAAATCGGAAGGGAGGAATTTGATTCATGAAAAAGAATGCATTATTCACTCCAGCTATTTTTGCTGCAGGGGTCTTTCTCGCAGGCTGTGGAACTGCAGATCTTGCCGGGGAAGAACCTGAAACAGACCCAGCAGAAACAACAGAAGAAATAAGTGATGATACTACATCAGAAACAGAATCAACAGAAGAAACTCCAGAGGCAGCAGAGGAGACGGATGCCACTTCAGGTGAGGGGCACGTGGAGACGCCTGAAGGGGAATTGACGATGAGCGACGGACAAGCTTATCAGCTCTATGTACTCGATGGCTATGAATTCACTGCAGAAGAGCCTAACCGCGACGTCATCTTCCTGCAGGAAAATGACGCGGTGTTCATGCGTGTCGAAACTTATTATCCTAGCGACATTGATTTTGATGAGCTGGTTGCGAATACACAAGATACCGTTCAAGCATCCAACCCGGATGCCGAGGTGCAGGAATTTACCGACTATGATGATTCTGCCTTCAGCCAGTCTGCTGCATATGAAGTCGAAACTGCTGAAGGGCATGTCACGGGAATCGCTTTTGAAGGAGATAATATCGTCGTGCGCGTCACGATCTTTGATCATAGCACAGTAGAAGCTAGAGACGATTTCATTCAAATGGCGCAAACAATCGAGCGTGTACAAAAATAACATAAAAAATCCTCCGTCATAAACGGAGGATTTTTTTAATAGGACAGATCTTTTATCGACAAGCCAAGTTTCTTCATCAACTCGATAGCCTGCTGCTTTTCTTCTGTCGTCAAAGCCGCTGTCAATTCATGCAGTTTTTGTTCGTGCGCCGGAAAGATTTCGGCCATGAACGCTGTTCCTTCATCGGTTATTTCTGCATACGTGATGCGTCGGTCGCTCGGGCAATTGACACGTGTAATAAACCCGCGCTTTTCCAATTTGTCGATGACATAAGTGATCGATCCACTGGCAAGCAAAATCTTACCGCCAATTTTCTGCAGCGGTTGCCGTCCTTTGTGGTACAGGAGCTCCAAAACTGCGAATTCTGTCGGATTGACCCCGTTTTCCTGGAAAAATTGATTGGTCTGTTCTGAAATCGCTTTATGCGCACGGGACAGAACGATAAAAAGCTTTAATGACTGTTTGATATCTTCATCCATTTTCCTTCACTCATTTCCGCTATAATTACTCGATTATTTCGATTATATCCCTTTGAAGGCCGAATAGCACGTTCAGCTGAATTATCCGATGATAACGCGTTCTTTCGGATAATGGAACTTTGTCGGATCGGTTTTTCCGCCAATCGTAAACAGGAAGGATATCAGTCCCACACGTCCGATAAACATCAAGACCATCACGATCACTTTTCCGGTAGACGATAAATCACTCGTTAAGCCGAGCGACATCCCACACGTTCCGAATGCAGAAGTGATTTCAAAGAGGATCTCTATAATGGACGCATTTGGCTCCGTGATAATCAATGCCATCGTGGACAACAGCACCATAACCCCGGCGAGGAAAATGACCGCAAATGATCGGAACACATCGATCAATTCAATTTCCCTATTGAAAATTTGGATGGTGTTTTTCCCTCTTGCAAAGTTGATCAAGAACAGGATCGCGATTGCAAAAGTAGTCGTCCGGATGCCGCCTCCTGCAGAGCTTGGAGACGCCCCTATGAACATCAGCGCACTCATGAATACGTTTGTAGCGTCACTGAACTGCGTAATGTCGATCGTAACGAGACCGCCGGACCGGGAGGAGACGGAATGGAACAATGCCCCGAACAATGTTTGATGCCAAGACATCCCTTTGAATGCATTGACCGACTCCAAAATCAAAATGCCAATCGTGCCGACGACCAGCAGCATGCCGAAAATGCTCGTCGTGATTTTAGTGAAAAGCGAGAAGCGGAAATTCTTCGTCTTATTCGACAGAAATTCCTTTAATTCGATCAACACGGGAAAACCGATCGCTCCGAGGATGATCAAAAGCATATTGACGATCTGGACGAAATAATCATCGACATACGGCTGCAAAGATGACCCCGTAATATCGAAACCGCCGTTCGTCGTTGCAGTGACAGAACCAAACACGCCATGTAGAAGAGCTTCGCTGAAACTATAAAAGTATTGGGTGAAGTACACCGTCAATATGAGTGCTCCGATCGCTTCAATAAGCAACAGAATCTTGACGATTTCTGTAATTAATTTGACGACCCCAGACATGCTCGATTGATTATGGTCGACCATGATCAATTGGCGCTCTCGAAGTCCTATCCTCTTCCCGAGCAGAATCCAGAAAAACGTCCCGATCGACATGATACCGATGCCACCGAATTGCAAGATCAACATTAAGATAATAATGCCGAACACTGATAGTGTTTCCGAAACGTTGATCACCGTCAGCCCTGTCACGCTGACTGCGCTGACTGCCGTGAACAAAGTATCGATATACGTCATGCTCACCCCAGGTTGTAGGACTCCGGGAAGGCGCAGCAGCAAAAAGGAAAAAGCAATCGCTACGAAATAATACGCTACGATTGCCTGGGCAGGTGTAAGATTTCGAATGCGTTGAACTGATTTCATCATAGGCGTAAAATTCCCTTCGGCAAGTAACTCTCTTCCCATTCTATGTAAAGAAAGAAGAAAAGAAAAGAGCTATTTTAAAATGCACGATCATTCTACAGGAAAAATGCGGGGAAAAGTGCCGGAACTGCTTACTGAGCAGCCATCGCCTTCGGTTTTAAAATACGCCCACTTCCAGAAAATAAACCGCTGGCGCCATTCTTTTAGGAATAGGCGCCAGTTACCGGATTTTAATGTGCAGAATGCCAAAGATATAATGGTTGCTTGCCTCAAATTATCCGTTTCCAGCCGTTAAAAGTTCCCCGTTGCCCGCTGAAAATACCTTACCTTTCGGCATCGGCCTATTCCCGCCCATTTCCAGACTTTCCGCCTGTATCTGGAGCTTTTCCATTTCCGTTTTCTTTGTTGGAAACGGGAGTGTTTTTCTCCTTGCTGTCCTTGCCTGTTTCAGTTTTTGAATTTCCCGGATTCAGCTTCTGCGTACTGTTTTTGCCAGGCTGTATCGCATTGCTTTTCCCCTGGACTCCGCTATTTTCTTTCGAAGCTTCATTTCCCTTAGGTTTTTCCATAATCTTGTCTTTTTCCACTTTGCTTTCAAGATTATTCTTTTGGGCAGGATTGGTTTGTTTCCCTGATGGTTTTTCAGGGTTTGTTTTTTCAGGGGTTGAGTTATTGCCTTTTGTTGAATCCGGTTTCTCAGACTTCCCTGCTGAAGGTTCTTTTGGTTTCGATGGTTCCTTTTTGGCTGCTGGAGGTTTCGGTGCCTTTTCCGGCTCTTTTATGCTAGGAGCTTTCGGTGCATCAGGCTTCCCTTTATCAGCAGGAGCCGGCGATGTTTCCGGTTCACTTTCTTTTGAAGGGGAAACGGAATTCTTATCGGCTTCAACTTTCGGTGCAGGGGAGTTCTCAGTCAGATTAGGGACCGCTTCACTTCCCGCTTTGTTCTGCTCCACCTTGTCGAGCCGGCTATCTTCATTCTGGGCAGGCTGCACATCATTATTCTGCTTATGAGGGGAAGTAAAGGTTCTATCGTTATCAACAAACTGGGCGACGGGAACTTGTTGCCTTTTCGCTTTCCGCCATTGCTTTTTATTTGCTTCTTTCAAATGGAGATGCAAATTCCTATTGCTGCCGGCAAATAAAGTCGCTAGTGCGATTTGTTCCACATTAATGGTCGCCTCTGTGTCCTCTTCTCCCTGCACAGTAGTAATCGTCACATGTTCTGTTTCCTCATCAATCGATAGAGCGAACACTTTTTTGAGAATATCCTCCAGGCTTTGATTTTCCCAATCGGCAAGCCTTCCGATCAATTGCTTTCCGTCCTCATTCAACTCTCTAACTGAAATCACACGCCATTCGTCATCTACTCCAAGTTCAATCCCTGGGTTGGACTCGATTTGCACGTAGCCATATGCTTCTTCAGCTGGAAGCATCCATGTAGAAAACGCCAAAAACATGATGGCAACCGCCGCGATGATCGGCAACGCCAGTGGCTTTAAGCGATGACGCGCTGTTTTTTCATTTTGCAAGCATTCGAAATACGCTTCTTCACCTACGGCGGTGCCTTCTTTCGGCCTGCCGTTCACGAAGCGGCCATCTGCGAGCATATAGACAGAATGGTCTCCATCGAGTTCTATACAAATGCCTTTTTGCAATCGCATCAGTTCAACCGCTCCTTTAAATAATCTTTTAGATAATGCAAATCGCTCATTAAAAGCAGCGCCATCGCAATTATGTATTTCCGGTTCCGTTCGATCGTTTTCCGTGATACTTGAACGTGTTCCTCAATATGTTTAACGGGAAGTTTCTTCTTATCAAGCAAATACTGTTTATACTCATCCGTTTCCGCTACCAATTGTGCGATTTGCACCGCATTTCTCCTTGCGTCTTCGTGTGCAGGGGAAATTTTGGCGAGCATTTTGAAAGACAGGCTGAATTCCGCGAGCATCTCCTCGAATTGGAGAATCTCTTCTCGCCTCATATCGTTGTGCATTTGTGCGGTATGGGAAGCAGCCGAAGCACGATCCCCGATATGGTTATGATGGTCTTCATTCGGGGAAGCAGTGAAATCATGGCTAAACTCTAACCGCTTGCTTTCTTTCCGAATGTGGTCAATAACCCGCCTTCTGATGACCATGTGGGCAAAGGTCAGAAATGAGGCATCATGTCCAGGTCGATACTGACGGATCGCTTCATGAAATGCGGAGAGCGCGATGCTGAATTCATCCTGGTTTTCATCGATGAACCGTTTGCATACTTGGGCAGCCGTTTTCTTAATAAATGGGACGTGGGAAGATAGCAGTTCCTCTTCTGCCGCTTCATCTCCGCGCTGTGCCATCTGCACCAATGTTTCAAGCGGTATTTCGGCACCATATCCAAACAAACCGCCTAATGCTGTCAACAGCATGCAACTCACCTCATTTCAAATCCTGTTTTCTTCATTGTAACTTTCCGTTCTAGGATTGGAAAGGAGGAGACAGTTCTAGTCACTAGTCTATTCGCCGCCGGACTTGTTTTTATGTCCGTCCAATAATCGTCCAAAAAAATAAGCCTAGTGGCCAACTGCCCCACTAGGCTTATCCGTCTCTTTAAGGTTTTTGTTTATTTTTCCTAAGCCCTGTAAAAACACCGACCGATACGATTCCTATAAGGACTGTCCAGAACGTCAATGTCCACGGTGTAGAATGCGGAAAATCATGCGGCAGCAGTCCCAATTTTTCATGCGATAAGGTCAAGATGAGCAATTTGACCCCTACCCAGCCGACAACCACAAAAGCTGCGGTCTCCAATTGAGGGAATTTTTCCAGCAGGCGGACAAACTTATGTGCCGCAAACCGCATGATAATGACACCGATCAAACCACCGGCAAGCATAATAGTAAATTGACCGCCATTGATGCCCCCAATATCAAAATCACCGAGATGCGGCAAAGTGACGGCCAGTGCAACTGCAGCGAGCATCGAGTCGATGGCAAATGCAATATCCGCCAATTCCACTTTCAGGACGGTCACCCAAAAGCTCGAGCCTTTCGTCGATTCCAGTTCAAGTGTGTGCTCTTTGCCCTTGCGTTGGTCGTAAATGTGCTTCATCGCAATAAACAATAGGTACGCTGCGCCTAAAGCTTGGATCTGCCAAATGTTCACTAAAAAGGTGATCATGAACAAGGCAGTAAACCGGAAAATGAACGCTCCCGCCAATCCATAGAACAACGCTTTCTTTTGCTGCACTTTCGGCAAATGCTTGACCATGACCGCCATGACGACAGCGTTATCTGCAGCAAGCAATCCCTCCAACCCAATAAGCACAAGCAGCACCCAGCCATATTCCAATAAGACAGTATCCATGATCTCCCTCCTTCTGAACCACAAAAAAGACCCCTGCCTAATAAAAGGCAAAGGTCTTGCTAAGCGCATTGTTGATCCGCTATCACAACCGATGGCAAAGCCACGTCTTGACGACTGTGAAATAGGTTCCCCTATAGCTACTCCCCTTTGACGAGAGTTTTCCGTATCAATTTATATGAGTATTATAGCATTTTTCTAGAATCTGTAAACGATCAATTGATGGAAACGTGATATTTCTTATCATTTTTATGCTTTTCGTAAAACGCCACCATCGCCGGCATGGTTTCCAAAAAGTCTGCGCAATCGATGCCGCTGCCAGCTAGCAAAGCTTCTGCGCGGCGCGTATCGAACTTTGCCTGCCAATCCATGTAATCCAATGTTTCGGCTTCCACACCGAGATACTTGCGAACAGCAGAAAGAGACATCGACCAAGCAGCCATCTTTTTCGGCAGCCGCCCTTTCGGATAGGCCCCGGTCACCTCATGCACCATCGCCCGATAAACTTCCTCTACAGGATGAGGATTCGGATCGGTCAAATGGACAGTCGCTCCAGCCGCTTTATCCGATACACTCAAATACACTGAAGCTTCCAGAATATAATCGACCGGCACGACGTTAATAGTCGCATTAGAATGCCCAATATACGGTATGAACGGCAGGCGCTTCATCCGCTCGATCATATTCAAGAAAAAATATGGCCCATCGAATTTGGACGTTTCGCCAGTCATCGAATGGCCTCTCACAATCCCCGGCCGTATGATGGTCACGGGAACTTCCGCTTTCAATTTATCCACGAGCAGTTCCGCCTCGAATTTTGTTTCTTCATAATGATTTTTGAACTCTTGTGGCCGGATCAGTTCATCTTCAAGAATGATCCCCTCGCGTTTGCCCGCCACATAGGCAGTACTGAAGTACATATAGCGCTTTAAGCTATCCAATGATTGAACAAAATCATTTACGTGCTGAGTGCCTTCCACATTCACTTTCTTCGCTATCGATTCGGGCACAGCCAGGTCATATATGGCCGCCAGATGCCAAAATATCAGCTCATGGCCTTTTAGGTATGCCACATCTTGTTCCGACAAATCCAAACTTTCTTTAGTGATATCTCCAACTAGCAAGCGGATGCGTTCGCAGCCCGTTTGCTCTTCGATTCTCTTTGCGGCCGCTTTCGCTTTCTCCATTTCAGACGCCAAAACGATCGCTGCAAGACCATAGCCTTTTGCGGCGCACAACTCCATCAGCCGTGTAGCAATAAATCCTGGAAAGCCTGTAAATACCATTATGTTCATCCAATCCCTCCCCTTTCTTGTATTTTACTAAATACTGGATAGGTTAAGGAGAAATATTTAACAATAAAAAAACCTATGCAGATCACTCTGCATAGGTTCGCTTAACTTCCTGCTTTTTCGGCTCTTCTTTTTTTGCTGTTCATCCAGCGTGTTTCCCGGTCGAATAAGCTATAGACAACAGGGACGACATACAATGACAGGAATGTGGAACTGATCAAGCCTCCGATGACAGCGATCCCCATCGGTTGGTTGATTTCTGTTCCTTCCCCGATGCCGATCGCCAGCGGCAATAGACCGAGTATCGTCGTCAACGCCGTCATCAAAATCGGCCTTCTCCGATCATGGACTGCCGTCACGATTGCGTCGAATGAATCCAATCCAGCGGCTTTCCGCTGGTTGATGTAATCCACGAGCACGATTCCGTTATTGACCACAATCCCGACGAGCACCAGCACCCCGATGACTGCGGTAATGCTGATCGGCGTCTGAGTGACGAATAAGGCGATCGAGACGCCGATGACCATCAATGGCACCGTGAACATGATGACCAGCGGATATTTAAAGGATTCAAACTGAGCCGCCATGACGATGTAGACAAGAACAATCGCCAGCACAACCGCCAACAGCATATCATCGATTGCATCGTCGAACAGTTCGCGGTCTCCGCCGAAGGAAACTGCTGTCTGTTCAGACAAATCAAGATCCGCTATCGCTTCATCCACAGCTGTAGACATATCCCCTAATGTTTGATCGGAAGGATACTGAAGTGTAAAGGATACACTTTCAGCCTGGTCGACACGGCTGATCGAGACAGGTCCCTGTGCGACTTCGATGTCTGCCAGCTCCTGCAATTCGACAAACGCACCGGATGGGGTACGCAAGGTCAATTCACGTAAGCTGTCGACACTGTTTCGCTGCTCTTCGTCATAGGAGACAAAGACGCTGAGCACTTCGTCCCGCTCATCGATGACCTGCGTCGCGAGTACTCCGCGTGTAATATTGTTGACCGTTTGCGCGATTTGCGCCGGCGCCAGATTGTTTTCCGTTGCCGCTTCCCGGTCGATCGTCATTTGGATCTCATCAATGGTCTCTTGGCGATCATTCGTCAATTCGACCACATTCGGCAACGCTGACAATTCGTCATCAATCGCAGCAACCGCTTCATCGAGACGCGGCTTATCCGTATCGGTCACAGTGAAACTTAATGTGTTAGGTGTAGATCCTGCTGCCGTCTGCAAATTAAAGCTGACGAGGGCATCTTCACCTATTTTCTCAAGCACTTGCGGCTGTACGTCGTCGACAAATTCAAAGACTGAACGTTCACGCTCATCCAGCGGCAGCAACTTCACGTAGATTTCAGCAGTATTGGACTCCGCACTTCCCTGCGCTTGGCCTTGCTGGGTCGCACCGATCAAACTGACATAGACATCGACATCTTCCTGCGCCTTCAGCTCTTCTTCGATGCTCCGGACAACTTCATTCGTTGCAGCAGTTGAAGATCCATTCTCCAGTTCAACTGTAACGCTGACAAAACCTTCATCAGTCGCCGGTAAAAACTCGGTCCCGACTTGGGAAACACCATAAGCGCCAATCCCTAAGAACATGAGTGCTGTCAGCAGGACGAGTAGTCTGTGGCGCAGCGCCCAGAGGACACTTTTTTCAAAACGCTTCACACCTTTTGAATCGGGTCTCACTGGTTTCGGTTCGCCGTCTTTTTGTCCGAGCATACGCGAGGCCATCATCGGAATAACGGTCAGGGCAACTGCAAGAGAAGCGACTAAACTGAAGGAGATTGTCAATGCGAATTCAAAGAAGATCTCCCCGATCAATCCGGAAATGAATATGACCGGTACAAATACAGCGATAGTCGTCAAGGTTGACGCAGTAATCGCGCCAGCTACTTCGCGTGCTCCATCAGAGGCTGCCTTTTTAGGCTTTTTCCCCATCGCCAGATGCCGTTCGATATTCTCGATGACGACGATGGCATTATCGACGAGCATTCCGATTCCGAGCGCCAATGCACCAAGCGTCAAGATGTTCAGTGCAAAATCAGCAAAATACATCAATACAAACGTGACGATTACGGAATATGGGATTGCAACACCGATAATGATCGGGCTCTTGATTCCGCGAAGGAAAAAGAACAAGACGAGCATTGCAAAAATACCGCCAAGGATCAAGGTTTGCCCGATGTTATTGATGGCAAGCTTGACATAATCCCCTTGGTCAAACAATATATCGGCTTCTACAGAGGAAAAGCGTTCTTCTGTCAGCAGTTCATCCAAGCGCTCCTGAAAAGCGGTGGAGACATCTGCTGTATTGGCACCAGATTCCTGCAGGACCGATAACAGCACAGCCGGCTCTTCATTGGCCCGCGTCTCGCTGCTCGATTCACGTTCAGCAACAGCGACATCAGCCACATCGGCGATGGTGACATTATCACCGGACATCGGATCGACTGTCACGATAAGGTCCTCGATGTCTTCGACACTTTCCAAGGTACTGACGATACGGGTCGTCAAATTACGGCCGTCTTCCGTTTCGATCGGATCGCCCGGCAAGGAAATGTTGTTTGCCTGTATCAGCTGGACGATATCCGCTTGTTGCAATCCGCGTTCTTCCAGTTCAGCGGGATCAAGCTTGATTGAAATGTCTTCAATCAATGAGCCTGAGATGTTTACACTAGCTACACCATCGGTCTGGCGAAGCTGTGTTTCAAGCTCTTCCGCAATTATGCGGACGTCCTGTTCGGCGTCAGTGGCGCGCAATGACAATTGGATAATTGGAAATTGGGAAGGGTCAAACTTCAAAAACCGGGGATCGTTCGAATCATCAGGAATCGGGGTCTGATCGATCCGCTGCATGACTTCCGATTGGACATCATCAATATCCGTGTCCCATCCGAACTCTAGCAAGATGAAATTAGATCCTTCCTGGCTGTTCGATTGAACCGATTGGATTCCTGGCAATGTCGCCAAATTGGCTTCCAACGGTTTTGTCACTTTTTCATTCACTTCCGTCGGGCTGGCTCCTGGATAATTGGTGACGACCACACCAATCGGAGGATTCAGTTCAGGAATTAACGTGACAGGTATCCGGAGAAATGACACCGCTCCTAAAATAATGACCAAAAGCATTGTAACTATGGTCAAAACTGGTCTTTTGATGGAAAAATCGCTTAGCTTCATGTGTTCAATCCCTCTCTATGCCTGGTCCCTTTATCATAAGAAAAAATGTCTAATACCGCAAACTTAAGAGAGTGTGTTCACAAGAACGACATGTTTTTCCTTTTCCCTTCAACAATTGAGCTCGCTGTCCTCTTCAAAACAAACTTGGAGTAACCAAAGAAAAGCCCCCCAGGAGAGGCTTTTTGATGTTCATTTACAGAAGGCTGTAAAGGCGGATTTCCGGATTCTTATCCTGGAACCAACGCGTTGCAAAATCATTTTCGAACAGGAACACCAAATTGTCGTAGCGGTCTTTGACCAGCATCGAGCGTCCGCTCGACATCGACTCTTTGACGTCCTCTTCGTTTTCGATCCAGCGCGCAATTTTATTGCCGACAGGCTCCATTCTTACATCGACATTGTATTCGTTTTTCATCCGATGCTCGAACACTTCAAACTGAAGTTGGCCGACCGCGCCGAGGATGACTTCTTCCAGGTGCAATGTTTTATAATACTGGATTGCGCCTTCTTGCACGAGCTGCAGGATCCCTTTATGGAAATGCTTTTGTTTCATGACGTTTTTTGCCGTGACTTTCATGAACAATTCCGGGGTGAATTGCGGCAAGGCCTCGAATTCGAACTTTTTGCCGCTCGTAATGGTATCGCCGATCTGGTAATTCCCGACGTCGTGCAGGCCGATAATATCACCGGCGACAGCTTCGGAGACCATTTCCCGATCATCCGCTAAAAATTGGGTAGTCTGGGACAGCTTGAACGATTTTCCTGTTCTCGATAAGGTGACGTTCATGCCACGTTCGAATTTGCCCGAGACAATCCGGACAAAGGCGATACGGTCGCGGTGCGCAGGGTTCATATTGGCTTGGATCTTGAAGACGAATCCGGAAAACGGCGTTTCCACCGGATCGATGATGTCTTCTTCTTTTGTCAAGCGCGGTTGCGGCTGCGGCGCAAATTGCAAATATGTCTCGAGGAATGTTTCCACACCGAAATTCGCGAGTGCGGAACCGAAGAACACCGGTGTCAACTCCCCTTTTTCCACTCGTTCAATGGAGAACTCATTTCCTGCTTCTTCCAACAACTCAATATCTTCAAGAGCTTGCGTATAATAGGAAGTTTTCGTCATTTCATGCTCACCGGCGAGATGTCCATTTTCATCAAGTTCCATAAAACGGCCGCCATCAGAGCGGAATGGTTCGATGCGTTTGTTATAACGATCGTAAATACCCATGAATTCCTTGCCCATGCCGATCGGCCAGTTCATTGCGTAGGATTGGATGCCGAGCACTTCTTCCAATTCTTCCATCAATTCTAGCGGTTCTTTCCCTTGGCGGTCCATTTTGTTAATGAACGTAAAAATCGGAATGCCGCGCATCTTACAGACTTTGAACAATTTCACGGTCTGTGCTTCGATGCCTTTGGCAACGTCGATGATCATGACGGCACTGTCGACGGCCATCAGTGTACGGTACGTGTCTTCACTGAAATCCTGGTGTCCGGGGGTGTCGAGGATATTGACGCGATGCCCTGAATAATCGAATTGCATGACGGACGAAGTGACGGAAATGCCGCGCTGCTTTTCGATTTCCATCCAGTCCGATGTTGCGAACTTGCCGGTCTTTTTCCCTTTGACTGTCCCTGCATCACGGATCGCTCCGCCAAACAGCAAAAGTTTCTCGGTTAAAGTCGTTTTCCCGGCATCCGGGTGGGAGATGATCGCGAAGGTTCTTCTGCTTTCGATTGCTTGTTGTAATTGGTCTGACATTGTATACGCTCCTTTAATTTCCTCTCTCTATCTTAGAGAACGGGTGTACAAAAAACAAGAACTATCGCCTGAAGGTGCGGAAAGCGCCATCAACTGAAACGCAAAAATGAACGGAGAAAAATGCTTCGATTTTTCTCCGTTCCATTTTATGATCCGAATTTTTGCTTGGCTTCGTTTTCTGCTATTTCTTTATCGCTATGCGGATATTTCGTGTTTTCGATAATCTGGTAATCTTCATGCCCTTTACCGGCCAAAATAATGATATCGCCCGCCTGCGCTTGCTGCACAGCGTGTCGGACCGCCTGTTCACGGTCGCCGATGCAGGCGTATTGGTCGTGCTTCATGCCCGCTGCAAGGTCACTCAAGATGCTGTCATATGGTTCATAGCGCGGGTCATCTGTCGTCAAGACGACGTAATCGGCCACAGAAGCCTTTTCCGCCATAACCGGCCGCTTCGTCTTGTCGCGATTCCCGCCGGTGCCTACCAGGAAAATGAGGCGGCCAGTCTTGAAATCCTCGACCGCTGCAATGGCCTTTTCAATAGCGTCCGGAGTATGGGCATAATCGATGAATACCGATACCGGCGCATCGATCTCCGCTTTTTGCATACGGCCTTCGACAGGCGAAATGGCTTCGAGTGCAGAAATCACCTGTTCGATCGGGTAGCCTTCCGCAGACAATGCGGCAATGGCCGCCAGTGCATTGTAAACGTTGAAATGGCCGAGCAATTTCATTGTTACCGGGAATTCCCCTTGCGGACAGTTGAGCACGAATGAAGTTCCTTTTGCTTCAAGGTGAATCGCCGTCGCATGGAACATGGCCTTTTCTTTCAATCCATATGTATATACAGGGAAAGGCGTCATCGCAGCAAATCTTTCCGCCCATTCGTCATCAGCGTTTAATATCGCCCGCTTGTTCTGCGTCAGGTCCTGTCCAAGCTGCGAGAACAAGAGCCCTTTCGCGTGGCCGTATTCTTCCATCGTTCCATGGAAATCCAAATGGTCGTGCGTCAAGTTCGTGAAAATGGCTGTGTCGAATTCGACACCAGCTAAGCGTCCCAGCACAAGTCCATGGGAAGAAACTTCCATCGTCATATGCGAGCAACCTGCTTTATCGGCACGACTAATCATTTCCTGGGTTGTCAGTGCATCGCTCGTCGTATTCGCCGATGGATGCAGTTTACCGTTCAAGTTAAATCCGATCGTGCCGGTCAAAGCCGATGTCTTCCCGAGTTCCATGAGCATCGCGTGAAGCATGCCGGCGACACTTGTTTTTCCGTTAGTCCCGGTCACGCCAATCATATTCAACTTTTGGGATGGGTGCCCATAAAAACGCGCGGCCAAAATGCCGAGTGCGCGGGTCGTATCGGCTACTGTCACGACGGCAGCCCCCTCAATTGACAAAGGTTTTTCAGCCAATATGACCGAAGCGCCTTGTTGTACCGCTTGTTCGGCAAAATCATGCCCGTCGACCGTATAGCCTTCAATGCAGACAAAAAGAGAGCCTTGTACAATTTCCCTGGAATCCATCGTCATATGGGAAATCGATTCCGGCAATTCTCCTTTTATAGATGAAATTGGAATATTATAAAATAGTTGCTTGCTGTCCATCAGAAATCCTCCTAGTATTATGACCCGAGCGGTGAGTTGATATACGCATGAAGAAGCGCTGCCGTCGCTTTCAATGAATCGGTATGCGTTCGCTCATAGGCATGGGACGCTTCGATTCCCGGTCCGAACAATGCGTGTTTCACATCCGCCCCCGCCCCGATTGCGGCAGAAGCATCAGATCCATAATACGGATAAATATCCACTTTATAATCGATGCCCCGATCTTTCGCCAGTCCGATCAATTGGCGTGTCAGCCCGTAATGATAAGGCCCACTTGAATCTTTTGCGCAAATGGAGACCGTGAATTCATCAGAAGCTTGCCCGTCTCCAATCGCCCCCATGTCGACAGCAATATATTCTTCTGTCTGCACCGGGATATTCGAATTGCCGCCATAACCGATTTCTTCATTATTGGAAATATAAAAATGGGTCGTCTGGGGCAAGGTTTCGCCTTTTGCCGCTTGTTTCGCCAATTCCAACAACAGTGCCGTGCTCGCTTTATCATCCAGGTGGCGCGATTTGATAAATCCGCTTTCCGTTTTGGTGAAGCGCGGGTCGAATGAGACGAAATCGCCCACTTCAATGCCCTGCTTGCGGACATCTTCCGCAGAAGTGCACTTGATATCCAAACGCACTTCCATATTGTCCGCCGAACGCTCGGCCGTCCCGGAATCGCGGTAAACATGGACAGTCGTCTGATGAAGCAGGATCGTGCCGGTGATGGCTTCTCCGCTAGCTGTGTGGATCAGGCAATTTTCGCCTTCGATGGCATTGAATTTAAAGCCGCCGACAAGCGACAACTTCAAGCGCCCTGAAGGCTTGATTTCCTTCACCATCGCCCCGAGTGTATCGACATGTGCCGTGAGCAAGCGGTGGCGCTTGTCGTCTTGTCCTTTAATCGTGGCGATGACGCCGCCTTTATTGGTGGTTATGTATGGCACATCGGCCTTGTCGAAAAAATCCGTTACGAAATCCATCACTTGCATCGTGTAGCCTGATGGGCTTGGAATCTTCACCAGTTTCTCCAACGTGCTGATCGTTTCTTGCTCTTTCCAGTTAAAAACCAATCTAATCACTCCTTGATTTTTTAATCATATCAAAAACTGCCATTTTCGCACAGTCCCGACTATAGTAAGATGAGTAAGACTCTTAGCATGATGAGGTGCAATTATGGAACGCTCACTGACGACCCGCAAGCGCAATCAATTATTTATCCATCTGTTCGGCTTTGGCAGCCTTGCCCATTTGGTGCTGAATTATTTCGTCGATTTCAACGCTTCCATTATAGCGCCGATATTCGGCATGCTCGCCTATTCGGTGCTATTCACTCTACTATATACGAAATTACCCCCTTCACGGTTGCGTTTTGCCATATTGTTTGCGTTAAATGCCTATATTTTAATTCTACAGTTCGAATCGCTGTCGTTTGTGACGGCCATTTATTTCATCATTCCGATCGTTGCGGCCTCACTTTATAACGATACCCGTTCCATCATCGCGCTTTCGCTCCTGACCATCGTCGAAGTGGTGCTCCTGACATTCACCTTTGGCCGCTTCCAAACAAGCGGTTCGTTGGAATATATCCATGTCTCGATGGTAATGTTTTTCGGCCTGGTGATGCTGCTGACGATTTTACACAGCTTTTACTTCAGCAATTATTGGCGGCAATTGGAATTGCGCAATGCATCGATGGAAAAAGCGCTCACGTCAAAAGAAGGCTATCTCGATTTGTTCTTCCAGGCCGCCAAAGATGCCATCGCCGTATTCGATTTCGAAGGGCGCATCATTGCGATCAATCCCGCATTTGTCCAATTGTACGGTTGGACTGCTGATGAATGTCTAGGGAAAGTACTCGCTCTTTACCCGCCTGAACATGCAGAAGCGGCTGAATTGCGTGGCGAAAAAGTCCGGCAAGGTGAAAGCTTTACGCTCGAAACGGACGATATCAAAAAAGACGGCACTCGTTTCCCGGCACAAATCACGCTTTCGCCTATTTTCGATTCACAAGGGGAAGTCATCGCGACTTCGGTCATTTCCCGCGATATCAGTTACCGGAAAGAGACCGAGCGTATGCTTTTGCAAACAGAAAAGCTGAAGATGGCGGGTGAAATTGCCGCAGGGGTGGCGCATGAAATCCGCAACCCAATGACGGTCATCTCAGGATTTGTCCAAATGATGCATAACGATCCGAATCACCGCTATCCGAGCTATACCTCATTGATGCAATCGGAGCTCGACCGCATCAATTTGATCATCAGCGAATTCCTGATCCTTGCAAAACCTCAAGCGCCTCAAAAGAAACAACTCGATATCGGGAAAATTCTCGACGAATGCATTTTCCTCTTCGGGCCGGAATTCGTGCTCCATGATATTTCAGTTAAAGCGGAAGTCTCAGGGCCTTATCTCGCGGAAGGCGAAGAACATCACTTAAAGCAAGTGTTCATTAACTTATTGAAGAATGCGATCGAAGCGATGGAAGATGGCGGCACCTTGAAAATAACCGCCAGTCCTGATGGAGAGAAATTGAACATCCATTTCAAAGATGATGGCCCCGGCATCCCTCCTCAGCTGGCGGAACGTGTATTTGAACCGTTCTACACGACGAAAGCTACCGGCACCGGCCTAGGCCTGTTGATTTCCCAGAAAATCACACAAGAGCATGGCGGCAGCTTAGCAATTGAAAGTACTGAGGCCAAAGGCGCCTGCGTCATCGTCACTTTGCCTCTGTTGCCTGAAAAATAAAAAGACACTTTTATCGGCTGAGGATTGTTAATCGCCCATTGAAGAAAAGCACGATAAATCGATAAAACCTCCCGCCTAATTTACAGCGGGAGGTTTTTCAGATTGCGTCCACCTATGCCGTCACCTTGACAGTTTATGGCAACCGGACAACGTTAAATTTTTACTCAGTCGTCCCATTCCACTGTCATCGTTTCTCCACGAATTGCATGGACTTGGATGGTCGCTTCCAGTTCGGATGCATCATCATCGATTTCAACCAAATAATATCCGCCGTCGGTTGTTTGGATAAACTCGACTTCATCGACCGTCCCGTTCAAGGTTTCTTTTGCAATTGCGATTGCCGCACGCTCACTGATGATGCGTTCAAGCTCCTGTTGCCCCGATGCTGAGTCTTGTCCAGGCTCAACCGGGGCTGCCAACGCTTCTTTTCGGACATTTAGCACTTCCCCCGTGTCTTCAGAAATGGCCAGGAATTTGCGTTCCGTTTCACTGTGGATTTCAATCTCATAACGGTTTTCATTGCCCACATATTGGATTTCTTTCACTTCGCCTGACTCTGCTGCTGTCGCTGCCTCGATTGCTTGCTCTTCAGAAAGCGCTTTTTGGGGGCCGCTTTTCTCCAATAATTCCAGTGATTCGACCTGCCCATCGGCACGGTTGATTGCCGCTAAATACGTGCCATCGTCCCGCTTGAATTCAATCTGGTAAAATCCTTCCGTTACTGTTGAATTTTCAACCGTCCCGCCGTAAAGCTGTTCAATCGATTGTGCCGCTTCATCCATTGTCACAGAATCAGCAGCCGTTCTCGGAAACAGGAAAAAGGCCAGCGCCGCAATGCTCAATACGGTGATGAATATTCCGATAGCCCACCATTTTCGCATGATCATCCCTCCTGCCCTGATTGTAACCTGTCAACATTAAAATCCCCTGAGAAAACGATCGTTACTGTCGTCCCCAATTGTTCAATGCTATCGATTTCGAGATGGAGATGAAGGGAATCCGCTAATTCCTTGGCGAGCGAAAGGCCAAGCCCAAAACCGCCGGTCTCACGGCTTCTTGCTTTGTCGACGCGGTAAAAGCGTTCAAACACATGAGGAAGCGATTCCTTCGGGATGCCGACTCCATAATCACGGATTTTAATATATACTGACCCGTCATTTCCCGCTTCCATATCAATGGCATCTTCACTATACTTGCGTGCATTATCAAGCAAAATATAGAGCAATTGCTTTAGCTGCTGGACGTCTGTTTCGACGATCAGCGGCTGCTGTGACTGCAGGCGGAACTCCCTGTCATACGAAGCGTTCATCGCCGTCATGACTTGCCTGAGCACCGGCTCCAAATCGGTTTTTTGCCAATCCATTTGGGCTTGGCTGCGCCTTGCGATATGCAATAATTGTTCAATCAGCTGGCGCATGCGTTCCGTTTCGGTACGGATAGCGGTCAAAGCTTCTTCCTGCAGTGCAGGATCCTGTGAACCCCTGCGCTGCAATAGATCGGCATAGCTTGAAATAACCGTGAGCGGCGTTTTCAGTTCATGGGAGGCATTCGAGACGAATTCTTCCTGTTTCCGGTAGTTCTCTTCCAATAAAGCGATCATTTCATTGAACGTGACGCCCATTTGGCTCAATTCATCCCGCGATCCCCCCGCGACGGGGAGCTTCTCGAAAGAGCCGTCGCGCTGGATGCGCCTCATCGTTCCGGTAAGCCCTTCAATCGGACGGGTCAATATGCGGCCAAGCAAGGCGCTCGATAAGAAAATCGGAATCATCGAAAGCATGGTGACGGAAATGAGCACGAGCCGGAGTGTCGATAGATTGGCCGTCACTTCCCGGAGCGATTGTGCGACGATCAATTCCACTACATCGCCCCCAGGCCAGATGACCGGCGCTGTTACGTATGCGAATTGTTCGTCTTCAACTTCCATATATCCTGAATTTCCTTCGACATCATTAGGAAATTCCACTGTGACCGACGGCCGCTGGATTGTGCTGAACAGTCCGTTGCCTTGGTTTTTCTCTTTAATCAAACCATCAACCGGCACATACGCTCGCAGTATGTTATCCGGAGATTCTTCATTGTTATTGGCATTGAATGTCGCGACCATCACTTCGACTTCAGCTTCCAGCCGTTCGACTTCCGTTTCATAAGCCAGAGTGCTGAAGGAAAAGTAAATGATTACAGCGAGAATCACCAGCACAAAAAACATCAATAAAGTCGAGGATAAATGAATTTTATGTTTGAGCTTCATGCGGCTGCTCCTTCAACACATAACCGACGCCCCGCACCGTCTGCAGATAAGTGGCATTTTCGCCGGAATCGATTTTTTTGCGCAAATAACGGATGTAGACATCGATGACATTCGTGTCGCCGTAATAATCATAGCCCCACACCGCATTCAATAATTGTTCACGGCCAAGCACTTGCTTCGGATGGCGCATCAGATACAATAGCAAGTCGAATTCACGGGGCGTCAAATCAATTTGCCGTCCTCCCCTTTCCACTTCCCTAGTGCTTTCATTCAATGTCAGTTCTTCAAAGCGATGCAAGTTTCCGTCAACTGGATTTTTCAGCCTCAAATTGGCACGGATTCTGGCAAGCAGTTCTTCAAGTTCAAACGGTTTCGTAACATAGTCATTGGCTCCAAGATCCAGCCCCGCCACTTTATCTTTGACATCGTTTTTAGCGGTCAGCAAGATGACCGGCAATGTGCCGTCAGAAGCACGGATCCGCTTCAGTATTTCGAGGCCGTGGATTTCCGGAAGCATCAAATCGAGCAGCACCAAATCCCATTCCTGTTCCCTGAACCGGATCAAAGCTTCCGAACCCGTTAAAGCGACTGCAGTGTCATAACCTTCGAATTTCAGCTCCAGCTCCAAAACGCGGGCGATGCTTTTTTCATCTTCCACAATCAGTATGCGTTCCGTCATCTGCGCACCCCCTTTTTTTCTTAATCATAGCAGGTTCAAAAAGAAAAAAGCGACCTAAAGGCCGCTTTCTACTTCAATACTGTCCGTATCCATTTCGCTCTATTTTTATAAGGGGGATACGTCAGATTGGTCGACAACTTCGTGGACTTCTTGATGATCGATTTGGCGTGTGTAAACGTCTCGAAGCTTGCTTTGCCATGATAGGAGTTCAGACCGGATGGCCCGACGCCGCCGAACGGCAAGTAGACACTGCCGACATGCGAGACGGTATCGTTAATGCAGCCGCCGCCGAACGGCAACTGGTCCAGGAAGAACCGCACTGCCCGGTCATTCTCAGAAAACATATAGGCAGCAAGCGGCTTCGGCAACCGCCGGATTTCCCGGAGCAGTTGCGGCAAATCATTATAAGTGATGATCGGCAATACCGGCCCGAACAATTCATCTTCCATCGATGGGCTGTCCCAATGAATGTTATCGAGCAATGTCGGTTCGATATAACGGTCGGCGCGGTCGGTATCACCGCCATAGACGATATGGTTTCTTTCTTTCTCCAAAATTTCCGTCAGCCGGTCATGATGCTTTTCATTGACGATTCGGCCGTAATCAGGGCTGTCTTGGGCATTGTCGCCATAAAAATTGCGGATTGTCTGAATAAATATTTTCATGAATGCTTCTTTCACGGATTCGTGGACACAGATATAATCGGGCGCCACACAAGTTTGGCCGGTATTCATGAATTTGCCCCAAGCGATGCGCTTTGCTGCGAGCTCCAGATTGGCCGTCTGATCGACAATCGCCGGGCTTTTGCCTCCGAGTTCCAAAGTGATCGGCGTGAGCCGCTCGGATGCCGCTTTCATGACCACTTTCCCGACCGGCACACTGCCGGTGAAGAAAATATAATCGAATGAGGCATGGATCAGTGCAGTCACTTCCTCACGCTCTCCTTCGACCACCTTGACATAATGAGGCTGAAAGCTCTCCTCTAAGATGGTTCGGATGATGCGCGCCACGTTCGGCGTCGCCTCGGATGGTTTGACGATAGCGCAATTGCCTGATGCCAAGGCGCCGATGAGCGGTTCCATGACCAATTGGAACGGATAATTGAACGGGCCGATGACCAACACCGAGCCATAAGGTTCACGGATGATGAAACTCTTGGCCGGTTGGAGATGGATCGGCGTTTTCACCTGTTCTGGCTTCATCCAATCTTCGAGATGCTTCGTCATATAGCTGATGCTATCGAGTACGAAGCCCACTTCTGTGGCATATCCTTCAAACTCGCTTTTTCCAAGGTCCAACTGCAGCCCTTCGATAATGTCATCTTCATGTGCCTGGATCGCCGATTTTAGGCGCTGCAGCTGCGCAATGCGGAAATCCGCCGCTTTTGTCACTCCTGTAAAATAGTAGCCACGTTGATCGGCTATCATATCTTCTACTTCATTGGCTGTAAAATTCAAAGATAAAACCTCCTATAGGTCATTGCAATAATTGGTCGATATAACGTTGGACAACTAATCCTTCGTCAAAGCCGACGAGGAAAGTTGATTGTTCTTTCATTTCATCGAAAAGGGAAGGCACTGTCTTTTCCGTTTGCACTTCAACACGTGTTTCCCCCCGTTGTTCCCGGTACAAACGCGACCAGTTCTCAAGCGTCAGCACCCCGTCTTCACCGTATACTTTAAATTGCAGCAACTCGTTCTGCCCTGCCCCGCTCATACCGGACAATAAAAACGGTGAACCTTGCTGAGTCTTGCCATGTGCGATGATCCCGGTTTCACATTGTTCAGCGTCTTCCGGAAAGTCCACTTGATGAGCGGCAATGTCCAATGTGCCGAAAAGGCGATGCATCAACTGGAGATAATGAGGGAAAACTTCACGGACAAATCCCCCCTGGTCCCTCGATGCGATCCATGGATTTTGCTGCCACGCCCGAGGCCATTCCGGAAACACGGTATGAAGCTCGATGCGGCGAATTTTACCGATATCCCCGCTTTTGATGCGTACTGCCATGTCACGGACAATCGGCGAATACATCAGCGGAAAATGCATGGCTGTATGGATCCGGTTATTCGTCGCCGATTCGGCCATCGCTTCTGCCGCCTCGGCGTCATGGGCAAGAGGTTTCTCGCACAATATATGCAAGCCGCGCCGCGCTGCAGTTTCTGCAAGGTCTGAATGGCTGTTCGGCGGTGTGCCGATATAAACCCAATCGATAGGTGCTTCAAACAGTTCATCCATGGAATGGGTCACAGGCACCCCATACTGTTTTTCAATAAATTTCAGCCGCTCCTCATCAGTGTCATAAACCGCTTGAATATCCGCTCCATCTTCTTGCTGGATTTGCTTGATGATTCGCTCTCCGACTATCCCAGCACCGATTATTCCGATCGATATCACATCCATCGCCCCTTTTTTTATTTCATTGTTTATAAGTGTAACCTTCCAGGGTATAGAATAGTCAAACAATTACATTCGGACGAATAGGAGGGGTCATCATGAATGAACAGAAAAATTGGTGGGAACCGATCTTCACAGGAACATTGGAGATGGGCGTCGACAAAGAGAAATTGGAAACGATCAACGAAGATAGCCTATTGTATTTCGACGAAGCAGCAAGCACCATGGAACAATAATGATGTCTTATCATTTCGCCTCTACATAGCAGCGCTTGATCCGGAACGATGCGGAGCAAGCGTTTTTTCATGGGATCCCCGCCCTCATTGTCGACTGCAGATCTTTTCGCTATAATTCGATATAGAAAGCAGGGATTGCCATGAAACCATTCATCTTATTGATCAGCATGCTGCTATTGGCAGGCTGCAATTTGCCGGGCGCCACCGATACTGGCGGCACTACCGACAAGATCGCCGTGGAAGTCACCGAGGTCGTCGACGGCGATACTGTGAAAATCATCTACGACGGTAAAGAAACCACGGTACGATATTTGCTAGTAGATACGCCCGAAACCAATCATCCGAGATTCGGAGAGCAGCCGCTCGGGCCAGAAGCAAGCGAACGCAACCGCGAATTGCTTGAACAAGCAGGCCAAATTGAAATCGAGTTCGATGTCGGCGACCGTTTCGACGATTATGGCCGCCTGCTCGCTTATTTTTATGCCGACGGGGAAAGCGTACAAAAGCAGCTGCTCGAGGAGGGCTTTGCCAGAGTCGCTTATATTTTCCCACCCAATACCCGCTATGTCGATGAATTCCGCGACGCTGAAGCTGACGCTAAAGACGCCGAAATCGGCATTTGGGAGTTCGAGAATTATTCAACAGACCGCGGATTCAACGCGGATGCCTATCAGCAGCCAACGGTTGATGACACAGACATCGACGTTAATTGCCGCATCAAAGGCAATATCAACCGGAGCGGGGATAAATTTTATCACATGCCAGGCTCTCCTTCCTATGAAGAGACCAATCCGGAACAATGGTTCTGTACGGAGCAGCAAGCAAGAGACGCTGGTTTCCGCAGTCCCGGCCAGTAAAAAGAGGAGGAATCTCATGCAATTGCTTGTCCTGCGCCTTGATTACCGCAGTTCCACAATAATCGAAAACCTTCAAAGACAGCTTCGCCAGCCGAGCTCCAAACTTGCTGTGCAGCTTCCGCATATTCCGCTTCTGGCTTATGAAAACACTGCGCCGCTTCAGCTGAAGGCAGCAGTGGAACCGATTATCCAAAAAGCTCAAGTACCTTCTTTTCATGCAAGCGAGATCGGATTTTCGAAGGAAAGCGCTCAATTCTATCTGCAGGTCCAACCGAATGATGTTCTTAGCGGACTTTATAGTGATCTGCAGTTAGCTAGCCATGAATTTTCCGCTGGATCTCCCGGGGCACATCACCTACCGCGCATTCCGGTCATCGGCCGAGTACCAGCTCCGTTTTGGGGTCCACTGTTTGCAAGACTCGCGCTTGAGTTCAACCCGTTGGAAGGAACGGCTGCCGCTGTGGAATGCTGGTCAGTGATTGGTGACAGAACCACAATCGAATGGAGCATTTTCTTCGACAGCTAAGAAATATATCCATTTTAAGAAAGCTGAAAGTTTTTTCACAAAAACTATTGTCTTTTTTCAAACTGGCATATATAATAATAAATGTCCTTGAGATTGCGATTCCTTAGCTCAGCTGGGAGAGCGCTACCTTGACAGGGTAGAGGTCGCTGGTTCGAGCCCAGTAGGAATCATCATAAGCATGCTTCGCGCTGCTAAAAGCCAGTCGGTTTTCCGACTGGCTTTTCTTATGCACCTATAGTGAGGAATCTCATTCATTGAAGTTTTTTCACTTCTCTCTTTATAAAAACAATAAAAAAAGATGGAAGCACATTGCTTCCATCTTTTTTTTATGCTGTTTGTGGTTTCTGTTCTTTTTTATCTCTCGACATCCATTGGATCACGAACAACACGACGAATACTGCTGCTCCGACAAGGTCCGTAAATCCTTCAGGATAAATCAAAGCAATACCTGTCACGAAGGTGATGATCCGTTCAAACCAATTGAGTTTGCGGTACCAATAACCGATAAGCCCCGCACCGATGGCGATCATGCCGGTTACAGCGGTCGCCACTACCCATATTATTTGCGGCCATGTCGTATCAATCATCAATAGTTCTGGAGACAAGACGAACATATAAGGAATGATGAACGCCGCAATTGCAAGTTTAGCGGCATTGAACCCGGTCCGTATCGGTTCGCCCCCTGAAATACCGGAGGCTGCGAATGCTGCAAGTGCCACCGGCGGCGTAATATCCGCGATGATACCGAAGTAGAAAACAAACAAGTGAGCAGATAATGCAACCACGATCGGCACAGTCGCACCCACCGGTTCATCGATCATCAACAAAGTGATGATTGCTGGCGCAGCAATGGTCGACGTGATGACGTAGTTTGCGGTCGTCGGCGACCCCATGCCTAAGACGATTGCTGCAAGCATCGTGAAGAATAAAGTCAAGAGCACATTTCCGCCCGATGCAGATACGAGTCCATTCGCCAAAGCGAGCCCTAAGCCCGTTTTCACGACCACTCCGACAATAATACCAGCCGTCGCAGTCGCTGCAGCTACCGCCAGGGCAGTTCTCGCCCCGTCTACAAGCGCATGGATCATGTCCTTAAAACTGAGTCGGGTATCTTTATTGAAAGCACTGACGAATATCGTAAGCAAAATGCCGTAAAGGGCTGCTTGCATAGTCGGGATCCCTATTAGTAGGAAAACGATAATCGCCAAAATAGGCGTCAATAGGTAAATCTTTTTCAGTACTTCTTTGCGGTCCGGCATTTCCTCTTTCGAAAGCCCTTTCAAGCCGATGCGTTTCGCTTCGAAATGGGTCATAATCCAAACACCCGTGAAATAAAGCAAAGCCGGAATGGTTGCTGCTTTGGCGATTTCCCAATAGGTTACGCCCCCGATAAATTCAACCATCAAGAATGCCGCTGCCCCCATAATCGGTGGCATCAGTTGACCGCCTGTTGAAGCCGCTGCTTCAACTCCGCCGGCAAATTCCTTTTTATAACCGAGTTTTTTCATCATTGGGATTGTATAAGAACCAGAAGTAACAACGTTCGCGACAGAACTCCCGGATATGGTCCCTTGCAGGGCACTGGAGAAAATCGCTACTTTTGCAGGTCCGCCGGTCAAGTTTCCGGCCAACGTAACGGCCAGATCATTGAAGTATTGACCGACGCCTGTTTTCACAAGGAATGAACCGAATAGCAAGAACGTAAAGATGAAAGTTGCGGAAACGCCGATTGGAGTCCCTAGAATCCCATCTGTCGTAAAGAACATCAATTGAATCAATGATTCCAAATCTTGCCCCCTGTGGCGCATGAAACCTGGGAAATACGGCCCGAAAAATCCGTATACAAGGAACAGTGTTCCGATGACCGTGATCGGCATCCCTACGGCCCGGCGCGTCGCCTCCAATGTCAGGATGACAGCCAGAATACCGACAATCAAGTCAAGTTCTGTGACACGGCCGATTCGGAATACCAAATCATCATACATGATCGGCCAATAAGCGCCCACTCCGACAGATAACAAAGCAAGTATGTAATCGTACCAGGCGACTTTATGGCGCGCCCCTTTCCGTCGGCGCATCGGGAATAAGATGAAAATGAGCGATAGGGCGAATCCTAAGTGGATCGAGCGTTGGATGTATGCCGTGTACTGACCGAATATGGCCGTATACAATTGGAATAATGCAAACGCCAAAAGCCCATAAAATACGACATGCTTGAGAAAGCCGGATAAGTCACGCGTATTCGATTCAGGATCATACTTTTGGAGAACCTCTTTTTGCTTCTCCTCAGAGATATAGCTTTCCTCTTCTGGAGGAAGCTTTTTCTCTTCTCTTTCTTCTGGCGATAGTTTATCACTCATAGATGTTCACTCCTTCTAACTGCTGATAAATGGAAAGGCGCTGGGCACGGAAGGTATAAATCTTGCCTCTTTCCAAACTCTTTTTTAAATCGAGTTCTTTTCCCGCGAATAGGAATGCGAGTTCAGCGTCCACGTCCCCGATAAGCAATCGGAATTCGGGTAGCTCCCGCTTCATATCCTTTATAAAGTATTTCCCGTCTTTTTCGACAAAGCGCTCCCCTTCTCCTGCATTCGACGGCATGCCGACATTGAAATCTTCATATTCAAGTTCCGTCAGTACCAATTGACCCTTGGGGCTTAATCTATAGCTTTCGATTACGTCCGAGCGATGGATTGTATGTGTATATCGGACCTTGAAACGGTCTTCAATAGCCGGGATCCAGACAGCAACCTCGTCGGTTTCCGAATCGATAAAGACGAAATGCTCTTCATACGGGATAAAGAATATTGCGGAGAAGATAAGGATGAGGGCCGATACTGTGAGAAGAATTTTGCGGATTGTTTTGTTGTGCAAGTCGATTCTCCTAGAGATAAAAAATAAATAACGACGATAAAGCTTGCGCTTTATCGCCAGTTATCCTAATCAGCTTTTATTGGTTTACTTCATCGAAGTAACGTTGTGCACCAGGGTGGATGTCGATCCCGATTCCATCAAGAGCCGTTTCTGCTTGGATGAACTCAGCCTTGGCATGTTGAATTTGGTCTGTATTTTCATAAATAGCTTTCGTAATGTCGTAGGCTAGGTCTTCTGAGATATCGTTTTGGATGACTAGCATCGCAAGGACAGAAACCGTCGGAACATCTTCCGTCAATCCGTACGTGCCGGATGGAACTGTATCTTCAGCATAATACGGATATTTTTCGATCAATTCAGCTGCTTTTTCTGCAGCTACAGGTACGATGTTCACGTCAGAAGTAGCACTTAAGCTTTCTACTGCGCCAGTCGGTGTTCCAGCTGTGATGAAAGCTGCATCGATTTGACCAGACTGAAGGCTTTCCTGCGATTCACCGAAATCCAAGTTCTGTGCATCGACATCATCCATAGTAAAGCCATGGATCTCTAGCAATTGCTCAGCGTTGATATAAGTACCTGAACCAGGTGCCCCTACCGAAACTGACTTCCCTTCCAAATCCTCAAATGACGTGATGCCAGATCCTTCAGTCGTCACGATTTGGATTGTCTCCGGATAGAGCGCTCCGATTGCAGATACGCTATCGATGACTTCACCTTCGAACATGTTTGAACCTTCAGATGCGTAGAAAGCCGTATCTGTCTGCACAAAAGCGATTTCGCCAGTGCCATCGGCAAGTGATGTCATATTGGCTGCAGAAGCTTGAGACACTTCAGCAGTCGTATCGACGCCTGTCTCATTTTCAATGATCGTCGCCATCGCTCCGCCAAGCGGATAGTATGTTCCGGTTGTTCCACCAGTCAAGACACTGATGAATTCAGGATCGGATGAACCTCCGCCTTCTTCTGTTGCTGTATCATCTCCACAACCAGCCAGGAATACGGATCCAGCCAATGCGACAGTCGCATAGAATCCAAACTTTTTGTTTAACATAAATCGGCCTCCCTTTATCTTTAGTTTGTTTCATCCTTCATAATACCATGACTTTCTGTCCAGCTGTCAATTTAATTTTCGGGAATGGAATCGTTTCCACAATAACTTTAAGGAAATGAAATCCAGGAAAAAGAAACTTCAATCACTGCTGTCTTTCATCATTTCAACTGTAAAAGCGAAATATAAGCCCGAACCTCCGAATCCTGCATCAACGCTCATGCAACTCCAGCCAGTCACCTGATACCGTTCAGGCTTTTGCGGCGATTTCAAGGCTCACCTTATAAGAACATTAGAGCGGGACAATCAAGTTTCAGCGCCACGCACATGTGTTTCCGGAGTTGTTTCTTCAGGGCTCAAGTCTTCGAAGCTGCGCCCCTCCTCTTCCAAATCACGTGTCCGGTGAGCGATACGGGCCGAAGCGCATGCCGCGACACTTGAAACAAGGTCATCCAGGAAAGTATGGACTTGCTCGCCGTATTTTGTATCAAGATTATGGATGATGCCGGTTTTATTCTTATCCAGATGTCCGAAAGTCGTGACCGCGATGCTTCCATAAGTCAATACCGCCCCGAGCCCGATCATTTCATCAACGCCGAACAAGCCTTCATCCGACCCGACGATCTGTTGCAGAGGCTGGGACAGCTTACCTTGCTCCGCCAGTTCATCCAACTCGATTCCGACTAGGAGTGCATGCTGCATTTCACGTTTGCGCAGAACACTTTCCACAGATTCGATGCAATGCTCCATACTTAATCCTTCGTTAAATGGCAACTGCATTTCCAGCACGATTTTTGCAATATCTTCTTTCGTGACGCCCCTTCTCTCCAAAGCTTCATGAGTCGCCTTATTGACTTCTTCTGAATGCACACGGAAATGTCTACCGTCCATGACGCAATCCCCTCTCTCTATTGGATTTGTCTTCTCACCTATTATACCTTGCGAGAGGAATATGTTACAATTTTTGTACAATAGAAATAGAAGGAGGCAACAACATGAATAAAGGAAGCGTAGAAGATTTCACTCTCTACAGCGAGGCCTTGGGAGAGGACATGCAAGTGCTGGTCCATTTGCCTGCAAATTATTCTCCTCTCTATAAATACAGCTTAGTCATCGCATCGGACGGCAAAGATTATTTCCAGCTCGGCCGAGTTCCGCGCGTCGTCGACGAACTTCTGCAAAACCAGGAAATCGAAAACATCATTTTCGTCGGCATCCCATACAAAAGCGTCGAGGACCGAAACCGCAAATACGAGCCTACCGGCGAACAGCATCAAGCTTATCTGCGTTTTCTAGCTCACGAGCTTGTGCCGTACCTTGATGAAAAATACCCTACATATCAAGTCGGAATGGGGCGTACTTTAATCGGAGATTCACTTGCTGCGACCGCTTCATTGATGGCGGCTCTCAAATACCCGAATATTTTCGGGCGCGTCATTTTGCAATCGCCGAAAGTCGGACCGGAAATGATGGAAGCGGTCGAGAAGTTTTCGATGAACAATTCCTTCACCGTATATCACGTCATCGGCAGCGAAGAAACAGCCGTCAAGTTGACGAATGGGGAAACCGCTGATTTTTTAAGCCCCAACCGTGAATTGAATGAGTTGATGAAAAATAAAGGGTTTTCCATCTTTTACGAAGAATTTAAAGGAGACCATACATGGAAATACTGGCAGCCTGATCTAAAGCGGGCTTTGCTCATGAATTTCGGTATGTAGGCCTTAAGGAAACAACTTGAGCAATTTGATACAATTGAATCGAACAGTATTTATCAGATGAGGAGGTCTATTGATTATGAAATATGGCATTGCTGCATTTCCATCAAAAAAATTACAAGATTTGGCGAATTCCTACCGGAAACGCTATGATCCGCACTATGAATTGATCACGCCCCATATCACTCTAAAAGGGCCTTTTGAAGCGGATGACACTGAAGTCAAAGCGATGGCCGAGGAGCTGGGCAATATCGCCAAGCGCCAAAAACCGTTCCGCATCCATGCAACACGCGTCAGCACCTTCATGCCGGTGACGAACGCATTGTACTTTAAAATCGAACCATCGAAAGAGTTGATGGATCTTCACGAAGACCTCCACTCCGATTTTCTCGGCGGCATGCCGGACCATCCTTTCGTACCGCATATTACAATTGCACAAAAACTATCTGATTCTGAGCATGCTGACGTTTACGGCCAACTGAAAATGGCTGGCATCGACCACGAAGAGACAATCGACCGCATCCATCTGCTGTATCAATTGGAAGATGGGTCATGGACGGTCTTCGATACATTCCGTTTGTCAGGAGATGAAGCTTAATTGCAGAAAGTGAAAATCGTTGAAACCGACCTTGAAAAAGAACAGGCATTTGACATTCGCCGGAAAGTTTTTGTCGACGAGCAAGGGGTAGCGCTTCATGTAGAAATGGATGAGTACGATGACAGCTCCACCCATTTTGTCGGCTATGAACTTGAACAGCCGATTGCTGCTGCAAGAATTCGAGAGTACGAACAAGGCGTCGGCAAAGTCGAACGCGTCTGTGTGCTGCCCGAATACCGCGGCCACCATTTCGGCGCGGAGATGATGGAGCAGCTAGAGGAATACGCCCGCTCCATCGGTTATTTCCGCTTAAAACTCAACTCGCAAAGCCATGCAGTACCGTTTTATGAGCGGCTTGGGTATGATGTCGTCTCTCCGGAATTCATGGATGCCGGCATCCCACATCGCCAAATGGAAAAAACCTTATAAAAAAACCTTCTGAGCATTGCTCAGAAGGTTTTTTTCTATTTCTCTTATAGAACGTGGAAGCCGCTGTCGACGTGGAGAACTTCTCCTGTGATGCCGCGGGACATATTACTGAACAGGAATACGGCTGTATCGCCGACTTCTTCCGGCGTCGTGTTGCGGCGCAGCGGTGCTTTTTCTTCGATTTCACGCAAGATCGAGTTAAAGTCGCTGACGCCTTTTGAAGACAATGTGCGAATCGGGCCGGAGGAAATGGCGTTGACGCGAATATCGTACTTGCCTAGGTCTGCCGCCAAATAACGGACCGACATTTCGAGCGATGCTTTGGCCACGCCCATGACGTTATAGTTAGGCATGACGCGCTCGCCCCCGATATACGTCAAGGCCACGATGCTGCCGCCTTCAGTCATGAGCGGTTTCGCATGTTTCGAAACGATCGTCAATGAATACGAGCTGATGTTATGTGCCAAGAGGAAGCCATCGCGCGACGTGTCCGAAAAGTCGCCGGACAATTCTTCCGTTTTTGCGAATGCGATGCAATGTGCCAGTCCATCAATTTTCCCGGCACTTTCTTTAATTGTGCTGAAGCATTTTTCCACATCTTCGTCGCTTGTTACATCACACGGCAAAATCTGATCGTGATTGCCATCGAGTGTTGCAACCAAATCGCGCACCGACTTTTCAAAGCGTTCTCCAGCATATGTAAAGATCAAGTTTGCGCCAGCTGCATCCAGTGAACGCGCAATACCCCAAGCGATGCTTCGTTTGTTAGCGACACCCATGATGACATAAGTTTTATCTTTCAATGAAATGGACATATTCATTCCTCCTATTATTATTACCTGGTACTAATAATACCCCATAAAAAAAGAAAGTGCAATTGCACTTTCTAGAACTTGCCCACAATAGACCGCTATCCTTCTCTTATAATTGCCCAAGAAAAGTTGTCGCCAGCCCTAAATAAATCAAAATGGAAATAATGTCATTCAATGTAGTGATAAAGGGGCCAGATGCAACAGCCGGGTCAATTTTCATCCTGTGGATCCATAAAGGGATGAATGAGCCCGCAAGAGTAGAGACGAAAATCGAACTCGCCACTGCGGTGCCGACGAGCATGCCGATCACCAATTCCGATTTCCAGAAATAAACGAGTCCGACGACTACAATACCGCAAACAACACCGGTGATGAGGCCCGTTCCAGCTTCCCGGAACAACAATTTCATCTTGCTTTGTTCTTCGATGTCACCCGTTGCAATACCGCGTACGGCAACCGCGAGAGCCTGTGTGCCGCTGTTCCCGGCCATTCCGGCAATCAATGGGATAAACACGGCGAGCAACGCTACCTGGTCGAGCGTCGCTTCGAACATGCCCATCAAATTCGCTGTTAGCATGCCGAGGAAGGTCAGTAAGATAAGCCACGGCAACCGTTTTTTCGCTGCTGTCAGCGGTCCGCGGTCAAAGGTATCCATATCGGATACGGCAGCCAATTTGGAGTAGTCATCGGATGCCTCTTCATCCAGGACGTCGATGATATCATCGACTGTGATGATGCCGAGCAGATGGTCCTGGAAATCCACGACCGGGAGCGCGAGAAAGTCATAGTCTTTGATCATGCGCGCGACTTCTTCCTGGTCTTCGCTTACCTGGACACTGACGACTCGGTCGTTCATAATCGATTCGATCAACGTGTCTTCATCCGCGATGATCAAATCACGTAATGTTACGATGCCTGACAGTTTACGGTCTTCATCGATGACAAAGACATAATAGATCGTTTCGGCGTTCGGTGCAGCATTGCGCAGGATATTCATCGCTGAACGCACCGTCGAGTTTTTCGGGATCGCGACAAATTCCGTCGTCATGATCGATCCGGCAGTATACTCTTCGTAATGCAGCAAGTCTTTGATCTGCTGGGCGGATTCCTTGTCCATGATCGTCAAATAGCTGGCGACTTGGTCTTTGTTCAGTTCATTGAGTACATCGACTGCATCATCGGTGTACATATAAGACAGGATATCCGCAGCATAGCGTGTATCCATTTCCTTGAACAGGTCTTCGTATTCGTCATCGTCCACTTCAATGGCTTCAAAAATATCCGCCATTTCCTTCGGAGAGAGATACTGATAGAGCAATTGCCTCGTTTCCCCGTCCGCTTTTTCGTAAAAGCTTGCTTGGTCGTATGGATGGTGGGACAAAAATTCTTCTCGGAATGCTTCGACATCCCCTTTTTGCAGCAGTTCATGCAATAATTCTTCGTTCAGTTCCTCGTCACGGATCTTCGTTTCGTCCATCATGTATACTCCCTCCTTTCAATCGTTTCAGCTTTTCCACTGATATGCGTTACACTAAAATCAGCATATAGCATATAGGAGCTGAAGAATATGAATTATGATGTCATCGGTGATATCCACGGCTGCTTCGATGAGCTGATCGAATTGATCGAGCAGCTCGGCTACCAATTCGAAAACGGCCTCCCAGTGCATCCCGAAGGCCGGAAAATCGCGTTTGTGGGAGATGCCATGGACCGCGGCCCGAAATCCCTCGCCGTCCTGCAGCTTTTATTCTCCATGCAGGACGCGGGCATCCTTTATTATTCCCCAGGCAATCATTGCAATAAACTTTATCGTTTCTTCAAAGGCAATCCGGTCGAGCTTCTACACGGCTTGGAAATGACCGTAGCGGAATGGCACCAGCTTGAAAAGGACGCGCAGAAACAGTTCAGGAACCGGTTTATCCATTTTTACGAGGCGCTTCCCCTCTATCATCAATTGCGCGATGATTTGATCGTCGTCCACGCCGGACTGCGCCAGGATATGATCGGGCAGGCACTGAGCCGGCGCATCATCACGTTTGCATTATACGGCGAAATCACCGGCAAGTATCATTCCGACGGGCGTCCAGTGCGAGGCAATTGGGCAAAAGACTATAAAGGCAAACCTTGGATCGTGTATGGCCATACTCCAGTCGAGTCGCCTTATTTCAAGCACAATACCGTTAACATTGATACGGGCTGTGTATTCGGCGGTGCGCTTAGTGCACTGCGTTTTCCTGAAAAGGAAATATACAGTGTCCCTTCAAAGCAAGCCTACCAACCAGACCGCTTCCATCATTATGATTGAATCAATGCACGCATGTCTTCGGCGAGAGCGGAAGCGAATGTCAACCGCTCTCCCGTAACAGGGTGGTCAAGCTGCAATTCCGTGCAGTGCAAAGCTTGCCTCGCGATCAATCCGCGTGCGCCGCCGTATAAATCATCTCCAAGCAACGGATGGCCGATATGGGCCAGATGCACGCGGATTTGATGGGTTCTGCCAGTATTCAATTTCAGGCGGACATGGCTGATGGCCTCATGCGACTGGATCAACTCCATTTCGGTCTCGGCATACTTACCGTCCTCCCTCACTTCACGTTCGATGATGCTTGTGCCTTTTCGGGCGATAGGTGCGGTTATAACAGTCTTTTCTCCGGCAACTTCGCCGTGCACAAAGGCTTCATAGCGTCTGTTCATGCGCTTTTCCTGTTGCTGCACCGATAGCAGGTGATGGATATGACGGTTTTTCGCGATGCACACCAGCCCTGAGGTGTCTTTATCAAGACGCGTAGCGATATGCAGTGTCGACGGAATGCCGTGGCGTTCGAAATGCCCAGCGACAATATTCGCAAGGCTGCCGAGCGGCTGCTCACGCGATGGGATCGTGTTTTGGCCTGGCGGCTTTTCCACTATCAGCAGCGCTTCATCTTCATAAATGATGGCAAGCGGGCCGTTCTCTGCCGTCAATCCCTTGCCATGCACTTCTTTCGGAAAAATAACGGTCACGGCATCCCCGATTTCGAGCGGATGCCTGACCGTCACTTCCGAACCATTGACCAACAAATGGCCTCCGCTATATTTCACAGAAGCCAAGGTCCTTTTTGAAATACCATAATCTTGCAGCGCCTTCCGTAAAAGCCCGCGCTCTGTTGCCGTAAACTCAACTTGAAATGCATTCATGCCGTCAATCCTCCGAGAGCTCGCTGTCAATGAACGAATCATGGACACGGCGCCAAAATGGAAATGCGCGGAAGCGGGCGAAGCGCACCTTTTCTTTTGCTACGCGGTACTCGATCGATTCGACGTCCTTATGCAGCAATTGGAGATGGTCGATCGTCACCATGAAATCGGGTGCCTTCACCGGGAGCAAGGTACAGCGATGGTGAGACGGCAAAACAAGCGGAGACCCGACAGTCCGGAACACCCGGTTATTGATCGAAGCCATTTCCGTCAACTGCATAGCCGGCAAGGATGGATGGATAATCGCTCCTCCAAGCGCTTTATTATACGCTGTACTGCCAGAGGGGGTCGACATGCATAGCCCATCCCCACGGAACCGCTCAAAATGGCTGTCGTTCAAAAAAACGTCCATGACGAGAGTCACATCCGGAGATTTCACGGTCGATTCGTTCAAAGCCAGATACGTGGAAGCCTCTTGATCATTCCGGTAATGGACCGTCACTTCAAGCAATGGATATTCAGTCACCTCAAACTCTTTTTTCGCGATGGCGAGCACAAGTTTTTCTATCTCGACCGGCTTCCAGTCTGCGTAAAAACCAAGATGTCCGGTGTGGATCCCGACGAATGCGACCGTGTCCAAACGGTCGCTATATTTATGGAATCCATGAAGCAATGTGCCATCCCCGCCAATGGACAAGACGATCTGAGGGTCTTCTTCATTCCACTCCATCCCGAAATCCTCCAAATACGAACGCGCTTCTTCCATCAATCGATTGGATAAATCGTCACTTCTGGATATGATATAAAATTTCATGTTTCCTTTCGACCACCTTCCGTATCCGTCGGAAATCTTGTTCCCGGGGACTCCTTGTATTCAGTAAAATACGCCTGCGCCTCTTGTATCTCATCCCGGATTTGCGACATTTCCTCATCCAACTGGAATGCCGCTTCCGCTGCACGCTGCAGGCGGAGCTTTATCTCCTCGGGGAACACCCCTTTGTACTTGTAGTTCAGTGAATGTTCGATCGAGGCCCAGAAATTCATCGCCAATGTCCGGATTTGAATTTCCGCCAAGATCAGCTGTTCGCCGTCAATGGTCTGTACAGGATACTCCACAATGACATGATAAGAACGGTATCCGCTTTGCTTTTCATGTGAAATATAATCCTTTTCCTCGACAATGCGCAAATCATTGCGCTGACGCAGCAATTCCACCACAGTTTCGATATCGCCCACAAATTGGCACATCATGCGCAAGCCTGCGATATCCTGCAGATTGCGGGCCAGTTCTTCCGACGGCTCAAACAGCAAACCTTTTTCTAAAGTTTTATCATAAATGCTCGCCAGCGGCTTTACCCTGCCGGTGACAAACTCGATCGGTGAATTCGTATTATTCGTTTCGAATTGTTTACGCATCCCTTTGAATTTCACTTTCATTTCGTCGACCGCCTGTTTATAAGGCGCCAAAAAACGATTCCATTGCCCCATGTCTGGCCCTCCTCACTGCTTTGCCCTCTTGCTTGTAATCCTCTAAGCCCCCAACTCAAGGCCGATTCTTCATACCGTTATTTTAACACAGCAATGCTCTGCGTTGCAGATTGCTTAAAACTATCCGATAATGAAGTTAGTCTTAAAGAGAAATTTCAATCAGTGGAGCCTTTTCATTTCCGCTGATTGCCGATTGAACCAATCAGACTTTTACGAGCCGTTGACCTTTACCTATAAAACGGGATCTCCAGGTTCGTCAAAGCGGGATATTAGAGGTGAAGACATGCCGAAAGAGCTTGAAATTGAATTTAAAAACATGCTGACAAAAGAAGAATACGAGAGATTACTGACAGAAACAAATGCTACTCCAATAAGCCAAACCAATCATTATTACGACACCGAAGATTTTCAACTGCGGGATAAAAAAGCAGCGCTCCGCATCCGCCAGATTGCTGAGCACTTTGAGTGTACACTTAAAACACCGGCTGCTGAGGGGAATTTCGAAACGACGGATGTCCTGACACGCGATCAGGCCGAAGCCATCTTGGAACAAAGAAAATTCGACACGCCGGAAGTGGAGGAAGAACTTGGCCGTTTGGGCGTTTCCCTATTTCACTTGAAAAGGATCGGTTCGTTGACCACCCACCGCGTCGAAGTCGGATACGAAGGCGGGCTCCTTGTCCTTGACCACTCAGAATACTGTGGCACGGAGGATTATGAAATGGAATACGAAGTGACGGATGAAGCCGAAGGGAAACGGAAATTCCTTTCATTACTGGAAGAAAAAGCGATTCCTATACGTCCTGCAGATAAAAAAATCGCCCGTTTCATGAAGGCTGCCGCAAACAAATAAGGAAATGGACATATTCAGTAACATGCGATTTGTTTGAGATATTTTCGATGCGTTGATAGAATGGATTTACAGTAAACACAAAGGGGACAAGACTGATGACTGGAAAACCGCTTATTCCGTACGATGAAATCGGCGCGGAAACTCTATCGAACCTGGTGGACGCCTTTTATACGCGCGTCGCAGCACATCCGAAGCTTGCACCCATTTTTCCAAATGACCTTAGCGATACAGCGAGAAAACAAAAACAGTTCTTGACACAATATTTGGGCGGTCCGAACCTGTACTCAGAAGAACACGGACATCCGCGTTTAAAGGCGCGGCATCATCCATTTTCCATTACACCTGACCGGGCACAAGCCTGGCTCGAGTGCATGAGCGAAGCGATGGATGAGGTGGGACTCAGCGGTCAATTCCGTGAAACGTTTTTCAATCGCCTCGTCTTGACCGCACACCATATGGTGAATGATTATGACAGTGAGGAGGAGTTGGAGTGAGCAACCTGGATCTGGCAGAGGATACCCGCGTACACCAAGTTTCCTGCAAGCCTATGGAATTGTACGTGTTCATGGATCCGATGAATCCCGCATGCTGGGAACTTCAATCCATCATCCGCAAGTTGCAAATTGAATACGGCCACTATTTCTCCATGAGAGTGGTATTGAGCACTCAGTTATCCGCCCTGAATATGGGCGGAAAAAATTCCGATATGAACGGGGATGACTTGGAACACCCTGCACTGCCCTCCGTCGCAATCAAAGCAGCAGAACTTCAAGGGAAGCGTGCAGGCAACCGTTTTCTGCACAAATTGCAGGAGCATTTGTTTTTGCAGTCCAGAAATGTCACTTCCTACGAGGTATTGCTCGAGATAGCGGAAGAAGCAGAACTAGACCAAGATGAATTCAAAGACGATTTTCATTCAGCCCATAGCGCCAAAGCTTTCCAATGCGATCTTCGCATTACACGGGAAATGGAAATTTCAGAAGTGCCAAGCATCGTTTTTTTCAATGAATGCATCGAAGACGAGGGCGTCAAAGTTTCAGGCCTTTATTCATACGACGTCTATATGACCATCTTACAGGAAATGCTGGGAAAAGATCGGCTGAACCGCCAATCCCCGCCCTCTCTCGATGACTTGTTCATTAAATACCCGACGATGGCTACACATGAAGTCGCAAGCATATATAATATTACCGAACAAACTGCAGAGCGTGAGTTGAAAAAGCAAGTGCTTCAACAAAAACTCGAACGCATCCCGATGCATGACGAAACATTATGGAAAGTAAAATGACCTTTCCCCCCACGGGGGCAAGGTCATTTTTTCTATAAATATAGCGAAAGGCGCCTTCCACGTCCGGAAGGCGCCTTTCTTATCTTACACAAAGGGGATGGGAGAAATGTTCACGCTCAAACAAAGGGGTGTATGTTTGTATGTGATTAATTTCACAACCTAATAATATCACGGCATAATAGTTAATGCAATAAATCACAAACCATTTCACAAATCTGTCATAATATCAAACGCTTACATTTATCCTTAACTAAAAAATGTTATTTAAAAATAATAAAAAGTAATTCGCCAAAATGGTTAAATTCATAAGCTTTCAATGCCGCCGCCCACATCAAATTACAAGAAGCTGATTATCCTGAAGCCATCACGCGCACGACACGCTGTCTTACCCCATTCAGATAAAGTACTAAAGCAGAAAGAATCCGATGACCACTTAACCACCTCCCTCGCACAGGGCATTACTATACCCGAAACCAAAAAACCTCTGCAGATGGTTCTGCAGAGGTTTTAAAACGTATTAAATCTATTTCTTCAATAGCAAGGCTTCCAACTCTTCAAGCTTTTGCCCAAAGACTTTGCATGCTTCTTCGACCGGCTCGGATGAAGTCATGTCGACGCCGGCTTTCTTCAATACTTCAATCGGGTAATCGGAGCTGCCGGCTTTCAGGAATTCGTTGATATAGCGTTCAACGGCTGGCTCTCCTTCTTCAAGGATTTTTTTGCTCAATGCGGTAGCCGCACTGAATCCTGTCGCGTATTGGAACACATAATAGTTATAGTAGAAATGCGGGATGCGTGCCCATTCAAGTCCGATTTCCTCGTCAACCACCATGTCTTCGCCGAAATACTTTTTGTTCAATTCATAATACACTTCCGTCAAACGGTCAGCCGTCAAGGCTTCTCCATCCTGGTCCATCTGGTGGATCTTATGCTCGAATTCAGCAAACATCGTCTGGCGGAAAACCGTTCCGCGGAAACCGTCCAGCCAGTGATTGAGCAAGTAGATGCGTTCCTGCTCATCTTCTGTCGTATTGACCAAGTGTTCGTTCAATAAAGCCTCATTCGTCGTCGATGCGACTTCCGCCACGAAAATCGAATAATCGCCATAGACGAACGGCTGGCTCTCTCTTGTGTAATGGCTGTGGACACTATGGCCGAATTCATGTGCCAAAGTGAAAAGATTATCTACATTGTCTTGCCAATTCATCAAAATATAAGGGTTCGTGCCGTATGCGCCTGAAGAATAAGCTCCGCTGCGCTTGCCTTTGTTTTCTTTCACGTCCACCCAACGGTTATCGATGCCGGATTTGACGATGCCAACGTACTCTTCACCTAGTGCATGCAAGCCTTCTAGCATCATGCCCGTCGCCTTTTCGTATGGAATCTCCATTTTGACTTCCTTGACGAGCGGCGTGTACATATCATACATATGGACTTGGTCAACGCCTAACACTTGTTTGCGCAGCGCTACATAGCGCTGCAATAGATGCAGGTTGTTGTTGACGGTTTCGACCAATTGATCGTAAACAGCTTCCGGGATGTGGTCATCAGACAGAGCCGCTTCACGGGCCGACGAGTAGTTGCGGATTCTAGCATGGACATTATCGCGTTTAACATTTCCGGATAAAGTGGAAGCAAAGGTGTTGCGGAATTTGCCATACGTCGCATAAACGGCTTTAAATGCGTCTTCGCGCACGCGGCGATCTTTGCTTTCCATGAAACGGATGTAATTGCCATGTGTAATCTGCACTTTTTCGCCGTCTTCATTTTCGATTTCCGGAAACTCCAAATCTGCATTATTGAGCATGCCGAAGGTTTCGGAAGATGCACCGACCACTTCGGATAATTGCGCAAGCAGGGCTTCCTGCTCCGCTTTCAATACGTGCGGACGCATCTTATTAAGTTCTTCGAGAGCATGCTTATAAAGATTCAGGCCTTCGTGTTCGTCTACATAGCGATTCAGCTCTGCTTCATCCAAAGACAGGATCTCAGGCGTCATGAAAGACAAACCTGCTGCCGTCTTGGCAAAAAGCGATTTGATGCGGCTGTCCATCGCCTGGTAAGTCGAATTCGTCGTATCTTGATCATAGCGCATATGGGCATATGTGTAGAGCCTGCGCAGTCGCTCCGACAATTCATCTTTATAGCTCAAGGCATCGTATAAGGCGTCCGCCCCACCCGACAAGGTGCCTTCGTATTGACCGGCTTTTTCAGCCAGTGTCGACACGGCTTTGAATTCCTCTTCCCATTGTGAATCTGTAGCAAAAATATCCTCCAAGCGCCATGTCATTTCTGCAGGCACTTGATCTCTTGTCATCAATTTTTCCGTCATTTTAGCTGCCTCCTCTTTCCCTTGTTTCGGGAAACGAATTACACCTTATTTTCTCAATTTTCCCACGCTTTTGCAAGCAGATGATAGGAAATATCCACCACTTCCGGCAAACACGCAGAATATGCATTTCGGTAGATCGCTTCATAAGCCGAAAGCACTTGGATAGTTTGGGACTCTATATCCGAACGCGTGGTCTTGACCAACTTCTCTTTCACTAGAGTGTCCACCGGCTTGCCTGACTCGATCAGCAACGCCGCCTTCATTTGCCACAGAAGCGGATGTTCCATAAGCAAATGCCCTCCAAACAGGGGCAATCCAAAGATATCCGGAATTGCTTCCCTATCGAGTTGAAGTTCATAACTCAAACGCCAAAATGGATTCCTCATCCTGTTTTTAGCAAACAATTGGGAGCGGACATACTTATTCTTCTCTATACGCATAAGGGCCGCTATCCGGCCGTATTCCTCTTTGTTTAGTATTTTAGGTGCCGCAAAGGGATATACTTGTTCATGCTGAGGCAGAAGTGATACCTTCCCGGCCCAACGATTGCCTTGCAAATAAAATAGATTGGAATAATAAATGAAGAGGGAGTTTTCGGGGTTGAAGTGAAGGAGATGGGGATGCTCTTGCCGTCCGCGAAACATAGCTCTTTCAAACGGGCGGATTTGAAAAATACTTGGCCCTGGAGGGGGCGTCTTTTGTGTCCCTCTGATCCATATGGCATCAAGGGCGAGTTCCGCGTATCCTTTGCTGCGTTTTGTAATCTCTTCGACCGGCAATGGACTGCATTGAAACTCAATTACTGCCTTTTCAGTGAGGAGATCGGGGCGCTGCTTTATCGGGGGCAGATAATGTTCGACATGGACTGGGATTTTCTGTTGGCGGAAAAAAGCCGATAAGCGGAATTTCCCGAGCAAGTGAAGCTGCGTTTCAGGTTCGCTGCCTGGTGTACAGCAAATTTTTTGGAGATGGGCAAAGTGGGGGATTTTCAAAGTTCCGATTTTTAAAGTAACTGGCGCTTTGCAGGATGGGCAGTTGAACTGGCTGTCAGTTCGCAATTGAAGCAGTTCCTCGCGCGTATGGTGTGGCTGCAGCGTAAACGGATGGTCGTTTCGTAGGGCGGTCAGTATTTGAATCACTCTCCTTTTTCTCAGTCTACGTCGAAGGGCAGATTTGCGCAATATGCAAATTCGCAGCCAGCCTGATTTTACGCATCAGGCACCTCCTTTGTTGCACGCAAAGATTGAACAATAAAAAAACCTCCTATATAGGAGGTTTTTAACCGAAATAATGCAAAACATTCGCTAGCGCATCTTCTTTGAAGATCGGCTTACCGTATTCTTCAAGACGATGGATCGTCACAGGAGACTGTTGCAGATATTCCGTGATGACGCTCAGCTGGTCTTTGATATCTTTTTCGGAATGCAGGATTTCATCGAAATTCACATGCATATAGTACTTGCCGTCAAAGTGGTAAAGCGCAGTATCGACCGGCATGTACATGAGGCGCTTCGCAATCGGAAGCAACTCTTCCACTTCTGAGAGAACAAATGAATATTCTAGCTTCTTGGTATCGCTCTCCTCGTAAACCGGTTCGAATTCATCGAATTCCTGAGCACCGACTTCTTCTCCCGCAAACATTTTGCGGCGTTCTTCTATGTCATCTGGCAAATCAAGTTTTTGTCCATCTTTCGTCAATTGCGCACGAGTGACAGTGACTTCAAGTCCTTTGTCCATGGCCTGTACTTGGATCCACAGCGGCCCTTCCATAACGAAATCGGCTTCTTCATTGACTTCATCCATCATTTCCCAGAAAAGCTCTTCGCTTTTGTCTCTGTTAAACCAAATTTCGTCACGGCTGAACCCTCGCTCTTCAACATCAAGATAGGAAATGTAAAATTTCACTGTGTTGTCGTTAATGCGTTCTATTTCCATTTTACACCTCTCCTTTTCGGATCGGATTAAGAGGAAGTTCCTCAAAAGCCGTGATTTTTTACTACCTCCATTATACCTTTCCTGAAGGCTTAAAAACATTTTTCTGCCTATAGGCGGCACGAGAAGATAATTATCTTAGAGTCTAATCGAATCGACAGACTTTTGCAACTAATTGAGATAAACCATTTTCTGTAGCACGAAGGTATTTTTAATGGCAATCCACTCTCACAGCGGGATAAAGAAAAGCTGTCCCTTGCCTTATGAAATGCCATAAAGACCGGACAGCTTTCTCTTTATTCTCAGTTGACCATGCGCTGAGCTTCCAACAATTGATACGCGCGCACTTTGCGTGGCAGGAAACGGCGAATTTCGTCTTCATTGTAACCGACTTGCAGGCGTTTTTCATCCATGATAATCGGGCGTCTTAGCAAGCCCGGATGCTCTTGGATCAATTCATAGAGGCGTTGCAGCGGCAAGCTCTCTACATCTACATTCAGTTTTTGGAAGATCTTCGAACGGGTAGAAATGATTTCATCCGTCCCATCCTCTGTCATGCGAAGAATTTCTTTGATTTCACTAATTGTCAAAGGTTCAGAGAAGATATTGCGTTCTGTATATGGAATATCATGTTCTTCCAGCCACGCTTTTGCTTTACGGCAAGATGTGCAGCTTGGAGAAGTGAATAAGGTAACCATCATAATGGAGCACTTCCTTTCGGATTCATAGATGTTAAAGGGAATTCATTCTTAAATTAGAATCACTATCGTTTAGAAGCTCTACAATCATTATACAACATTAAGCTTCAGTAATATATAGCTGACAGCGGAAAAATTAAAAAAACATTGATTTTGTCACATTCCCGCTACATTTTTAGATAGTTGATAAAACTTATACATAAGAAATTTACCCGCTTCTTTTATCAATTAAACTTATATAATGAAAATTTATTCTCATTTACACTATTCTTTTGAAATAATCCTTCTATATATATAGTACGTCTTATAACAAGAAAGGTTTCATTTTTAAGCTATTTATAAAAGAGTCCAACTATAAAAAATGCCTCAGCTTATCGGCTTTCCGACAACTGAAGCATTTCGTTCATTAAGGTGTATAGTCGACGCCCGGGGAATAGCTGTTCCCTGCATTCCAAAGAAGGAACTCATCGATTCCTTGATCGTTCAATGCGCGGATCTGAGCTTCCACCTCAGCTTTTCCGTAACGCTTATAGTTTCCAGCACCTAAATAGCTGGCAGTGAAATCCTGCAGCCAAGGACGGGAGACAGGAGCATCATCTAACTTGGAAAGAACTTCGTTTTCCACTTTCGCGTATTCAGCAACTAATTTGTACGGCTCCAAGTCGGGCTTAGCAATCCCGAAATAGGACGTCCAGTGGCTTGGATAAATCATTGAAGAGATGACATCGACATTTTCGGAAATCTTCGAGAAATTCTGGCCGATTCCAGGCGCTTCCGGCAAAGTTGCGGCATAGCCGAAGATATCAACTGACACTTCCACATCGTAAGGCTGGAGTTTTTCCCTCGCATAGGCCACAAAGTCCGTCACAGCTTCAACACGGCGCTGTACTGGATCTAAATCGGATTCTGCATAGTCACCCATCGAATAGTCCAGCTCTTCACCATAACGCTCAAATCCTTCAGGGAAACGCACATAGTCAAATTGGATTTCCTTGAATCCCATTTTTGCAGCCTCTATTGCAACTTCCACATTGTAATCCCATACTTCCTGCATGAACGGATTAACGAAAGCTTCTTCGCGGCGGTTTTTCCACACTTGTCCATTTGATGTGAAAGAAAGTTCAGGGCGTTGTTCTGCCAATACGGTATCCTTGAATACGACAACACGTGCAATCGGGTAAATTTGTTCTTGTTCCATTTGCTCAAGCATGGCACGCGGGTCTTTGATCAATGAAGTACCGATGCCTGTTTCTGCCAATGGTGAATCTTCACTTGGCATATATGTTAAATGCCCCATGTCTTCTTTGACATCTATAACCATCGCGTTCAAATCGGTCGTTTCAATGAGATTTACAAGCGAAGAAAATCGCTCTCCCCCAGCCGAATTCCCAGTGACGAATATCCCTCTTACGGCATCAGGGTATTCGAAGTCCAACCCCGAATCGAATCGGAAACGTTCCGATGTCCCAAGCAAGCCGGAATCGATAGTTGCTACTTCATATGTACGGATCGAAAAATCTTCCGTGGCGGTTTCAGCCGCTTGCGCAGAGCTGGCGCCTCCTAGTATAAGAAGGGGGACAGCAAGCCATTTCAAGGATTTCATAAAGATTCACACACCTTTTCCACTTTTCTTCAGTCTACCATTTTTAAGAACTTTTAGCAGGATAATTTAGTAAATTCAGAGAAGCTCAGACATTTATTTGTTTCCTCGTGAGACTACAGGTTCTGCTTGAATACATGCAAAAAAAGCACGCGCTCCCAAAAGGGGGCGCGTGCTTCCGCTGTATTGCCTTATTTTTTAGCTGCCATACGCTCTTGCAACTCTGCAAATTCTTTTTCTGAACAGTCCACGAAATGGTTCGGTGAAACTTCACGCATTTTCACATCTTCCGCATCTGTGTAATTATGAACTGCTGGATCATAAGCTTTCCGCGTGCGGTTACGTTCATAGTTCGGATCCGGAAGTGGAATGGCTGAGAGCAATGATTGCGTATATGGATGCATCGGGTTTTCGTACAATTCATCCGCTGGTGCAAGTTCTACCAACTTACCGAAATACATAACCCCGATACGGTCAGAGATGTATTTTACCATCGACAAATCATGTGCGATGAATAAATACGTCAAGCCTTTTTCAACTTGCAATTCTTTCAGCAAATTGACGACCTGCGCTTGGATGGATACATCAAGTGCCGAGATCGGTTCATCTGCAATGATGAAATCCGGATCTACTGCAAGGGCACGCGCAATCCCCAGACGTTGCCGCTGCCCGCCTGAAAATTCATGTGGATAGCGGTTGGCGTGTTCTTTGTTCAAGCCGACCGTTTCCAAAAGGTCATAAACCATTTTCTTGCGCTCAGTAGCATCTTTCGCCAATCCATGAATATCGATTCCTTCAGCGATGATGTCCATGACTTTCATCCGCTGGTTCAAGGAAGCATATGGGTCCTGGAAAATCATCTGCATTTTGCGGTTGAATTTCTTCAGGTCTTTTTTATTTTTCTTTCCGTGTACGCTTTCCCCTTCGTACAACACTTGACCATCAGTAGCGTCATATAAACGGATGATTGAGCGCCCGGTTGTGGACTTGCCGCATCCTGACTCCCCAACTAGTCCTAGTGTCTCACCTTTGTAAATGTCGAATGTAATGCCATCGACTGCTTTAACTTCATTTGCTTTGCCGACATTGAAATGCTGTTTAAGGTTCTTGATTTCAACCAATTTTTCAGCCATCAGTTCGCGCTCCCTTCATAATAACGGCTTCCAGGGAACTTTTTCATCCGTTCAATCACCATTTCTGGCGGCTCAACTGTTGGCGCTTCAGGATGAAGAAGCCATGTAGCCGCCATGTGGGTATCGCTGACTTTAAAGAACGGAGGCGTTTGTTCCATATCGATCTTCATGGCGTATTCGCTGCGCAGCGCGAAAGCATCGCCTTTTGGTGGATCAAGAAGATCCGGCGGCGTGCCAGGAATCGCATACAGTTTCGCATCTTCTGCGTCCATAGAAGGCATCGAACTTAGAAGCCCCCATGTATATGGGTGCTGAGGGTTGTAGAAGATTTCATCGACAGTGCCGATCTCTACGATTTTACCGCCATACATGACAGCCACACGGTCTGCCACGTTCGCCACTACCCCAAGGTCGTGAGTGATGAAAATAATCGACGTATCGATTTTTTTCTGCAAGTCTTTCATCAATTCAAGGATTTGCGCTTGGATCGTCACGTCAAGAGCAGTAGTTGGCTCATCGGCGATCAAAATCTGCGGGTTGCACGCTAAAGCGATCGCAATGACGATACGCTGGCGCTGTCCACCTGAGAATTGGTGAGGATATTGTTTCATGCGAAGTTCTGGTTTAGGCATGCCGACCAAACGCAGCAAGTCGATCGCTACCTTTTTCGCTTCATCTTTGCTGATTTTTTGGTGCTTTAAAATCGGCTCTGTAATCTGTCGGCCGATGGGCATCGTCGGGTTGAGCGATGTCATAGGATCCTGGAAAATCATCGAGATGTCTTTTCCGCGGATCTTCTGCATTTCCTTATCGCTTAACTTCGTCAAGTCACGCCCGCCGAACAGGATTTCCCCGCTTTTGAATTCAGCACTCTCTTCTGGCAATAAACGCATGATCGATTTGGTGGTAACGGATTTACCGGAACCGGATTCTCCTACGATTGCCAAAGTTTCACCTTTATATAGATCAAAGTTAACGCCTCGGATTGCCTTTACTTCGCCACCATATGTGTTGAAGGAAAGTTCGAGGTCTTTTACTTGAAGTATCTTTTCCATCTAAGGCTTTCCTCCTTAATCTTTCATCTTCGGATCGAGCGCATCACGCAAGCCGTCACCAATTAAGTTAAATGCAATCATGATCAAACTTAACACTACAGCCGGGAACAAGAGAATATGCGGCTGATACTGAATCAGTTTATACCCATCATTGATCAATGTCCCAAGAGACGCATCCGGAGCCTGCAGCCCGAGCCCAATAAAGCTCAAGAAAGCTTCGAAGAAAATAGCGCCAGGGATAGTGAACATAGTGTTGATGATGATGACGCCGAGAACATTCGGCATCAAGTGTTTCCAGATGATGCGGCTATCGCTTGCGCCAAGTGTACGGGCTGCAAGGACGAATTCCTGGCTCTTATACTTAAGAACCTGTCCACGGACAACCCGCGACATGCCGGTCCATCCGGTTATCGTTAAAGCGATGATAATCGCGAGTATCCCCGGATCCATGATGAGAATAAAGAGGATAACGACGACCAGGTTTGGAATACCTGTCAAAATCTCGACGATACGCTGCATGACATCATCCACACGGCCTCCGAAATAGCCGGAAATCCCGCCGTAGATTACGCCGATCAACATATCGATTGCTGCTGCCACAAATGCGATGAACAAGGAAACTTGAGTCCCTTTCCATACACGAGAGAACATATCACGGCCGAGGCCGTCTGTCCCGAACCAGTAATTCTGTTCAACATTCTTCAGTTCATACATATCGACTTCACGCCCGCCGAGTGTACCGACACCATCCATGATGCCCAGGTTTTCGATAACCGGCACTTTCGGCGGCAAGTTAGCATGAGTAATAGTTTGGTCGTTCGGTTCGTAGGGGCTGATCATTGGCCCGATCAGCGACATGATGACAATCAAGCCGAATAGGATCAAACTGATGATCGCGCCTTTGTTTTTCTTAAGGCTTCGCCAAGCATCCTGCCAGAAATTAACACTCGGCTTGGAAATTTTTTCTGCCTGCTCTGTATCTCTAGGGATGCGGTTAAACGCATCTTGAGGGAGCTTTTCATAGTTCTGTGTCATTAATTCTTACCTCCTGAAAGACGAATCCGAGGATCGATGACGCCATACATAATATCAACAATCAAAATGACAACGATCAAGAATACAGAGAAGAAAATTGTTGTACCCATGATGATCGAGAAGTCATTGACCATGATCGATTTTACAAATTGCTCACCGATTCCAGGAATCGCAAAAATCTGCTCGACTACAAGAGAGCCTGTCAAAATGCTGACAGCCATCGGTCCAAGAACCGTAATCAACGGAATCAATGCATTGCGGAATGCGTGTTTGAAAGCGATTTCAGACCCACTGGCCCCTTTGGCTTTTGCCAAAGTGATATAATCCGAGCCAAGAACTTCGATCATTTCTGTACGGATAAACCGTGCAGCCGTTGCCAGTGGGAACATCGCCAATGCTATGGATGGCAATACGCTGGACATGAATCCATCTTTCCACAGCGCCACCGGGAACAGGTCCCATTTTAAACCGAGCCAGTATTGTAGCATGGATGCAAAAACAAATGAGGGAATGGATATACCGATAATCGCGACTATCGTGCTTCCATAATCGACCCATGTGTTCTGCCTGAGTGCCGCAACCATACCAAACAAAATTCCGAGAACTGTTCCGAGTACCATTCCCTGGAATCCAATCTGTGCTGACGGCCCTAAGCGGCTTAAAATAACATCTGTTACGTCTGCGCCTTTGAATTGGTTAATGGAAATACCTAAATCTCCACGGAGCAAACCAAACATATAGTCGAAATATTGAACAGGGAGGGGTTGGTCCAGTCCGTACCGTGCCTCTACGACTGCCCGTTGTTCAGGAGATAGCTTATCTGCGGAAGCAATTGGGGAACCTGGTAATATTTTCATCAAGAAAAATGTAAACGTGGCAATAAGCGCTAAGGTGATGAACATGTAAATTAATCTTTTTCCAATATAGCGTGCCATGGTGCACCTCCAAAATAAAATCACTCTATTTTTCAAGCAGCATAAGATGCTTGTATTTTTCTGATTAAGCAGAATACCGTTAATTTTCGGTGAATTCATACACAGTAGAAAAGAGAGTATATCAATCCCTTGATATACTCTCTTTCTATTATGTTTTCCTTAAGTACATTCAGTTGGGAATTATTATTCCTTACCGGAAATGTAAGCCCATTTGTAGCTGTAATCTCCACCGAATGGGTGTTTGATGATGTTGTTGACATATGGCTTTTGAAGGGACATGAGACCGCGCTGATAGATCGGTGCGATAGCAGCGTCTTCTTCGATCAAGATTTTTTCAGCTTGAGCCATTGCTTCCCAGCGTCCTTCAGCATCCTGTGCCAAATCGCCTTTTGCTTGCTCTACCAAGTTATCGAACTCTTCGTTCGAGTAAGACATCAAGTTGTGAGAAGCGCCAGTTACGAATAGGTCGATGAATGTCATCGGATCCTGGTAGTCAGGGCCCCATCCAGAGTTTTGGATATCGTAGTCTTGTGCTTCATCAAGCTCAAGGCGTACGCCGAATGGTACAGCTTTCAAGTTAACTGTCAAACCTTCAAGGTTTGTTTCAAGCTGCTCTTTCAAGTAAGCATCCATTTTACCTGCAAGCTCAGAGTCGCCGCCGAGAAGTTCCATAGTGACTTCTGTTTCGCCGATTTCCTCTAGGCCTTGCTCCCAGTAAGTTTTCGCTTCTTCAGCGTTGAATGGAAGCATGTCTCCGTTAACATCACGGAAGTCTTCGCCTGCTTCGTTGAAAGCAAACTCAGTTGGTACTAGGTAGTTAGCTGGAAGAGATCCGTTAGCTAGAACTACATCTACAAGGTCTTGCTTGTTGAAGCCAGTAGCAATCGCTTTACGGATGTTTTCGTTAGCAAGTGGAGTTTCTTCGCCATCGCGTTCTTGGTTAAATTTCAAGTAGAACAAAGTCGGCTCAAGTTCGCGCACAACTTCTTCGTCTTCAGCGTACTGCATTGCGAATTCACCAGAAAGTCCTACGCGGTCTTTTTCACCGGATTGGTAAAGGTTAACTGCAGTTGAAGTTTCTTTAACAACGTCAACGTTAACTGTTTCAAGTTGAACAGTTTCAGCATCCCAATATTCTGGGTTTTTCTCCATAGTCCAAGTCAAGCCAGTACCATCCCAGTTTGTAAGAGTGAACGGGCCGTTGTATAGGATTGTTTCAGAGTTTGAAGCATAGTCTTCGCCTTGCTCAGTTACGAATTCCTCATTTAAAGGATAGAACGTACCGAAAGCCATCAATGACATGAAGTAAGGAGTCGGGCGCTCAAGTTCTACGACAAGAGTTTTGTCGTCTTCAGCTGTGACACCTAGTTCAGAGACTTCCATATCTCCTTCAGAAACTTCTGTAGCGTTTTTGATTGTTCCAGCCATCATGTATGGTCCGTATGGTGAACCAGTGTCTGGGTCAATCGCGCGCTGCCAAGCATAGACGAAATCGTTAGCTGTGATCGGTGTACCGTCCGACCAGTTAGCATCACGTAGTTTGAAAGTATACGTCAAGCCGTCTTCACTGATCTCAGGCTCGCCATCAGCAAGTGCAGGTTCAGCGATGTTTTCTTGGTTCAAACGGAACAAACCTTCGTTAACATTGTTAAGGATGTTGAATGCTACTGCATCCTCAGCAATCGAAGAATCCATTGATGGGATCTCCGCGCTTTCGATCAAGTTTAGTTCTTGAACAGAGTCAGGTTCGCCGCCGTTGCCTTCTGCGCCTTCTGCCCCTTCAGTCTCTTCTGTGTCTGTGTTTTCTGTCCCAGTATCAGTGTCGTCTCCGCCGCCACAAGCAGCTAGGAAAGCACTAAGTACCAAAACCAGGCCAACTAGCCATAAAATCTTGCTGTTTTTCACTGATTTTGCCCCCTTAAATTTTCTGAAAAATTGGTACATGATTAATTATACATAAATATTTTTTGTTGTACAGCGTTTTTTTTGGAATATTTTACACCTTCCCCTCTAATTATGGGTTTAAATTAAACACCAATAAGCTGAAAAGCGCGTCATGTAAGCGTTATCTTCTCAATTAGATTTCAAATAAATTTTTGATTTTTTTTGTTATTTCTTCTACAATTGAAACGAATAGGGGTGCAAAAATGAAGAAAATAATCATAGGGATCGCTATTGTGCAGTTGCTGATTTTAGTGACGATGCTCTTGCGAAGTGATCCATTTTCCTTACTATCTTATATTAATAACTCCTTTATCTACGGGGGAATTCTTGTTTTCTTCGGCGCCTGGGTCTTTGTTGTCCGGACGGGTGTTTTCGATATCTTTACGATGAGTATGCGTAAAGTGTTCAAAAGCAAATCCACCCTTGAAGATGATGAGATGCGTTTGCCTTCTGAGGTTCTGGCATTCTCAAGTTCCCCGCTGCTGATTGTCGGAGGGGTTACCTTGGCAGCCATGGCGATTTCATTGGTGATTTATCAATCATAGAATTGCTTATTGCAGCCTTAATCTCTTTTGTATTATAATGAATTCAATACAAAACGAGCGTTGACAAAGAGTAGTAAATGCAGTTCCTTCTATATTAAGAGAGCTTGTGGCTGGTGTGAACAAGCAGAAGATTGCATTGAATGGACTTTCGAGCTGGAGCGGCGAAATGCGAGTAGCCGCTCTCGTGTTCTCCGCGTTATGGAGAAAAGAGGCCGCATCTGCGGCAATCAGGGTGGTACCGCGGAACCGCACATCATTCGTCCCTTTTGTTATAGGGATGGAGATGTGCTTTTTTATATCCATTTTTAAGATCATCTATTTAGAGGAGGAATTGCATTGAAGAAAATCTTTTCAGGCGTACAGCCAACGGGTACGGTCACACTCGGCAATTATATCGGGGCATTCAAGCAGTTTACTGAACTGCAGGAAGAATACGATTGCATTTTCTGCATCGTCGACCAACACGCCATCACTATGCCGCAGGACCGGCTCGAATTAAGGAAGAATATCAAATCGCTTGCCGCTCTTTACCTGGCTGTCGGCATCGATCCCGAAAAAGTCACACTGTTCATCCAATCGGAAGTTCCAGCGCACGCCCAAGCCGGCTGGATGCTGCAATGTGTATCGACAATCGGAGAACTTGAACGCATGACGCAGTTTAAAGATAAATCCGCTAAAGCAGCCTCGATTTCAGCTGGACTGCTTACATATCCCCCGCTCATGGCTGCTGACATTCTTCTATATCAGACGGATATTGTACCGGTCGGGGATGACCAAAAACAGCACATCGAACTGACACGGGATTTAGCGGAACGTTTCAATAGAAAGTACAATGACATCTTTACGATTCCGGACATCCGGATACCAAAGCATGGCGCACGTGTCATGTCCTTGCAGGATCCAACAAAAAAGATGAGCAAGTCCGATACCAATAAAAAATCGGTGATCACTTTGCTCGATGATCTGAAAACGATTGAAAAGAAAGTGAAAAGCGCCGTCACCGATTCGGAAGGAATCGTCACATACGACCCGGAGAACAAACCTGGCGTTTCGAACCTGCTGTCCATCGAAGCTGCACTGACCGGTGCCTCAATTGATGAACTGGTGTCAAAATATGAGAGCTCAGGCTATGGTGATTTCAAAGCCTCTGTCGCAGTTGCAATCACTGAGCATCTAGCGCCTATCCAACAGCGCTATTATGAACTGCTGGACTCCGAGGAGCTTGACCGCATTCTTGACGAGGGTGCAGAAAAGGCGAATTCCATCGCAAACAAAACACTTAAGAAAATGGAAAACGCAATGGGACTTGGACGCAAGCGCAAACGCTGATACCCCCTTTTCCCCCAAAAAAGGATGAACAAGAAGGTCCCCCTTCTTGTTCATCCTTTTTGAATTCTAGAGTTTAACGCAATGATTTCGGATTCAATGCATCCTTAAGCCCTTCACCGATGAAGTTGATCGATAAGATCGTCAGCGTAATGATGATGGCAGGAGGCATCCAAATCCACGGCTTGCCTTGCAAGACATCGGGTTCATTGGCAGATGATAGCATATTGCCCCAGCTTGGTGTCGCTTGCGGGACGCCAAAGCCCAAATAACTTAGTGCTGATTCGATGACGATCATCGTTGCAAAGATTAGCGTTCCTTGCACAATGATCGTAGACACGACATTCGGGAGCAAATGTTTCGTGATGACTTTGAAGGGCGAGCAGCCGATCGACAACGCGGCCAAAATATACTCGTTCTCCTTTTCCGCCAACACCTTGCTTCGAACAAGGCGTGCCACACTGCCCCAACTGAGTGCGCCAATCACGATAATCAATACCCACAAGCCATCAACGATACCGTAAAGAATGGTGTTCAATACGATGACAAACACCAAAAATGGAAAATTCAACACAAAATCAGTGAAGCGCATTAGAATGCTGTCGATAAAACCGCCGAAAAATCCGGCGATCGCCCCAACGACCGTTCCTAATCCAATTACCATAATGGTGGCGCTGAACCCGACCAACAGCGAGATTCGCCCCCCATAGAATAAACGGGTCAATACATCGCGGCCGCTTTTATCTGTTCCGAGCAGATGATCTCCATTCGGCTCAATACTCATCGCTCCGATATTCACCTTTGACACATCAGGCAACGGCGATAAGAACGGTGCTATGAATGGTGCTGAAAAAGACATTAAAGTAACCAACATGATAAAGAATGTGCTGGCCATGGCCAGCTTATTTCTTATAAACTTTCTTCGCGCAATCTGCCAGGGAGACAAGCTTCTTTCGGGCTTCTTTTGCTGAGTGATAGTTGTTGATGATGCCATTTGCTGCTTCCTCCTCAATCCAGGCGAATTCGTGGATCCACGACGCCATATAGAATATCTGCCAACAAGTTGCCAAGTAATGTCAGAAACGATAATAGCATTGTCAATGCCATCAAGGTCGGATAGTCTCGGCTCGTAACGGATTCCAAAAACAACTGACCGATGCCTGGATACGTGAATATCGTTTCCGTAATGATAGCTCCGCCGATCAAAGCAGCAAAATCGAATCCGAGAAAGGTCACTAAAGGAATGATTGAATTCCGAAGAATGTGGACATTATAGATTTTTTTGATTGGTGTCCCTTTCGCACGCGCCGTCCGGACAAAGTCCTTGCGTGAGTTTTCGATAATATCATTTCTCAAAAACTGAGTATAACTCGCCGTACTCATAGCACCGAGCACCAATGCCGGTAGCAGCACATGATGCATTCGGCTCAAGTAATACTCGAAACTCCCCTGTTCGACTAGAATATCGACAGAACCCGCAAACGGAAACCAGTTTAGTTGGAATGCGAAAATATAAATCGCGAAAACAGCGGCAACAAAAGACGGAATCGCGAGCATGATGTAGTTAAATCCGGCAATGGCGTTATCGCCTAATGTGTAAGGCCGCCTGCCTGAATACATGCCCATGATAAAAGCCATGATATATGTGATGACCAAGGCTGTAACCCCTAGCAATAAAGTATTCGGTACTTTTTCCATTATGAGATCGAATACCGGAACTTTGAAGCGAGTAGATTTACCGAAATCCCCTTGGACGAACCCGGTAATCCAATTGAAGTATTGAATCGGCAACGGATCATTATAGCCAAGCTTTTCACGCATTTCCGCTATGTATTCCGGGTTCGTGTTCAGTGGATCGATTTCCCCACTGAGCGAATCCCCCGGCATTAATTTGGCGAGACCGAAGACAACGATGGAAATCAGGATCAGCATCGGAATCATTCCAAGAATTCTTCTAATCGAATATTTAAGCATAACTACTCTCCTTGTCTGATAAATTCTCGGCTGTGCTCTCGCGCACGGTAAGAATTGTTTTATGTAAACAGCCCTTACCGTGCATAAGAGCTTCATATAAAGATTCAACGATGAGCAGTTTTGCCCATCGTTGAAAGTTTGTAGCTGATTTTATTCTGTTACGAACCATTCAGCAGGGCTGTTTTGACCGGATACGTCATATTCAACTCCGCCGACACGGTTGTTAAGTGCCTTAATTTCTTCAAGTTCAGCGATGTAGAGCATCGGCAAATCTTCGTTGAGGATCTTCTGCCATTCTACATATAGTTCTGTGCGTTTATCTTGGTCAGTGCCGACGATCTCGATATCCAAAGCATCATCAAGTAATTGTTCTGCTTCAGGATTCTTGTAACGAGGATAGTTCCAGATCTGGTCTTCTTTCCATAAGCCGGATGGATCCGGATCAGTACCTGTTCCCCAGCCGCCGAAGAATGTCTCGATAGAAGCGTCATCTTTTTCTACCATATCGTAGTAAAGGTTAACTTCGACCATTTCCACGTCTGTTTTCAGGCCGACTTCTTCCCAGTACTGTGCAATTGCTTGAGCACGGGCTTCGAATGTCGGGTTGCCTGTAGCATAGTGAGAGAATTTCACGATGAATTCGTCGCCATCCGGATCTTCACGGAAACCGTCATCGTTTGTATCAACATATCCAGCTTCATCCAACATTTGCTTTGCTTTCTCTGGATCATATTCATATTGCGTCAATTCACTGTCATCAGCTGAGTTCCAATGAGAAGATGGAACCGGTTTGTTGACGACATCAGCATAACCGAAGAAGAATGCATCCACCCATTCCTGGCGATTCATTGCATACATCATTGCCTGACGCAATTCTTTGCTTTGATACTTCGGCAGTTCTTCTGAAATTGTCAAAGTTTCATTATCGAATTTACCTAGTTTGAATCCTACATAGTAGTATGTCAGCCCTGGGTAAGTTACGACTTCAACGTTTTCAAGTGGTTCTACTTCAGGACCGGATACCGGCTGAAGTGAGATCATATCGATATCATTGTTCTGCAAAGCGCCGACAACAGAAGAGTTATCGATGACGCGCAAGACGATTTTATCCAAATTGACATCGCCGTTCCAGTACTCATCGAATTTCGAGAACTCGACTGACTCACCAGGGACGATTTTGTCGACTTTGAATGGCCCAATTCCAATTGGAGTTGAACGGACCCATTCAGATGCAGACATATCAGCAACCGGCACATCCCCTAATACAGACTCAGGAAGCGGGTAAGCCCAAAGGTTCGTTAAGTTATTGACACGTGCTTCATCGAACGTGATGGTGATTTCATAGTCGCTGACGACTTCAAGACCTGAGATGGAGTCAGCATCGCCGCTGCGGTATGCTTCTGCTCCTTCGATTGTTTGAACATTAGTGTAACGGGAACCGTCGTAATCTGGATCTGCAATAGTTTCTAGCGCAAATACCCAGTCGTTAACTGTCAATTCTTCACCGTTATGCCATTTTACGCCTTCTTCAAAAGTGAAGTTGAAGACTTTGTTATCTTCAGTTTCCCATGAAGCGACGTTCGGCTCCGGCTCCAAGTTTTCGTTGTAGTTGATCAATGCTTCATCGAATAATTCGATGACTTCAAAATCAGTTGCGATGCCGTAAAATGCGGAAGAGAATAATCCTTCCGGAGGAGCATCAAGTCCATATACAAGCGTTCCGCCTTGTTGCGGTTCCCCTTCTGCTGCGCCTTCAGAAGATCCTTCGCCTTCTGTGCCTGACTCACTTGATGCATCATCGCTGCCGCCGCCACATGCCGCCAAAAATGCGGACAAAATGAGCACTAGCGCGAAGAGCCAGAGTAAGGATTTTTTCTTCATCTGTTTTCCCCCTAAAATTTTTTTGATTTAATACAAATGGCACGCTACTTGATGGCCGGGCCGCACTTCTGCTAACGGTGGTTTCTCTTGTGAACAGATTTCCATCGCCATCGGGCAGCGCGTATGGAACGGGCAGCCTGTTGGCGGGTTTTGCGGGCTCGGCACATCTCCTCTCAAGACAATCCGCTCTTTCCGCTTCGCCGGATTCGGTTCCGGTATGGCGGAGATGAGCGCTTGCGTATAGGGATGCAACGGCTCTTTGTATAAATCTCTATTTGAAGCAAGCTCAACGAGGTTGCCCAAATACATCACTCCGATTCGATCGCTCATATGCTTTACGACACTAAGATCATGTGCAATAAAGAGATACGTCAGATCGAATTCGATTTGCAGTTCTTTCAACAAGTTCAGCACCTGCGATTGCACGGAAACGTCGAGCGCGGAAACCGGTTCATCCGCTACAATCAGCTTTGGGTGCAGTGCCAGCGCACGGGCGATTCCGATACGCTGTCTTTGGCCGCCGGAAAATTCATGGGCGTATTTATAATAAGCCTCTTCAGGCAAACCAACTCGTTTCAGGAGTGTTTTTATTTCTCTCTCCAACTCTTTTTTGTTGCGCTTTTCGTAGTTCAGGATCGGCTCAGCAATAATGTCGCCGACCATCTGTGTCGGATTAAGCGATGCGTATGGATCTTGGAACACCATCTGGAAATCACGTCTAGCCTTCTGGATTTTGGAACCGGACAACCGGGTGATGTCCTTGCCTTCGAAGAGGATCGATCCTCCTGTAGGTTTCATCAGCCGTAAAATCGTCCGCCCGGCAGTTGATTTTCCGCAGCCTGATTCACCGACCAACCCCAGCGTTTCGCCTTTTCTTATTGCGAATGTTACATCGTCGACGGCTTTAACATTGCCGATGGTCCGTTTGAAAAAACCACCGGTCACCGGGTAGTATTTTTTCAAGTTCCGGACTTCGAGGAGATTTTCGCGTTTGTCTAAATAATCGATTCTATCTTGGATGAAATCTCTTGTAGTCATAATGCGGCGACTCCTTCTCTTTCCCTTTTTTCATCTGCTGGCCAGCTTTCTTCATATAGCAGGCAAGCAGCCTCATGGTTTCCTTCCACTTCAGCAAGCTGTGGCGTGACAGTCCAGCACTCCGCCATCGCCTTTGGACAGCGGTTCGCAAAACGGCAGCCGACTTGAGGCATATTGATGACAGAAGGTACAAGGCCATCGATTGTCGCAAGCTCTTCGACATCTTCATCCATTTTCGGGATCGCTTTCATTAATAATTCAGTATAGGGATGCAAAGGATCGGCAAATAAGTCGTCGACAAAAGCCCTTTCGACAATTTTACCTGCATACATGACGAGAACTTCATCGCAGATTTCTGCCACTACACCCAAATCGTGTGTAATCAAGATAATCGACATATCATTCGCTTCCTGTATACCTTTCATCAACTCCAAAATCTGCGCCTGTACGGTAACATCAAGAGCCGTCGTCGGTTCATCTGCGATCAATAATTTCGGCTGGCAAGCAATGGCCATGGCGATCATGACCCGTTGGCGCATCCCTCCAGATAATTGGTGAGGGTACTCTTTGACAATTTGTTCGGCACGAGGAATCCCCACTTGTTTCAAGAGAGCGACAGACCGGAGCCGTGCCTCTTTCTTTGTTAAATCTTCATGATTTAAAATCACTTCTTCTATCTGGTAACCGATTGTGAACACAGGATTGAGCGAGGTCATCGGTTCCTGGAAAATCATTGAAATATCTTTTCCCCGGATGCCGTTCATACGCTTATCTGAAAGTTTGGAAATGTCTTCTCCCTCGAACTCGATTTCGCCGCCGCGAATCTTCCCAATGCCATTTGGCAATAATTGCATAATGGATAAAGACATGACACTTTTCCCACAGCCCGACTCGCCGACAACTCCTACGATTTGTTTAGGCAACACATCAAAACTGACACCTTCGACTGCGTTATAATAATCCCCTTCGATCTTGAACCCTGTTTGGAGGTTCTTGACCCGCAAGAGTGGTGAGTTCTCTTTGACTCCGAATTTAGCTGACATGAAAACACCTCAAAATTCTTTTTTTTCTGTTAATTCTGACTTGAGTTAAGCATATTACAAAAGTATTACACGCGCAATATAATTTTTGTATTTTAAGCAATGATTACCAAAATAGAAAATCATTTCTTCCCTGAAAGCCTTGAGCCTGCTAGGTTTTACACAATATTCACTCTCTGCATATTTTTTATCATTATAAGAAATGCATAATAAAAAAGCTCCCGTTGCCGGGAGCTTTTTAAATATCCTTATACTTTTTTCATTACAAGCGAAGCGTTATGGCCGCCGAAACCAAGCGAATTGCTCATCGCATAAGAGAAGTCAGCAGTTCTTGCTTCGTTCGCTACATAATCCAAATCCAATTCCTCATCTGGCGTTTCGTAATTGATCGTCGGCGGCATGATTCCTTCTTTCAAGGCTAAAGCCGTGAAAATCGCTTCAATTCCGCCAGCTGCGCCGAGAAGGTGGCCTGTCATCGACTTTGTCGAGCTCATGCCAAGTTTATAGGCGTGGTCACCGAAGACTGTTTTAACTGCCATTGTTTCGAACAAATCATTGTATGGAGTGCTCGTTCCGTGGGCATTGATGTAACCTACATCATTTTTTTCGATACCGGCGTCTTCAATCGCCTGCTGCATCGCCCTGGCGGCACCTTCTCCGCCTGGAGCTGGAGCCGTAATATGATGGGCATCTCCAGTAGAGCCATAGCCGATGAGTTCTGCATAAATTTTCGCACCGCGTGCTTTTGCGTGTTCGTATTCTTCCAGGATGACGATCCCGGCGCCTTCACCGATCACAAAGCCATCGCGGTTTTTATCGAATGGGCGTGAAGCAGTCGATGCATCCTCATTTGTCGTCAATGCGGTATTCGCCGTAAATCCAGCGACCGACAGGCGAGTGATCGGAGCTTCCGCCCCGCCCGAAATCATGACGTCGGCATCTCCACGCTGGATGACCTTAAAGGCATCGCCGATCGAGTTTGTGCCGGATGCACAGGCCGTAACTGAGCAGGAATTGATGGCTTTAGCACCGAAATGGATCGATACTTGGCCAGACGCCATATCCGGAATGATCATCGGAACGAAGAATGGGCTGATGCGGCGAACACCGCGTGAGTTCAACACATCCATCTGGTTTTCGATCGTTTCCATTCCGCCGATTCCTGATCCGATCCAGACACCCGTGCGGAGAGCCGTCTTTTCATCCAATTCCAACGCCGCATCTTTCATCGCCATAATCGACGAAGCGAGTGCGTAATGAGTGAAGCGGTCCATCTTGCGTGCTTCTTTTCGTTCAATGTAATCTTCAATCGAGAAATCTTTTAGTTCTGCGGCAACTTTCGCCGGGTATTGATCCGCATCGATGCGAGTCAACGGACCGACGCCGGAACGTCCTGCCTTCACCGCTTCCCATGTAGATTCCGCGCTATTTCCAAGTGGTGTGACAGCACCAATTCCAGTAATGACTACACGACGATTTTCCATATATTTTTCTTCCTTTCGCATATCCGTTTATTTCCCCCATTTCATAGCAATCGCGCCCCAAGTCAATCCGCCGCCAAATCCGACCATGACGATTATATCGTCGTCTTTAATACGGCCGGCTTCCAAGTCTTCCACTAAGGAGATCGGAATCGACGCCGCTGAAGTGTTGCCGTATTTTTGGATGGTCTTCGACATTTTCTCTACAGGCAAGTCCAAACGGGTCCGGGAGGATTCCATGATCCGGATATTCGCTTGATGCGGGATGAGGAAATCGACGTCTTCTTTATCAAGGCCAGCTTTTTCAATGACGTTGATGGCTGATTCGCCCATCTGGCGCACCGCGAATTTGAACACTTCCCGTCCATTCATCACCAAATGCTTATCCTGATATAAATGTTCTCCGCCAGAGCCATCTGCTCCAAGTTCGAACGACAAAATACCGCGCCCTTCCGACACTTTGCCGATAACGGCCGCGCCTGCTCCGTCACCAAACAACACAGCTGTATTACGATCTTCCCAGTTAGTGATCTTCGATAGTTTTTCAACACCAACCACCAAGACATAACGATACGTATCCGATTCGATAAATTGCTTGGCTGTGATAACCCCGTACATGAATCCTGCGCATGCAGCAGAAATATCCATCGCAGCCGCGTTCACTGCGCCAATTTGCTGTTGGATATCACAGGAGACAGACGGAAATGGACGGTCGGGTGTGACTGTTGCGACCAAGATCAATCCGATGTCCGCTGGATCGATTCCGGCATCTGCAATAGCTTGTTGTGCTGCCACCCGCGCCATATCCGAAGTATCTTGTTCTTCAGTGGCTATCCGGCGTTCTTCAATGCCGGTCATAGTCCGAATCCATTCGTCAGAGGTGTCCATGCGCTGCTCAAGTTCAAAATTAGTCAATTTGCCTTCCGGCAGGCATCTGCCGGTACCGATGATTCCAGCATTCATATTTATGTCCCTCATTTCGATTAACATCAATTATTAGTACCTGGTGTTAATAATACGCCCTTTTCCGCCTGATTTCAAGTTGCCGCCATATTTCCGACAAAAACTTTCGTTTCAAATGAAACTTTCTTTCTGAAAAGGCTTCCTTATGCTATGATAAAACTAGATATTCTATATATAGAGGTGAAAACAGATGCATTATATCGGAACTCTTTTCTGGTCTGTCCTTATTATTTCTACATTGAATTACGTAGTAAGTGCTGTTCAAAACGTACCATTTGATTTTATGATCGGCATTTACTTTGCTGTAGCCGTTGCCGTACTGATCTTTGTTATGGACGCTATTATCCCAAAAGAAGCAGCGAAGGAATATTAATCAAGAAAACGGAAGCCTTTATGGTTTCCATTTTTTATTTTGTCCGTAGATACTGGATAATGAAGAAAAAAGCCGCATTTCAATGAAATGCGGCTTTACTTATGTTGTGATGAGCAATTGCTTATTGTCGTCCATCGATACTTGCAGCGTAGAGCCAGGGATGATGTCCCCTTTGATCAGTTCTTTAGCGATACGTGTTTCAATTTCACGTTGGATAAAGCGCTTCAATGGGCGGGCTCCAAAGACCGGGTCCGTTCCGGCTTCTACAATATAATCGATAACAGAGTCCTCTACCTTCAAAGAAATCTGTTGCTGTTTCATCCGCGCAGCTAGTTCGCTGATCATTTTTTTGGCAATGCCATAGAAATGTTCGTTGGACAAGGAATGGAAAATGACGATATCGTCAATGCGGTTCAACAGCTCCGGACGGAAATGCTTGCGCAGTTCCATCATGACGATGTCTTCCATATCGTGCTCGTCACTGCTGCTGATGTGTTGGGATCCGATGTTCGATGTCATGATGACGACTGTATTGGAGAAGTTGACCAGCCGCCCTTGGCTGTCAGTGATGCGCCCGTCGTCCAGGATCTGCAGAAGGATATTGGCGACATCGGGATGGGCTTTCTCAATCTCGTCGAGCAATACGACGGAATAGGGATTGCGGCGAACCGCTTCTGTCAACTGGCCGCCTTCCTCGTAGCCGATATAGCCAGGAGGTGCGCCGACCAGACGCGAGACGCTATGCTTTTCCATATACTCGGACATGTCGATGCGGATGAAATGGTCTTCCGAATCGAATAAGTTCGCTGCCAGCGATTTGGCAAGTTCCGTTTTTCCGACGCCCGTCGGCCCGAGGAAAATGAACGAGCCGATTGGTTTTTGTTCATCTTTGATGCCTGCGCGTGCTCTCCATACGGCTTCTGTAACAAGCTCTACAGCACGGTCCTGGCCGATGACGCGCTCTTTCAGCGTATCCCCGAGGCGCAATAGTTTTTCACGCTCGCCTTCGACCAATTTTGTCACTGGGATGCCTGTCCAGCGGGCGACGATGCCGGCGATTTCCTCCTCTGTCACTTCTTCGCGAAGCAAACGTTCTCCACCGTCTGCTGCAATTTCCTGCTCTATGGCAGCTAGCTCTTTTTCAAGCTCGGGAATTTTCCCGTGGCGCAACATTGCCGCCGTATTCAAATCATACTTGTTTTCCGCGTCTTCAAGCTGACGTCGGTATTGATCCAACTGTTCACGCTTTTCCTGGATTTTCTGAAGGGATTGCTTTTCTTCATTCCATTGCTGCTGCATGCCTTCAGAAGATGATTTCAGCTCCTCGATTTCTTCGCGCAGCGCAGCGAGGCGTGTTTTGCTGGCTTCGTCTTTCTCTTTTCGAAGCGCCTGTTCCTCGATCTCGAGCTGCATGAGGCGCCGCGTCACTTCGTCCAGTTCCTGAGGCATTGAATCGATTTCTGTCCGAATCATCGCACAGGCCTCATCGATCAAGTCGATCGCTTTATCCGGCAGGAAACGCTCGGTAATATAACGATCCGACATCGTGGCCGCTGCAACGATCGCGCGGTCGTGGATGCGCACCCCATGGTGAAGCTCGAAGCGTTCTTTCAATCCGCGTAGAATCGATACTGCATCTTCGACAGACGGCTCGCGCACCATCACTTGCTGGAAGCGCCGTTCGAGTGCCGCATCTTTTTCGATGTGCATGCGGTATTCATCTAGCGTAGTCGCTCCGATGCAATACAACTCCCCGCGTGCAAGCATCGGTTTGAGCATATTCCCGGCATCCATAGCGCCTTCTGTTTTTCCGGCGCCGACAATCGTATGAATTTCATCGATGAACAAGATGATCTGCCCTTCACTGTCTTTCACTTGCTTCAATACGCTTTTCAAACGTTCTTCAAATTCCCCGCGATATTTGGCTCCAGCAATAAGTGAACTCATATCCAGTTCATAGATGACGCGGTCTTTGAGTCCTTCCGGCACATCATTGCGGACGATGCGCTGTGCGAGCCCTTCAACTATCGCGGTCTTCCCGACGCCCGGTTCGCCGATCAGCACAGGGTTGTTTTTTGTTTTTCTGGAAAGGATCCGTATAACGTTGCGGATTTCCTGGTCACGCCCGATAACCGGATCCATCTTGCCGGCTTGCGCTTGTTCCACCAAATTTCGACCGAACTGTTCTAATGGCGATTTTTGCTCTTCGTTTGGATTTTGGAATTGAACCACTCAAATCACTCTCCCCTGAATTATTTGACCATCTTTGACTAATTAGATTATATGATTGCCTGGCCCTATTTGCAACGGAAATGCTCATCAAAAAAAGCCTGTTCAGCAGAACGCTGAACAGGCTTTTTGAACTTTCATCCCACTTTAAACCGGTGGATCGACTTTACAATCAGCGGCGCACGCTGGCTCCACTGATCAAAGTTTCTTTTATCGGACGCCAAGCGCCATCTTGGCGTAGCGTGACATATGATCTTTGCTCCAGACAGGTGTCCAGACGATTTTCACATCGACTTCTTCAACTTCCGGCAATTCATACAAGGCTGTTTTGACCATTTGTACGATTTGAGGTCCCATTGGGCATCCCATAGAAGTCAATGTCATCGTAACAACGCAGAACCCATCTTCGGATAATTCAACGTCATACACGAGGCCAAGGTTTACGATATCAACTCCTAGTTCAGGGTCGATTACATTTTCCAAGGCGCCTAATAGATAATCTTTTGTTTCTTGATCCATTCGGAATCCCTCCTTTTCCTGTTACTGCTTATCTTACCAAACATCACAGCGAAATGAAATCGACTTGCTTATTCCTTTAAGCGGTCCGCTATCCAGGCAGTCGCTGAGAGCATCCCTTTGCGGCTGACCGCATGAGCAGCTTCTGTTTCCTTCATGAAAGCCAGGCGTTCAGGGTGTGCGGCATAATCCTGCTGCAGCGCATGGAAAAGACGGTTCGTCGGTTCAAATGGAACGGTCGGGTCTTTCACGCCATGCCAGAAAAAGACCGGGCGCCCGCCAAATGCCTGGCGGTTCAAGCTGATATCGAAACGCGACAAGGCCTGAAGCATGCCTTCTCGTTCTTCATCGGTTAGCGGCAAATCGAAACCGCGCGACTCGTATTGCCGCATCTGCGCTTTCGCGAGCTCCACGTAATTCCCTGAACCCATCATGACGGCTGCCGCTTTGATCCACGTGTGGGCTGTTAATGCGCCAAGTGTGGTGATCCCACCCATCGAAGTTCCTCCGACTGCGGGTTCTCCTGCCGTTAAACCTCGCCTATGCAGTTCAGACTGCAGAAAGCCCAACTCTTCAATAGAGGTCAACACGATTTCCCAAAACCGCAAACTGATCTCGACTTCATCGAGCGATTGATCCCGTTCCCCGTGTAGCAGAGCGTCCGGCAAAATGACACGGACGCCTTTTTGCGCCCATTGCCATGCGTAATGCAAATTATGCTCTTTTGCACTCATATGGCCATGCAGAAAAATAACGGTCGGCAATGGGCCGCCTTCAAGTCCTTCTGGTGTAATATGTAAGATAGGGATATTTCCCCATAATTCATTTTCGACTTTCATGCATTTCACTCCTCTCCCTAAATCCTACCAATTTTTTTCATTACCTGCAAATTACCGCACAGGAATCAGGTTTTTTTGACGGATAGCCTCTGTTATCGCTAAACTGAAGATAGATAGAAAGGAGCCGGATTTTTAATGAAACAACACTTGATTGTATTGGACTTGGACGGGACGTTATTGACGGACCAAAAAGTCATTTCCACAAAAACCAAATTAACATTGAATAAAGCGCGTGAAGCTGGCCACCAAATCATGATCGCCACTGGACGCCCTTATCGGGCAAGTGAAATCTATTACCACGAACTCGGCCTGGATACGCCCATCGTCAATTTCAACGGCGCATTTGTCCACCACCCGAAAAATAACCACTGGGGATTGCACCACACGCCGATCGGCTTGGATGTCGTGCATGAAGTAGTCGAATCGATGCATGATTTTGACTTCCATAATATTGTCGCTGAAGTTTTGGATGATGTTTATGTTCATCATCATGACGAGAAATTGATGGATATTTTCAGTTTCGGAGACCCTAGCATCACTACTGGGGATTTGCGCAATTATTTGAAGAGCGATCCGACCTCGATGCTGATCCATGCACCGTACGAGAAAGTCCATGCTATCCATGACCACTTATCTGAAGTGCATGCGGAAGTGATCGACCACCGCCGCTGGGGCGCCCCGTGGCACGTCATCGAAATCGTCCGCTCCGGCATGAACAAAGCTGTCGGCATCGACCGCGTATCGAAATCATTAGGCATCGCGAAAGAACACATCATTGCTTTTGGGGATGAAGACAATGATCTAGAAATGCTTGATTTCGCTGGAGTTGGGGTGGCGATGGGCAATGCAATCGATCCTTTGAAGAATATCGCCAACGAAATCACATTGACCAATAATGAAGACGGCATCGCAGAAATGCTGTTGGATCGATTGAAACTGAAAATTTAAAGGGGGATTATTTATGAGATTATTTGCAGATAGCGCTTCTGATTTGCCGAAAGATTTTTTTGAACAGGAAGATGTTACCTTATTCCCGTTGCGTGTCCATATCGGCGATGCTGAGTACGAAGACATCAGGTCGATCGATTCCATGAAAGTCTATGATGCCATCCGCTCCGGTGTACATCCGAAAACCTCCCAGGCGTCTCCGGAAGAGATGTTGAAGGCATTCGAACAGCTTGCAAAAGACAAAGAAGAAGGGTTTTACATCGCCTTTTCCTCTGAATTATCCGGAACTTATGCAACAGCTGTCATGGTGGCGGATCAAGTGCGTGAAGAGTATCCCGGCCTGAACTTGACGATATTGGATTCTAAGGCGGCATCACTTGGCTACGGCCTGCTCGTCAAAGAAGCGGCGAAGTTGCGGAATGCCGGAGAGAGTTTAGAGAGCATCATCCAAAAAGTCCGATTCAAGGCTGACCATCTCGAAAGTTTATTCACTGTCGAAGATTTGGATTACATGGCAAAAGGAGGCCGCATTTCCAAAGGAAGTGCGTTCGTCGGCGGCTTATTGAATATCAAGCCTTTGCTTCATGTCGAAGACGGCAAGCTAGTGCCGATCGAAAAATTACGCGGGCGCAAAAAAGTCATCAAGCGGATGATCGAATTGATGAAAGAGCGCGGCAGCAATCTGGACCAGCAAGTGATGGCGATCAGCCATGCCGATGACCTCGAATTTGCCACAGCATTGAAAGAAGAGATCGAAGCTGCCTACAATCCAAAAGAAATCGAAGTCCACATGGTCGGTTCCGTGATCGGTGCCCATACAGGCCCCGGCACACTTGCTTTGTTCTTCTTTAATAAAACCGATTAAGGAGTGGGCTGTAGATGAAAAAAGTGATTATAGTCGGAGCGGTTGGCGGCGGTGCGACTGCTGCAGGCCAGCTGCGGTTCTACGACAAGGAAATGAGCATCACGGTATATGATCGGGATTCGACAATGTCATACGCCGCTTGCGGGACCCCGTATGTGATAGGTGAAGTCATTGAAGATGAAACTTCGATATTGATGGCCGACCCGGAACAATTTCAAAAGAAGCGTAATATCGATGTCAGGCTTGAGCATGACGTTGTCGAAATTCTCCGCTCCGAGAAAAAAATCCGTGTCCGCAATCTCAAGACCGGAGGCGAGTTCCACGATTCGTATGATGCTTTGATCTTGTCTCCCGGGGGTACTGCCATCAGGCCGGAAATTGAAGGCATGGAAAAGAGCCATGTGTTTACGTTGCGCAGCTACGGCGATATGCAAGCCATCCATTCCTATATTAAAAGGGAAAAACCTTCCCAGTGCGCAGTCTCAGGCGCGGGCTTCATCGGCCTAGAAATGGCGGAGAACCTGAAGCATCTCGGTTTGGAAGTCGATCTCGTCCATAAGTCTAGCACCATCTTATCTATTTTGGACGGGGACTTATCCCAACTCTTATATAAAGAGCTTGAGAAAAATGGAGTTCATATCCATACAGAGACAGTCATCGAAAAAATCGATGAGCAAAAAGTTCATCTGTCCAATGGAAAGAACTTGAAAGCCGATTTTGTCATTATGAGCATCGGCTTGAAACCGAACACGGCACTCGCTGAAAATGCCGGGCTCAGCATTGGAGAAACCGGGGGAATTCGAACCAATGAATTTATGCAGACGGATGATGAATCGATCTATGCCATTGGTGATGCTTCGGAGAACTTCGATTTCATCACAGGAGACCCGAAACGCGTCCCGCTCGCTGTACCTGCACACCGACAGGCATTCCTAGCCGCACAGCATATTACCGGAAATCCGATCCCCAAAAAAGGGCTTCTCGGCACATCCATTTTAAAAGTGTTTGATTTGGATGCCGCGATGACTGGCTTGACTGAAACAGAGATCCAGCAAAAAGGGCTTTCCGCTAAAACAGTCATGCACACCGGGAATTCCAATGCGGGCTATTATCCAGATCATGAAAAACTGAATTTGAAAGTTCATTATAATCCTGAAACAAGACAGATTTTGGGGGCACAATGCGTCGGGGGCAAAGGAGTCGACAAGCGTATCGATGTGGTCGCGACCGCGATTTACGGTGGATTGACAGTCGACGATTTGCAGGCGCTCGAACTATGCTACGCTCCCCCGTTTTCTTCACCCAAAGATCCAATCAATATGGCCGGCTATAAAGCGGTCGACTGACTTTTATTGAAAGCGCCTGGAAACAGGTGCTTTTTTGCATGTAAAAAGCTGCGGGCAGGAAACACCTGCTCGCAGCTCTTCGGTCATTTATTCTTTTTTGCTGCTTCATCGGCTTTACGTTGCTTGCCTTTTTTCCAGACAACCCATAAAAAGCCCATAAAGATCAGATACATCAGTCCAAGCGTAACCATATAAGCGGTGTTCAACCCTCTTTTTTCAGTGATGTGGTATGTTTCCACCAGCTCCCGGTCCAAAGTCAGGCGGTATTGCCCATCGTCGCCTGGACGCACCACATCGTTTTCGAAAAGACCACGAAGCTCCATGTCCTCGCCGACGACTTCCGGACCTACACCAAGATTTTTCGTCTCAGACGAATTATTGACCGCTATAATCCAAGCCTCTTCTTCGTTCGAGCGCTTATAGACCATCCAGCCTTCTTCTGCATGTAGAATCTCCAAATCTCCTGTTCGAAGAGCTTCAGAGGAATTTCTCAGTGAATTCAAATTAGCGATATAATCGATCAATTCTTTTTCAACAGCCATATCCAGAATCTGATGCGATTCAGGCAAAGCTTCTCCGCTCATCGCCGTTTCAGAGCCGTATTGTACGACCGGGATACCCGGCATTGTCAAAAGTTGTGCAAATAACATCTGCCAGCGGGTCGGGGGGTAGCCTCTCGATTCGACAATGTCGGAAGTGAAGCGTGAACCGTTTAACGAATCTGTCCGGATCAGCTTGCCCTCAGACTGCTCCATCAACTCAGGAATTTCAGTCAGTGGCTGGTCAAAATTGCGATAGCTTTCCCGGAGCTTTTCTTCCACGCCCTCTTGCACCACTGCATCAAATCCTGCCTGGCTTTCCATTTCCGCATCAGCAAGCACATAAAAATCACCTTGTTCTTTTAGCGCAGCAGAAAAACCCTCAACAAATGAAGGATCGAGCTCTTCTGATTGCTGCAAGCGGACACCATCAATTACATACTTTTCGCGAAATTCCTCAAACATTTGAATCAACGCTTGTTGCACTTGTTCATTTCCCGTATCCAGCGCCAATGTCTGATCATCGTTTTCCGTAAACCAATCGGGATTCGACTGAGCCCAAACATGATCGGCGCTTACAGCTTGTGTCGGCAAATCGACGATGACTTTCATGTCCCATTTATGCACTTCTTCAACGAGCGATTGAAATTCTTCCGGTGTTCCAAAATGGCGCTCCAATTGCCCATAATCCAGCACTTGCCGCCCATCATAGCTTGCGGTCTGGAAGACGGGGCCGATCGACAGCACCGTGAAGCCCATATCCCGGACGTGCGCGATTTCACTTTCCATTCCCGCGAAGTCACCGCCACTGAATGTGCCCGGGTCGGTTGCATCCACTTCATAATCGTTTTGGATCTGTTTATTGAAATAGCGGTCTACGAGAACATCGTAGATGCTTTCGTCTTCAATTGTGCGGGTCTCCTCAGCCGAGACACCGGCAGTTGATGGCAATAATAAAGCCATTATCAATGCTGCGATTATGCTTTTTCTTTTCAAGTCCGTACTCCTCCTTCAATGAGGTCAAGATGCTGCTCACCCGGTCTATTTTATCAAACTCACCTACTCACTGCCATGTCATATTCGTGAAAGCAATGCAGTTTGTCTTTAGTTTCGTCCAAACTGTGAAATCCTTACGACAACACATTCCATTTTCTCCTTTACCGCTCCACAAAAAAACTGCACATTCACCGTTAGAAACTACTAACGATGAATGTGCAGTTTAAAATACATCACTTTTTAAGCCAAAAAGTCAAAACCAATTGGCAGTTTGAAGCCAAGGAACAAAGTAACAAGCAAGAATACCGCAAATAATGCCCAGAATAATGTCACAGGCTTTTGCTTCTTGCCGCGTACGAGTACCATCTCCATCATCCCGATTGTCAATAGCCCGAACAAGAACTTCAAGCCGTAAAGCATTGCATCGAATGAAGAGTGCTCAATGAACAATGTGAGCCCTGTAATGATGATCAGAACGTAGACTAACCTCGTGATCATATGGACGATTTTGCGCCCTTTGCTGTCGCGGTGCATAAATGCCGCAACGAGGAATAGAACAACGCCTACCACCCAAACAGTAATGTGCAAATGTGTCGTGTCAGTTAAAAATCCCAAAAACTCACCTCATTTAATATAGTCCCCTCAAGTTTACCACAAGCAGGACTAACGGAAGCGATTCTTCCTTATGACAAATGTGTGACGAGTGTCCCAATCGATTGTATCGATACTTTGACTGTATCGCCCGCTTTTAAAAATTTGGGTGGGTTGAAGCCTTTCCCAACGCCCGCAGGAGTGCCTGTCAAGATGACATCACCCGCTTCGAGTGCCACGGTTTTAGAAATCTCAGCGATCAGCTCATCGACCCGGCGGATCATTTTTTCCGTATTGCCGTTCTGGCGGACCTCATCATTGACTTTCGTGACGACCGACAGGTTCTGCGATTGCGGAATCTCATCTTTGGTTACAAGATACGGACCCATCGGGCATGATCCCGGCAGACTTTTCCCTAAGAAATATTGCTGATGCTTTTCCTGCAGGTCACGTGCCGTCAAATCGAGTGCGATTGTATAGCCGAAAACATAATCATAGGCCATCTGTTTCGGAATCTTATGACCGGCTTTCCCGATGACAACAGCAAGCTCGCCTTCGTAATCATAGGAATCCGTCACGTCTGCATGCACGGATACCGTTTCTTCATCAGCAGCGACGGTATTAGGTGCTTTCGTGAAAACGACCATCTCCACAGGTGCCTGCCCGCCCATTTCTTCTGCATGGTCCGCGTAATTTTTACCGATGCAGATAAGGTTTTTCGGAGGTCTTGGGACAGGTGCCTGCCATTCAATTTCCGAAAAAGAGTGTTTGAATTGCTCAGGGGTTTCCGATTGGACAGCCGCCTCCGTCAATTTGCGGATCTGTTCCACAAACTCCATCCCTTGCGACACTCCATCAATCAGCTTTTCCGGAAATTCCGGCAAGACTTTCAGCTGCTCCTGGATTGCGAGGACATCCCATACGGCTTCTTCTTTTTTTACCTTTGGTCCAAAACGTTCTTCTCCTTGAAAGCGAAACGATAGAAGTTTCATTCGTCAAACACTCCTTTTCTGTGATTGCATTCATTATACACATTCAGCGTTTTGAATTGTTGTTTTTTTCGAAATTTTTTCCGTATGTCCATCGCCGCCATAGCATCTCGATCGGCCCACGGCTGAATTTAGTAAACCAAAGTTCCGCAAAAATCAATTGGACAACGAAAATACCGATGGCGATCAAGGTTCCGGTCAATAAATCGACTTGCCCATACAACCCCAGCCCGAATGAGTAAAAAATGCTGGTCGCGATAATCGATTGCGAAATGTAAACCGTCATCGACATCCTGCCGGCTTTGATCAGCGGCGACATTGCTTTGGTAAAGTTTAAGCTCAGAGACAATAACGCGATGATCCCTGCATACCCGATAGCAACTAACGGGCCCCCGAACATTTCCTGTACATACTGATAAGCATAGTTCTTCTCGAAGAGGTAAGGAGTCGACTTCAATAACAAGCCGATTATCAACGAGCTGATAGCCAACACAAGCCATGTCTTTTTCTTGTCAGCAGCTTGTTCGATCAACCGCCATTTTGCCGCTGCCGCCCCGATCATCATAAGCGGTAAGATCGTTACGACAAGAATAATGAAGCTGAACGGATTATTGACATAGTACCAATCTGTCAAGCGACGGCTGAAGATTTCAGCGAAACTTCCGGATTGATAAGCAGCGATCGATCTTTCAGCTTCCTGGTAGCCGATATAAATATTCGGATCGACCATGACTGCAAGAAACATGATGACCGTAAACATTAGGTGGGGAAGCGTATAAAGCAATGCTCCAAGACCCAGGAGCCAGCCTGGCGGAAGCCTGAGCATCCCGATCAGCAGCAAGCCCATAATTGCATAAGTGATCAAAATATCCCCGTACCAGATCAGGAATGCATGTACCATCCCGAACGCCAGCAAGATCAATAAGCGCTTGACGGCGACCGGCATAAACGGCTGACCATATTCCTGGGCACGCAAAAACTGCATCATTAGGCCGTAGCCGAACAACATGGAGAATAACGGATAAAAACTCGCTTGGACGAAAATATCCAAGGCGGTGAAAATGGCTTGATCCGTATTGCCGCTGAACCATTTATACGGATCGATGTAAGATAACGGAGTGTGAAACGCCAGCATATTGATGACCAGGATCCCGAACAATGAAAATCCTCTCATCAAATCGATGGCGTCCACCCGTTCACGTAAAGAGATCGGCTGTAATTTCAAAATAATCCTCCTAGACTTCCACTTCTTCATTTGTAGAGAATAAATACAAGATGCGTTGTTTTATCGGAATGCGCAAAATCGCTTCCACTGCTTCCTGATAAACCGACAACTGAATACTATAACGGTCTTTCATCACCGATTGGACATCGCCCATCCAGCGTGTCTGATCTGTTTTATAATCCAGCAGTATCCACTCCCCTTTTTCCTTGAACAGGCAATCGATAATCCCCTGGACGATTTGGTGATCGCCCTCCCCGTCAGCACGTGCGTATGTAAAGGGAACTTCCCTTTTGACAGCTTCCGCGCCCATCAGCCGTCCCGCAATTCCGCTATGGAAAAAAGCTTCGATCTCTTCTGCTTTGACCGCTTGCGCTTCTTCATGTGTAAGAATTTCACGTCCGACCAACTCATCAAGGAATTGCCGAATCTCCTCAAGGCTCATCCGCCGCTCCAGCGGCACATGCTGCATGACGGTATGCACCGCCGTGCCGACATCTGCAGCTGAGAGCTTCCGATCCATCAGGAAATCAGGGCGATGGGGCGCTTTTTTTTGCGCTTTCGGCTGATAATTCTGTATGAACGATTCCGGCTCGTCCGCACGCTGCAATAGCTGCAGTCTTTTCATCTCCGTCACCGATTGTTTGGAGCGTTTTTCGACAGCTGCTTGGTGGGGATAGACAAAATCGAATCGGCTGCGGATCAATTCTGCATCATCATCTGCCTTCGGACAATCTTTTTGTGCATCGGGCAATAGTTGAGGTTCTTCGAGTGAGACCGTCTCGACTATGTCGATGTGGAAGCGTGAATGATGTTCGAGCAATTCCCCGCCCGCATGGAGCGCTCCTGCATCAGGATGCCTGGAGACGGCTGGGCCGACCCAATCCAGATAGGATTTTGCGCGCGAACGCTTGAAATCAGGCAACAATACGTCGCCTGAAGCCGTCTTCCATTTTTCGAGCAAACGGTCGATGTCTTTAACCGAGGCAGTCAAGTAGAGCTTTTCTTTCGCACGTGTCATGGCTACATACAACACCCGCATTTCTTCTGCCTTCATCTGCAATTGCTTCATCTCTTTGACGGCGAGATAAGGCAGCGAGGTATATTCGATGCGTGTATCGGGATTGACGGCCTTCACCGCAAGCCCATATTGCTGGTCGAATAAATACGGCTTGTGGAAATCCATTTCGTTGAACGGCCTTCCTGTCCCAGCGAAAAAGACGACTGGAAACTCCAGGCCTTTCGATTTGTGGACGGTCATGAGCCGGACAACATTTTCCTTTTCGCTCAAAGATTTCGCGGTTCCAAGGTCGTCACCGCGTTCACGCATGCGGTCGATAAAGCGAAGGAAGCGGAACAATCCGCGAAAAGCGGTTTTCTCGTATTCTAGCGCGCGGTCATGAAGGGAGCGCAAGTTCGCTTGGCGCTGCTTGCCGTTCGACATTGCGCCTGCCATTTCATAATAATCCGTATCTATATATACCTTCCATATCAAATCGGAAAGCGAGCCTCGGCGTGCTAAATCCCGCCATTTTTGGAGGAATTGCGTAAAACGGGACAACTTGAGGCGTGTAGCTTCATCCATCGAACCGATGCGAATAAAAGCTTTCAATGCATCATAGAATGTACCTTTCGTGTCAGCCAAGCGGATCGCCGCCAATTCATTTTCCTGAAGGCCGAAAAATGGCGCACGCAGAACGGCGGCCAGCGGGATGTCCTGATACGGGTTATCGATGACGCGCAATGTATTGAGCATGATCATCACTTCCAGAGCATCGAAATAACCTCCGCTCAACTCTGCGTATAGAGGGATGCCGGCCATTTTGAACTCATCGGAAAAGTCACCCGACCAAGTCATCGAACGCATCAACACGACTATGTCGCGGTATTCGAGGGGGCGTTCTTTTCCGCTCCACGGATCGTGCACGAGCGTTCCCGAATCCATCATGTGCCGGATCTTTTGGGCAATCCATCGGGCTTCCCATTGCGACTTGTCCATATCAACCGATACTTCTTCTCCATCCTCATCTGCTTCCGGTTCATGGATGAGCGTCAAATGGATCGGTACATCCTGCTCCGGATATGGCGCTTTCGGTTTTAACGCGGCATCTTCGTCATAGCTGATCTCACCGACACGCTCGCCCATGATCTGCGAAAAGATGTAATTGGTGCCATCGAGCACTTCCTTGCGGCTCCTGAAATTGGCGTTCAAATCGATTCGGAGGCCGGTTTCTTCCGCTTCACGGCTAAAGCGTGAATACTTTCCTAAGAACAGCATCGGCTCCGCCAAACGGAACCGGTAAATTGACTGTTTAACATCTCCCACCATGAACAAATTCCCGTCTTTCTCATCTCCGGACTTCACAAAGCCGAGTATCGTTTCCTGCAGCATATTCGTATCCTGGTATTCATCGACCAGCACTTCCTTGAAGCGCATGCGGTAATCTTCTGCAATCGCAGAGGGTTGTCCGCCGTCGCTCAGGATTTCCAGTGCATAATGCTCCAAATCAGAAAAATCCACCAGGCCGCGGTCAATTTTAAGGGCTTTATACTCTTCCGCAAAGCGCTTCGTCAAATCGACCAAGGTCCTCATAAGCGGCGCCATTTCGCGCATCTCTTCGAGCAATCGATGAGGCGCACGGGTGAAATATCCATCTTTTACATCATTGAAGAGTTTTTTCGCTTCATTTCTGCGCGCTTTCGCTTCTTCCGCCAACTGTGGGTCACAGGAATCTTTTTTCACGGATGCTAGGCGCTCCCATTTAATGTTTCGCGCATATGCATGAAGTGACGCCCAAGACTCATCCAGCGCATCGAGTGCAGCGCGGATCAACGTTGCGTCCATCCGGAAATTCTCTTCCAGTATTGCGGGGCCGTCCGGGTGGGTGGCCAAATCCCAGCCTTCATCGAGCAAATCAAGCGCCGCTTCAAAACTATGGCGGATCGTCATTTTCAAGTCTTCCATGAACGGCAAATCGTCAATTGATGCACCTTCAGCCACATCGTAAAGCTTGGGCAATTGTTCCAGCCACGCTTCCGGTTCCGGGTGTACACGCGAATAATCATATAGTTTGCCCAGCAGTATCTCCATCGCCTGGTCGCTCCGGTCAGAAGTGAAGCTGTCTGCGAGCCTGTAGACCTTCTCGCGCGCTTCGCCTTCATAAGCGGATTCGAGCACTGCTTCCATCACATCATCGCGCAGCAAAGCCGCTTCCGTATCTCCTGCGATGCGGAAGCCCGGATCGATTTCCAATAGATAAGCGTATTGTTTTACGACCTGCAGACAGAATGAATGCAAAGTAGAAATCTGTGCTTTATTGATCAGCCTCAGCTGCTTTTTCAAATGAACGGAATCGGGCTGTGCTGCGACTGCCTGCTCTAAAGCAGCGGACATTCGGTGGCGCATTTCCGCTGCGGATGCGTTCGTGAAGGTGACGACCAATAGCTCATCGACTGATATCGGATCTTGTTCGTCGAGCACTTTTTCGATCATCCGATTGATCAGGACAGCCGTTTTCCCGGAACCTGCTGCAGCCGATACGAGCATATCCTGCCCCTTCGCCCATATCGCCTGCCATTGTTCATCCGTCCATGTGGCATCATTCGGTTTTTCCGGTATCATCAGCGCTCAACTCCTTGCGTATTTTTTCCACTGCCTGGTCTGGGCTCAATACCGGCAATTTGCGGTAGCTCTGGTCCGGATCGCTCGGGTCGAATTGGCATACCGCACGGAAATTACAAAATTGGCATGGCGTGTCATCTTTCAAGCGGTACGGCGAAACGGCTGTATTGCCGTCGAGAATGCCATTCCCTGCCCCTTGATGTTTTTTCCGGACAAATTTGCGGATCGTTTCCATATCGTCTTTTTCGACTGTTTTCGATGAGCCTTTCGAGACAGAGCCGTTTTTATTGAGGCGCACTGGAATGACATTCGAATACCCGTCGATCCGATCGTCCATCGCTTGTATGACGTCCGGATCTTCCACGACCAAACCATTCATCTTGAATGACTTCGCAAGTTCTTCTTCCAGTTCTTCAGCGGTCAGTAATTTCGTCATTTTCAACATCGGGTTGTGCATATGGAAATATAGCACACCTGCAGGTTCCGCCTGCTCCCCGAGCCAACGCTTCGAATGGGTCAGGGCCACATCCAAATAAGTGAAGGTTTGAAGGGCCAGGCCGTGGTAAACTTCGCCGAGATCCAAGCCCTGCTTGGATGATTTATAATCGACGACCCGCAAATACGGCTTGCCGCCGATATCGGTCGAATCGATGCGGTCGATGCGGCCCCTGACATTCATCTTGCGCCCGCGTTCGAGCGGAATGTCGAGTGGCGGAATCGCTTCTTTCGTTCCGAAGCCCACTTCCAGGGCGACCGGCACGAAGCCGGATACTTGTGCATGTTTGCTCAACATGAAAGCCGTCTGGCGGATGATGCCTTCAAGTTTGTACTGGATATACCGGTAGCGATGCGAACTCAACAGGATCTGGTTGACGAAATAAGGCGATAATTGGTCGATTGCCCGCTTGGCGAGATCCGCGCATTGTTTTTTGCTTAGTGATGACCATGAAACACCGAGGCGCATCACTTCGTCGGAAATCCATTTGATTGCGGCATGGAACAAATCCCCCATCGCCGGCGCCGCCAAACGGTATTGGCTGCGCTCTTCGAGTTTCAAGCCATAGGCTGCATAATGGGCAAATTGGCAGCTGTGATAGGTCTCGATGCGGGATACACTCGAGGCGATCGGTGCACCGTAAAGCGATTCAGCAAGCTCTTCCGATAGCTTTTCAGCTTTTGCGTGGCTTAAGGGCTTGAAAATCTGGTCGATGATCGATGACCACAACGGGTCTTCACGGTAGTAATCGAGCACGGCCTGCCACTGCCCGGTAAGCTCTCCGCTCCTGATTTGGGCAGCCAGATGCGATAGCGTCGCACGTGGATGTGTAATGTATTCCAATGAATCCGGCTCATGCAATTCCTCCGGGCCGATCGCAGCCAATTTCGGCTCCAGCTGAAGCAAATCGGCGATTTTCCTGATATATAAAGAAGGCAATAAGGCTTTCCCTTCTTCGTCCGCAATCGGGTAAGAGACGCTCAACCGATCGGAAGCGGAAGAGAACGAGCGATATGCCATATAGGTTTCGTCCATCAAACGCATGCGTGAACTCGGCGCGAGTTCGATACCGATTTTTTGGAACCATTCGCGCTCTGCATCCGTCAAGAGCCCTTCATGTTCGATGCGTTGCGGCAAGACGCCGTCATTCGCGCCGATGATGAAGACCGACCGGATGTCCATCAAGCGCGCCAGGTCCATTTTGGCGATGGTCACTTGATCGAGTGACGGCGGAATGCGGGAAAACTCCAAGGTTTCGAAGCCTTCATCAAGAATGCGCGCTGCGCTTTGGAGGTCCAGTTCTTTGTCCCCGAACATCAGGACGAATTGGTCGAGCACACCGACCCATTGATTCCACGCCTGCTCGTGCTCCGTCGCGGCAAGCAATTGATGATCGGCTTCTTCACGTTCTTTCAGTATTTGGATTTTCGAATAGACATCGAGCTCTTCGATGAACTGAAACAGCGCCGCGGCAAAGTCCCGTCCGGTGACGCAGTCGCCAAGGCGTGCTTTCAAGCGCTCAAGCGGGTCGCGCACTACATCCCGGACTGTCTGCAATTCCATCTGTAGCGCCAATTCTTCATCTGTCTGGATGCCTGAATGGAATTCTAGCCCGCGGTATTTTTTATAGATCCAGCGCTTATCGTCAAACCAGCGGTTGCCGTAGATGCCGTTGGCAAGGACAAAATTCTCCAGCTGGTCTCCCCGCTCCCGCCATTTGCTGATATTGCCTTCAGGGAAGAACAGATCCGTCTTCAATGCCCGGAAAACCGGTTCATATGCATAATTGCCGATGACCGCTTCGAGTGCAGAGCGGCTGAATTCGATCAATGGATGGTGCAGCATCGATTTCTTTTGGCTGATGAAATAAGGGATCTCGTATTGCGGAAAAATGGTGTTGATCAATTCGTCGTACACTTCCGGCTGGCGGTACAGCACCGCAATATCGTTATAGCGGCAGCCATCCATCACTTGCTGTCGGATCGAGCGGGCGAGCTCATGGATTTCAGCGCGCCGGTTGGACGCTTCGACCAATTCGACGGCCCCTTGTCCCTGAATAGAAGGGGCAGGAAAAGTTTCGATGAAGCGTTCGATATGCAGAAGTTCCTCGTTCATGAAACGTTTTGGCTCTTGCAGGTATACTTCCGGTTCCAGCCCGATTCCTTCCGATGCGGCAAGATCCGTAAGTCGGCTTGCCGTGACGGCGGATTGGTAGAATAACGACTGTTCATCCTCCGTGCTGCTTGTGTCATCCATCGGCAAGACGATCGTCACCGATTTGGCATGCTTCAGCAACTCTTCAATGATTTGGAACTCACGCGCCGTAAAGCTGACGAACCCATCGATATAAATAGCCGAATGCTTGATCGTTTCCGAATGGCGGACCTTCTCACTCAATAAGCCGAGATGGCCTTCGGAATCCACGAACACCTTGCCAAGCCTGCGGTCGATTTCCAGCAGGATGAGTTCGAGATCTGCCGCCTTGTCCTGCAGCGTCCTCGGGGCTCCCGCTGTTTCAAGGGATGACCGGATGGTGCCGAGTTCATCGCAGTCGATGCAATAACGTGAGAATTCTTTGATCAATTGCTCGATTTGGTCGGTGAAGCCCCGTTTGCCTGCAGCTCTTCTGAATAAGTTAAACTCATCCTTATGTTCTTCGAGCAGGCTGCGGATCAGCATGCGGTAGCCGAATGTATCGATCTCCTTGCGGCTGATGCCCCCCACTTCCTGCAATACGCGCCAGGCAAGGCGCTTGAAAGTCACGGCCTGCGCACGGATCATCCCGTTCATGCCATATGCGGCGGACAATCGGTATTCTGTAGAAAATGACATCTGGTCCGGGACGATCAGAAATATCGGGTCCCCATCCGCTTGGTCTTTCAAACTATCGGCAATTTCTTGTTGGACAAACCGGGTTTTTCCCGTGCCGGCGCGCCCATAGACAATGCGTAAAGACATGCCACCCCTCCTTTTTAGAACATTTGTTCTTATTATACGCCATCAAATCGAAAATGACGATATTCTTGCTATAATAGCCGTTCTTTTTCACGTTCTTCTTTTACTCTCTTGAAGTCGGCTTCCACTTTTTTATTGAGCCGCTTCTCCAGGATTTTTCCGACTACATACAGCAGTACGATAACGGCGATAACAATCCCCGTCCGGACCGGCTGTGTGAACAGTGCCCGGAGGTCATAGCCAACATAGGAAATAGTAAATACCATGACAAATTTTCCGGCCATTAAAGTCAGCAAATAATAATGGCGGCTAATATTGGACAAGCCAGCTACTAAATTGACCAATGCAGACGGAGTGAATGGGAAACATAGCAATAAAAACAGTGGGCCAAAGCCATTGCGCTCGACCCAATGAATGAGACGTTCCACTTTCTGGTGGCGTGTCATGAAATTCATGAAACGCGCTTGGCCAAATTTACGGATCAGCAAGAATACAGTATAAGATCCTGCAACTGCACCACCCCACGACAACAGAAAACCGAGCCATAGGCCATATGCCGTCGCATTAGCGAAGACGAAGACAAAAAGCGGCAAAAATGGCAAAAACGCCTCGATGAACGGCAGCACAAAACCAATAAATGGACCAAACGCCCGGTACGATTTCGTCAACTCTACGATGTTTTCCATTGTAAAAAAATCCAACATGGTCTCATTCCTTTTGATAGTGCGATTTTTCAAAAATGTATCAATAAAATAAGGGAAATATATGCTATGCTATTATAATTACTTTACACTCTTTCCCCCGGTTTGGAAAAGAGAAATACTTACAGCAAAAGGAGCGGAACAAATTGCAGGAACACGGATTTACATCCGGGCTGAAAGCCGGCGCCAGCATTGCCATCGGCTATTTCCCGGTAGCGTTGACATTCGGCTTGCTCGCCAAAACGACCGGACTGTCGTTGGTCGAAGCGACAGCCATGAGCATATTCGTTTTTGCCGGTGCTGCCCAGTACATATCGCTCTCCCTAATTACAGCAGGCGTGTTGCCTGCACTTATCGTCGTCAATACATTCATCGTCAACATCCGTCACTTCCTTATGACGGCGGCATTGAATGAAAAGATGCAACCGGATGCGCGCTGGAAAAAAGCGCTTTACGCATTCGGCATCACTGATGAAACTTTCACAGTGCTTGCCACACAGCCCGGCGACAAAATCCGTACATCTTTCGCTGCAGGGGTTATCGTCATTTCCTACGGCAGCTGGGTCAGTTTCACCGCACTCGGCCATTTGATCGGCGCCAGCCTTCCGGCGTTTCTGCAAGCATCCATGTCGATCGCGCTTTATGCGATGTTTATCGGCCTGCTCGTTCCGTCCATGAAAGGCAACCGTAAAGTCGTCAGTTTGGCTTTGATTGCCGCGCTTTTCAACTCGCTTTTTTATTTTTCCGGATGGCTTTCCACAGGCTGGGCAATCATGGTTTCGACTCTCGCTTCGGCGATTCTCATTGAAATGATATCACGGAAAGGAGTGGCTGCTTGATGGGAGCATGGTTTTGGTGGATGATTCTTGGAATGGCTCTTGTTACATATATTCCACGCGCGATACCGTTAACCTTTTTGGAAGGCCGCGAATTGCCTGAAGCCGTACAGAATGTCTTGCGCAATATCCCTTATGCCGTCCTCGGGGCATTAATCTTTCCGGCGATTTTCTTTATACAGGAAAATGTTTGGTTCGGTGTCATCGGGGCAATTTCTGCATTTGCCATCGCTTTTACAGGGGCTAACGTCATTTTGGTCGTTCTTGGGACAATTTCCATTCTCTCCATATATGGTATTTTATTCGGTTAAGCTGTTAAAGAGTGCAGTCGGCCGGCCAACCACTTCCATGGTCTGGCGTTTGAGCTGCAAATTACGGAACGACAAAAAAAGCCGTCACTCATTTTCATGAGCTTCGGCTTTTTTTCGTTTATGATACATATTGCTCGAATACCAAAAACCTGCTGTCAAAGATGCAGCGTTGACGACGAAGAGCAACCATGTATGTGTAAATCCGGCATAGACCGCAGCGGCAATGAGCGCCACGGTCAAAATCAATGCGACAATATGGTTAAAGGTCACGCGCGTAAATAAAATGACGAGAAGCCCTGGCACAAACAGCGATAGAAAAAACTTGGTCACCATTGAATCCATATTCTTCTCTCCTTACTCGACAATCAAGAGTCCAAGGCGGTGATGGTCATGACGGAATACGACATGCTGCCGCAAACGCATTTCCAGGTTATGATCGATTACTTCCAATCGGCAATGCGCAGCATTTAGCTGGATCGCTTCGTATAATTCGGTTTCATTCGTGACAGTTGTCCCGTTGACTTTGCGGATGACTTCTCCACGCACAAGACCCATCTTCTCTGCAGGAGATCCTGGAAGAACATCAATAATCATGACGCCTTGTGCTTGTGGTGTCACGGTATAATTACCGCTGCGCTCTTTCTGCGCGTAGTACAAGGCAATCCCTGAGCGGAAGACCACTCCAGCTGCCAGTGCGATGATGGCCATCGGCTGCCAAAGGAAGCCGAACAACGCGAGGACGATCGTCAAGACGGCCGACCAAGCGACCGATTTCGCGATTTTCGGATATAAATAAACCGGCAGCGTACGTTTGCTGCGTCCTTGGAACCCAAATACCAACGGGAACAAAATAAAGGAAAAGGCCGTTTCACCGATCGGCAGCTGCGGCCAATATGGTGCGTACTCAGAGATCATTTCTCCAGGCACCACCAGGACAGCCGGTATCAGCCACAATCGGCGGGAAATATAGGCAGCGGCACGCAAGCCGCGGGCCGATTTATGCAGGCGCGGTGAAGCGGCAGCAGCAGCTGACTTTTCCACCATGCGGCTTTCGATGAACAGCAAAAGCCCAGCAATCAAAGCAACTGAAATGAGCCAGCCATCCCCGAAGCCCCTGCCTGTCATTTCAGCGAATCCGAGGTTCACTGTCCAGTCATTCGCCTCGAACAGCCATACGATCAACGCAGCTGCAGATGCTAAATAAACGAAAGAGGCAAGGTGATAAAAGCCTGTCAGCATAACGATGATGCTGATGATGCTTAGCGCTATCAACCATTCCATAGGAACTGCCAAACCGGCAGCTGCCACGATGGCCGACAAGATCAACGCATACAGCCACCCGTCTTTCAGCAAGCGTTTGAATTCAGTTCCGCCGTATACGATACGAGTGCGGAAAATGCGGCGCTCTTTTTTTACGCGGAAATATCCAAGCATCGTCGCAGCAAATAATGCGACATAAAAAACAGGGTTAAGAAAAAACATGGCGATTGCCATCAAAAAATCCGTTAACACTCCACTGACACCATCCTTAAGCTAAATGAACTTATCTTCCATTGTACCAAAGATGCAGGGATAGCCCTACATCTTTTTCAATCAATTAAATGCAAGCTGCAGCTGCCCCAGGATATCTTCGGTGCCTTCGATTCCGGCAGAAAGTCTGACAACGCGCTCTGTTACGCCAATCCGCGCTTTTTCCTCTGCAGACAATGCGCGGTGAGATGTGCCGAACGGATAGGAGACAGTCGTTTCGACACCGGCCAAAGTCGGAACGATTTTGATCCAACCGAGTGAAGAAAAGAATTTTGAGACGTCTGCGGTTTCAGGCAGTTCGAACGACACGATCGCTCCTTTCCCCGGATACCAAACCCGCGCCTTGTCCTGCAGGAAATCGGCAATCGCTTGGGCATTGGCGTTTTGCTTTTCCATCCGCAGCGCCAAGGTTTTGATGCCTCGTATTGTCAGCCATGCTTCGAAAGGGCTTAAATTCATACCGAGGTTTACGACACGCTTAGTGGCCTCTTCAATCAAATCCGCATCACCCACCAATACCCCTGAGGTGACATCGCTATGTCCGCCCAGATATTTGGTTGCGCTATGTACGACCAAGTCCACACCTTGTGCATAAGGCGTATATGTGTAAGGTGTCGCGAAAGTATTATCGATCATCACTTTGACGCCGTATTGATTTTTCAATTGGACCAGCCCTTCGATGTCTTCAATCCGCAGAAATGGATTAGTGATCGATTCGCTCAACATCAATTTCACTTCCGGAAAATCTACCAAAATCTGTTCAATCGTAGCGATTTCCGAGAAGTCCGCAAAATGAACCGTAATACCGAGTCTTCTCAATTCTTCCTTCAGCAAATGGAAAGTGCCCCCGTAAACATCTTCTGCAGCGAGTATATGGTCTCCCGCTTCCGCCACAGACAGGATGCCGGCGAGTATCGCTGACATACCGGAAGATGCAGCTACGCCTTTCGGTGCGCCTTCGAGCTGTGCAACAGTCTGGCCGAGTGCATCTGTATTCGGATTCGCCGTGCGCGTGTAGAGGTACGTCCCGTTTCCTTCATAATAACCTTCCAATTCTTCCAAAGATGAAAAAGAGAAAGCTGAGGTTTGATAAAGCGGCATTACTTTAGGGCGGATTGTCCGCTCTTCCATTCCTGCTGTGTGTACTGATTTCGTTTCGATTGAAGACATTATGATTCCCCCTCATTAATTTCGTCAATAAATCCATTCATCATTTCTTCATCCATCGGGCCGACAATTTTATGCAACACACGGCCTTCGCGGTCGATGACGTAAGAAGTCGGAATGGAAAATGCTTGATACAGAGAGCCAACCTCTCCATCTATATCCATCGGAATCGGAAAACTCAAGCCGAACTCTTCTACAAAGTTTTCAATTTCCGCCATCCCGCGGTCTTCTGTCGTTAAATTGACAGCTACCACTTCGACATCATTGCCTTGCTGCTTCTCATAGAAAGTTTGCATATGCGGCATTTCTGCACGGCAAGGCGGACACCATGTCGCCCAGAAATTGAGGATGACTGCTTTGCCGCGGTAATCCGACAGGCGCATTTCCTCCCCTTTCAGCGTAGTTAATTCAAAATCAGGAGCAAGTTCGCCTTTGGCCAGCCCTTCATCGGTCGGCAAAAAATCAACATTACTGCCAAGGGCCATGTTATTGAGCGCCCGATCTTCCTGTTGGCTATCAAGGACCGCCCATACTGCAAGAATGATGACCAGAACGGCTGCTATCAGGAGCCCCATCATTTTTTTAGACATAGTTTTCACTCCAATCCGTTTCCATCATACGACAAACAAAGTGTCCGTAGCCAGTAAATTCGACGATGCCTTCTATGAAATGATGTACTTATTCAAAAAAGCCATCAAGGCAGCTTTTCAGGCTTCCAATAAAACTGAAGCAAGAAAATCACCTTGACGGCTCTATCGAATTAATTAGACAAATAATTGGCTGGGTTCACTGCATTGCTGCGCGAACCATTCCAAGATTCCACGTGAATTTCGAAGTGTAAATGAGGCCCAGTCGAACGGCCGGTATTGCCCATGCCGCCAATAAACTGACGCTGCTCAACTTTTTGGCCGACCGATACGGCAATTGAATTCAAATGCGCGTAAACCGTCGCATAAGCTTGGCCGTTAATGGAGTGGTTGATGATGATTACATTACCATAACCGCCCATAGAGCCCGCAAATGACACAAACCCGCCAGCCGATGCCACAATTGGCGTTCCTGGGCTGTTCGCAATATCATATCCAAGATGCGATTCATGGCCATCGCCGATGTCACGGCCGCCAAAGCCAGATGTATGGCGCCCTGCTGCCGGCATTACGAAATTCGCCGCCGGCTGGACAACAGGTGTCGGAGCTGGGGTCGGTTTTGGAGCTGGTGCAGGTGCAGGAGTCGAGCTTGCTGCACTCATGCTAGATGAAGATTTTTCAGCTGCTTTTTCGGCTGCTGCACGCTCTGCTGCCGCTTTTTCTGCAGCCGCACGCTCCGCTGCCGCTTTTTCGGCTGCTGCGCGTTCAGCCGCTGCTTTTTCGGCTGCTGCTTTACGTTCCGCTTCCGCTATGCGTGCACGTTCCTTTTCTTCCTGTTTTGCCAATTCCGCCATACGTGATTGCTGACCCATAATTTGCTTTTCGACCGCTTCACTTACTTCAAGCGCTTCTTCATGCTGTGCTTCCAAATTGCTCTTTTCTTCGGCTAGCCGCTTTTGTTCAGCTTCCATTTGTTTTTTCAAGCCTGCTTGTTCTTTTTTCTGGCTATCCAAGGATGCTTTTAATGAAACAAGCTCGGCACGGCGCTCTTCCTGATTTGCGAGAATCGTTTCAACCGCTTCTTTTTTAGCAGCTAATTCTTTTTTATCCTCTGCTTGTTCACGCATAATGTCCCGATCCGCTTCAATCAGTGTATTGACAGCTGAAAATCTGTCTATGAAATCGATAAAACTATTCGCGCCTAATAGAACATCGATGTAATCGACAGAGCCGCCGCTCATTTGAATGGCACGTGCGCGTTCTTTAAGAAGTTCGGTGCGCTCATCGATTTTACGCTCCAACTCTTTAATAGCTTCTTTCAATTCATCGATTTCTTCTTTTGTTTGATCGATTTCTGCTTGAACTACATTGATTTCCCCTTGTGTTTCCTGCATTTTCTTATCCAATTCCTGGATTTCTGAAACGATGCGGTCCAATTCCGAAGATGTTTCTTGGATTTCGCCTTGCTTTTTTTGAATGCCGGAATTTAAGTTTTCCTCTTTTTGCTTCAATTCTTGTTTTTCTTCTTCCAATTTCTGCTGTTCTTTTTGTGCTTCTTCTTGCTGTTGCTCCAACTCATTCAACTTATCGGTATTTGCGTGCGCTGTAGGCATCAACAAAGATAGCGCTAAAATTGATGAAACACCAGTCAACATCCATTTAGACTTTGATTCCAAGATCGTTTCCCCCTTTGAATTACCGTTCTTTTTCTATGTCTGTATTATATTTCCTATTTTATGTAGTTTTAAGACCTATGGTTAGTATGCGCCCATAGGCCTCGAATTGATTATACACGTAAAAACTTGCGAATAGACATAAAACTTCCCCATATTCCGATGAAGACACCCATCGCCAAAATCAAGGCACTTACTTGGTAAATGAAAGGTGAAAACTCCAGGAGCTGGAACAGTTCTCCGCTTAAGCGGGGTTGAGCGAATTCCGTCACTTTTTGGTAAAGCAGCACTACAAGGCCGATCGGTATGATAGAACCGAGTATCCCGAGCCACATGCCTTCCAATATAAACGGTACACGTACAAACCAGTTGGTTGCCCCCACAAGTTTCATGATCTCAATTTCTGTCCGGCGCGCCACGATGGTGATGCGGATCGTATTGGAAATCAAGAACATCGCTGTAAACAATAATGCCAAGATGAGGACGAGGCCGACATTTCTGCCTGCATTAAGAAAATCGAATAGCTTCTCGATTTTGCCTTCCCCATATTCTACGTCTTCAATATACTCAAGTGCAGCAATCTCATTTGCTACAGTTTCTGTTTGCTGGGGTTCTACTGCTTTCACATAGAACACATCAAATAATGGGTTGCTCTGTTCGAACAAGCTGAGTTCCTCGCCAAAGTCGAGCACCAAATCCGTCAATTCCTCTTCTTTTGTAGAAAAATCGGCCGATTCGACCCCATCGAGCCCGGTTATTTCTTCCTGCAATTCTTCTATATCTTCTTCTTCTGTATCAAGTGATACGAAAACTTTGATCTCTACATCGTTTTCCAGGTCGTCAGCTACTTTGTTCAGGTTCATCATAATCATGACAAAAACCCCTACCAACAATAACGTAACTGTAACTGCACTGACAGATGCAAAGGTCATCCAACCATTTCTGGCAAGGCTTTTGAAACTTTCTTTGATATGACGGCCGAATGTTCTAATCTTCATAGCCGTAATCACCTCCGGCTGCATCGCGTACTATCAGGCCGCCTTCAATAGCAATGACACGATGTCTTAGCTTGTTGACGATTTCCCGGTTGTGGGTCGCCATGATTATCGTCGTCCCTTTGGAGTTGATTTGCTCGAAGAGATTCATGATATCCCATGATGTATCAGGATCGAGGTTGCCAGTCGGCTCATCAGCGATCATGATTTTCGGTGTGTTGACGATTGAACGGGCAATCGACACTCGTTGCTGTTCGCCGCCTGATAATTCACGCGGGAACATTTTCGCTTTATGTTTAAGGCCAACCATATCGAGAACTTCCATGACGCGATCTTTAATGATTTGCGGTTTTTCCTCTATGACCTCGAGTGCGAATGCAACATTTTCGTAGACTGTCAGTCGTGGCAAAAGCTTGAAATCCTGGAATACTACTCCGATATCACGGCGCAAAAAAGGCACTTTCCGGTTCTTCAATTTGGCGATATCTTTTCCATCAATGAACATTTGGCCTGACGACGGGCGTTCTTCACGGTACATCATTTTGATGAAAGTTGATTTTCCGGCTCCGCTCGGACCGACGATGTATACAAATTCGCCTTGGGCAATCTCAACATTCAATCCATTGAGTGCCACAATGCCGTTCGGATATTTTTTGTAGACATTCTTCATTTGTATCATTTATAAACCACCTATATTATTTTGACTTCTGCCAAAATTAGATTTCCCTAGTTCAAAGCAAAATTTACAGCACGATTAGTATAACACTCATAAACCTCTTTTTTGTTACAGTTTCATTTCATTTCAGACTCAGTATCGATACAAAGAATTATCTGAAATTTTAATTTTATTAGTTAATAATTCATCTATTTATTCCTTATTTTTACCATTAGCGCGTACATACTCACCGTTTATTGACAAAAAAAATAAACCGGGCAAAATGCCGGTTTATTCTTGGTTTGCGAGATACTCTGCAACAGCTTGAGCTTCTTCACCTTCGATGATGTTGGCTGGCATTGCACCTGCCCCATTTTCGATGATAGCTAAAATCTCTTCTTCCGATAAACGTGAACCTACATCATTTAGTGCCGGGAAGTTTCCTGCACCTTCCAGATTCTCACCATGGCATGAAATACAGTTTTGCTGAATGACTGCTTCTGCGTCCACTGTCGATGTTTCAGTTTCAGTTTCTTCCGTTTCGCCGCCAGTATCAGCCGGCTCTTCCGGAGACGTTTCTTCTTCTCCGCCGCATGCTCCGAGCAACAACACAGAACCGAACAACACAGTCATCAATTGCTTTTTCATGGAAAATCCTCCTCTATGTCTTGCTTTTTTTACCTTCTATAGGAGTATACCAAATTTAAGCACGTTTGAAACCTTCGCCTAGCACTTCCGATGCATCAGAGACGATGACGAACGCTTGAGGGTCTATCAATTTGACCAATTGTTTCAACTTTGTAAATTCCGTTTGCGGGATGACGACCATGAGGATCGGCTTTTCATTGCCCGAATATCCTCCGGTTGCGGTCAATTCAGTGACACCACGGTCGACTTCATCGTATATTGCATCACGTATCTCGACTTGCTTGTTCGTAATGATATAAACCATTTTCGAACGGCTGAAGCCGACTTGGACCAAGTCAATCGTTTTCGTCGTTAAATACAATCCGATTAATGCGTACAAACCTTTTTCGATATCAAAAACGACAGCAGCTGCCAAAACGATCATGCCATCGATAATTGCAACGCTCGTCCCCAGCGTCAGGCCTGTGTATTTGGTGATGATCTGTGCAGCGAGATCAGTTCCGCCTGTAGAAGCCTTCCCCCGGAACACGATACCGAGGCCAAGCCCGACCATAATCCCCCCGAACAAAGAACCGAGCAGCGGATCAAGAGTCCATGGCTCCCAACTTTCCGTCATAAAGACGACAAGCGGTAAAAACACTGTTCCGACCGCAGTCTTGATGCCGAAGTTTTTCCCGAGCAAAATAACCCCTGCGATGAATAGCGGAATATTGAATGCCCATTGGACAAAAGCCGGTCTCCATTCAAAAAGGCCGAATAATATTGTACTGATTCCACTGACTCCGCCTGAAGCCACTTCGTTCGGCAGGAGGAAGACGTTGAAGGAGATTGCGACAATCGCCGCTCCTGCCAAAACTGCTAGATAATCCAGCACAGCAGACAGAACTGGATGCGGATGTTTTTGCTTTCGTATACTGCGTTTGCCCATAAGATATAATTCCTCTTTCTTCTATAATTCATTACAACCCTGTCAGAGTATAGCAGAACCCCCGTTTTTTGTGAACTTCATCTGAATAAAGCAGTTTTCCATTCATAGCAAAAGGATGTACTTATTAGACCAAGCTTTATAATTAAATCACCGACTATTCATTGTAGGTTTTTCAGAACTTTTGACAGTGGATAGATGCCAATACTTTGAATAACAAGGGATAGCAGTATAGCGGCAAAAGCCAGGGAAATGAGAAGCTGGTCTTTTCCTGAAGCTGTTTCTTCAAGCCATAGCAACAGCGCAACCGACATCGCACCTTTGATGCCCGACCAAGCAGTTAAGGTAATTGTTGAAAAATCATTTTCGAACTCATCCCTCCATTTAGGCACCCCATAAATAAACAGCCCGATTACGAAGAACCTGATGATGATGGCCAGCAAGAAAATGGCAATCGCAAACCACCAGCCCCCAAAAGCCAGATACTCTGCACCTTGTATGCCGATCAGAAGAAACAGTACGGCCAACAAAATGGGCGTAACAATATCCCAGAAGCCATCAAGTGATTTTGGAAGCGTGTCTTCTTTGATTTCCCTGCCCATTTCGTACGAGACGAATATTCCGCCAGCCACTGTAGCCAGTACACCGGACACACCAATGGCTTCCCCTATATAGAATGCGCCATAAGCTCCAATGACACTCAGCATGACTTGATATTTTTTGTCTTGGGTGAAGCGGATGGTCTTGCTCATCAACCAGCCCACCGCAATTCCAAGAATTATGCCGCCGATCGAGACGAGCAGCAATTCAGAGATGAATTTGCCGAATGAAAAACCATCCCCCGTTTGATACATGGAAAGGAAAATTGTGAAGAAGACGATACTTGTCCCATCGTTAATCATCGACTCTCCCTCTACTACATCCGCAATCTGCTGCGCCCCGCCGCTTTCCTTCAAAACGGCGGTCACTGATACTGGATCAGTCGGTGTCAGGATGGCAGCCAATAGAAAAGCAGCCGTGAGAGACAGACTTGTGAACATACCTCCAGCCAGATAAATGGACAAGCCCAACATAAGGACGATGAGGGTTAAACCCACAGTACTCAAACTGACGATAATGCCGATATTTTCCTTTAACTGCTTCAATGGGAATTGATAAGCAGAAGTAAACAAAATCGCCGGCAAAAAGATATTGAAAATTATATCCTTGGAAATATTGAATTGATCAAAATATGGAATGAAAGAAAGTCCCAAACCGATGCCCACCAACACCACAGGGACCGGGAAATAGTTCTTCTTGATATCTATCGTATAGACGATATAGCCGATAATTAGCAAAATCAATAGTTGATGTGTCATCATATCCAAAACCTCCTAAGCAATTTCAACCGCCCACTTTTCTATTGCCTTTTTGCAACTGAAAAAACCTCCGAAGCAGCCACTCTTTTAAGTGGCCGCTTTCGGAGGTTTTGGTATCGCTTATATCTTGTGTGAAAAATAGTAATGCTTGTTTGTGGCTTATTGCATTTTTGAACGCAGCATCGCATGGATAAAACCATCCAAGTCTCCATCCATAACGGCTTGAAGATTTCCGGTTTCATGATTTGTACGGTGATCTTTCACCATGGAATACGGGTGGAAAACATAAGAGCGGATTTGGCTGCCCCAGCCGATTTCTTTTTGTTCTCCGCGGATTTCCAGCAATTCCTGTTCCTGCTCTTCGATCTTCAATGCATAGAGTTTCGCTTTCAGCATCTGCATCGCTTTTTCGCGGTTTTTGATCTGTGAGCGTTCCTGTTGGCAAGTGACAACCGCGCCGGTCGGAAGGTGTGTGATCCGGACAGCGGAGTCTGTCGTGTTGATATGCTGACCGCCCGCACCGCTTGCACGGTAGGTATCGACTTTCAAATCTTCAGTCCGGATATCGATCTCGATTTCTCCCGTGAATTCCGGCATGACCTCACATGATACAAATGAAGTGTGGCGGCGGCCGGAGGAGTCGAATGGCGAAATGCGGACCAGACGGTGCACCCCTTTTTCAGCTTTCAAATAACCGTAGGCATTGTGCCCTTTGATGCCGAGGGTTACCGACTTGACGCCTGCTTCGTCACCCGCTAGGTAATCCAACGTTTCCACTTTGAATCCGCGTTTCTCAGCCCAGCGCGTATACATGCGGAGCAGCATCGAACACCAATCCTGGGATTCCGTTCCGCCAGCTCCCGGATGCAGTTCCAAAATGGCGTTGTTTTTATCGTATTCTTCACTTAATAGAAGCTCCAACTCGAAAGCGTTCAAGTCTTTAAGAAACTGCTTCAGCTCCCCGCTCACTTCTTCATGAAGTTCCTCATCCGGTTCTTCGCGTAAAAGTTCGAGTGTCATTTCCATATTCTCTTGATCTTCTTCGAACTTGCGGTAACGATTGACTGTATCTTTCAATGCATTCACTTCGGAAATGACCACTTGCGCTTCTTCTTGGTTATTCCAGAAATTCGGGTCGATCATTCTCTCGTCCAATTCCTGTATACGTGCCTCTTTGTTTTCTAAGTCAAAGAGACCCCCTGAAGTCCGCCAGTTTTTCGGCTGTTTTGTCGAGCTCGTTGCGAATATCCGCTAATTCCATCATATAAAGTTCCTCCTCATAATAATGCCGAAGAGCTTTTGCTCTTCGGCCATAAACACTTGTTTACGAAGCTGCCCCGTGGCAGTTCTTGAATTTCTTGCCGCTGCCGCATGGGCACAGGTCATTGCGACCGACTTCCATTTCCCGGCGGGCCGGCTCTTTCTTCTTGCGTGGTGCTTCGCCGCCTTCTTTCGGGTTGACGGCTTGCCCTTTCGCCACTTCTTCGCGTTCGAGATTATTCTTGATTTCCGCTTTCATGGCGTATTTCGCTACGTCATCTTCAATCGACTCAATCATCGCTTCGAACATGGCAAAGCCTTCGTTCTGGTATTCACGAAGCGGGTCGTTCTGGCCATAAGCACGCAAGTGGATCCCTTGGCGCAATTGATCCATCGCATCGATATGATCGATCCATTTCGTATCGATCGACCGCAACAGAACGACTTTCTCAAATTCGCGCATGCGTTCAGGTGTCATTTCCACTTCTTTTTCATCGTAATGCGCCGTTACTTTCCCACGCACATGTTCGATGATTTCTTCTTGTGTCTTGCCTTCAAGATCTTTTTCGGTGATCGTATCTTCCGGCAGGAGATTTGCAGAAATCACTTCTGTCAACGACTTCAGATGCCATTCTTCCGGCTTCTCTGCTGTTGTATAACTTGCGACCATACGGCCGATCGAGCTATCGATCATATTATCGACTAGTTCACGCATATTATCGGTCTCAAGCACTTCCATCCGCTCTTTATAGATGATCTCACGCTGTTCACGCAAAACATCATCATATTGCAGTAGGCGTTTCCGTGCATCGAAGTTGTTGCCTTCCACCCGTTTCTGGGCGGATTCAACAGAGCGCGTCACCATGCGCGACTGAAGCGGCTGGGAATCGTCCATTCCAAGTTTGCCCATCATGTTGCGCATCGCATCGGAACCGAAACGGCGCATCAAGTCATCTTCAAGCGATAAATAGAATTGCGTTACGCCCGGGTCTCCTTGACGCCCTGAGCGTCCGCGCAACTGGTTATCGATACGGCGGGATTCGTGGCGCTCAGTACCGAGCACGGCGAGTCCGCCCGCTTCGATGACACCTTCGCCCAGCTTGATGTCTGTTCCTCGCCCTGCCATATTGGTCGCAATCGTGACTGCGCCTTTTTGGCCGGCATCAAGGATGATTTCCGCTTCATGTGCGTGGTTTTTCGCATTCAAGACTGAATGCTTGATGCCTTTTTTCGTCAAATAAGCGGAAATGATCTCAGACGTTTCAATCGCTACGGTTCCGACGAGTACAGGCTGGCCGTTTTTATGGCGTTCGATGATGTCTTCGGAAACCGCTTTGTATTTACCTTCTGTCGTAGCATAGATCAAGTCCACACGGTCGTCCCTGATAATCGGCTTGTTCGTCGGAATGGAGATGACATTCATATTGTAGATGTTGCGGAACTCTTCTTCTTCCGTCTTGGCCGTACCGGTCATCCCGGAAAGCTTCTCGTATTTCCGGAAATAGTTCTGGAACGTGATGGTTGCCATCGTCATCGATTCGTTTTGGACTTCCAAGCCTTCTTTCGCTTCAATCGCTTGGTGAAGGCCATCCGAATAACGGCGTCCTTTCATGAGACGGCCGGTGAATTGGTCGACAATGACTACTTCGTCATCTTGGACGACATAGTCGACATCCTTTTGCATCGTCACATGCGCTTTTAATGATTGGTTGATTGCATGATTCAGGCGAACATGTGTCAAATCGAACAAGTTGTCGATGCTGAACGCTTTTTCGACTTTTTCGATGCCCTCTTCTGTCAGTACAACGCCTTTTGTCGTCTCATCATATGCATAATCCGAATCTTTCTGCAGCAGGCGCCCGAACGCATTCGCTTGCATATACAATTGCGCTGATTTAGCCGCCTGTCCTGAGATGATCAACGGTGTCCGGGCTTCATCGATCAAAATCGAGTCAACTTCATCGATCACAGCAAAATGAAGCGGGCGCTGAACCATATCTTCTTTATAAAGAACCATGTTGTCGCGCAAATAATCAAAACCAAGCTCGTTGTTTGTGCTGTACGTAATATCCGCTTGATAAGCTTCGCGTTTTTGGTCTTTCGTCAAGCTGTTGATGTTCAATCCGACAGTCAGGCCGAGCCAATTATAAAGCTTGCCCATTTCTTCGGCATCACGACTGGCCAAGTATTCGTTGACCGTCACGACATGGACGCCTTTTTTCGTAATGGCATTCAAATAAACAGCCATCGTAGATGTCAAAGTTTTACCTTCACCGGTCTTCATCTCCGAAATATTCCCCTGGTGAAGCGATGCGGCACCCATGATCTGCACTCGGAACGGAGACATGCCGAGTACGCGTTTGGACGCTTCGCGCACTGTCGCAAATGCTTCAGGCAACATATCATCCAAAGATTCACCTTGTTCAAAACGCGCTGTAAATTCGGCTGTTTTCGCTTTTAAAGCGTCATCCGTTTTGGCTGTATACTCATCCGCCAACACTTCCACCTGGTCTGCCACTTTTTCCAGTCTTTTTAAATCCCGTTTATTCGGGTCAAATACTTTATTCAATACTCCAAGCATGTTTAACCGCTCCCTGCATGGCGATTCCCGCTGAAAACAGCCGGTAAACCGCTATTGCTCATATTTTCATTCTCTAGGTTTGTCTTAATCATATGCAGCATTTTCAAAAAAAATCTCACCATTCATTTTAACACTGCACTATAAAGCGTGCAAACAAAGCATTTCTCCACCGCCGGCAAAATATTATAAAAAAAGCCGATTGTTGACAACTCTTTTCAACCGAACAGGAAACCAGTTAAGTATCAAGGTAAAAAAGCGCATAATAAAAGCCTCCCGTTACAGGAGGCTTTCCGTATTATGAAGTTGTTTCGATCAGTCCGTAAGAACCGTCTTTTCGTTTATAGACAATATTTGTGCCATTCGATTCTGCATCCGTGAAGACAAAGAAGTTATGCCCCAACATATTCATCTGAAGAACTGCTTCTTCCTCATCCATCGGTTTCAAGTCGAATTGTTTCGTGCGGACGATCTTCAAATCTTCTTCTTCGTCCGTATCTGTAGCGCCGTTGTTTTGTGCTTCGCTTTCAGCTGCTGCAAACGCAAGCCCCATGCCTTCACGGTCACGGAATTTGCGATTTACTTTCGTTTTATATTTGCGGATTTGACGCTCCAATTTTGAAACGATCAAATCGATCGCCGCATAGAGATCATCGTGCCGTTCTTCAGCACGTAGTGTTAGGTTTTTCATCGGGATTGTGACTTCCACTTTTGTTTGGTTATGATTATACGTTTTCAGATTCACCATCGCTGTTGCATTCGCTCCATCGGTGAAGTAGCGTTCGATTTTCTCTACCTTCTTCTCGATGTGTTCGCGTATTGCGGGAGTTACCTCAATATTCTCGCCTCTGATGTTGAATTGCAGCATGTGAACTCCTCCTTCTGTTTTGCTATCTATCTATTTCTATTTGTTCCCTGTGGAATCCTTCTTGAAACGTAAAAAGTTTCAGCACTGTAGTAAAAAGGTAAACTATGTGACAAGGAGATGAAGCCCATGTTTACAAATAAAACTGTAGTAGTGACAGGTGCCGCACAAGGCATCGGTAAAACCGTAGCACAATATTTCCAGAAAGAAGGCGCAAACGTCATCGGCTTGGACATTGAAGAAGTGGAGATTGATGGAGTGGAATACCGCCGCTGTGATGTAGGGAGTTTTTCGGAAGTTGAACGGGTCTTTTCCGACATTCACGAAGCGCATGGCAGCATCCATGTGCTGATCAACAATGCCGGGATTTCGGAATTCACGCCGCTTTGGGAGCTGACGGAAGAAGATTGGGACCGCGTGCTCGATACGAATTTGAAAAGCGTCTTTATCTGCAGCCGCGAAGCTGCCCGCTATATGGACGAAGACATCCGGTCGATCGTCAATATGTCATCGACAAGAGCATTCATGTCTGAACAAGGGACGGAAAGCTACTCTGCATCCAAAGGCGGGATTTTTGCGCTCAGCCATTCGCTCGCAGCAAGCCTTCATACAAAAGGCATCCGCGTCAATTCCATCGCTCCGGGCTGGATACATACCGGCGACCGGGACGAACTGCGCAAAGTCGACCACGAGCAGCACTGGAGCGGGCGTGTCGGGACAACAGACGACGTTGCAAGAGCGTGCCTGTTCTTGTCGAATCCGGACAATTCATTCATTACCGGGGAATGCTTGACGATTGACGGCGGCATGACACGCAAAATGATCTATGAGCATTAAAACAAGCGGCTGCTATGCAGCTGTTTTTTTATTGTCCTTGCGCCACATATCTTTTGACTTTATGCACGGATCAACGTGAGGATGCGGATCGACTTCGCGCCCGCTTCCTGCAAAGTTCTTGCTGCCTGGCGCATTGTGGTTCCTGTCGTATAAAGGTCATCCACCAGCGTCAGCTGTTTCGGAACCGCTTCCCCATTCAAGCGAAATAGCTGCTTTGTCGCCATCCTTTCCTGCCGGGTTTTCTCCCCCAAAGTTTCCCCGCATTTCTCGAGCAGCTGCCGGTATGGAATATCCGCTGATATCAGCAATTGATCCACTTGTGAAAAGCTCCGTTCCCGAAGCTTTTCTTCATTCAGCGGAATCGGCACGACTACTGTCCGTTCGTTCACCAAAGCTTCCCTTAAATCCTTTGAAAATACTTGTGCCAGTAAGACATCTTTTAAAAACTTATATTGGTGGAACCAGTCTTTCATGGCGTCATTGTAATGGTAAAGGCTTTTGCCGGATTGGATTACATCCCGATAGCCGTGCTCTTCCCAATAATGGCAATCGCGGCATACCGCTTCGCCTTCCTTTCCGCAAAATTTGCAGCCTTGCCCGGTGATCTTCGAAAATTCGTTTCTGCACGCTTGGCATGCCAATTCTGGCGGTTCGTAGAGGAAGATGCCGTGCCAGGACGGCATAAAGCGCAGTGGCTGGTCGCATATACAGCAGTTCATGTCATCTCCTCCTTGTTATAGGAGAGAATGGCTTGCCTTGCCGCATCCATATCGGTCGTGATGCCGTTATGGAAAAAGGCGACTTCACCTGTAGGATCTTTCGCGCTCCTCCCGACCCTACCAGCAATTTGAATGAGCGCCGCCCGGTCGAATACACGGTGGTCGGCCCCGACGACGGCGACTTGCAGATGGGGAATGGTGATGCCGCGTTCCAGTATGGTGGATGTGGCAAGCCCTGACAATGTGCCCTCTCTCAACTGCATCACTTTTTCTTTGCGCTGCGGATCTTTGGAATGGACCGACTCGATTGTGCGATCGATTTTGTGTAAGAGCGGGTATGCCTGGTCGATCAATTGGATGGATGGGAAGAATAGAAGGAAGGGCTGCTTTTTTCGAAGTTTGTCTTCTATCCATATTTTCAACGGATGGGGAAGCTTGCCTTTTCGGATATGGCGTTCGTAATTCCATAACGCGCGGTAGATGGGGACGGGCAGGGGAGCACCATGATAGCGCCGGAATATTTTGGAATGGCCGGCGATCTGCTTTTGGAGTTTTTTGGATGGAGTGGCGGAAATGTAGATGATCGGAGCGGACGGTTTGGCGGCTTTTTTCACTGCCCGTTCAAGTGACAGGTCAAGCGAGTATGGAAAAGCATCCGCTTCATCAACGAATAGTAAATCGAAGGCTCGTTGAAAGCGATATAATTGATGAGTGGTGGCAAGGACAATTTCCCCGTAGCCTGTTTGTTCGGGGCTGTCGCCATAGAGTGTGTGGATGGCGGCGTCCGGGAACGCCTGTTGGAATCTTGGCGATAATTCGAGGATGACATCGGTTCGCGGTGCTGCGACGCAGATGCGCAATCCGTTTTGCAGCGCTTCATGGATCGGGGAAAAAAGAATTTCCGTTTTGCCGGCACCACAGACAGCGTATAGTAGATGATTTTCGCCTTTTTGGATGCTTTCGGTGATGTTTATTGATGCTTTTTCCTGTAATGGCGTCAGCATGCCGCTCCACCCAAAGACACGGGGCCTGATATTTGGGGTGGACGGAGCTGTCCACAAAACCAATTCCGTGCAACTGCTGATGCGTCCCATCTTGATGCACCTCCGGCAATAACGGCAAACTTGGCCGCACGTCGCGCATTGAAACGGAATTACGTAATCGGTTGATTTTTCGAGGCATCTTGCGCACTCGCCATCAGCTGTTATTCCCCTGATTACCTTTACATCGCCTTTATCGACAGCTGCTCGGATCTGCTCTTCGGGGAACGGGACGAATTGCTTTATCCATATCCGTCCTGTCAGAAATGCTTCGATTGCTTGCATGGTTTTCCTCCTTTTTTTGTAGCCAAAAGGCCTTGGCCGGTCATTTCTTTGCCCAGCCAAGGCCCATCGCGCCTTCTCCTAAATGCGTGCCAATCACCGGACCAAAATGGGAAATCGTGAATTCCACATCCGGGCAGGCAAGTTCAAGCTCCGCTTTCCATCTATTCGCTTCTTCCAAGCGGTTAGCATGGATGACCGTCGCTTGAAGCGGTTCTTTGCCGCAGTCTTTTTTCAATTCCTCGGCAATGCGGTTCAAGGCTTTTTTTCGTGTGCGGATCTTTTCATACGGAACGATCAGCTTATCCTGGAAATGCAGCAGCGGCTTGATTTGGAGCATGCTGCCGACTAAAGCCTGCGCACCCGATAAACGCCCTCCGCGCTGCAGGTGGCGAAGGTCTTCCACCATAAAATAAGCGCGCAGCGTTTTTTTCATTTCCTCAAGTTCCGCTAGTATCCCTTTGGCATCCATCCCATGCCCTGCAAGTTCCGCCGCTTTTAGCGCATAGAACCCTTGCACTGCGCAGGCGATCTCGGAATCGAATACATGGACATCCATGGCATCGACCATGTCTCCTGCCTGTTTTGACCCAGCCATCGTTCCGCTGATTCCGCTCGACAAGTGAATGGCCACTACTTCTTCATGTTGCTCTGAAAGTTTCTCATATAATGAGATGAACTCACCGATTGGCGGCTGAGACGTTTTCGGGAGTTCTTCCCGGGCTTTTTCGTAAAATTCCACAGTATCCAATTCGGTTTCCGCATAAGACTTTGCGCCGAACGTAATCTGTAAAGGCACCACGTGTATCCCTTTGTCATTTGCTTGCTGCTGCGGAATATATGCTGTGCTATCTGTAACAATTGCTGTTTTCATTTTCAATCAGCCTCCACTGCTATCTTACCAAAACTTGTCTTCCAATATACATAAAAATCCTGGCATTGATGATTCTATTTCCATTCCGCTTCTTGCCAGTGGCAAATCCAAAAAAGCTTTCCCGGACACAAGCGTAAATTTGCCTGTCAGGAAAAGCCTTTCGTTCAATTTCCTATTATTGATTCCCGATAAAATGCAGGCTTGTCACTTTCCATTCGTCCTGCTCTTTCTTGAAGACGACTACTTGGCGGCCGGACTGCTTCATTCCCTGCTCAGTTCCTGCTTCATTCATCTCGACATTGATGGTAGCAAAAACTTCCGCTCTTTCCTCTTCATATTTGACGATCGTTTCATCGCTCGTCGTATACGTGGTATCGTAATTTTCAAAGGCTTCACTCAATGCCTGCTGATCTTCTTCACGGTCGAAGCCATCGGGATTTTCAGCGATGGTGTCCATATAACGATCCATATCCTCATCGTTGAAAGCTGCGATGTATTCCTCATACGCGCCAAGGAGTTCCTTCTTTTCCGTTTCGGGAACTTCCGCGGCGATGATGTCTCCATCGTCGTCCAATGTAAATCCTACCTCTTGATCTTTGATGCCGTGTTCAACAGCGTTATTTTCATTGGCAGCATTGCCGTCTTCTGCAGTATTGCCGTTGACCGACGAATCCTCTTCGCCTGAACAGCCTGCAAGCGCCAGCATGAGCCCGGTTGCAATTATCCATTTTTTCATGATGCATTCCTCCTGCGCTCATTTTGCCATAGCTCTTCCCGGAATACAATGAAGAAACCGTGTCAATATGCGACAGGACAATTCCTTCCTCTGTCATGTACAATGGAAAGAAACCTTAAGGAGGGGATCGTTTGGAAAAATGGGAAGCAGAGCGCTTGCTCAACCAGAAGATACAGGACACACGCACCTACCCTAAAAGAAGAACCGCTGCACGAGCGAAAAAATATAATTTGACGATGGAACCGGCAGAAGATTACATTGTACTCGATTTCGAAACGACCGGCTTGCGTGCAGGTGATGATAAGATCATCCAAATCGGTGCCGTTAAATATATTGGACACCATCAGCAGGATACGATGTATTTATTGATCAATCCGGAACGGCCGATTTCGAGCACAATCACCCGCATTACGGGCATCCGCAACGGAGATGTCCAGGATGCGCCGGTCATCGAGGAAATCGCCCCGCAACTGATCGATTTTATCGGCGATTTGCCAATCGTCGCCCACAATGCGCCATTCGATATGGGCTTCCTTTATGCGCTTGAGCACATCACGCCGGTGCCGCCTTATCAAGTCATCGACACAGTCAGGCTCGCACGCAAGTTCATCACGGAAACGCCGAACCACAAACTGACGACTTTATCCGCCTATCTCGAGCTTGAGCACAACGCCCATGATGCGCTCGGGGATTGCCTGGTTACTGCATCGATTTATCAGTTCTGCATAGGACGCATGTAAAAAACGCCGGGAGCAAATGCTCCCGGCGTTTTTTTATGATATTGGCCGCGGCTAACCCGCGGCCTCTTGGAACTTCTTTTATCGTACTTCCACCCAACCGTTTTTGATGGCCGTAACAACTGCTTGCGTACGGTCATTGACCTGCATTTTTTGCAGGATGCTCGACACATGGTTTTTAACCGTTTTCTCGGAAATGAACAAAGTTTCTCCGATGACACGGTTGCTTTGGCCGTCTGTCAACAATTGCAGAACTTCACTTTCACGTTTTGTCAACAAATGGTAAGGACGGCGGATTTCCGTTTGATGGAACGAGCCTTTGTTTTCGCGCTCGCTCAACCGACGAAATTCCATCACCAAATTACGCGTCACTTTCGGATGCAAATAAGATCCGCCTTTAGCGACCACTTTGATTGCTTGGATAATGGCGTCTGCATCCATCTCTTTCAGCATATAGCCGAGTGCGCCTGTTTTTAAAGCGTGCGTTACATACGATTCATCATCGTGAATGGACAGCATAATGACTTTGGCGTCCGGGAATCTCTCGATCAATTCGCCCGTTGCTTCGACGCCGTTCTTTTGCGGCATGTTGATGTCCATCAACACGACATCAGGCTGGTGTTCTTCATACAATTTGACGACTTCCTCGCCGTCGCCGCCTTCTGCGACCACTTCAAACGTATCTTCAAAGTCCAGGATGCGCTTAACCCCTTCCCGGAACAATTGGTGGTCATCGATGATAATAATTTTTGTCATTACGTCGTCCTCCTCAAAATACCATATCTTACATACCCGCCTTTAGCGGGATATGAAACATTAACACAGTTCCTTCGCCGAGCGTTGAATTGATGAAAAATTCCCCGCCGATCAATTCGATCCGCTCTTTCATGCCGGTCAGCCCGAATGATTGCTCTTTGACGATTTCCTGGTCAAAGCCGGAGCCATTGTCTTTAATGATAATAGAGACTTGTTCAACAAGCCACTCCATCTTCACTTCGATATCCGTAGCTTTGCCATGGCGGATCGCGTTCGAAGCAGCTTCTTGCACGAGACGAAAAATGGAAGTTTCATAATTATTCGGCAGGCGGGCCTCCTTGCCATTAGAATGGAAATGCAGCCGGACACCTTGATTATATTCTTCAATCGTTTCGAGATATTTTTTCAATGTCGGCACTAGCCCAAGATCGTCCAGCGCCATCGGACGCAAATCATAAATGATGCGCCGGACTTCAGTCAACGCTTGACGTACCATGTCTTTTAACGAAGTTATTTCCTTGAAGGCCTTGTCTGCGCCTTTCTCCCGGTACGTCCGTTCGATTAAATCTGAACGCAAGAGCACATTGGCCATCATTTGGGCCGGGCCATCATGGATTTCCCTTGAAAGCCGCTTGCGCTCTTCTTCCTGCGCTTCAATGATCCTCAGGCTGTAGTCTTGCTGACTTTTGGACTTGTTTACCGCATCTCCGAAATCCTCAAGATCCGATGACAAATAATTCGTAGCCACATTGATTTGATTGACTAGCCGCTCCGCCCGCTCGATCGTCTGCAGAAGTTTCTGGAGCTTCCGCTGCAGCCTATCGCGCCTTTGACGGTATTTCTTTTCTTCAGCACGGTTCAAGGATAATTGCACTTGCAGTTCATTGGCCAACTCAAAAGCCTCACGAACCTGGCTTTCAGTGAAAGAATCGAACGAACGCGACAATTCAGCGAGACGCCGGCGTGCTGCCCGCGTCCTTTCCTCCAAAGCGTCCCCTTCCCCAATGATGCGGGTTATGTTCGCCCTGACATTCTCCAGTTCGTCCTTCATCTCTTCGTAGCTATGGCGACTTTCTTCGCTGATGGCGAAAATATCCTGTTTCGACTGATCCATCTTTGCGACCAGTTCGTCAAAGATGGAATCTAATGAAGTTCCACCGTTTTTCTTTGCCATTCTAAAACCGCCTTAGCTATACTTAACTGAAACCATTCAATTCCTTGCTTCTTTTTCCTTACGGGCTTTAACAAGTATATCACTATATACGCAAGAGGATATTAAGAATACATTACAAATTATCTGATTTCATTTTACAACAGGAGGAGTTAAATTGCGAGAAAATTACATTACTATAGGCGCTTCTGCCAGTGCAGAAATACTCATAAATAAGTCACGCTTCATCGGATTTGCCGCGCGGGCCGAATCGGAAGCGGAGGCGATCGCTTTCATCGACTCGATCAAGCTCAAGCACCGGCAAGCTACGCATAATTGTTCAGCCTACCTCATCGGTGAACACGATTCCATCCAAAAAGCGAATGATGACGGAGAACCAAGTGGCACTGCAGGCGTCCCTATGTTGGAGGTGCTGAAAAAACAAGGTTTGAAAGATACGGTGCTGGTAGTGACACGCTATTACGGAGGCATCAAACTCGGAGGAGGCGGATTGATCCGTGCTTATGGAAAATCCGCTACGGAAGCGATCGCCGCTGCCGGTGTGGTTGAACGGCGGCTCCACCACTTGATGAAAGTGTCCATCGATTACACCTGGCTCGGCAAAATTGAAAATGAGGTCAGGCAGTCCGACTACCCATTAGCGGGGATTGATTATTCCGATGCTGTAGAATTGGCCATCCATGTTCCGGTTGAAAAAGAAGCATCATTTATGGAATGGATGAATGAATTGACAAACGGTCAGGCAGCAATTGCCTCCGAAAAGACCGAATACCTTGAATTCCCGAAGCCATAGTTTCTTTTCATTTACGCAAAGGTGAAATCACTGTATAATATCCACAACACAAAAAAATGAAAATTCGTAAATTCATTGTGTCCATTATCATAGTTAATGGACATCTTCGTGTGCCCGGCGATTCATTAAGCCGCACATAATCCCCTTTAGAGGAGCAACCTAAATGAGTAGAAAAATGAAACGGGTGGAAAAGTCGAGCCGTAAGCGGAAGTGGTTGAAAATTTCCGCTATCTTGGCAGTCTCCCTGTTAATCAGTTTATCCGCCTTCGGAATTTGGCTTGTGAAAAAAGCCGAGTTTGCCGCAAACAATGCGTATGAATCTGCGGATGGCCGAGAAAAATCCGATCTCCGCGAGGAACAGGTCGAACCGCTCAATGACAATATCTCGATTTTGTTCATCGGCATCGATGATAGCGCAGCAAGAGACCAAAAGAGTGACAACATCCGTTCAGATGCTTTGGTCTTGGCGACATTGAATAATGAAGATAAATCAGTGAAACTTGTCAGCATCCCGCGTGATACGTATACGTTCATTCCGGACTCTGGCTACGAAGACAAAATCACCCACGCTTACGCCCTGAACGGCCCGCGTTCGACGATTGAAAGTGTTGAAGGCCTTCTCGATGTTCCTGTCGATTATTACATGACGATGAACTTCGATGCATTCGTCGATGTCGTCGATGCGCTCGGCGGGATTACAGCGGAAGTACCGTATGACTTGAAAGAAAAAGATGAAACGGATTCTCACAATGCGATTGAACTCGAAGAAGGAATTCAGCAGCTCAACGGCAGTGAAGCCTTGGCGCTGGCCAGAACCCGTTACTACGACAACGACATCGAACGAGGCAAGCGCCAGCAGATGATTCTTGAATCGATCATGGATAAAGCCTTATCAGCAGGATCCATCAGCAAATACGGCAATGTCATCGATGCGGTCGGGGACAATATGAAAACGAACTTAAGTTTCCGCGACATGCAGGCATTCTTCGAATATGCGAAAGATGGCAAACCGGATGTGGAAACGATGAGCGTCCAAGGGTACGATGATATGTCGACAGGCATTTACTATTACATGCCTGATGAAGAATCACTCGAGGAAATGAAAGACATTCTCCAAAGCCATCTTGGCTTAAAACCCGATACTTCAAACCTTTCCTTGAATGAAGATGATCTTGCTGAACAAGCTTTTCCGGCAGCAGAGTCTGAACGAGAGGAATAAAAAAACCTGGAAACCATAATTGGTTTCCAGGTTTTTTATGTATCACAGGAAATATCCAACACAGAAAATAAAAAAACGGCCGCAGCCGCTTTTTACTTCCCTATCATTCTCACCAGGTTGATCAATGGGCGGTAATTCTTCCCGGCCAGTCCGACAACTTCTACAAATAATTCTATTGCCAGAAGCATTACGCCGATCAGCAGGATGCCTCCCCACAGAGTCGCTTGGGAGAACAATAAAGCCGCTAGCCCGAATAGCGCGGAAATGCCGTAGATAATCAACACAGTCTGGCTATGTGAGAAGCCGATATTCAACAAACAATGATGCAAATGCGACTTATCCGCTTCTGAGATGGATTTCTTTTCACGGACGCGGCGCACGATGGCGAAGAACGTATCCGAAATCGGCACGCCGAGCATGATGATCGGGATGATCAAGGCGACCACCGTAACGTTTTTGAATCCCATCAACGCGAGTACGGAAATCATGAATCCGAGGAACAATGCTCCTGTATCCCCCATGAAGATCTTGGCTGGGTGGAAATTGTAGAATAGGAAGCCGATTGAACTGGCGGCAAGAATGGCGGCTGTCGACATGACGAAAACATCGCCCATGATGAAGGCCATCGCCGTAAGCGTCAATAGCGCAACGGTGGAAACCCCCGCAGCTAAACCGTCAAGCCCGTCGATCAAGTTGATGGCATTGGTGATACCGACGATCCAGATGATTGTGAGTGGAATGCTGAAGTAGCCGAAATCCAATACGCCTCCGAATGGCAAGTTGATGAATGAAATTTCAAGGCCACCGCCGATGACTACGACGCCGGCCGCAGCCAGTTGTCCAAGCATTTTGGCTTTCGCTGTAATTTCAAGCATATCATCCAAGACGCCCGTCACGATGATCAGGAACGCCCCGATGATAATGGCGATTTCAATTGGAATCAACGAGGATTCGAACGCAGCCGAGACCGGATCTTTCGGTTGAAGCAAAAGATAAGCAATCAAAAAAGATCCGAATATAGCTAAGCCGCCTAGACGCGGCATGATTCTTGCGTGCACTTTTCGATAGTTTGGCCGATCTACTGCCCCGATGCGAAATGCCAATCTCTTCACAAGGGGTGTCAGGAGAATCGAAGCGATAAATGCCACAACCAATGTAAGGTATAGCATGTCCTTCCTCCTTAAAAAACTCTCATTTTACATACATATCCATCATTATTATAGCACGTCCACTTAAAAAAGGAAGTAATATCTGTTGCCAAAAAACTTCGCTTCTTCAGTAATAGACGGCCTTTGTAAAAAGAAAGTTTCCTGTTTTTCCTAATCCCGCAAAAATATTTATTTCTATAAAAAGCTATGAATCTTTAGTACTGCTAATTAAATATATTTGCTAATTTTCAGAATTAAACGGCACTTTTATAGTATTATATCCATAATATGATATAATAAACCCACGGGTCACGAATATCATACCAATTTGAGTAGGAGTGCAAAAATATGGACAGCAATCTTCTGTTTTATTCATCGAAGAAACAATGGTCCCCTTATGACGAAGCAGCGGTACTGAAGATGGATTATCGTAAACGTGCGGAGCTTGCACGAGCCATCAATTGCGAAGGGCTCCTAGTGGACTTATCACTCGATCAACATCCGGAAGTCAGAAAAGGAGTCGCTGCCAACGCGGCTACACCTCTGATGACATTGAAGCGGTTAGCCGAACAGGATTTATGCATATCTGTCCAAGATAGAGCAAAGGAAACGTTGAATCAACAACCCTTACAATCATAGAGTGCCGCTTCCCTTTCTTTATATGGGAAGCTTTTTTATTTCCCCACGTTTAAATCACTTTAAAAAGGATATATAAGTGTTAAAGGAAATACCAAAGGAGGCATTTACATGGCTGAAAAAGAAGGATTCTCAGATAAACTGAAAGGCGCCGTCAGCAAAGGCAAAGGCGAATTGAAAGACCAGGTCGGAAATGCGACTGACAACCCTGATATGCAAGCTGAAGGCAAATCGGATAAAACAAAAGGGAAAGTCCAAGATACCGTCGGGAAATTTAAAGAGGGCATCAACAAAGACAAGCGATAAGGTAGAAGCCGGCATAATTGCCGGCTTTTTTTATTTTCCAAATTTTAATTTTCATAACTGCGTGAATTCGGTTATAATGTATCCCTGTGTAACTATGTTTAACCTAGAAGGAGAACATCATGAATAAGAAAACGCTTACAAACACTGAAACCCTGACCATTGGGCTTATGCTTTTCGCGCTGTTTCTCGGTGCCGGAAATTTAATCTTCCCTCCCTACCTCGGACAATTGGCAGGCGACCAATTACTCCCTGCCATTTTCGGCTTTTTGCTGACAGGTGTCGGGTTGCCGCTATTAGGCATTCTCGCCATCGCAAAAGCTGGTGGAGATCTCCAATCAATCGCTGGACGCGTTCACCCGGTCTTCGGTATCGTCTTTACAATGATTGTCTACTTGGCTATCGGACCATTTTTCGGTATTCCGCGAACAGCTACCGTAGCATTCGAAATCGGCACCGCGCCTTTCTTGACGGCTGAAATGGCTTCATCTTTTTGGTCTTTATTCCTGTTTACCATCATTTTCTTTGTCATCACAGTGCTGTTCGCACTTAACCCGACCAAGTTAGTCGACCGCATCGGTAAAATCCTTACACCGATCCTCATCATCGTCATTGGATTTCTGGCTATCAAAAGCTTTCTGACTCCAATGGGGCCAATCGGGGCTCCTGTAGGGAATTATGATACAGAGGCGTTTTTCGAAAGTTTCCTGCAAGGTTACTTGACGATGGACGCAATCGCGGCACTCGTATTCGGAATCGTAATCATCCAATCGATCCGCGCGAAAGGTGTAGAAGACAAAAACGTCATCTTGAAAACGACCGCCTATGCCGGGTTCATTGCTGCGACCGGCTTATCGCTGGTCTACCTTTCCTTAAGCTATATCGGGGCGACTAGTGTTCAAGCAGTCGGTATGCAGGAAAATGGCGGAGCCGTGATTGCACTTGCTTCCCGTGTTCTATACGGAGAAATCGGGGGCTTCATCCTTGCCGCCGCCATCACATTCGCCTGCCTCACAACATCGATCGGCCTTGTGTCCGCTACATCACAATTTTTCAATAAGATTTTCCCACAATTATCTTATATTGTTTATGTGTTCATTTTTGCCGGCTTCTCAACGATCATCGCCAATGTCGGACTGACTCAATTGATTGCCATTTCATTGCCCGTCTTGCTGGCGATATACCCGCTCGCGATTGTCATAGTGATTCTATCGTTCTTCGACCGTTCTTTTTACCAAAAATCCTATGTTTATGTAATCCCACTAGTCTTGACGGGGATCATCAGTATATTCGATGCCCTGAAAAGTTCTGGTTTTGAATTCGAAGCGGCATCCCAGCTGTTTGCGTACTTGCCGTTTTACGAACAAGGTATTGGCTGGCTGGTCCCTGCCATTATCGGGACGATTGTCGGAATTATCATTGCACGAAAGAATCACCAATAGAAAATCATATAATTTGCACAAAAAAAAGCCGGAGAAATTTAATAGAGTGACCCAATAAAATGAGACAAGGAAAAAACACCCCCACCGTCGTATGTAGTTTCAACGACAAACTGGAGGTGTTTTTCTGTATGGGTTCAAAAAAGGGGTCGACAAAACAATTTTATCCGGAGGAAATTAAGTTAGAGGTGATCCGGATGAAGCTTAGCGGTGACTATACCAATGCCGAAATCATGGCGATTCATGGAATCAAGAACAGAACACAAATCAAGACGTGGATGAAATGGCACCGTGAGGGAGAAGCATTCCGACTGGCTCAACCTGGAGGAAGACAATATAGTTATAACGCGGAGTTGAGCGAAGTGGAGGAATTGAAGAGAAAAGTGCTGTATTACGAAATCAAAGAAGAACTGATGGGAAAGTATCGGGAACTGGAAAGGGGGTGGAACCGGCCCTCTTCATAGAACTGGTGGATTGTTTCAAAGAGAAATATTCCATCAAAACAATCTGTGAATGCATGGGTGTCCCACGCCCCACCTATTACCGCTGGCGACAGAAGAAGACCGGGAAGACCGAGTTAGAGAAAGAAGTAATCGCGATTTGTGAACAACTGAAGTTCCGCGTGGGTCACCGAACGATGAAAGGCTTATTGAAAAATAGTGGCACGATCGTTGATCGAAAAACGGTGCAGCGAATCATGCAGAAATACAACAGCCAGTGTCGGGTCAAGCCGAAACGGGCCAAGAAGATGGCTGGTGAAAGCAATTTGGTGGTTCCGAATCTGTTAGAGCAGAATTTTCAAGCGGATGCCCCCAATCAAAAGTGGGTGACGGATATTACGTATCTTCCCTTCGGGGAAAGCATGCTTTACTTGTCGACGATTCTGGATTTATACAACAACGAAGTGATTGCCTACAAAGTCAGTGATACACAAAATGCCCAGCTTGTGGTGGATACACTGGAAATGGCTTGCCGGAAACGGAATACGGCCGGAACCATTTTACATAGTGATCAGGGCGCCCAGTATAAATCTCGTGTGTTTCAAGTGACGGCAAAAGAAAACGGCATTATCACCAGCATGTCCCGCAAAGGAAACTGCTTTGATAACGCCGTCATCGAATCCTTCCACTCCTCGCTAAAGTCGGAAGAATTCTACACCCTGGAAAGGGTGCACCTAACCAATGCCATTGTACAACAAAAAATAGAGGATTACATGTATTATTACAACTACATCCGACCGTTCCAAAAATTAAACTGCCATTCCCCGATTGAGTATCGGACAATGGCAGCCTAGGTGTTTTTTCTTGTGTCTCATATTACCGGGTCAGTTCATAACATTTCTCCGGCTTTTTCTTTTTAGAATAAGCGTGGTGACGGCGGTGTGCCGGTTTTCTTTTCAACATTTTCATGATAATCGTTTACATCCCGCGGGCTTTTCGGCGCTTCATAATCGTCCCGACGATGGTCATCAGCCAAATGTTGTTCTTCTGAATCCCGGCCAAATGGAGCGGGTCCAAGATTTGGATCGACTCCTGGTGAAGGCTCGTCTTGACGGCGGTTCACTCCATCTTCACGGTTCAATTCCTTTTCGCCATCCTTAGTGCCAAGTTTCGGTTCGTGCTCCATGCGTTTTTCCGACGGCTTTTCTGCTTCTGATTGCTTCGCACGGTCGGTAGTCGGGTGAATTTCATCTCCCTTTAGGCGGGAGTCCTGCGATTTGTCGTGTATCTGGGATTTATTTGTCTGTTCGCGTGTAGCTTCTGTTGTATAAATCCCTTCTACGCCCGTATCAGTGCGCCCTTCATGTTTTTGGATGTCTTTATCGAGCAGTTTCTCATCATCATGCCTTCTGCCATCCCGTTCAATATCACGGCCAAACGGCGCAAACGCGGTATTGCGTTCGTCACCTTCTAAGTCCATTGGCCGGTTATCGTCGGAATGCGAAGAAAAGTGTTCACTCTCCCCTGTTCCTGTAGGGGCACCATCCGTATACAATAAGACAGCCCCGCGTTCAATTTCACGGTCATAATAATCTGCCGTGTCACGGTCCACTCCAAATTCATCTAACTTCGCTCTAGCTTTATCTTCCCCGGTCAACAGCGTCTTCATGCGATTGCCAAAAGAATTGGCCTTATCTGCATCGACCCCGTAACGATCCTGGGCTTCATTAACCAAATTCTTATCATTTGCCAGTACATGGATATCTTCATTTCGGTACCCTCTTGAAATAAGGGATTCCAATGAGCGCTCCATTTCCTCTTGTGAATATACGATTTCAAATTGACGATTTGTCTGTGCCATTATAAAACCTCCTGAATTAAACTTGTCTTGCTTTCTGTTTACCCGCACATTGTCGATGCTAAAACATGTAGTTGCTCCTAATTATTATCTACTGCTTGTCTCATGGATGTTTTGGAATGAACAAGAAAACCTCGACCATTTAACGATCGAGGCCTTGTCATTATTTATATTTTTTATCACTTGTGCTCTGGGCTTCGGTCTTACTAGTGCCGCCCCTTGCTTTTTCAACCTCCGGCTTTTCCTGTGTGGTGAACGAAACATGCCGCTCGTCTTTCACTAATGTCGGATCCTGCAAGAAAGTTTCCCCCCGTGCGAAACGGTCTTCCTGTTCATCATAATTATTGTCGACAGACTCAATGAACTCTTGGCGCTCTGCATCAGCAGGCGTGTCAGCTGGATCCCTTTCTGAATCTTCCACTGCTTCGATGATCCCTTTTCTTTCATCTTCTACATATAATAAAATCCCGCCTTTAGCCACATCTTCTGTGTAGCGCTGCGACTCCGCTTCTGACAAACCAAGTGAATCGATGGATTCTTTGACCGCACTTTTCCCTGTTACGAAACTTTTCATTTTATCTCCGAACGATCCCGCTTTTTCCACTTCCACTTGGCCGTCATCTATGTTATCGGCATGTTCGGCCACCGCATGTATTTCATTTGCGGAGTATCCCTGTTCTTTGAGCTGGCTCAGTTTATGGTCGAAATCTTCCTGAGAATACACAATTCCAAGCACTTTTTTATTTGATGAGTTCATGATATTACCCCCGTTTTAATTTTATTTAACTATTCCATTATTCCTCCTTACCCATCATTGTACTTTCTCTAAACTTTCGCAAAATTATTCTAATAGAACAAAAGAACTAGTAGTAAGTCCAATTACTGTAATGATTTGGCTATTATTTTACGCGTTAGGCACTTTTTACCTTTTTTCTCAAAACAAGAGTTATAGAAATAAAATAGCAGTTTATTTTGAAAATTGATGCTATCATAGATTTAATATGTGTAATTAAAGTAAAATGTGGATGTGGAGGCGGTAGTTATCGTACTAAACAATCTCTCAGATATACGCTTGTCAGGGCCGCCTGGTCAAGTGGAGGAAAACTCTCCTACATGGATGATTGATGTACTGCCCATGCAAACGGAAAGGAGAGCGGACATGGACACAGGAATGCGACTGAAATATCATCGGCTGAAAAAACGTTTCAGCATGGAAGAAACTGCCTCAGGCATTTTCTCTCCAAAAGATCTGAAAAAAATTGAAGCAGGGTTGAAAGAACCCGCGCTTAAAGACTTGGAAGCATTATGCAAAAAACTTGAAATCCCACTAGCGGCCAAAGACAACCCAATCGGCAAGGTGCTAGTGAAAAACTTCAAAAATTCATTGCTCCATCCCCAAAACAAAGGCAAGATCATGGAGCATTACGCAGACATCTGCAACCACCCTCTCCTGCGTGCAGACGAAGACGTCGAACTTGAATTCGATATCCAACAAATCCGCTATTTCATCATCACTGGCGATTTGGAAAGCGCAGAAAATAAAATTAAAGAGATGGACCGTTTCAAGGAATTTATGAATCAAGAACAGTATTACTTATTCCATAAATACAACGGCAACTACAATTACATTTTGAATGATTATGAGAATGCCCTGAAAATTTACTTGATTGCTGAAAGAATCTCACCTAAGTCAATTTCTCCAGCTGAACTTGGAGACCTATATTATTCGATAGGTATTTCAAGCACAAAATGCGAGGAACATGATTTATCTTTTAAATACTCAGAAATGGCCTTAAAAATTTATCAACAAGAGTTTGTGCCTAAGCGAATTGTAGAGTGCCATCTGAATATAGCTATCACTCATGAACGTTTTGGTAACCATAAATTATCAATGGAACATTATAAAAACGCATTAACTATAGGAAGTAAATTGGACATTGATATTTTGAAATTTACTACAGAATATAATTTAGGCTTTTCGTACTTCATATATCAACAATACGAATTGGCTATTCCTCACTTGATTAATTCACTTAAATATATACCTGACGAATATATAGCTGATAGTATTTCTGCACACTGCGTCTTGATTAAAAGCCACTTAGAACTCGGCAATAGAACTAAAGCTAAAGAGATAATGGAAGTTGGGCAAAAGTTAGTAAAAGCTAAGGAGTTGCGAATAGATTCGCCATCGAATTCCATTTTTAAAGACGCTTATATGGAATTCGTTGCTTTGACTTATTTGTTAAATAACGAAGATGATAAATTCGAAGAAATTATTCTTAACAAGTTGATTAATAGTTTTAAAAATTCAAATAGTTTTCATGACATGGGATATTATCTCGGGTATTTGGGTAAAATGTATTTTAGACAGGGTCGATATAAAGAGTCTGCTGAAATAATGGAAAAATCTAAAGATGCGTATAAAGAAGTACTTAACATTGAATGGGAGTGAATACGAATGAAAAAAAGCACTGCGATTTTATTTATGTCTGCAATTGTATTAAGCACGTTACCAGCATTCGATACTATGTCAGACTCTGAAGACTTAGCCGCAAAAGCTCGTGTCCCTGAGCCTTGGTCCGTCCAAGACCAGTTCGCTGCTAAAGCTCGTGTCCCTGAGCCTTGGTCCGTCCAAGACCAGTTCGCTGCTAAAGCTCGTGTCCCTGAGCCTTGGTCCGTCCAAGACCAGTTCGCTGCCAAAGCTCGTGTCCCTGAACCTTGGTCCGTCCAAGACCAGTTCGCTGCCAAAGCTCGTGTCCCTGAACCTTGGTCCGTCCAAGACCAGTTCGCTGCCAAAGCTCGTGTCCCTGAACCTTGGTCCGTCCAAGACCAGTTCGCTGCTAAAGCTCGTGTCCCTGAGCCTTGGTCCGTCCAAGACCAGTTCGCTGCCAAAGCTCGTGTCCCTGAACCTTGGTCCGTCAACCCAAAAGCATAATCTACTGATTACAGTTTTAACCCGCCCTTCCAATACGGAGGGCGGGTTTTTGCTTGTTAAATAAGAAAAACACAGGGGCTGTCCCTGCGTTTTGTCTTATTGATTTTGTTTTTTGTCGATCAGGCATTCCTTGACGAAGTACGAGAAGATATTGCGTGAAGCTTCATCGCCTTGCAGTGCAAATTCTTCAGGATGCCATTGGATGCCCATCGCAAATTGATGATTCGGGCTCTGCAACGCTTCCACCAGCCCATCTGCTGCACGGGCTGCAACTTCCAAGCCTTCTGCGACATCTTTGACGCCTTGGTGATGGAAGGAGTTCACGTGGAATTCCCTTTCTTTCATAATCTCATAAAGCAAGCTGTCTTCTTCCAGTTTAACGGAATGCGTACGGTGAGTTCGCATAGCCATTTGCTTGTGCTGGTAAAGCGTTCCTTCGTATTGGGATTCCAAATCCTGATAAACTGTGCCTCCGAAAGCTACGTTGAACATTTGCATGCCACGGCACATTCCGATAAACGGTTTATCCAGTTCCAGGAAATTCATGATCAATTCTTCTTCATACTTATCACTGCCCGGGTATACTGCCCCTAGTCTTACATGAGGTTCTTCACCATAAATATTCGGGTTGATATCACCACCGCCGGTAACGATTAAACCATCTAACCGTTCACAAAGAAGCGGTATATCTTCTTCATCTACAATCGGGACAATCAAAGGGAGACCTCCCGCCTGTAAAATCGCCTTCGCGTATACCGGATCCAAAGAATAGGTCTGATCTTCCTCTACGCGTGCAGTAATTCCGATGACAGGTTTGTTTTCTGTAGCCACTATAATTCCCCATTTCTGCAATCAAAAAAATTTGCCGTTGGAAGTTTATACCCCATTGAGCGTACTTTATAAACTTACCCGCTTCTGATTACAATTCCTGAATGTATTGATAGCGCTCCAACGAAACTTTCCCATCATCTTCAATATAGACCCCTTCTTCTTCCAAGAGAAGTTTTTGTGTATAGCGCCCCTCTTCATCCCGAATGGCTATCTCACCTTTGGCGTTTATGACCCTATGCCAAGGAATCGATTCTTTTTCACTCATGCTGTGCAAGATCCTCGCGACTTGACGCGCGCCCCGTGGACTTCCTGCCATACGGGCCACCTGTCCGTAAGACATAACTTTTCCTTCAGGTATATTTTTCATAATTTCAATTGCTTGTTTTGTAAATGGTTGCATCGTTCAATAACTACCCCTTTTTAGTTTCTGGTGAATCCCCTGCTATTTCATTATACAATTCACCAGATTGATAACGTTGGATCAGCTCTTCGACAAATTCGAACAGCGGCAAGTTGGCCGCCTCAACCGCTAATCCGTCACTTTCTGCATGCACCTGCCGGTAATAAGCAGCCATTTTCTCGACTTGTTCCTTGAAGCCTTCCAAACTGGTTGGATCGCCTTGCGCCAGCGGTTCTTGAAGACTCGGCTTCCCTCTTTCAGCGACGTAAAGAAAATGCAGTTTATCAAGCTCATGTATGCTTTCATCGAACAACCGCTGGTGTGCATCAAAGCGATAGAAGTTGCGCCAGTATTCAAAAATACTTTTTGCCACCCCGAGACGCCGTGCCCCTTCTGCCGCATCCAGTTCTTCCAAAATACATAGCTCATACATGATTTTTCGCAAGGACTTCTTGTATTCCCTTTCCACTACGCCTTTATATTGAGTATACCTCATCCATAGCCCCTCCTAGTGATTGTCAAATACGACTCAAATATTCCGGTATCGCCGGATAATATCCTCGTCTTCCAATGAAATGAACCGATCGTACAATTCTTTGGAATGGATATATTTCCCGATAAAAAAAGTAGAAGCCGGCCGATTTGCAATCGCCCGTTTTGCTTCACCAAATTCACTATCGAGGCTTCCACCCATTTCAAACTCTTCATAGTAATTATCTGCAGCCCATTCAGCCACTTTCTCCAGAAGCTTCAGATCTGCCTTATGCTCTCTTCCTTCAGATAAATTTCCTTCAAGATGAAAATGGATCGTTCTGCCCATCGCCAAAACATAGCAGGCAGAAACCAGCTTCTCTTCTACGTATGCACCGAACAAATGAAGATTCGGGCCTAGAGTACTTACCAAAGCTTCAAAATAATCATTGGTGAAAAAATAATAGCTGTCAGCTTCATCTCTTCTGCGTGCTTCCGAATAATAAAGAACGAGAAATTCGAACATATGGCGTACCGTTCCGAGCTTTCGTATATCCACCTTGGAAGAAGGCGGAGATTCTTTACCGTGGTGGCGTTCCCATTTTTTTAAATCAATTGAATAGGTTTCGTATAAGGGCAATAGCTGCAAGTGATCTTCGAAAAAATCGGCATTTTTACGGGAAGGATGGAAACGAATAAATTCCGCGATAATCTGCTCGCTTTTACAGAATTCGAGAAACCTCTTCCTGAATTCAGATACAAGCAAAGAGCTTTCGGTACGGACTTTCAATACAGGGCCGCCATATCCAAAAGGCGTCGCAACATCAAAATATCGGGGCTCGCCTTGATTGACCTGCCTTTTGATGAATGGGTAGGCGACTTCCCCATCCGCACATTGAAAGTAAAATAGGTACGCTTCGCCGGGATCCAGTTTAAGGGCACTTAAAAAATATTGCGTCGTGTAGTAAATATCTTGTATTCCTAGTGCATCAAGAATTTCCTGCCATTTTATATGCTCTTGAATGGAAACCAGCTTGTACATAATCTCACCTCTGCTTTAACCTGTGCTTATTTGAAAACTGTCTGCAAATGGCCATTCTTTTTTTTGCCGAAGTGAATATGGCGCCTCACTAAATTCAACAGTTCCAAAGTTGAACTTAAGACAACACCTACCCCGAGCCCGGCAACCGCTGCAAACGATAGAAGAAAACTCAAGCTGCGGGTTTCCTCAAGAGCATTATTGGATGTCCCCGCTTTCAAGATGACGCTCACATTATCGACTTTCAGCAAATGCTTCACCTCTTCTTGCAGGCTGAAGGCAATGGAATTTGCGATTGCAGCGGCTTCGTTTTTATCTGAAGCGGAGACGACGATATTGAGTACTCGGGAGTTCTCCGGCCTATTGATCGCAATCCTGTCGTGAAGTTCAGCAATGGAATAGGTATTTCCAGTATTTTCGATTACTTGAGCCAATACAGCAGGACTTTTAGCTAATACCTGGTAAGCTTCCAAAGTTTGGTAATCTTCCCCTGCAGAAGTTTCTCCATGTACAGTTTCAGATGCCAATGGTTCGACAAATACTTGGCTCGTCGCCATATATTCCGGCTCATAGATAAAGACCGATACAAGCCAAACAGCAAATACTGTAGATACTGTCGTGCTGGTTAACAAAAGGAAGTTCCGGCTTATCCATGCTATAAGCCGACGACCAATTAAATGTTTCTCCATTTCCCATCCTCCTCACAGAAAGTTCTAGTTGTTCATATCTAAAAATTCAGATTATTCTAGTACCTTTATATCATACTTTCTTGGTTCGTTCTACTCTTTTTCGTCGATTTTCGCAATTTTTATGAATAAATATAAGTAATTAGACTGGGTAATTTTTATTATTTTTAGATTCAACTCTAATAATAGTTAAATATATTCACTAATAAGAAAGGGTGATAGTCTTGAATTAGTTTCATTATCCTCCCAAATAAATAAATTGCGCACAAAAAAAAGACTGGCGAATGCTACGCCAGTCTTTGTCTTTTGCCTATCCTTATTCTTGCCATAAACCGATGATCCCGTTTCTTCTATAAATAATCTCTTTTTCCTCAAGCCTTTTCAACACTTTAGTTAAGGTTTGATGAGAAATATTCAAGTCATTTGTGATTTCTTTAATTGTTTTAAAAAGAACACCTTCTGAAGAAGCATTTTTAATGAAATACTCCATGAACCTCTCTCCGATTTCTGCTGTTCGAGCAGTTTCCGATGAAAAATAATGGCGGCACTCTTTCAGGATTTTCTCCTCCGAAAAAGGTCCCGCGAAATTTGAAGCACTATTCTCAACTGCCTTCACGTTCATCACCTCCGTACCAGGTTTTGAAATTATTACTTATATTTCCTATACCCGATTTCACGGCAAATATACACTGTATATCAATTTATCCTATTAATTACATTTTACAATTTAATTATCCACTTTTTTGAAAAAATTTAGTATATAAAAAAGCCAGAGCGGAGTCTCTGGCTTTTGCATGTAATTCGTTAAATTTCCTGCATCCTTTTTTCGATAAACGCCTTTAGCACATGAACCCCATGCACACAATCAGTGAGCGTCGACCATTCTTTCGGATTATGGCTAATGCCCTCTTTACTGCGGACAAATAACATAGCTACCGGGATATGCCTTCCTAGTATCATGGCATCGTGCCCTGCACCGCTTGGTATCCTGACAGGTTTGATGTTCTGCCGTTCCATAACATCTGCCAATTCCTGCTGCAGCTCATCTGCAATCGGCACAGGAGTGATGCTTGTATTCTGCTGAAGCGCTATGTCCACTCCATGCTTTTCGGCCATTTCTTCCGCTAATTGCTGCACGCGTGCGACCAATAAATTTCTCGGCTCTGTGTGAATATCGCGCGCATCGACGTGCAAGACAACACGTTCTGGAATGACGTTGATGCCATTTGGTGAAACATCGAGTTTACCAACTGTCGCCACAGCGGTATCGCTGACGGTTCGAGGGAGTTCCGGCAACCGGCTGACAAAATCCCCAGCCGCCACTAAACTATCCGTTCTGCCGATCATCGGCGTATTACCGGCATGGCCGGCTTGCCCGGAAAATTCAATTTGTATCCAGGCAGGGCCTGCTATCCCGCTGACAATGCCGACCGGTTCATTTTCTTCCTCCAGCTTCGTCCCTTGTTCGATATGGACTTCCGCAAACAACTCCAGTTCTGACAAATCCCGGACAGAGTGTTGGAAAGCATTTAAAGAACTGCCGTAAGTTGTGAGCACTTGTTCCAATCCTTCATTGTTGTAATCACGCAATTGCTCCATTTCCGCTTTGGTGATATCACCCGTCATCGCCCGGCTTCCCGTTAATCCGCTATTGAAACGAGACCCTTCTTCATCGGTGAATATGATCACTTCATACGGCTTTTCTGGGACAAAGCCGGTTTCCTTCCAAGCTTCCACTACTTCCAGCGCCGATAAAACACCGAGTGGGCCGTCAAAGTTCCCGCCGTTGGGCACGCTATCGACATGGGACCCCGAAGCAATTGCAGGCCCCTTAATTTTCCCTTCCAAAGACCCAAAGACATTTCCTGCTCCGTCTTCTCTTACCTTCAATCCTGCCTGTTCCATCCAGGATTTGACCAATTGTTTGGCTTGCTTTTCTTCACCAGATAAACCGGGACGCCTGACACCACCTGGTTCCGTGTAGCCGATCTCCGATAACTCATGCAGGCGGCTGGCCAATCGTTCGCCGTTTACACCCGAATGATCCAATTCCTTATCATAATCTTTTAATAAATCGTCATATAATGTGCTGTTTCCCATAAGCCCCTCCATCAATCTGTTCGATTTTTCTCCAAATACGAATATGCGTATTGAGCATATAGCTCCGAACCTGTCGTAAGCGCCTCTTCGTCAATATTGAAGCGCCCATGGTGATGGGCCCATTGCGTATCTTTATCTGGGTTTCCTGAACCTACCAACGCGAAACATCCTGGCGCTTTGTCGAGGAAGAACGAGAAGTCCTCACCGCCCATCGTCGGATCTTCAACGTAGAGCACGTCTTTACCAAAGGCTTCCGCCGCAACGCTTTGAGCGTGTTCCGCACTTTCTGCATCGTTGATGACAGCTTGTGTACCGCGGATATATTCCAATTCAGCAGTGCCTCCGTAAAGTCCTGCGGTATTTGTCGCATAAATAGCCAATTGCTCTTCGATATGATCCCGGACAGCCGGATCGAAACAACGGACAGTTCCTTCTATGACCGCATTTTCCGCAATGATATTAAAACGTGTGCCAACTGTCATTTTTCCGACCGTCACGACTGCCGGCTGCTTCGGATCGATCGTGCGGGAAACGATCGATTGGACATTCATGACGAATGAAGAAGCCATGACCGATGCATCAATGCATGCTTGCGGCATCGCTCCGTGCCCACCCCGTCCCGTGAAACGGACATTGAATATATCCGCCGATGCAAAGGAAGGGCCTGCTGTGCAAGATATTTTGCCGGTCGGGCTTTGTGACCAAATATGGATTCCGAACACATTATCGACGCCTTCCATCGCGCCTTGCTTGACCATCTCCCGTGCGCCTGTCGCGACTTCTTCAGCGGGCTGGAAGAGAAAACGGACTGTGCCGGCCAACTCTTCTTTAACTGAAGCGAGCGCTTTGGCTGCAATCAGCAGCATGGCCGTATGCGCATCGTGGCCGCAAGCGTGCATTTTGCCAGGTTCTTTGGATCGGTAAGGCAGATTATCCGTCAGCTCTTCTACAGACAGAGCATCCATATCAGCCCGCAGCGCCACCGTCTTTCCAGGCTTTCCGCCAACCAATTCCCCTATTACCCCTGTCGGTTCGGTTTTTCGGCAAGCGATACCTTGCTCCTTTAAATAGCCTGCCACGTAATCTGTGGTTCTATGCTCTTCCCATGACAATTCCGGCTCACTGTGCAGCTTTCTCCGGATGCTGATCAACTCTTCTTTATTCTCTTCTATAAAATCTTTAATTGATCCAAGTATCACTGTAAAACCCTCCTAATCGTCTCTTAGAAAACAGTTACAAGAAGCCTACGAAAATACCTGCAAGGATGACTGATACGATGGTAACTGTTATAAACCCAGCGACGAGCATCGGCGGCAGCATGCGGCTCGTCAACATCTCCCGCTCTTTTTCGTCATGCGTCAATGCATTGATAACTTCGACGGTGATGATGTAATCCGCCGGAAATCCATAAAGCGCCGTCAATGAACAGGCAAATGCCATTTCCTTGCTGACTTTAAGAATTTTTCCGATGATGAAAGAGAAAATATACATTCCGATGAGTCCGATAATGATGCTTCCGATCAACGGATACAGGATTTCCAGCATCATTTGCGGAGTCGCAGTTTTCAAGCCATCAAAGATGAACAACAATAGTGCCATGATGGCAAAACCGAAGCCGTTCGCTTTCTGTAAAGGATGGCGTTCCAAAAACCCGATAGAGCGCGCGATAACACCGAACAGCAAGCACAGTACATACGGACTTATTTCCACAACCGGTGCAGCTGCTGTCGATACAAGATACGCGGCATAGCCGACTAGTGCCAAGCGGAAAAACTTGAAGAAATCGGTGTTATATTTCTCAGGCATAGCCCTGAACATTTTCGGCTTCTCGTCTTGTTCTTTAGCTTCAACCGCCCCCTCTGCAAGAGGTTGATAATCCGTTAATTCGTTGTTTCGGTATTTCCTAAGTAAATTCCGCCCTTCCTTTTTCAACATGACGGAAGTAAGCGGATATCCCGCAAATCCTTGGATGACATAAATGACGATGGCAAACACCGCTAGAGTTGGCAGCCCCGCCGCCGTCGCCCCTTCCGACATGATCAATGCGGAGACCAATCCCCCGACAAGCGGCGGGATGGCGACGATGACGGTCTGGAAATCGAATAACAGTGTCCCGATGCTGAGCAGGAATACGACAATCCCTAAAATCCCGGATAAAGCAATCAAAATTGTACGCCATTGCTTTTTAAGCTCATCCAATGATAGAAGCGTCCCCATATTAGTGATTAATAAATAAATCAGCATCGTCGCAACGACCGGTGGAATCCCTCCTAGAGTTACAATGTCTTCAGGAAAGAACGTCCAATATCCGATCAAGAACAGCATGCCGCTGACGAAAATCGAAGGAATCCAAGCTTTCGTACGAATGGAGATCATCTCTCCGATAAATAGGATAAAAACCATAATTGCTAAAGCTAACATTTGCGCCATATTAAAATCCCTCTCTTTGATGGCTTCCATCAAAATTATCGAAATAGAAGTTTTCTTAGGAAGTCTATTAGTTTTAAGCTATAGTAGCACAGAAAATCGTTATAGAAAATAGAATTTATAGACTATTTCGAAATAACATTAAACTGAACAACCGTTCAATTAATTGAAAGCGATACCAACCGCGATATATTGCGTATTTTTATCCACACCCCAAATTCCTGTATCGAGAAAAAATTTTTGCAGGATTTCCTCATTTAACACGAAATACTGTAAAGCAGGGTAAGTTTAGACGCAATAAAGAGAGGTATTGATAATAAGAAGCAAAAAAGGAGGAATTGTCGATGGAGGGCAAGCATTATATTAACGGTGAATGGAGCAGCCAGGGCAACGATTCGATCCAAGTGGTGAACCCTGCGACTGGGGAACTGGTCGGTACGGTGCCAAACGGTGGAGAAGCTGAAGCGACGAAAGCGGTTGAGGCTGCAGCCGCTGCATTTCCAGCTTGGTCAAAGACCACTGCATATGAACGCTCAGAATTATTGATGAAATGGCACGATCTCCTTTTGGAACATAAAGAAGAAGTCGCGGAGATCCTCACAAAAGAAATGGGCAAACCGTTAAAAGAGGCAATCGGAGAAGTGGAATATTCCGCATCGTTCATTTCCTGGTTTGCCGAGGAAGGAAAACGGGTGTATGGACGGATCATCCCAGCGAGCAAAGATGGTAAACGGATCCAAGTCAATAAGCAGCCCGTCGGTGTAGTCGCTTCGATTACCCCGTGGAATTTCCCTGCCGCTATGATGGCGCGAAAAATGGCGCCCGCCCTCGCTGCCGGCTGTACTTTCGTCTCCAAACCGGCGAAGATGACGCCACTCACAGCCGTGCGCGTATTTGAACTCGCTGAAGAAGCGGGATTCCCGAAAGGCGTCATCAACCTGGTGACGGGCAGCGCTTCGGAAATCGGCAAAGTGTTCACGAGCCACCCATCAGTCCGCAAGTTGACCTTTACCGGCTCGACTGAAATCGGCAAAGAACTGATGAAGCAGAGCGCAGATACGATGCTGAATCTATCATTGGAACTTGGCGGGCATGCACCGATTATCGTTCTCGATGATGCAGATCTTGATAAAGCCGTCGAAGGCGTCATGGCTTCGAAATTCCGCAATGCCGGACAGACCTGTGTATGCGGCAACCGCATTTATGTGCAAGAAGGGATCGTCGATGCCTTCTCCGAGAAGCTTAAGCAAGCAGCTGGCCAATTGAAAGTCGGCAATGGCCTTGAAGACGGAATCGATATCGGTCCGCTTGTCGATAAAGATGGCTATGAAAAAGTGGAACGCCACGTGAAAGACGCAGTGGATAAAGGTGCGAAAATACTTGTCGGCGGTGAAGGCAACTCGGAAAATGATGCCTATTTCTATCACCCGACCGTTTTGATCGATGCAAAAGAAGATATGCTCGTCATGAACGAGGAAACTTTCGGCCCGGTCGCTCCGATCATGAGCTTTAAAACCGATGAAGAAGCGGTTAAGCTCGCAAACGATAGCCGGTTTGGACTCGCCTCCTATTTCTTCACGGAAAGCATGTCGCGAGGTACATTCATCGCCGAGAACCTTGAGTACGGCATCGTCGGATGGAATGATGGCCTGCCTTCATCCGCACAAGCTCCATTCGGTGGGATGAAAGAAAGCGGCATCGGCCGCGAGGGCGGACAGGAAGGCCTCGATGCATTTCTTGAAACAAAGTACATCTCCATTAAACTGTAAGTTGCCGGCACAACTTGCAGAACAAAAAAACGCTCCGGAAGCAACTGCTTCCGGAGCGTTTTTGTCATGCGACCGTTTCACAAGATTTCGTACCTGTATTAGCCGGCTTCATCGCCATGCTTTCGTAATGGGGGAACCTTTTCCCCAGAGCTTCAGCGATGCTTTGTTCTTCCCCAGGACTTACCGGGATGAACAGGGATGGCCCCGCTCCACTGATGGCAAAACCATAAGCTCCGAGCTCGCGACACGCTTCGCCTATTTCATGAAAATCCGGGAAGCGGCTATAGCGGTATGGCTGGTGAAATACATCCTTACTCATCAATTTTCCGGCTTTTTCCCAATCACCGCGCGCCATCGCGGCAGATAAGACATTTGCTGCGGCGCTGCCTCTCACGCTGTCCGAATAGGAAAGCTGTTCCGGCAGCAAGCCTCTGGATTCCTCCGTTAGGAAAATCTCCTGCGGAATCAACAGAACCACGCCAATATCGACTTGTTCGATATGCACCGTCTCGATCTGCTCTTCATCAAAATAAGAAATCGTCAACCCGCCGAGAAGGGAAGCTGAGATATTATCGGGATGTCCTTCCATGTCGGTGCCGATGCGCACTTTCTCTTGGTCGGACATCCGTAATTCTAGCAAACGGTCCGCCAACTCAATACCCGCCGCAATGGCGGAAGCGCTGCTGCCGAGGCCTCGCCCAAGTGGAATATCCGTTTCGATTTCAAGTTTTGCAGTTGGCAGCTTTTTCTTGTAGACAGCTGCTGTCCGCTCGGCGGCCTGCAATATCAAATTGTTTTCAATGCCTGACAGATGGGCATATTCCGGCGTTTTATAGTGGAGCTGCCAAGAGTCGGCAGGCGACACATGAATATTCAAATGGAGGTCGAGCGCAAGGCCGATGGAATCGAACCCTGGGCCCAAGTTGGCGGTAGATGCCGGTACTGCTATCGAGAATTCTTTCCAACTCATACTTTGACCTCCTTTTTTAACTCCTTCCAAAACTGTTCCATATTTCCAGCTTCCAGCATGCCGTCTTGTTTGCTGACGTCGATCGCTGTAGCCGGATCCTTTAAGCCGTTCCCTGTCAATACACAGACAACAGTCGAACCTTTTTTGATCTGGCCGTCCTCCACTTGTTTTTTGAGCCCTGCAATCGACGCGCAAGACGCTGGTTCCGCAAAAACTCCTTCTGTTCTGGCGAGCAATTGGTACGCTTCGAGAATTTCATCATCGCTGCGCGCTAAGATCGTGCCATTCGATTCATCAAGCGCGTCCAGCGCCAACTGCCAGCTAGCAGGATTGCCGATGCGGATCGCGGTCGCGACCGTTTCAGGCTGCTCTACCACTTTGTTCTGGACGATCGGCGAGGCGCCTTCTGCTTGGACACCGAGAAGCTCCGGGCGTTTTTCCCCTGTGCGCTCCGCATACTCGCTAAAGCCTTTCCAGGCAGCTGAAATGTTTCCGGCATTGCCGACAGGCAGCGCAAACAGATCCGGCACTTTCCCCAGCTGCTCGATCACTTCGAAGGCGATCGTCTTCTGGCCTTCGAGTCGGTACGGGTTGACAGAGTTGACGAGTGCAATGCCTGGTTCTTTGCCGATTTCACGGACCATCTCCAATGCCTCATCGAAATTGCCTTTGATCTCTAAAATTTCCGCTCCGTACATTTTTGCCTGAGCCAGCTTACCAAGCGCGATGCGGCCTTCAGGTATGATGACAATTGTCCGCATACCCGCTCTAGCGCCATAAGCGGCTGCCGATGCCGAGGTGTTCCCAGTTGAAGCACAGACCAGAACGCTTTTTCCTTCTTCTTTCGCTTTAGCCACCGCCATGACCATACCACGATCTTTAAAGGAACCGGTCGGGTTGGCCCCTTCGATTTTAGCGTAGACATCGATGTCCCATTCAGCGGACAGTTTCTCCAAATGTACAAGCGGTGTATTGCCTTCCTGCAATGTCAGTGAAGGGGTGGCATCCGTTACCGGCAACCACTCTTTGTATTGTTCGATCAATCCAGGCCATCTCATGCTGCTTCCTCCCCTTCAATGCGGTAATGGCTGATCAGGTTTGCCATCCCTTCAAGTTCTTTTAAAACATCCATGTGTTGCTGGCGGGAAATTTCATGCGTTTTCAAGATGAGTTCCGCCTTCCCTTCGTTTTCGTCAGTCGCCGGATTCTGTACGATCGATTGTATGCTTGCTCCATGCTTGCTATAGACGGCACTTACTTTAGATAATACACCGACTACGTCATCGACAAGCAAGCGATGGAAATATTTCGAGCAGCTTTTTTCCGCCGGTTTTATTAGCCGTTCATGCTGTGCAGCGTGCTCCCGCTTCCCATTGACGCCGAGCAATAGGTTGCGGCAGGATGCGATGATGTCGGAAACGACAGAAGTCGCTGTCGGCAATGACCCTGCCCCCGGACCGTAAAGCATCGTTTCACCGACCGCATCCCCATAGATATAAACTGCGTTGAATTCGTTATTGACCGATGCCAGCGGATGGCTGTTTGCGAGAAAGATAGGTTCAACGGAAACATCGATGCCGTCATCATCTTTTGTAGAAGAGCCGACCATTTTCATTGTATAACCAAGACTCTCTCCCATCTCTACATCACCGTCTTTAATCGTATCCATGCCGCGGATGTTGACATCATCCAGTTTCACTTCCGTCGAATAAGCAAGTGAGGACAAAATGACCATCTTGCGTGCGGCATCAAGCCCACCCACATCCGCTGTCGGGTCAGCTTCTGCAAATCCGAGTTCGGTCGCTTCCGCAAGGGCATCTTCGTAGCTTTTCTTTTCCTGCTTCATTTTCGTTAAAATGAAGTTCGTTGTTCCGTTGACGATTCCCATCATGCTTGAGATGCGGTCGGAAGCCAGTCCGTCTTCGAGCGTTCGGATGATCGGGATGCCGCCGGCTACGCTCGCTTCATAGAATAAGTCGCATTTCTCAGCATCCGCCAGTTTCAATAAATCATGGCCGTGTTCAGCCATGACATCCTTGTTCGCCGTCACGACTTGCTTGCCGGATTTCAGCGCTGCTTCCATTGCCGATCTCGCACCTTCCATGCCGCCCATCACTTCTACAATTATGTCGAGGGAAGAATCATTTAAGATTTCTTCGATATCTGTCGTGAAGACATTCGGATCGAGGTCCGATAGCCGATCTTTCCCGGCATCCCGGACAAGTACTTTCCGGATCGCGACTTTAGCGCCCAGTTTATGCTGCAGATCTTCCTGATGCTGCTGGATGATCTTTGCCACGCCGCTGCCTACTGTCCCGAAACCTAATAATCCGATTGAAATTTCATTTTTCATTGACGATTCCCCCCATGGTGTGTACACTGTGAAAAAACAGTTGTTTTTGTCATAGAGACATTATAGTATTATATATTAATGAAAACAACCCTTTTTACAGACTATTAAAAAAGATGGGACTTGATAGGATGAAAGTATGCAAATTCGGTGGAACTTCAGTCGCTAGCGCTCAGCAAATCAGAAAAGTCGCAAGCATCATCAAAGCGGACCCGGCGCGCCGGATTGTGGTCGTCTCAGCTCCAGGCAAACGCCATAGTGGAGATGTTAAAGTGACCGACCTGCTTATCCGACTCGCATCTGCCGCTCTGGTCGATGAATCTGTGCAAAACGCCTTGCAGGCAGTCATCGATCGTTACACGGAAATCGCCGACGAGCTCGGGCTCGACCGCGATATCATTGACATCATCCGTGCCGATCTAGCCAAACGGCTCCAAGCAGATCGCGGCCAGCATGATTTGTATATCGACTCGATTAAAGCGGCAGGGGAAGACAACTCAGCCAAATTGATCGCCGCTTATTTCACCTCCATCGGACTGCAGGCAGAATATGTAAATCCGGCTGCAGGGGGCCTGTTCGTCAATGATCCACCAGAACGGGCGCAAGCATTGCCGGAATCCTATGAACAGCTCTCGACTTTAGCCGACAAGCCGGCGATCACTGTATTCCCGGGGTTTTTCGGATATACGAAAACTGGCATGCTCCGGACATTCGACCGTGGAGGATCCGATATTACAGGGTCCATCCTTGCAGCTGCCGTCAAAGCGGAACTGTATGAAAACTTCACGGATGTCGACTGTGTCTTCGCTGCCAACCCTCAAGTCGTCGATAACCCGGTGGAAATTGAGCAGATGACTTACCGGGAAATGCGTGAATTGTCTTATGCCGGTTTCGCAGTTCTCCATGACGAAGCTTTGATGCCGGCATACCGGGCTTCAGTACCTTTATGCATCCGCAACACCAACAATCCGTCTGCACCTGGCACGATGATTGTCGCGGAACGCACTGACTCCCCGCGGCCAGTAACCGGTATTTCTGCTGACAGCGGATTTTCAACTTTATACGTCGGCAAATATTTGATGAACCGGGAAGTGGGATTCGGCCGAAAACTTCTGCAAATTCTCGAAGAAGAGGAAATTTCCTACGAACACATCCCCTCGGGCATCGATAATTTGTCGGTCATCCTGAGGAGCCATCAATTGGATGCGGAAAAAGAATTGCGCATTATCGAGCGTGTGACTAACGAATTGCATGCAGACGATGTCCACATCCGCAATGATTTCTCGATGATCGTCCTGGTCGGTGAAGGCATGAACAACAACAAAGGGCTGACTGCACGCGCCGCCGCGGCATTTGCACGCACCAACGTCAACATCGAGATGATCAACCAAGGGTCTTCCGAAGTCAGCTTGGTGTTCGGCATCCTGAAAGAAGACGAAGGAAAAATCCTCAATGAACTATACAAGGAATTTTTCGCACCGGCGCTTGTCGGCCAGTAAAATTCCCTAAACAAAAAAGACGAAGCGCGGGGTCCATCACCTTGCGCTTCGTCTTTTTTTGCTTGCCTCAAGCCTTCCACTCCGAAAGCAAAGGCCCTTGGTCGCCGTAAACAGGATCGGTCTTCGGAAGCGGCGTATTCTGGATATCCTCCAGGACATATGGACGCTCGCCCGGCTCACCGGTTTTCAGGTTATATTCCACACCTCCGGGATATGCGCCCACGATGCGGAAATCATCGCTTGCCGATAGGCGTTTATGGCCTGTACCCGCTGGCAAAACGCAGACATCCCCTGCTGCCACTTCCACTTCTTCTCCGCTTTCGCCACCCAATTGCAGCCGCGCCGACCCGCTCACCACACCAAGCGCTTCATGTGTGTTGCTATGGTAATGGTGAAAGTCGAATACGCCGCCTTGCCAAGTATTGCCCCAGCCATGCTGCTGAAAAGACTGTTCGATTCGCTCTGTCTTGCCGCTGAATGCAGCGGGATAGAAAACTACTGGAAGCCCGGGGTTATTCGGGATGGTGCCATCATCTTCAAAACGGAAAAATTGTGCATCTTTCATTGGAATCAGCTCCCTTTGCCCTTCTTTACCCGGCATTCTTCCAGTTATGCTTGTTTATTCGACAATAACGGTGTGAACTGAGTCAGCAGCAAATCTTCCAGCAGTACAGGAAGCTCCTCGAATGCACTTTTGCGGTTCAAACGTTCCGTACGCTGGTGCGCATCCCGCCCGAATGGCCCGACATTCAATACCGGCGCATGCAGCCTGTGCATCGCTTCGAATGGGATGCTATAGCTTCTGCCGTAAACAGGCGTGTTTTGCTCATAGGTCTGCCAGCCTTCGTTCTGATCCTGGAAATTGACATAGCTCAAGTCGGAAATGCCGTTGAAATAATGGCCTTGCTTTACTTCCAGGCCAAAGCGCTCTAGCGCCGTTTCCTGTACTTGCTGAATGCATTTCCGGACGAGCTCTGAATCGCTTGAATTGACTGGCGGATAATAGGGCGGTGCAAACAGCAAAATGACCGCAGGCGTTAGTTCATGACATTGAATCAATAATTGATCGGTGATGGCATGGGATTGTTCGCGTACGTCGTGATCGACATCTTCCGTTACATTCGACATGATCTGCTCAACCGTTTTTTCGCCCAGTTTTTCCAGTGCATACTCTTTCAGCTCCTCAAACCGGAAAACTTTCACTTCGTTGACCGGCTCGATTCCCTCACGCGTGCACATCTCGACGTAATCGCGGCTCATTTTAGCCAGCGCTTCACGAGCCGTTTCTTCAAACATTTGCATCGTTTCTTCCGCATTGCGTTCTAGCAGGAAAACATTGTACATGGATACCGCGCGATACGGAGTCTGCGCTGAGTATTCCATTTTAACGTCGCGCTGCAAAACCGTCACCGGAAGCGGTGATGTTTCACCATACAAAGTTTCACGGAATTTCGGGTTCCAGCTCATTTCCTGGGTCAAATACGAAGCCATATAATTTGAAGTCAACCCGCTGAGCGGTTCGCCGACATGTGTTTCTTTCCCATAAAACAAGGCACTCGGCATGATTTTCCCGATACTGCCGCTATATACCTTAAAATCGCTTTCTTTCGGGTCCTGGGCGAATACCGGCTCGCCGTTCAAGAATAAGGAATAGTCGAGCTGATGCGTTTCGGCTATTTCCAAAAGAAACGGAACGGCATGGCGCATGCCATTCGAATTGACTTCTTCGTCGGGAACAGTTAACAGCACCAGATTGACTGGCCATTTTTCGGTTGAAGCTTTTTCGATCAAAGCCATATGCAAAGCGAGCCCCGCTTTCATATCCATCGTGCCGCGCCCGAACAAATAATTGCCCGATTCCAAATCAGCCAATACTTCTTCGCCAAGCGTTTCCTTCCGGTCATGGAGCGCACGCGTCAATAGACGGGGGCTTGAGGCGAGCGGGCGCAAAACACCATAGTCCTCCGTTGATACAGTATCGAAATGGCTGATCAACACGACCGTATCTTTAGCCTCTTCGTGTTTGTATAACGCCGTCAGAAACGTCCGCCCCCAGTTGACTTCCCCGAGTTCCAATTGGTCAGGATGCTGTTTGAAATAACTCAATTCACCCAATAGCCCTTTTAACTTCACTGGGAATTCCGCTTCCCCTTGCGTCAAATAAACGCTCTCCCAACTGACCAGCTCGCACAGCAAATCCTCCAGTTTCTCCGGTGTATCCCAGAAACGCTCCATGTCGATCAACCCTTTCCTATTCCATTTAAATTGAACTTATGATTTTCCGCTTAGCACTGACTCACCGAAAAACCCTTTTAATTTTTCAATCATAGCAGCAAATAGCTGCATCTATGCTTCAAACAGCCCGAGCGAAATATTCCGCCGCGGGCTGTTTGAAGCTGTTGCATTGCACTATGATTAACTAAGTGAAGATATAAATTTTTCCAGCCTCTCCATTCCTTCTTCCAATACAGACATGCTATATGCGTAGGAAATGCGCAGGAAACCTTCGCCGTATTCGGTAAAGGCAGAACCCGGAACAGCAGCCACGCCGCCTTCTTTCAGCAAACGTATCGCGAATTCATAAGAAGGAAGCCCGAATTTTTCGATGGATGGGAAAATGTAGAATGCGCCTGTCGGCATGACCACATCAATGCCCATCTCCTTCAGGCGTTTGTAGACGAAATCACGACGCTCGATATAGGCTTTGTTCATTTCTGCCGGCACGTGGCGTTGATTTGTCAACGCCTCGATTGCAGCATATTGAGCCGGAGCGGAAGCACAAATCGCATTGTATTGATGGACTTTCAGTACATGCTCCATCAATTTCGCAGGCCCTAGAATATAGCCGATGCGCCATCCTGTCATGGAGTGGGATTTCGACAAACCGTGCACAAGAACTGTTTTGTCGCGCAAGCTGTCGAAACAAGCGAATGTACAATGAGTGCCGCCGAATGTATTTTCACTATAGATCTCATCTGTCACGATGTACAGTTCATGACGTTCGAATACATCTTTTAAAACTGACAGCTCATCCATCGTCATCGTGACGCCCGTCGGATTGGACGGGAAGTTCATGAGCACCGCCTTGGTACGATCATTGATCAATTTTTCGAGTGCCTGAGGATCCGGTTTAAAATCGGTCTCCGATGTATCCAAGTAGACGACTTTGCCGCCGCATAGTTCCACTAAAGGTTCATATCCGGAATAAGTCGGAGCCGGCAGGATGACCTCATCGCCTTCTTCCAAAATCGTCCGGAACACCGAATCCAACCCTTCACTTGCACCATTGGTGACGATGATTTCATCTTCTGTGCGATACGACAAACCGTAGCTGTCTTTGAAAAAAGATTGGATCGCTTGCCGCAGCTCCAAGACGCCTGCATTATGCGTATAGTTGGTCTGGTTATTGCGTATCGCATCAATGCCCGCCTGTTTGACCGCATCGGGTGTAGGGAAATCCGGCTGGCCGACCGTCAAATTGACCGCCTCCGGATAATCCGCCATTTGATTGGCGAATTGGCGGATGCCCGAAAAGACAATCGACTCCGCCCGTTTGTTAATAGACATGCTCATTAGAAAACAACCTTTCTGCAATTAAGAATAGCCCTTATTCGTAAAGCCCTGGCAGCCATAGAGAAAGCTGAGGAACAAATGTGATGACGAGCAAGCAAACGATCATCGTGAACAAGAACGGCAGCACACCGTAAGCGATCCGTTCGAATTTCACGCCCCCCACACTCGAAGCGACGAACAAATTGACGCCAAGCGGCGGCGTGACAAAACCGATCGCCAAGTTCGCGACGAGTACGACACCGAAATGAACCGGATCGACACCGACTTCCACAACAATCGGAAGCAAAATCGGCGTCAGGACGACGAGTGCTGAAATCGTATCGATAAACATGCCCACTACGAGCAATAATACATTAATTGCGAGCAAAATAACGAATGGATTGGTCGACAATGCCGTCAAATAATCGGATATTTCGCCTGGAATCTGCTGTATCGTCATGAAATATGCGAACGATACAGACAAGCCGATGATGATCATCGTCGTCGCATTGATGACGATCGTTTCCCGGAAACCTTCATATAAGCCTTTCCAAGACAGTTCCTTGTATACGAACTTCCCGACGATGATAGCGTAGACGACTGCCACTACGGCAGCTTCTGTCGGGGAGAAGACACCGCCGTAGATGCCCCCAAGAATGATAACTGGAATGAGCAATGCCCATTTCGCATCCCAAAAAGCAGTCATAACATCTTTAAAATGAAATTCAGCCTGTTCACCAGGTTCCGGTTTATAACCACGCTTTTTAGAAATCAAATAGGCAGTCAGCATCAATGCCGTCCCGACAAGAAGCCCCGGCAAAATCCCTGCCAAGAACATACTGCCGACGGAAACGCTGCCGATAACACCATAAAGGACAAACGGAATGCTCGGGGGGATCATTACCCCGATCGATCCCGCCGACGCTGCCACGGCTGATGCAAATCCTCCGCTGTAATTGCGGGCGATCATCGCCGGAATCATGAATCCGCCGATTGCGGCAACAGTGGCCGGGCCGGATCCTGATATCGCGGCGAAGAACATGCAGGCAACGATCGTCACCATACTGAGGCCGCCAGTCATCCAGCCGACCATCGCCGATGCCAGATTCAACAGCCGTTTCGATACCCCGCCTTTGCCCATGAGCACCCCTGCAAGCATAAAGAAGGGAATAGCCAATAATGGGAAAGAATCAAGTGATGTAAACGCCTTTTGAGTAATGATGCTAAGCGGCATGTTCGTGCCGAAATAGATGGCAGTCAGCGCCGAGACCCCTAATGCAAAAGCGATGGGAACCCCAATCAATAAACAAACAAATAAAGTACCGAATAACAGGGCGATGGTCATGCCTTAACGCCCCCTTCCTTATGCATTTCATAATCGCCGCGCCAAATTCTGCGCAATTGGGCAATTAAACGGATACACATGCCGATGCCTCCGAGCGGAATTGCAAGAAACGGAATCCACATCGGCAATTGCATAGCAGGAGTAACTTGTGCATTAGATAGGCTTTGCAGGACTAGTTCCGTACCGAAATAAGCCAAAAACAATGCCATCGAGAACCAAATCAACAAAGATACTGTTTCCAGGATTTTTCTTGGCAAACCTTGAAAACGCGTAATAAACGCTTCTACACGGATATGCTCCCGCAGCTTTACTGCATAACTTGCGCCGATCCACACTTGGAAAATATGGATATAGCGCGCCATTTCTTCAGTCCAGCTTGGCGCATCGGAAAATACATAACGACCGACAACTTGCCCGAATATAAGTGCAACCATCGCAACGAGCGTCAGCACCAGAAAAGCTTCTTCTGCTTTCGCGAATTTTTTAATCATCTGCTTCTTCCTTTCTAAAAGGAAAAATCAAGGAATTGCTTCCTTGATTTTTCATCTGTCTTCACTTAATTATTTGCCTCAAGCGCTCGGTCGATCAGGTCTTCCCCAATCTGGCCTTCGTATTTTTCATAAACCGGAGCAGCCGCTTCACGGAATGCATCACGCTGTTCATCCGTCAAATCATTGATTTGCATGCCTTCCGCTTCCAGCTGTTCCAAGAACTCGGAATCTTGCTGTTGTGCCAGTTCACGCTGCTGTTCGCGGAATTCTTCTGATGCTTCTGTAAGCAATTGCTGAAGATCTTCAGGCAACTCATTGTAAAAATCGTCGTTCATGAGAAGGGAAGTCGCTGCATAGACATGACCTGTCAATGTCAGGTAATCCTGCACTTCATAGAATTTATTCGTGTAGTAAAGTGAGATCGGGCAATCCATTGCATCGTATGTACCTTGCTGCAAGGCTGTATACAATTCGCCGAATGCAAATGGCGAAGCATTGGCGCCGAACGCGTTAAATGTATCGGTATGAAGCGGGCTCTCCAGTGTACGCATCTTCAAGCCTTCCATATCTTCCGGTTTTTCAATCGGCCCTTCGTTATTGGACACGTGGCGGAAGCCGTTTTCCCCGAAGACGAGGCCTTTCAAACCATTGCTTTCAAGATCTGCCATCAATTCCTGGCCAAGTTCCCCATCAAGCGCTTCATACGCTGCCTCGTTGTTGTTGAATAAAAACGGCAAATCGAACACTTGGAACTTTTCATTGAATGACGCCATCGCAGCGACCGCTGGAATCGTCATTTCAATATTGCCGAGCTGTACAGCTTCAATCGCTTCGCGGTCAGAACCGTAAAGCTGTCCGTTCGGATACAGCTCCACCGTGATGCGCCCGTCTGACTCGGATTCCAGTTTTTCTTTAAAGTCGACTGCTGCTACATGGGATGACTGCTCCTCCGGTACTAAGTGGGCGAGGCGGATCGTGTACGTTTCACCGTCTCCGCCGTCCTCGCTTGACGAGCCTCCACTGTCCGGCCGGCCGCAAGCGGCAAGGATCAATACCAACATAAGTAAAAATAGTCCTGTAATTTTTTTCATAGTTCCTCCTGTGAAATGTATTTCAGCAGCCTGGCCTCGATATTTTCGAGATGGACAGCCAATTGTTTTTGCGTTTTCTCCAAATCCCCTTGTTCCAATGCTTCAATGATGGCACCGTGTTCCTGGTGGGCGATGACTGCACTATCGAATACTTTTTTGGACAGCAGCAAAAATGCCCGGCTGCCTCCTGTATTCACTGCGTGGATCAATTCACGCAAGCGCTTGTTCGGATGGAATTCATAGAACTGGTCGTGGAACCATTGATCCCAATCCATGAACTCCGCAAAGTCATGCGCTTGAATCGCTTCCCATTGCCGTTCGTGGGCATAGCGCAATTCCTTCAAGACATGCTGTTGATCTGCTTTCGACAACCCTTCGATCCCGTAAATCTCAAGCAATCTTCTGAGCTCCATGATTTCCTCGACGTCCTGGTGGGTGAATTTGGCGACAAGCGCCGGTTTTGTTTTCCTCAACTCGATAAGCGCATCAACAGCGAGTCTTTTCAATGCCTCCCGCAGGGGCGTACGGCTGATGCCCAGCTCTGCTGCCAGCTTTTCTTCCGGCAGTTCTTCCCCCGGCTTCAATTCTCCGGTGATGATCATTTTTTTGATGGATTCGTATGCCTGTTCAGCCAATGTCGGCTGCTTGACGATTTTTCTCATGATTCCTCCCTTCCCATCCAAAACTTACACAGTGTATACTGTATACAGAAAGTATAGAATAATCGTTTTTGTTTGTAAACATAAATTTTCAGAATAAAGGAATAGTTGGAACTTTACTTTTTAACCTAGAAACTTCTATACTTTATAGTTATTGCTTCCATTGCTGTATCCAAACCCTTGCATATACGTGTATAAACCAATAAGGAGCTGATAGAATGTCCACCGAAATAACCCCCGATTGGATCAAAATCTTATCAGGCCGCTTAAGCCCCGGCCAATTATCGACCAGTGAAGGCGAACGCTATCGCCATAGCCATGATGAATCCGACCACTCTCCTGTCGAACCCGATTTAGTTTGTTTTCCTGAAAGTACAGAAGATGTGCAGGCCGTGCTGATGGTAGCGAAAGATTATCGAATTCCCGTCACCGCTTTTGGCGCTGGCTCAGGACTCGAAGGAGCCGCCATCCCCATTGAAAAAGGAATCTCGCTCAATTTTGAGCGAATGGACCAAGTGCTTCATTTTGCTCCTGAAGACTTGCTCGTTACTGTACAGCCTGGAATTACGCGACTCGCTTTAAATCAACGCATCAACCGACATGGCCTGCAGTTTCCGATTGATCCCGGTGCGGATGCATCGATCGGCGGCATGGCGGCGACCAATGCGAGCGGAACGACCGCCGTCCGCTACGGCGTCATGCGCGACCAGATTTTGGACATGGAAGTCGTTCTCGCAAACGGCAGCATTATCCATACCGCAACGAAAGCGAAAAAATCCTCTTCCGGCTATTCCGTCGGCGGACTGTTCATCGGCTCTGAAGGAACGCTCGGCATCATTACCGAAATCACCTTGAAACTCCATGCCATTCCTGAACACACCATTGCTGCCTCATGTACATTCGATACGCCACGCGAATGCGCACAGGCGGCGAACAGTGTATTGTTGATGGGCATCCCGGTGCAGCGTATGGAATTCGTCGATGCCCCGAGCATCAAAAAGGTCAATGAATACGGCGGCTATGGGCTTCCTGAAAAACATTCGCTGTTCTTTGAATTTGCCGGACTGGCGCAGTCGGCCATTGAAGATGCCCGCCTCGCGGAGGAGCTCATGGAAGATTTGGGAGCACAGAATTGGCATGTCGCTGCCGATGCTGAAGAACGCGCCAATATATGGAAAGCACGCCACGAAATGGCTTATGCCTATCGTCACCAACCCGGTGTTTCCGTCACGGGCGGCGACGTCTGCGTCCCTATTTCCAAATTGCCGGATCTATTGGAGCATGGGCGGGAGCTGATCGAGGCTAGCGGATTGGAAGGTGGATTGCTCGGCCACATCGGTGACGGCAATTTCCATACGTGCATCGTGTATGACCCGGAGTCATCGGAACAAAAACAACTGGCTTTCGGGATCAACGACCAGCTAGCGTTCCGTGCCATCGAATTGGGCGGTACGTGCACCGGAGAACACGGTGTCGGCCTCGGCAAACAGAAGTTCCAGGAAACCGAACACGGCGCAGCATTGGCTCTTTTCAAAAACATGAAGCAAATGCTCGATCCGGGCAATATCTTGAACCCCGGGAAGATACTCGCTTGACCCCGGTTCCCATAGGGAATTGCATAATATGTGGTTTTGTTTAGCCTCACTCAATAATCCCCTTTTCGAAATGATGAAGTGAAAAAACAGATTGGGAAACTATTTTAAATAAACATCAAAAACCCCGGCAAGCTTGCTTTTGCAAGTTTGTCGGGGTTTCTTCTATAAAGCTTGCCCTATTTTTACAAGCTATGATCAAGGTGCCGTATTCTCAATAACAGCTTACCCGCTCCCTTTGTGAGAAAGCTGTCCATTTAAAATCCCCAATAACTGATTGGCATGCCGTTATTGGTATACTTAACAAAACGAGTACTATCAAGAAGGACGGGATGAATTGAAACCATTATCGCCAACAGGCGGATTTATATACACATATGCTTATCATCAAGACGAAAAGGATTTATGCCAGTTGGAAATGCGCGCTTTTTTCGGGGAGGACACTGGTGGAAAAGTCATCAAAAGCAGTCGTGCCATCGATCCCGGCAGAAGCCCGTTCATCAAGGAGCGGATCGAGCTTTTGTTTGAAGGGGCGGAACTTGCGGATATTGTGAAGCAAGCAGCGGAATTGGACATGGAAGATTCCACATTCAAAGTGATTTTCCCGAAAATCAACGGCTTAGCTGCAGTTGAGCAAGTGGATTTTGAGGAGAAGCGTGACATGGAGCGCCAAATCGGATTTGTCATTAAAGGAAAAGCTGATGTCCATAATCCCGATATCATTTTTGGGCTGATGCCATTCGACGGCCGCTGGCATTTCGGCATCTACCGATTAAGTGAATCGGTCTGGTTTAAACATCAGCAAAAACCGCGTGAATACTCCACTGCGCTCAGCACGAAAACCGCTCGCGCCATCGTTAATATCGCCGTGCCTGAGCCAACAGGAGTGAAAGCGATCGACCCTTGCTGCGGCATCGGGACGGTGCTGGTCGAAGCCTTATCGATGGGGATCGACATCGTCGGGCGGGATATCAATCCGCTCGTCGTCGATGGCTCTCGGGAGAACATTGCGCATTTCGGCTTGTCAGGTTCGGTCGACTTGGGTGCAATCGCTGATATCAGAGAGCAATACGATGTCGCCATTATCGATATGCCTTATAACCTGTACACGCACGCAACACCCGATGAACAACAGGAGATTCTGAAACACGCCTTGCCGGTCACTGAAAAACTGCTCGTCGTCACCATCGACCCGATCGACCATATGATAGAAAAAGCAGGGTTCACGATAACCGACCGCTGCATCGCAAAAAAATCACTGTTTCTGCGTGAAATCCTCGTATGCGAGAAAACGGGGATGCCGCATTTTTCTGGTCGGGAATTTCAGCAAGCATAAATCAAAGCGAGACCATAAAAAATCACCCGGACAGACGACGCCCGGGTGATTTTTCTCTAGCCGTTCAAACACCGGCTTCCTATCCTATTCCAACTCTTGCACTGCATAAGAAACCATCTCATAGCGCTCGCCTACACGAACGACCGTAAATGTCAGCCTAAGATCATTGCGATCCGCCAAATACTGGATTGGCTCGTTTCCTTGATAAAGGTTAATCGCATAATAATCGTTGCCGACTTTCACTTCAATCACTCGGCCATCTGCCAGCCCGAAAGGTTCTTCGGTAGTGATTTCAAGCACTTCGCCTGAAATTTTAAGCGGCTGGAGCACTTGTAATTCGCCACTTGGCAAAGTGATCGTGTTGCCGAATTTGTTTCGCAAAGTGTATTTCGTATCGCCCGACTTCACGTAGTACGTTGCGGAAGTTCGGTGAATCACCCCGACATCAGGGTATAGCGTCAAGATTTGCCCAATCATGATCAGGTCCGATGTTAAGTTGTTCATTCTCTTGATGCTGTCGATCGACACACCGGTTCGTTTGGAAATGGAATACAAAGTATCCCCTTTGACCACTTGATAGTTTCTGGTATTCAAGTCTTCCTGGTTTCCAGACCACGGTTGGGTTTTATGCGGAATGGCGATTTTTTGCCCGACGATGATTTTGGTGCTCGTGGTGAAGTTTGCCGCCATCAGCTGTTCAACGACCAAACCGTACTTTTTCGCGATGCTGTAGAAAGTGTCCCCTTTTTGCACAATATAATAACTGGCCACTTCCGTTGCTGCACTGGGTGACATAACAGGGCCTGCAGCTGCTGCTGACGAGATTAGCGCAAATGACAAGAGAACTTTGGAGACCCGTTTCTTCCCTTTCGATGCCTGAGGCTCTTTCTTTTTGGCTGGAGGGACAGGTTTCAAATGAAATTCAGTCATTTTACCTCCCTACTTTCCTGTTTTATTTTTGTTACCATTATTCTTTAAGTACCCTTTTATCGAAAATGGCAATCATTATTTTGTTATCATTAAGACATTTTTACAATTTGTTAAGCAAAAAGCAGCCATGCCATTTCCCTAGCTCATCTATACGTATTAGGCGATGGCTTCCTATATCAACACTTTAAATCGGCTGGTCGATACTTTGACTTTACTTATATCAATGGCTATCATAGAACCATGAAATTGGTTCTGCTCCATAATTGGGCATGGCCATTCAGTAATTGGCCATTGTTCAAGCTTGCATGCTGCACCCTTTCCCAATAAATGATTGGCCCCTATTATAATAATTCGGTTGAGTGAGCCAGACGATTGAGCTGGAGTAACGCCAAGAGACTGCAAGCTTCTTTCTGGTGTTTTTATTTTGCACAATAATCCTATCTATATACTTTTTGTTTTCATCTAAAACAGAAAGGAGAATTCGATGTTCGGCTTTTCCGACTTTATTTCACTGGTTATCTCCGCTTTTATTATATTGCCCGCGACCATTCTGTTAAGGGAATCCGGATATTTGATTGCAAGTGAACTGGTAGGAGTGAAGAATCCAAGACTGACCATCGGTTCCGGTCCGCGTGTTTTCAAAATCGGGATCGTGGATGTGCGTAGGTATTATCAATTGTATAGCTGGTTTTCTTACGATTCCTTGAAGAGGGATAGCAAAATCGCTTATATCTTTCTTTATGCCAGCCCTATCTTGATGACGCTTTCGCTTGCCTTGACCATTAACGCCCTTCTTGCCAATGGCGTCATTCAATCTTTTATCACTTTTTGGGATCGCTTTGTTTTCTACGCATTTTTTTACCTGTTGTTTGACGCAGTACCCATGAAGACCCAAGGCGGCATGCCCAATAATGGCATGATCATCTACGAAATGCTCCGTTACGGGAAACGGACGGATTTCAACGAAAGTCCTTTCATTCCATCCACATCGGATGTCGATAAAGAGCAGGAACAAGTACTTGAAAAACTTAAGAAACAGCAAAGAGAATAGACCAAAATTGCAAAAAGCCGTTGAGTGGCCTCTCAACGGCTTTTTATATAGAAGAAACTTATACCCACCAGCTCCACGCAATGATAAGGGCGATGATTGAAATGATAATAGAAGCGATGACTGAAAGCGACCTTTCTCTCCTGGCCAGCATCGCCAGCAGACCCGCACACAGCGCTACTATGAACGAAGCGACGGAAGCCAAGACCAACAGAGTAAGCAGCAAATTATCGGTTAACTCTCCTTCAAACGCCAGCGGCAATTCCTGAAATGCACCAGCAAGCGTGATGACCAGAGCCAACAGCAGGGGGACAACCGTGAAGACAACTGAAATATTGCCTAGCTTGGATATGGGCCAAATTTTCATACCAGCCTCCACCTTTCTGTTATCACGTTCTGCTTAGTGTATTCCACTTGCCTGCCTTAATTCCTGCTGAACCAATTGTAAAGATTGTTAAAATCCAAGACGGCTGCGCACTTCCCCTGTGTAGTTTTGGCTGACTGGTATCGTCGAGCCATCGCGCAATGTAAGTACGTAGTTCGATGCGACGTCTTTTGCGATTTCTTCTATATAATGGACGTTTACAATATATGACCTGTGCACAGGCAAAAAATAATCAGGTAATTGCTCTTTCAAAGTCTTGAGAGTATGGCTAGAACAATACGCTTCTTCGTCCGCATAGAACCAAGTCTTTTTTTGGCTGCTTTCGATATGGGAAACCTGTTTGATGGGAATCGGCCGCCACGTTTCTTCTTGCTTGCCGGTCAGGAATGCAAGTGGCTTTTTTCTGCCTACTACATAATCCGGCGGAAGTGTAATGACGAGTACCGCTTCTTTGTTATCTAAAGCAATCGGGTATCCGATGCCATAATAGGCAGAGCCGAGCACCGCCTCTTCAACATACATTTCGACTTTACGCCCTTCTTTCGCCACGCGTGCAGCAATGGTTCCGGATGATACGGGCTGCCCTTCCTTAATAGATAGATCATGGATACCCGCTTTGTAGTATATATATTGATTATCTGCAGCTACTGCGATTGAAGCCTCCTTCGGAATCCAATCTCCAATAATGAATCCCATCTGTTCCAATACAGTGTTTCCCATCCCCTAATCCCCTTTCAAGTGCGTTCGTCTGAATATTCTGGCTTTCGTCTCATTATAACGGTTCCTGTCATTTTTTCAAGACAATATGAAGGTTCTGTTATATATTAATATACATCAAAACAAACTGTATTAATACAGTTAAAGTTTTCTTAAAACTTCTACTTTGAAAGGGATGGTTGGAATGGTAAACAAACAACAGCAAATCGAGGAATTGAACAAAACATGGCAGGAAGATAAACGCTGGGAGAATATCGAGCGTCCTTATACAGCGGAAGATGTCGTTAAACTTCGCGGATCGGTTTTAATCGAGCATACACTCGCTCAGCGCGGGGCGGAACGCCTCTATCGCCAGATCAATGAAATGCCTTTTGTAAACGCTTTAGGCGCTCTCACCGGTAACCAGGCAGTACAGCAAGTAAAAGCCGGACTTCAAGCGATTTACCTTAGCGGCTGGCAAGTAGCAGCGGATGCGAACTCCGCAGGACAGATGTATCCTGACCAAAGCTTGTACCCAGTTAACTCGGTTCCGGATGTTGTCCGTAAAATCAACCGCGCCCTTCAGCGTGCTGACCAAATCGACAGTGTAGAAAATACAGAAGGCTTTGACTGGTTCGCACCGATCGTAGCGGATGCAGAAGCAGGCTTCGGCGGACCGCTCAATGTATACGAATTGATGAAATCGATGATCGAAGCTGGCGCAGCTGGCGTCCACTTTGAAGATCAGCTTGCTTCAGAGAAAAAATGTGGCCATCTTGGCGGTAAAGTTTTGCTTCCGACACAAAACGCAGTGAAAAACTTAGTCTCTGCAAGACTCGCAGCTGACGTGATGGGTGTCCCGACATTGATCATCGCCCGTACTGATGCAGACGCAGCGGACTTGATCACAAGCGATATCGACGAGCGCGATCACCAGTTCATCACCGGCGAACGCACACCGGAAGGATTCTACCGTACACGCCCAGGAATCGATCAGGCCATCGCCCGTGGACTTGCATACGCACCATATGCTGACTTGATCTGGTGTGAAACATCCCACCCGAACTTGGAAGAAGCGCAGCAATTCGCGGATGCAATCCATGAACAGTTCCCTGGCAAGATGCTTGCTTATAACTGCTCTCCTTCATTCAACTGGGCAGCGAAGCTTGACGAAGAAACAATCGCGAAATACCAAGTCGAACTTGGCAAAATGGGCTACAAATTCCAGTTCGTTACACTTGCAGGTTTCCATGCATTGAACCACAGCATGTTCGAACTTGCTTACGACTACAAAGACAATGGAATGGCTGCTTACTCGAAGCTTCAGCAAGCTGAATTTGCAAGCGAATCGAAAGGCTACACAGCAACACGCCATCAGCGCGAAGTTGGAACTAGCTACTTCGATGAGATCTCGCAAATCGTTTCCGGCGGCACAAGCTCGACGACAGCGATGCAAGGTTCTACTGAAACTGAGCAATTCCAACCGACGAAAGGATGATTTGATTGCTGACGAAATCGAATGTACAGATTATAGGTGAAAATGTTCCGGGCATGGAGGAGATTTTGACTCCCGAAGCTCTGGAGTTCATTGAAAAACTGCACGTCCATTTCGACAAGCGTCGAATCGAACTTTTGGAGAGACGCCAGGTACGGCAGAAAGAACTCGATAGCGGCAAGAAGCTCGATTTCCTTCCTGAAACAAAAGAAATCCGCGAAGGTGACTGGAAAATCGCTCCCCTTCCGGAAGATATGAAAGACCGCCGCGTGGAAATCACCGGCCCTACCAACCGCAAGATGCTCATCAACGCGCTGAACTCCGGCGCGAAGATGTTCATGGCGGACCTTGAAGATGCGACAGCACCTAGCTGGTTCAACGTCATCGATGGTCAAATCAATTTGCGTGATGCCATTCGCCGGCAAATCGATTTTGAAGTTCCTGAAACCGGCAAAAAGTACGCACTCAATGAAAAAACAGCAGTCTTGATGGTGCGCCCCCGCGGCTGGCACTTACCTGAGAAAAACATCTTGATTGATGGAAAACCTGCTTCCGGAAGCCTTGTCGACTTCGGCCTTTACTTTTTCCACAATGCTAAAGAGCTGATTGAACGCGGCACCGGCCCTTACTTTTACTTACCGAAACTTGAAAGCCATTTGGAAGCACGCTTGTGGAACGACGCCTTCATCTTCGCACAAGATGAACTCGGCATTCCGCAAGGCACGATCCGTGCAACGGTCTTGATCGAGACGATCATGGCGGCATTCGAAATGGACGAAATCCTTTATGAACTGCGCGACCATTCAGCAGGCCTTAACTGCGGCCGTTGGGATTATATCTTCTCCGTCATCAAGCGGATGCGCAATAATCCGGATTATATCTTCCCGGACCGCTCCCAAGTGACGATGACAGTGCCATTCATGAGGGCTTATACCTCGCTCTGCATCAAAACTTGCCACAGACGGGGCGCTCCAGCGATGGGCGGCATGGCTGCACAAATCCCGGTTAAAGGGGATGACGAAGCCAATACAGCCGCTTTCAATAAAGTAGCTGAAGACAAACGCCGCGAAGTGACAGATGGCCATGACGGCACTTGGGTCGCACATCCTGGAATGGTCCAGACGGCGATGCAGCAATTCGATAAATACATGCCGACACCGAACCAGATCGACAAACAGCGTGACGATGTCCATGTGACCGCAGAGCAGCTGGTGGAAGTCCCTGAAGGATCTATCACCGAACAAGGCCTGCGCTCCAATATCTCAGTCGGCATCCAGTATATTGCCTCTTGGCTCTCCGGAAACGGCGCAGCCCCGATCAATAACTTGATGGAAGATGCAGCGACAGCTGAAATCTCCCGCTCCCAAGTGTGGCAATGGATCCGCCATCCGAAAGGCGTCCTGGAAGATGGACGTAAAGTCGACGTCAGCTTGTTCCACGAAGTCATCGAAGAAGAAGATGCTTTGATCAAACAAGCAGTCGGCGAGGAACGTTATAATGCCGGACACTACGCGGAAGCCCGCGAGTTGTTTACAAGTCTCACATTGCAAAGTGATTTTGCTGAATTCTTGACGCTGCCAGGGTACGAAAAACTAACTTAAAAACTGGAGGAGATCACTATGAAAAACATGCAAACTTATGAGACTCGTACACGCAAAGAATGCCGGGAATGCGGTTGTGAAATCAAGGAACGCCGCGAATCGATCATCTACGAATGCGAACGCTGCATCGCAAATAAAGACGAATAGATAATAAAAAGGGAGATCCGAAATCGGATCTCCCTTTTCTATCGATCATTCCTGGTTCGATGCTTCAATGCGGTAACTTTCATCGGCTTCGATGGCATTGAAAATCTGTATATAGCGCATGCCTTGTGCGGCAGGCTCTTCGGGCGCCTCTTCGTCGAGCACTTCCTTGAGCGGCTGTTTGACCGGTTCTTCGACTGTGGCATCGTAGTCTTCCATCAAACTTTGGAGTTCCCCATAGGAATCGATGCCTCTGGATTTTTTCACTTCTTCAAACAGGCGGTCCGATTCGTCTTGTGTCAATTCCACGTAACCGACCGTGATTCGTTGTTTTGCCATGTCTACCCCTCCAGCTTCATTGTTTCTTTTCCATACCCTTGGAAAGAAAACGGCTAAACATGCTTGGTGAAGACTGGGGATTTCCGCTATGATGGAAACAGCAGTAAAATGAGAGTGGAGGGATTATATGCGTGTCGCCATATTTGATTTCGATGGCACTTTGTATGCGAAAGAAACATTTCAATTGATGATGAACCACTTGAAGAACCACCCGATCCATAGCCGCAGATACCGCAAGTTCTACCGCGCCATCATGCCGCCTTATATCGGCCATAAACTGAAAATCTATCCGGAAGCGAAAATGCGGGCACGTTCCGTCCAGGCATATCTCGCGGCGCTCGAGACTTTTTCCAAACAGGAGCTGGAAGAGTATTTCGGTGAAATCGCCGACCTCATGCACGATGATTTCAACCAGGAAGTCGTCGAACGCTTGAAGCGGCATGTATCCAATGAAGATTATTGCATGCTTGTTTCGGGTGCATTCACACCGCTATTGCATGCGGTCACGAAAGAATTGCCGATCGAGAAAATCATCGGTACTGAAGTCCCATATGAGTCGGACATTCTTGCTCATCGAACACCCGTCATCCACATCCAAGGGCCGCTGAAAACAGAGAAGATCCTGGAAGCACTTGGAGATGTAACGATCGATTGGAAAAACAGCTATGCGTACGGCGATAGCCTGTCAGACGTACCTGTCCTGGAGCTTGTCGGGAATCCGGTCGCTGTTCGGCCCGAAGCCCGCCTCCGCACACTCGCCTCAGAACGCAATTGGGAAATTATTTGAAAAAGAACCGCAACTGCGGTTCTTTTTTTATGAAGAGCTGCGCCATTCCATCAAACGGATGGCGATCGCCATGCAGATGCCCCCGAAACCAAGCAGCAGCAACAGCGGCATCGCGACCGCTTGCAGGCCGTTTCCGTAGACGGCGACGCTTGTTAATGCCTGCAAACCATAGGTGATGGGCAATACTTTCGAAACCGCAAGCAGGATGTCGTTGGTCACCAGCTCAATCGGCCAGAACGCACCGCCCACCATCGCCATCCCGGTCGCGACGATGGGAATGACGGCACCGAGCTGTTGGGGTTTGGTGATGAGCGAGATGATCAACATCCCAAGTGCGACGATGGAGAATGTGTAGCACGCCGCGATTGCGATCAACAGCCAGAAGCGGTCCCCCAGTTCAAAACCGAACGCAAAGCGGAACAACAGGAAAATGAGCGTAATCTGGGAAAACCCGATCAAAAAACTATAGCCAAGATGCCCAAGATACATTTGCCATTTCCTTACCGGCGAAATGATCATCCGGTTCCAAGTCCCCGTCCTCTTTTCATCCACGATGCGCACCAGGCTGAACATGATTGTATAGATGACAAAGAATAAGGTCATGCCGAACAATAACTGGAGCTGGCCGTTATATTGAAAACTGTCTTCCTCTCCTTGCAGCGATTCGACCGACAGCGTCAGCGCCGGTTCCGCCAAAGAAGACTCCATTTCCCCCCTGATTCCCGGCGTTGTTTGCGCCGCAATTTCCAGACGCAACTCTTCTGAATAAGCACGGCGGAGAAATGAATCCAGTGCAAAGCGCGTCGGGTCTTCCCTCCCGACTAGCAGCCTGTAATCCGCTTCGAGCAGGTTGACAGCTTGCGAGACATCCCCTTCCGCTACATATGAACGGGCTTGGGATTCGGGCATTAACTCAAACTGGAATTGCTCTTCATCGTTCAAGCGCTCCACCCAGTTTTGAGCTTGTAGCTCACTCATCGATTCATCCGCATAGACAGGAATTGTTTGAGGTCCACTTTCTCCACCTGCAGCTGTGACGGAGACGAAAATGACGGTAAGACCGAACATCGCTAAAACGAGCAGCGGCTTCCGGTAAAAACGGCGCCATTGCAGAAAGAATACAGCTTTCATGCCGCTCCCCCCTTTCTCGGGAATAATGCAAGGGCCAACAGCAAGAATATTGCTGCCACTGCAGCAATCCGTACAAGCGGCCCAGCCAGCTGGCCAAGTTCAGGTTCCAGCAGCCATGAAAAATAGGCGGACAGCGCTGCTCCGTTCGGTGTCCAATTGCCGATCGCCCGAAGCATTTCCGGCATGCCGTCCAGCGGCATAAAACTTCCGCCGACAAACGCCATAAGGGAAATGACCCCGCCGGAGAAAATCGCCGGCACAGCATCGCTTTCAAGCCTTAAAGTCAAGGCGACCATCAAAGCGGCAAGGCAGCCGACCGAAAGTGCCAGTACGATGGAAATGATGGCGATCCCCGACCAAAAAGCCCAGGAGTCCGCTGCAAAGGTCTGGAATAACAGCGCCGATAAGCTGAATAGCAAGGTGAGCTGGACGAATACGATCGTTGCTGCGGCGATTGCTTTGCTGCTCAAATACAGAAGCGGCGGCCGGTTCGACAACCGTATGCGGTCAAAGACCATCTGCTTTTGCTCAAGATTTGCCTGTCCTGCAATCGTCGATCCGACAAACAACACAAACATGACGGCCATGCCGATCGTATAATATTGGAACGAAGTGATCGGCTCACGCGCGGTGATCGTCTCGACACCGCCGGATACTTCCGGTGTCGCCTCTTGACCTGCAAGCCTGGAAATTGAAGCTTCAAAATTCACAGCCCGCACAAATTCCTCCAATAATGAATTGAGGACATCCGTTTGCGGCGAAGATAAATCCGCCACCAGCAATTCCAGTTCGCCGCCAGTACTGGAGCCGAACAGCATATTCCTCAAAGAATCTTCCGTGAAGCCTTCCGGCAAGGCGATGACGGCATCCACGGTTTCTTCCTCCAGGCTTTTTTCCGCCTGCGCCTGCCCCATCCGTTCGACCGTAATCAATTCACTCAAATTTTCATCTTCGAGAAGCGACACGAGCATCGTTTTCGGACTGGCCGATTCAGCCGCCTGTTTCAACGCCTGCGCTTCTTCTGGCGGCATTCCCGATTCATCGATTTCATTTTGAATAGACGCTACTGCCTGTACTTCGTCATCTTCCGAAACAAGCGCGATATCCATTTCCAAAGCTTCTAGGTCCCCTGAAAAAATGCCGCGCAGTGAAAAGCCGAGAATCGCAATGAGCAAAAAAGGCATAGCCAGGAGCACTAACAGTTCGGAGCGGTCACGGAGCAAAAGCATAATGTCTTTTATTAGAAATGCGCCCATAATGCTCCCCTCCTCAATCCCTTAATTTGCGCCCGGTCAGCCGCAGGAATACATCTTCAAGTGTCGGCGTCTGGACATTGACATTGACCACCTGCGCGCCGTGGCGCTCCGCTTCATGAAACAGCGTAGCAAGCAGACGCGTTCCTTTCGGGATTATCAGCTTTATGCTATGCTCCTCGGCTGTCGCGTGCTGTACGCCCTCTATCTCGCCGAGTTCCTTGAAGAGCTCCGGATAGGTTTGGTCGAATTCGATCAACACGGTTTCTTGTTCCGACAAAATCGCTTTGAGCTCTTCTTTCGTTCCTTCTGCGATGACTTTTCCATGGTCCATAATGTACACGCGGTCACAGAGCTTTTCCACTTCTTCCATGTAGTGGCTCGTATACAGGACCGTCATCCCTTCATCGCGGTTGAGCTTGCGTATCGTTTCGAGCAGGTGGTTGCGTGATTGCGGATCGATGCCGACGGTCGGCTCATCCATGATAAGCACATCCGGTTCATGCATCATCGCTGCCGCCATATTGACCCTCCGCTGCATGCCTCCTGAATAGTTTTTGACCAGCTCTTTTTTTCGGTCTGCCAAACCGACAAGCTCCAGCACATAATCGATGCGCTGTTCGAGCTTATTTCCCGCCAAGCCATACAGCCGGCCGAAAAACTTCAAGTTCTCATAAGCGCTCAGTTCTTCGTACAAGGCGATTTTTTGCGGCACGACACCGAGCACACGGCGCATTTCGCCAGGCTTTTTCAACACACTCTTGCCATTGAGCCTGACATCGCCGGAACTCGGTTTCATCAAAGTGGAAATCATGGCAATCGCAGTAGATTTCCCGGCCCCATTCGGCCCTAAAAGACCGACCGATTCTCCTTGCCTAAGCATTAGGCTCACATCATCGACCGCGATGATGTCTTTGAACTTTTTCGTCAACTTATCCGTTTCAAGCATAAGGCACCTCTTCCCGCTAAAAAACTTGTTAATTACATCCTACTGCAATTCACATTAAATGCCATTATATTCTACAAGAATATTCCCACTAATCAAAAACGCATTGTAACGCAAATAGCGTATCTAAGAAAAGACAGAGCGCCAAAGAGGCTGCTCTGTCTTTTCGGTTTCACTATTTTCCTTCTACAGCCTCGTTACTCATCGTTTCCAAACAAATCCGCACACCACGCAATAGGTCTTCATGCGACCAGCTCGGAAGCTTTCCATGTTCAATCGCCAACTGGTGGTCCGCCGGGATATGAATAAAGCCCGAAAGCATTCCCGGCTTGTTCATCGCGGCAAAATGAAGCCCTTCATACATAATGTTATTGCATAGATATGCACCTGCTGTATTGGAAATCTCCGCCGGCAACCCGGCCTGAAGCAAAGCTTGCGTCATTCTGCGTACGGGCAAAGTCGATAAATAAGCAGCAGGCCCTTGTGTGGAAATAGGTTCATCGACTGGCTGGTAGCCTTCATTATCTACATCACCGTCTTTGACATTAAGCGCAACACGTTCGGGTGTGATCTTGTAGCGGCCAGCCGCAAGCCCTAACGAAACGACCGCATCGGGCTTCAGCTCTTCGATCCATTTCAATATCAATTCGCCTGAATGGTTAAAATCGACCGGCAATATGCGGCTGACGATGCGGTATCCGCCAATCTGTTCGCCGTCCAATTTCTCCGCAATTCTCATCGTCGGGTTGACCGTGTATTCCAAGAAAGGTTCGAATCCTGTCAAAAGTAAAGTTTTCATCTCTCCACACTCCAATTTTCTGAACTATTTGAATTAATAATTATTCATAAATATGTATAAAAACTCTTTTACTTGTTCTTTCATCGTGTTAAGATTCATTTTATCGAATAAACATACGACGGAGGGAATTATTATGAAAAAATCATACTTACTTGCAGGCGGCGTTTCAGCCTTGCTATTGGCAGCTTGCGGCCAAGAAGACACAGCAACTGGAGCTGCGGAGCAAAAAGAAGTATTGGAGATGGGCACATCCGCTGAGTTCGCGCCTTTTGAATCACGCAACCCGCAAGGCGACATCGTCGGTTTTGATATCGACCTTGCTAATTATATCGCAGATGAACTCGGCGTTGAACTGAAAATCACCGATATGAAATTCGACGGCTTGATCGGCGCTCTACAAAATGACCGTGTTGATATGGTGTTGGCCGGCATGTCCGCGACGGACGCCCGTAAGGAAAATGTCGATTTCTCCACTGAATACAATCATTCCGGCGAAATGTTCGTATCCCAAAAAGGCTCCGGGCTTGAATCTCTCGAAGGCCTTGAAGGCTTGACGGTCGGGGTTCAGCTCGGCACGATTCAGGAAGAAGGAGCTAAGAGCATCATTGAAGACGAAGGCATCGATTTCGAATTGAAGGCGCTCGATGATTCCGGCGCATTGATCCAGGAGATCCTATCCGGCCGCATCGATGCTGCTTATATGGATAAGCAAGTAGCGCTCGGCTATATCGAAGCGCAAGGGCTCGATGCATTCGACGACCCGACGACTGCTTCTCCCGGCATGGCGGTTGCATTCCCGAAAGGCAGTGACTTGGTTGAAGATGTCAACGCAGTGCTCGCTGAAATGGAAGAAAGCGGCAAGCTCGATGAATTGAAAGAGAAATGGCTCACTGACGAGCAGTAAAATTCGCCCTTAGAAAAGAGTTGGAACTGTTATGAATCTTGATTTTTCACAAATCGTCCCATATATCCCCTTCATGCTCGAAGGGATTTGGGTGACATTGAAATTCGTCTTTTTCGCGATCATTCTCGGATCCATTCTTGGAACCGTGCTGGCGCTGTTTAAGATCGGTTCGGCTAAGCTGCTGAAATGGTTCGCCGATGCCTATACGTCGATTTTCCGCGGCACGCCGCTCATCCTGCAATTAATGATCATTTATTATTCGATTCCACAATTGACGGGCTATGACATCTCGCCGTTTCTGTCCGCAATTCTCGCGTTCGGATTGAATTCCTCCGCTTATATTTCGGAAATTATCCGCGCCGGCATCCAAGCGGTCGACAAAGGCCAGCTAGAAGCGGCACAGGCACTTGGAGTGCCATACGGTGCCATGATGAAAGATATCATCTTGCCGCAGGCGCTGAAGAATATCCTGCCGGCATTGATGAATGAATTCATCACCTTGACGAAAGAATCCGCCATCGTCTCGACGATCGGCTACCTGGACTTGATGCGCCGCGCCCAAGTGGTCGGGGCAGACTTGTTCCGCAACTTTGAGCCGCTATTGTTTGTCGGCCTGATCTATTGGTGCCTCGTCATGGGCTTGACGGTAATCGGGCGCATGGTCGAAAGGAGATTGAAGCTTAGTGATTGATGTACAAGCCTTATCGAAAAAATTCGGGGATAACCTCGTATTGAGCGATATTACAACCACCATCCAAAAAGGCGAAGTCGTCGCCATTATCGGCCCGTCCGGATCAGGCAAATCGACTTTCCTGCGCTGCTTGAATTTACTGGAGACACCGAGCTCAGGAAGCATTGAAATCAACGGCAAGAGCTTAATCGCCTCCAAAAAAGAGATTCACAAGATCCGCCAGCAGATCGGCATGGTGTTCCAACATTTCCACTTGTTCCCCCATATGACAGTGCAAGAGAATTTGATGTATGCACCGCTGAAAGCAAAAGGAGTTAAGAAAAACGAAGCGCAAGAAAAATCCCGGCAATTGCTCGAGCGCGTCGGTTTGGCACAAAAAGCCGATGCCTACCCGAACAGCTTATCGGGCGGCCAGAAGCAGCGTGTCGCCATCGCACGTGCGCTCGCCATGGAACCTGAACTCATGCTGTTCGATGAGCCGACCTCCGCGCTCGATCCGGAAATGGTCAAAGAAGTGCTTGAAGTCATGAAAGATCTCGCAAAATCCGGCATGACGATGGTCGTCGTCACCCATGAGATGGGATTTGCGCGGGAAGTCGCAGACCGCGTACTGTTTTTGGACCACGGAGTCCTCGTCGAAGAAGGCGAGCCGAAAAGCTTTTTCCAAAATCCGGCGAGCGAACGTGCACGCGACTTTTTGGATAAAGTGCTGTAAATGAAAACGTTCATGTGATGCTCAAAACTCTCTCCCTTTTTCGGGCTGTCCCCGTGCTATAATCGGTTATGCAGGAAATACCCGAAATTTGAGGTGGAAATTTTGTTCAGAAAGACTGTCATATTGTTCATTACATTGTTTTTCATGGCGCTGATCATCTTCACGGCCATCATGTTCTTGAAAAGCGAAGAAACACTTTACACAAACGAAGATGTAGAAATCAACATCGATAAGCCGCAATTCATCACAATCGGTGATGTTCAAACCGATACGGACGGCGATATGACCGAAACTTTCCGTCCACTAAGCTTTCTCGGCCTGACGATTGGTTCGTTGACGGTCACTGAGCAAATCTTGCCGAATGGCGATATTTTAGTATTCGATAAAGTCGATAATACCGGTTGGATGCCCTTTACCGTGGCAGTGAAATATGGCGGTTTGGAAAATGCGGCGGTTACCCGTTGGAACGAAGAGCCGATGATGCAAATCGATGAACAGGTATATGGAACTGATGCGACGCGCAATCCATTCGGCACGGTCACAACCGACAGCATCGAGACGCTCGTAGGCAATATTTATGTATCGCGCGAACTGACACTAGGAAATGGTGAGCGCGTTCAGGAGTTGCGCCACGAGATACATGATTTTTCCATAGAAGAAGGGGTTTTATCAAAAAATTTCTGGCTCCCGCCGAAGCACCAGAGCGAAAGCTGGATGCTGATGTCTTCTGAAGCGCTTTTTGATTCCCCTGAAACCGAAAACGAGTGGATACAATTTGCGAACAACAATCGCCTCGACCAATTCAATTGGCTGACGCCAGAGGGCCCTCGCCAAAAAATCGAAATGACGGACGATCTCCGGACCGAACTCGCCTACTCGATTCCTGATAACCCGGAAGCTGTCTACAATGAATGGTTTGAGGAAAGCTCTTCCCGCTTTTTTGAATCCATGGAGCAGTATTTAACTGAATAAGCCGAAACCCCCTGGGCCAAAGATGGCTAGGGGGTTTTTCGATTTTCTTAAGCTATCGACTTCATCTTTTGATGGATGATCAGTCCGATCTTCGCAATCAATTGGCATGCACATAGCGGATTATCCGCCCCTTCTATAAAAACGGCTGCCACTGTGCTATTTTCGCCTTGCCCAAAAATACCAACGTCCGCCTGCAATCCCTTCAACTCACCGGACTTCCCGAAAAACTGCACCTCATCTTCTTCGATGGCTGCCGTCAGTTTACGGGATTGATGATTGCCCAACAGTTGAATGGCGCATTTTCGTTCCTGCTCCGGCAACACGCCCGGTGCAAGGAACGCTTCCAATAGCCGGACCATATCGCCTGCACTGGTCTGGTTGTCGAGGCCCCTTTCAGCCGCACTGAAATCCATGAATTTCCGTTCGATTTTCGTGTTGATCAAGCCGAGATCATCGCACGCCTTATTGATATTTTCTTTTCCAAGCAAATCCAGCACCGCATTGGATGCGGCATTATCGGAAACGATGATCATCAAAGACAATATGTCCCATAATATCAATTCTTCAAGTGAATGCAGATGGTCCAGCACGCCGGCACCAGCAGTCGGCTCTTTTCCTACAAGCTTGATTTTCTGTTCGCCTGAGAGTTTGCCGCTGGCGATTTGCCGGCACGCTTCGAATAAAAGGGCCAGTTTGATTGTACTGGCTGCACGCATAGGTGCATCGCTATTGATGTACACTTTGCCCGAGCCGGATTTAATCACTACACTCACTTGGCCTGTAGATTGATCGATCAACTCTTTCACTGCCTTTTCCACTCGTGCCACACACCTTTCCATAATGATTCAATTCGGCAAAAACTATTGCAGTCCTCTAAGTCAAATAATTATTAAAAAGACAGAATAATCTGTATAATAGAAAATGAAAATAGAGATAATTTGTCGTCCTTGTGATTATATAAGAAGGAGGATGTCGTCATGGAACGGAAATGGGTCGAACGGAAAGAATTGGAATTGCGGCTCGACGAGGAGTTCAATGCGATTTTGAACATGATCGGTGAAGGCGGTCCAGATTACACAAGAGACGATGAAGACATGGAACCAAAAGAATTGAAGGATTGGCTCGCTGAAGAGTTCGATTCGATTTTGAACATGATCGGCGAGGGCGGACCGGATTATGCAGCAAATGACGAAGACATCGAAATGCAAATCATGAAGCACGACGAAGCTAAATCCCAGGACCTTCACTGATTGCTCCCCCTTCTTCTCAGGAGGGGGTTTTTCTATTGAAAAAAGCACCAGCTCAGGGCTGGTGCCTCAAAATATTGATTATATTGGTAGTTCATTCAGACTGGTAGAAATCAATGCTTTTCTCGCATGATAAAATCAATGACCTTTCAGAGTGTTTGGAGGGGCGTCCGCTTGTAAAACCTTCTGCTCAATAATGCTGCGCATTACTTCGCAAAGATAAGGTCTCACGCAGTTCGACTTTATCTTTCCTGTGGGAGCAGCGAAGCGACGGGTTTGAGAGACCCCACAGGCAATGAATGAGCGAAGCAATGCTGAGCACATTCATTTGCGATGCTCGAACGCAGTGAGAGTTGAGCAACGTTTTTAGTGACGAGGAGGCTCGATTCCCGCCCCACGGAAAGCAAGCGGTAAGCTTCGTAAAACACGGTTATAAATTTTCTCGACAGCCAAAGCACCAGCTCAGGTTATTCCATCATCTCCGCAAGCAATGAATAAGAATGCAGGCGGTCTTCCTGATAGAAGATCGGTGAACTGACAATCACTTCGTTGGCGCGGGTTTTCGAGACAAATGCGGCAAGCTTCTCGCGCACCACTTCCGGCGTTCCGACGATCATCGATTCGGATTTCAGTTTATCCTGGAACATGACGATTTCACGCGGCGTCCACACCGAGCCAAGATCATCAATCGGCGGTTGGAAGGTCGTCGGTTCGCCTTTCATCAGCGCAAACATTTGCTGCTGGGAAGATGTGGCGAGCCATTCCGCACGCTCCTGCGTATCGGCGACAATTAGCGACACGCCGACCATCGCATACGGGCTGTCGAGCGCTGCCGATGGTTTGAAATTCTGGTGGTACAATTGCAGCGCCTGCATCGTGAAGTCCGGCGCGAAATGGCTCGCGAATGAAAACGGCAAGCCTTTTTGCGCGGCGAGTTGTGCGCTGAACCCGCTCGAACCGAGCAGCCAGAGCGGAATGTCCATGCCAGTTCCCGGGTACGCTTTGACACGGCCGACTGGTTTATCGGAGAAATAATTCTCCAATTCCATCACTTGCTGAGGGAATTCATCTCCGCTACTGTGAAGCGTACGGCGCAAGGCATAAGCGGTCGCTTGGTCGCTGCCGGGTGCACGCCCGAGGCCGAGGTCGATGCGGTCCGGATATAAAGACGCGAGCGTCCCGAATTGCTCCGCGATGACCAACGGTGCGTGGTTCGGCAGCATGACGCCTCCTGAACCGACGCGAATCGAATTGGTTTTCCCGGCGATATGCCCAATCAAGACGGACGTTGCCGAGCTGCCGATGCCCGGCATATTGTGGTGCTCCGCCAGCCAGTAACGGTTAAATCCAAGTTTCTCTACGTGCTGCGCAAGTTCTACGCTATTTGCAAATGATTCCGTTGCGGTGCTGCCCAAATTGATCGGCGCCAAATCGAGCACGGCCACAGGAATCTGCTGAAATTTTTTTGTGTCATATCTTTAAGCACTCCTTTACCTCCCTTATTGTAACGCTCAAATTTCGGAAGACGTAAGAAAATGCTCAGAGATCGTATCCCATTGTCTTACTGGACCTACACTGCCCACCGAAGGCAGACCCATGCACTGAGGAAAATGCTCACCCAAAGCGCGAGGTTAATCAATAAAATGACGGGGTAGGAAACCGTTTCCACTTTCTTCTTATAGAAATAGATCACGACAAGAACTGCCTCCACTATCCATAGGGGAATCATCCAGAGAAATTCAGGGGCAACGAATCGCTTGTCCGTATAATTCTCCCCGATAGCCCCCTCTGCAAAAAACATGGAAATCGAAATGGCCATAAACCCGCTGAACAATAAATTACCCCATAACAAGACTGCTTTCATGCATCGCCACTCCCTATGCAAGTTTGGTGAAACCTAGCCTGAACACGATTGGATGTTATGCATTTAGCCCTTGGACAATCCTGTTCACTTCATTTAATTCATCTATAGAGTAATCAGCCACAGCTTCATTCCAACCAGTATCTTTTTTCCATACCCCGATCATGCCGGCATTTTTGGCGGCCTCTACATCCGCCGTTGGATGATCCCCGACAAACAAGCTGTGGGATGGCAAGACATTCAAACGGGCCATCGCCCTTTCGAAAATCCGCGGATCGGGCTTTCTTAAATTCTCGCTTTCGGAAATCAAGATCGCATCAAAACACTTCTCGATTCCCAAGGCTTTAATATTATCCATCTGGAATTCACCCTTGCCATTTGAGATGATGCCTAGCTTCACGCCTTGTTCTTTCAAGCTCTCCAGCATGGAATGCAAGCCAATGAAAGGGATGCAATGGAAGCGAAAATGGGTGATATAATCTTCCAATAAAAATTCCATCGTTGTATGTTCAATTTCGAATTCTTGGATCAATTGCGCATAAACCTGGTCTTTCCACACATAGCCCCGCCTGTCCAATTCAATAAAGCGTTCGGCATACAACTCCCTCGGAATATGCCCGAGAAACTGAGGCATCCGTTCGTATTGATCGTTGATGAACGACCCCACTGAAGCATCCCGATTGAGCAAGGTCCCGTCCAAATCAAATAGCACCGCTTGAATCATCGAGTGCTCTCATTCCACAAGCGTTCGCAGTTCATTCCACCAGGCTTAGTAGTTAAAACAAACACGTCCGGATTGCTTAACGCTCGCCATCCTTCAAATCCGAAGCCCTCCGTATAATGCGACAAAAGCAAGGCCATAATATTGCCATGGGTGACGATTGCCGCTGTTTGGCCGCTTTTTTCCAGCTCTTCCACGACTTGTGAAATACGGCCAAGCGCTTGTCTACTGGACTCTCCGCCCTCTAGTGCGAGCTCGTGGTTATCGAACGTACTTTTCAAGCGCTCTAACCAATCAGGAAGGTTTCCTGAACTTAAGACCCGTTCTTTCAAACGCTCGTCGGTTTCGATTTCTATAGCCGATACCTCAGCTAATGGTCCGATCGATTGAACGGCTCGGGTATAAGGGCTCGAGACGATCCGCTCGATCCCCTCATCACTTAAAAACCCAGTCAATTCCGTTGCCTGCGCCATACCTGTTTCCGTGAGCTCTGCATCCGGCTCCTGGCCGCTCGCGGCACAATGCCGGATGATGTAAATCTTCGTCATCTAAAATCACTCCATTTCAGTTTATAAACCAAGTAAATCCGCCATGATTTCCGCACTGCCGGGCGAAAACATGAAAAGAGAGAACCCGATGCATAGAGCACCGCCCACCAGAAAACCGATTTTCACGCCGAGCGAGAATCCTTTTCTCGGCAGTATCCCTGCGAAAAACAAACAAATCCCGATGAATAGCAACAGCATATACCAAAAGCCCATCTGCCCACCCCTTTTCAATTTGTTAATAACTGGACGCTTCTTGAATGAAAAGGTTCTGCTTTTGTATGTCTATTATCACTCCTGACTCCAGCTTATCATACGCCTTACTGCTTATTAGACATAAAATAACCCGCTGCAATTTTTTCAGCAGCGGGGCGTTGCTTTACTTATCCATGACATCTTTGAAATATTTCACGGTCTTCATTTCACCGCCTGTGGTTCTTGTACTCCATGTCAGTTCGGTGAAAACTTCCGACAACGGCGCATACTCACCGCCATATTTTTCAGCCCATTCAAGCGCGACGGTGTTCTCGAAAAGCTGCGCCATTTTTTTCATCAAGCTCTTCGCCTCAAAGCTTTGGAGCGTTTCATCGAATCCGGCAAACGCCGCCAGTTCCGCATGAAGCGCTTTTGTTTTCTCCTTCAGCAATTCCATATCATCGCTCACCTGCAGCTTTGCCAAACGGCCTTCGATGTGGTTGATGAATATATCATGTGCCGAAAATTTATTGACGAGGCGCATGAGCTCGAGCCCGAGAATATTCGCCGTGCCTTCCCATACGGTGAGCACTTGTGCATCGCGCAATAGGCGCGGCGTGACAAAATCCTCGATATAGCCGTTGCCGCCGTGCATCTCGATCGCTTCGTGCGAAAAATGGATGGCCTGTTCCGCCGATTCTTTTTTTAAAATCGCGATGAGCAAGCGGTTCAGCACTTGCTCTTGTTGTGTCGCGCTGCCCGCTGTGACGCGGTCGTACAAACCGATCAAATCGAAGATCGCCGCGGTTTCAAATTCCTGTTTAGCACGCAGCTTCATCAGGCTGTCCTGCACCATCGGGAAATCGGTGAGTTTTTGGCCGAAGGCATTGCGGCGCTCGGCATATTCCGCCGCTTCGTCAAGCGCACGCTTCATGATGCCGATCGAGGCGACCGCATTGCAGATGCGCGATAAGTTCAATGCTTCCATCATGTACTTAAGCCCGCTTTTCGGGTCGCCCACGATAAATGCCTGCGCGCCGTCGAATTCGACTTCACCGGACGGCACCGCCCTTACGCCGAGCTTGTCTTTCAAGCGGCGGATCTTGATGCCGTTCAGTTCGCCGTCCACTTTCCACGGTACGGCGAACAAAGTCAGCCCTTTCGACCCTTCAGGTGCGCCCTGCCTGCGGGCAAGTACCATTGCGACACCCGCCATGCCGGCATTCGATGCGAAATATTTTTCCCCGTACAAGCGGTAGCCATCATCGGTCTCAAGCGCCTGTACGACATTCGCCCCGACATCCGAACCGCCTTGGCGCTCGGTCAAGAAGGTCGCGCCTTCAAACAGTTCCGTGTCCCCTGTCGCACAAACATGCGGCAGGAACCTTTCTTTCAGCGCTTCATCTGCATAATGGTCAAGCAAATAAGCCGTCGCCATCGTCAAAGTCACCGGGCAGTAAAAGCCGGGTTCCGATTGCGATAATAAATAGCCTTGCGCAAAACTGTAGATGTAATTGCCTTTTCTTTCGAGTTCCGGAATCTCCTTATGGACATAGCCGACAATTCCGGTCCTGTAAGTTTCATCGACCGTCTTTTTATAGCCTTCATTGACCCATACATGTGAAATGTCTTCGCCGAGCCGGTTGTATTTCTCGAGCTTCGGCGCGCCTTCACGGTCTGTGTGGCGCGCACGTTCGTCGATGTCGCCTGCAGCGAGTTTGCCGAAAAGGGTCAATTCGCGGTCTGCATAGCGGTAAAAATCTTCCGGCAAGCGTTGTGCCAAAATTTTCTTCAAGGTTTCATCCCGCTCATAGAAATTGCGTTCGCCACCCGGTGCTTCCCCTTTTAATACGACCATTTAAACACTTCCTTCCCGCAGCGGCTGTTTGAGGATCTTGCCGGATGCATTGCGCGGCAAAGCTTCGACTTGTTCTATGAGCTTCGGCACTTTATAGCTTGCCAGTTCATTTCCGGCGAATGCTTTAATTTCATCTGCGCTCAGTTCACGCGATGCGGCAAAATACGCTTTTACCGTTTCGCCCCATTCTGCATGCGGCACGCCGATCACCGCGGTTTCGTGGATATCCGGATGCTCCAGCAGCACCTCCTCGATTTCCTTCGGGTAAATATTGACGCCGCCCGAAATGATCAAGTCTTTCTTGCGGTCGACGACCCAAATAAATCCGTCTTCATCGAATTTCGCCAAGTCACCGGTTTTCAGCCAATCGCCGATGAAGGTTTCTTTTGTCGCTTCCTCGTTCTTATAATAGCCAAGCATATTGCCTTCGCCCCGGAGCAGGATCTCCCCGACCTCACCAGGCGGCACGTCCCGCCCGTCAGGATCCACAACGCGGATTTCGGTATGGAGCGCGGCACGTTTGCCAATGCTTCCCGCTTTTTCCGCATGTTCCGGACCGGTCATCAAGGTTCCGCTCGGCCCTGCTTCTGTCAGGCCGTACACGCAGACCAAATTATCGGTGTTGAACGCTTCCTGGACGAACTTCACTTCCCCTGCCGACAGCGGGGCGCTTCCGTAAATCCACCATTTCATCGAAGACAAATCGCGCTGGCCGATCTCGGGATGCTTGGCAGTCATGAGATAAGCGACCGGCGCCCCGAAGAAATGCGTCGTCCGCTCCTTTTCCACGGTATCGAGCAACAGGTCGGGCGTGAATGTCGGCACGAGCACATGCTTCGCGCCGACAATCATTCCGGCCACCAGGAACAAATGGAGCGGTGCGGAATGGCTCAGCGGCATCATATGGAGCAGGCGGCTATCCGGCTTCATCTCCATTTCGACGCAGATCATCTGCGCGACCGTCAGCACATTGCGATGGCTGAACAGGACGCCTTTCGGTTTGCCCGTTGTGCCGGATGTGTAAAGAATTGTCGACGGCTCGTCGTCTTGTGCATCGGATGATAGTTCTCCCTCTGTATCCACAGTTTTCAGTTCATCTAATGCTTCCCATCCAGCCACTGCTTGCCCGGTCTTTACCGCCAGCAACCCATCCGCTTCCAGATCCTTCACGGCATCAAATATTAGTTCGTGAGCGAAAAGCGCTTTTGCATCCGAATGATCCAAAATATAGTCGATTTCTTTAGGCCCGAGTTTCGCGCTGATCGGCACGATGACCGCGTTGATGCGCTGCGCTGCAAAATATGTAATAACGAATTCCGGCACGTTCGGCATGAACAGGACGATTTTGTCCCCTTTACCGATGCCCCGTTTGATCAACGCATGCGCCAGATCATTCGCAGCCTTGTCCACTTCCCGGAAGGTCAAACGCTGCCCCATCCCCACCAGCGCCTCTTGTTCCGGATATTTCCGTGCATTGCGCTCCAGTAATTGTGAAATATTCATTTCCCCATCCCCTTCAGTTTTGATAATTTCTCGGTAAACTCCCCCAGCAAAGACTCCATCTCTTGTTTCGTTTTTTCAAGCTCCCCGATGCGCCGTTCCATTTCCTGTATTTGTTTTTTTCCGTATTCAATCGTCCGTTCAAGCTGCTTTTTACCTGAGCGGTCGGCATCGAACAGCAGCACCATTTCCTTGATCTCGTCTAAGGTAAAACCGTATTTTTTCCCTCGATCGATGAGCTTGAGTTTCGCGATTTCGGCATTTGAAAACAGCCGCTTATTGGAAGTCGTGCGCTCCGGATTGAGCATGCCCAGTTCCTCGTAATAGCGGATTGTCCGCGTTGTCACACCGAATTCTTCCGCCGCTTCACGTATCGTCTTCATCTCCCGCCTCCTTTGTCTGATTTTTGTGATAGTTCTAGTTTATCATTGACGTTAACGTTAAGTGCAAGAGCTTTCTGCATAAAAAAAGCCAGCAGCCTATCGAATGGACAGGCTGCTGGCTAAGGATGAAATTTATTCGATTCCGTACCAATTCAATGCATTTTTAAAGAGAACCTTTTCCGCTTCCTTGTCGCCTAAAGTTTCTTGGATCAATGTCACGTCGCTTGCCTGAAACGGAATGTCCGCTCTAGTCGATGGCATATCGGTGCCGAACAATAGCGCTTCCGGATTGAGCCCGTGAATCAGGCGAACGGCTTCCGCCGGGTCAAAGTCAATCCGGCCGAATCCAGTCGCTTTCACTTTGACGCCTTGTTCCACCAGCTTTAACAGTTCGGGGAATCCTTGTTTCGATAAGCCGAGATGATCGATGGAAACCGCCGGCAAACGCCTGATTGTATCTTTCAGCTCGGCGAGATCTTTTGAATCGATGTACAACTCTGCGTGCCAACCGGCAATGTCATATACACGCCTTGCTAAATGATCGAGATGCTCAACCGTTTCCGGGCCGCCGCGCTTCACATTAAATCGCATGGCACGGACGCCTTTTTCATGCAACTTGAGAATTTCCTCATCCGAGGTGTCCCCCGGCAATTGCGTCACGCCGACAAACCGGTCGCCGAGCGTTTCGAGTGCATTCAGTAAATACGATTGGTCAAAGCCTTGGAACGACCCCGACACGATGGCGCCTCCGGTTACTTCAAAGTTTTCAACGGACTTCCGGTAATCCGAAGCTGTAAAAGCTGGCGGCAGATAGCCTTGGTTTCTGGTCAACGGAAATCGAGGGTCGATAATATGCAGATGCGCATCGAAGATTTTCACTTTGCTTCCTCCGTTCATCGCTTCAGCTCTTCCGTCAATGCCGAGATCGCTTGCCTGACACTGTTTAGATTCGCTTCATCGTTCATCTCATTTCGCGCATGCAAAAGCACCGGCCGCAGCGACTCGACGGAACGCCCGAACTTGTACATCCATTCATAGCGCGGCACCATCCACGTATGGAAATGATGCGTCGTGTCTTCATTATAGAAATAATAGACCGACTCGATGCCAAGGACATCGCGCTGCGCTTTGCGGATTTTCGACAGGACCGTGATGTAATCGAACCGCTCCGCTTCGGTCAATTCATCCAAACTTTTCAGATGGCGTTTTGAGGCGAGAATGATCAATCCGGGGATGGGGTAAGCCACATCCTGATGTGCGTGGAAATGCTCCGACTCTACGACCACGCCCCCTTCCGGTTCAATCAGGCCGCCCACCAACGCACAGCTCAAACATTCCACTTCGACGGTTTCGCCATTTGCCAAAGTGATTGTTCTCATTTCAACCGCCTACTCTCTTTTTTTCTTGCTAAAGCTTCCCTTTACCGGAATGAACCATCCCAGCCGTATGTTGAAAAAGAAGCGAGTTGTTCAAAATAAAGCTCCATCCGTTGCCACACTGATGGAACGATCAAACGCTGTCTATTCATCTCCTGAAACTCGATCCAATTGACAAGTTTCGCTGCACATACTTCTCCTGGCTGAAGCTGCAATGCTTCCACATCGATACGCTCTTTGCATTTCCATACATAACTGTCCAAAAAATAATTTCCACCCTTCATTTCCCCTAGAAAACGAAGTTCTTCCGGCTTTACAATCAACCCGGTTTCTTCTTCGAGCTCGCGGACAGCCCCCATTAAACTGCTTTCGCCCGCCGTCACGGATCCACCTGTCCCTTCCCACAGCAAAGGAAGGGTTTTTTGGGGATCTCTTTGCGTTAATAGGATCCTGCCGTCTGCGCTGATTGTAATAATTTCCACGACAATATGGTATTCCCCAGGAATTGTTTTGTTTCCTCTTACGTGCTTTTTGCCGATCGGATTTCTGTCTCCATCGACCAAATCCCAGATTTCCATTCCCTATCGCTCCTGTCTCATATTGCTGATTTTCAACATTAAAATTCTTTGATATTTAGCTCTGTATTATACTTTAAAGAATATTCCCATTAATTAACAGACTTATTTTCCCTTATCAAAAAAATTTTCCATATAAAAAAAGTGCCAAAGATTAACTTTCCCGGCACTTGCTCTAGATTTTTCTATTCTGATCAAAGACCCATAGATTCGACTGCCTCTTCAAAGCTGCGAAAACCGATCGGGCCATACAGGCAAGGGTCTCCACGGAAAAAAGTCTTTATAGCATAGTCCCTTGCACAATCAATGTCGCATTCATGCGAAGCCATTATGAGCGAAAGGTAGGATTTGAAATACGCCGGCTGCAAACGGCCTCCGTGATTGACTGTCATCATGCACTCTCCCTTTCAACAGCAGCCGCCGATTGCAATTGGCTGCCTGCCTTTTTTTGATACACCGGAACTGCAGACGCCCGTTTCCGGCAACTCCAGTTCCACTTGTTGAGCAGCCGCCATATCCCCTGTGAGATAGGCGACGATGGATCGGACTTGTTCATAACCGGTCGCCATCAAAAAGGTTGGCGCCCGGCCGTAGCTTTTCATTCCGGCGATGTAAAATCCTTGCTCTGGCTGACGCAATTCCTTTTCGCCGTGCGGCCGGACCGTTCCGCAGCTGTGGACATTCGGGTCGATAAGCGGAGCAAGTGCTTCGATGCTTTCCGTGGCATCATCGATTTTCAGGCGGAGTTCTTTTAAGAAATCGAAATCGGGACGGCTGCCTGTATTGACGATGATTTCATCGATTGCTTCAATCGAATGGCTTTTTCCTTGCCAGTCACCTGACAAGGAAAGTATTCCGTCATTTCCAGAAACTTTTTCTATCCGGAACGGCGTAAAGATTTCCACACGCCCCGAATCCACCAATTTATGGACACGCGCTCCGAGTTCGCCTCGCGCCTCGAGCGCATCATCTGCTTCGCCGCCGTAAACATCCTCGATTTTCGGCTTGCGCAGGATCCATGAGATTTTCCCTTGATGTCCAGCATCCTCAAGTGCGGCAAGATCCAATAAGGTATTGACGGCAGAATGGCCACCCCCAATGACCGCTACATGTTTTCCGGCAAACCGCTCGCGGTCTTTGCCATGTAGATCCGGGATGCCGTAAAAGATATGGCTTTGTTGGTTCTGCTCGCTCTGCGTCCAAATCCCGTCGGCTTGAAGCGGGTTCGGCTGGCCCCAAGTTCCTGTGGCATCGATGACGGCTTTAGCTTCAATCCGCTCCGTATCTACACCTTTTGTCTCTACATAAATCACGAAAGGCTGCTGCTCACGGTTCGCGGTCTTCATCTTATCTTGATGTTTTCGGCTGATGGCAATGACGCGGGCATCGAGGCGGACGTACGGTTCGATTTCGGGCAGGGCGGCCAGCTTCCTCAAATAATCTTCCACCAGCTCGGCTCCTGTCGGCAACTTTTCATCCCCTGGGGCATGCCAGCCAGAGCGGTCCAATAAAGCTCGCGCCGCTTTATCGATATTGTATCGCCAAGGTGAAAACAAACGGACATGCCCCCATTGCAGCACGTGATGGCCGATTCGCTTACCAGCTTCAAGCACCAGAAACTTTTCACCCGCCAACGATAAATGGGCGGCGGCAGCCAAACCGATTGGCCCTGCACCGATGACAACGACCGGCAATTCCGGCATTGTCTTTTTTATTCTTTCGATTTGGATGGGTTGTGGAGTGGTAGAACAACAATTTGTTTGAGTGTTCATGTGTTTTGCCTCCTTATTTTAAAAAACTTGATTTTTGCAAGTATTAATTCGAACTTAATACATCGGTTTACAGCAGACGGACGATTTTGCCATCGCCTCGTTCAGCAATTTGATCGATTGCAGCACCATGTCCTGTTCGAATTCGGTCATATGCGAGAAGATTTCCTCGAGATGAGCTTCCATGTCTCGTTGGATGGCAAGCGCTACTTTCCGGCCTTCTGCTGTCAAGCCCAGCACCGATATCCGTTTATCCTCAGAAGACGGTACTTTCGTGACCAAGCCTATCTTCATCAAGCTTTGCACTTGCCGGCTGAAAGTTGACAGATCGGTCGCCAGTGCATCCGCCACTTGTTGCATGGACGGCCATTCCCGGCGGTCGATTTCATAAAGGATATGGCTTTGCACCAAGCTGATTTCCAAATCGTCAACCGTACAGCAATTTTTATTCAACAAGCCAAAGCGTTTAACCATGCTTTGAAAAAGTTCCCGTTTGTTTTCCATCTTCAACACCTCTAGTGATATCATATAAAATAAACTTGCATATTGCAAGTATTTATTCTATCATTTACCTTAATTAATGGAATCGAGGTGAAGCATATGGAATACACCATCAGGCCGGCAGTGGAATCCGATTGGCCGAAAATCAAGCATATCTATGAGGCGGGCATGGACAGCGGGCTCGCTACTTTCGAAACCAAAGCGCCTAGTTATGAAAACTGGAGCGATAGTGAGACAAGCAATTGCCGTTTGGTTATTGAATCAGCAACGCAAATACTTGGCTTTTGCAAGCTTTCACTTGTATCGAAGCGGCCTGTCTACTCAGGAGTCGGGGAAGTGAGCATCTATGTCGATCCTGGATATTCGGGCGAAGGGATTGGCCAACAACTCATGAAAGCCCTTATTCAAGCTTCGGAGCAGCAAGGGTTTTGGACGTTGGAGGCAAAAATCTTCCCTGAAAACGAAGCAAGCATCCGGCTCCATAAGAAAAACGGCTTCCGTGAAGTCGGTGTCCGTGAACGAATCGGAAAACGAGACGGCGTCTGGCGCGACAATGTCCTGCTCGAACGCAGAAGCAAAATAAACGGAACCCATTAAAAAAAGAGCTCACGGATGAGCTCTTCTTTCCAGAGTGTTGAAGAAGTCTATAATCCGCTATGAATGAAAAAGGAAATCACCATTTCTACATTCAAAAATCAATGTTCTATCTGAGTATTTGGAGAAGCGTTTGCTCGTAACCTCTTCTGCTCAATAATGCTGCGCATTACTTCGCAAAGATAAGTTCTCACGTAGTTCGACCTTATCTTTCCTGTGGGACTAGCGGGTTTGAGAGACCCCGCAGGAACGAAGTGACGAGGAGGCTCGATTCCCGCCCCACGGAAAGCGAGCGATAAGCTTCGGAAAATACGGTTTCCTTAGTTTCTCGACAGCCATTAAAAAAAGAGCTCACGGATGAGCTCTTTTTTCTATTCAACAGCCAGTCGGCGCGCCGATCATGACCAGGCCGCCTTGCTCGCCTTGCGTATCAAAATCCAAAGCGAGCTCCTCTGCCATTTCTTTAGCGTCCGGCGCGACCGCTACGCGGATGCCGTTCACATCAACGAGTTCATCCGTTTGTTCCGGTGCATCGAGCGACAGGCCGATTTGCGGGCCGCAGCAGCCGGCGACTGCATAAAGGCGCAAGTTTTCCGTTTGCTGTTCTTCCAGAATGGATTGGATATAGTTCTTAGCTTCATCAGTAATCATCATAAACTCCATCTCCCCTGTTCTTTTCAATTATTCTTCACTTTAACATGGATTAGGCTTGCGGAAAAATGCGGTGCAGCGATTCTTTCAGTTCCGGCTTCACGCTGATGATCGGACGTACGTTCGTCGCCATCTGTTCAGCTTCTTCGACCGTCTCCGCTTCGCCTAATGCAAGCAAAGTACCGATTGCGACCGTACCGGTGCGGTTGCTGCCTCCTGCACAGTGGAAAAAGATTTTCTTGCCTTCCTCATAAGCGGTGACGACTCCGTCCACCGCTTCTTGGATCGACTCATCCTGCTGCTCTGCGGAACCATCGACAATCGGTGCATGGATGCGTGTATAGCCTTCGTCGCTGTCCCCTGCTTCTGCGCGCAAATCGAAGACGACGTCGATGCCTTCATTTTCCATGGCTGTCTTCGCATCTGCTGCGCCGCCAATGAAAATGCGGTCTTTCACTAATTGCTGATATGCTTCACTCATCGTTTTCATCTTCCCTTTCAGATTGCTTCAATGTGAATCTGTCCTTACAAAATGAATTCCTTCAATTGGTCATAGCCGATTTTCTCTTCTTCGAGCCACGGAATGATGGCGCATTTTTGGGCCAGTTCCTCATCAACTTTGCGGATCCATTTTTTCTCGGAGATCGCTCGGCCCCTCAATACAGAGTCAGCTGTATCTGTTGCATACAAACTTTGGTTAATGACCCACCATTTCGGCTCGATCCCGGCACGCTTCAGGTCTTCTTCGAGACGGGCAGCTTCCAACACCGGTGTCGCTTCCGCCAAGGTGACGATGACGACGCCTGTTTCTTTTGGATTGCGCAGGCGCGGCAATAGTTTTTTCACACTATCCGGCACATCACCGGTCGAGCGGCTCATTTCCTTATGATAGGCTTCCGTCGAATCGAGCAGCAATAAGGTATGCCCGGTCGGCGCGGTATCGATGACGACGATTTCGTTCTCGGACTTCTCCACCACTTTGGCGAAGGCTTGGAACAACGCGATTTCTTCGGTGCATGGCGATTCCAGGTCTTCTTTCAAATAAGCGAGCTCTTCCTCTGTCATTCCGCCGCCTGCCTGTGAGATGACGGTTTCTTTATAACGCGCCACTTCGATCTCCGGATTGATGCTGCTGATGGATAAATTGTCGCGTGTGCCGCTTCCTTCGAACGTATACGCCAAATGCGCAGCAGGGTCGGTTGTCGTCAAATGGACTTGATGCCCTTTTTCGGACAAGCCGACTGCGATGGCGGATGCAACGGAAGTTTTCCCGACGCCGCCTTTGCCCATCGTGAAAATGACGCGTGTATTTTGTTCGGAAAAGTCGTTGATGACGCTGTTCAATCCCGGCAAGTCCAGCGCATCTCCCGCTTCTTCCGTTTCGAACGAAGTGATTGCGTATGAACTGAACAGATGGCGCAAATTTTCAACGCCCGTGAGCGAATAAGAAACGTATGGCAATGAATAAGCCATCACTTGCTTCAACGCTTCAGGTGTCTGATCGATCGCCGCACGCTGCCGCTTGTAGAAGGCCGTCGATACAGCGTCTTCCGGCTGATGCGTCTGAAGCAGCCCATTGACGATGAGCAATTGGTTTTTGATGCCGATTTCTTTTAATTCAAATGAAGCACGGTCCGCCTCGAGCAAGGAGGAATTGTCAGGGCGCGCCACTAAGATCAAAGTCGTTTTGTCGCCATCCGACAACGAATCCACCGCTTTTTTGTAGAGCGCTTTTTTGCCTTCAAGCCCAGCAAGGGGGCCAAGGCATGAGGCGCCGTGTGTACTGTCTTCCAAAAAGCCGCTCCACGCCGTCGGCAATTGCAATAGGCGCAGCGTATGGCCGGTCGGTGCAGTATCGAAGAGAACATGATCGTATTGCGCTAAAACCTCCTCATCTGCCAGCAAATGCGAAAACTCATCAAAGGCAGCGATTTCGACCGTGCAAGCCCCGGATAACTGCTCTTCCATCGTCGCCAGAACCGCATCCGGCAATTTGCCGCGGTAAGGGCCGACGACACTTTCTTTATAAGCTTTGGCCGCTTGTTCCGGATCGATGTTGCAGGCGGACAAATTTGCGACAGACGGAATGGCTTTCGGATCATTTGTCAGTTCGACTTCTAGCACGTCTTGCAGATTGGAAGCCGGATCGGTGCTGACGAGCAGGACTTTCTTGCCCTGGTCAGCTAAGGCTACGGCCGTAGCACATGCAGTCGAGGTTTTCCCGACACCGCCTTTACCGGTGAAAAACAGAAACGGGGTGACGGCCATCTTATTCGGATTGAACAATGAATACATAGGAACGCTCCTTTAGTTGTTGATGTTCAATGACACGCGCACGCGCGGTTTTTCCTCTAATTCAGACGGGGCCGTCTCGAACCATTGCGCCAATTCTTCCGTTGTCGGGTATTCGGCAATTTTTACAACTTCTCCGTTGACCAGCACAATCGGCAGCGCATCCGGCCCTTTTTCGACCAGTACTTGATTGACCTTCTTATTTTCCACAAACGCCGACGGATCGTCCGTCAAATTATGGCGTGAAATCGAAAATCCTTTTTTCTCTAATGAATACACAGCCGACGCAATGCGCGTAAGTTCCGGATCCACAGTGGGACCGCAAACGCCCGTCGAACAACACATCGCCGGATCGAAAATTTCTACCTTTTTCATGATCAGCTCTCCTTCAACCTGTGTAGTTTAGTTCTATCAAATAAGACTAGAGTCATCGTATATATGCTTATTCTATTCAAAACTTCGAGCAGCTAGATTTGAAAAGTTTAACACTCTAATATTGGAGATGAAGTGGAAGGCCTTGACTCCTGGGGGACCGCGCGGGACTGGCGAGACTTATGTGGCGAAGCCACAAAGGCTCGACGCCCGCCCCCCGGAAAGCAAGGCCTGGAGCGCAATCTCCCCCTCCCGAAACTTCACTTACTCTCCAGTTGCAGCGAAATGGCGGATGCGCGCTTCGATATCATCGCGTACCGATTGGAACACTTTCCATTTCTCTTCTTCCGTGCCTTGCGCTTTCGCAGGATCCGTAAAGCCCCAGTGGTCACGTTTCACGTGAGGTGGCGTCATCGGGCATTTATCTGCCGCATCGCCGCAAAGTGTCACGACAAAATCCGCATTGTTCAAAATCTCGGTATCGATGACATCGGAAGTCTGCCCTGAAATATCGATGTCCACTTCGTTCATCGCTTTCACTGCGTTCGGGTTCAAACCGTGCGCTTCGATTCCGGCGCTCAACACTTGCCACTTATCGCCTAAAATTTCCTTCCCCCAGCCTTCCGCCATCTGGCTGCGGCATGAATTGCCTGTGCATAAAAAGTACAATGTTTTTTTCGTCATATTAACTAGCTCCCTTGTTCCATGAATGGTTTTTGTTATAACTATGTTTATTCAACTTAATGCCTTTTCCGTATTAACATTTACTCACAACGAATGCGCAGTCCCTGCTCCACCAATTTCTCGATGCGCTCGTCCTGGCTCGGAATGAACGCCAGCACTTGCATGAGCATTTCATACAATTCGCTGTCCTGATTCAATGAATAGAAAATCCATTGACCCTTGCGCTTTTCCTTTACCAAACCGAGATCCCGAAGCTTGCGCAAGTGCTGGCTGATCGCCGACTGGCTGACGTTAAAGATTTCCACGAATTCACAGACGCAGCAATCGTTTTTTTCAAGCAGTTTGACCATCGATAATCTCGTCTTGTCCCCTAACAGCTTCAGCACCATGCTTGCTTTTTCGAGCTCAATTTCACGCGCTTTCACTTCCATCGGATGATTCCCCCGCTTCTATACTCACTTTTTTATATGCTGTAACACCAAATACAGCATATCAGTATATGCTTATATGTTCAAGTCGCGATTTATGGAATAAAACACTTCGAATTTAAATTTATATACAAAAAAGGAGCGGAAACATTCCGCTCCTTCTAATTTGACCATATAAATCAATGACGGTGCCCTGTCTCCTCATGATCGTCTTGGCCCTGGCAGCGGATCGAGTCCTCATGGGGATGATTTTCAGTTTCCAATTGTACGGTGACATGGCCGATTTTGAGTTCCGCAAGCGCTTTTTCAATGTCTCTCAACACTTGTTGGCTCTCCTTAAGCGAAATATGTTCTTTGATGACCACATGTCCCGACATGGCGTTTTTCCCGCTCGTGATGCTCCATACATGAAGATCATGGATGCTTTTCACGGCCGGCAGCGCTTCGATTGTCTGCGCCACTTGCTCCAGGTCAACATTTTTCGGCGTTCCTTCCATCAAGACATGCACCGCTTCTTTCGTCACGCGCCAGCCGCTGATCAATACGAGCACGGCAACGAGTACACTCGCCAATGGATCTGCCCATGCCCACCCGAAGAAAATGATCAAAAGGGCTGCCGTGATCGCGCCAACCGAGCCGAGCAAATCACTTAGCACATGCAAAAAAGCAGCGCGGAGATTTAAATTCCCTTTCGTATCACCGCCGCGCATCAAAATCCATGCAACGAGGATATTGACGAGCAAGCCGATGGCCGCAATGATTAGCATTCCGGAAGTCGCAATTTCAGGTGGATCGGAAAATCGATGATAAGCTTCATAAAAAATGTAAAGCGAAATCAATACGAGCGTCACACCGTTAAAGACCGCCGCCAAAATTTCAAAGCGTTTATAGCCGTAGGTCTTCATTTGGTCGGCCGCTTTTTCGCCGATGGAAAAAGCCAGGTAGGCGACACCGAGCGATATGGAATCACTCAACATATGGCCGGCATCTGCGAGCAATGCAAGACTGTTCGTCAAATATCCGCCGATCGCTTCGACTACCATATAACTGGTGATGATCAAAAATGCGATCAATAAGGTTTTTTTATTGCGGCTATGCGAATGATCATGTTGCGCGCCCATGTAAAACACCTCCCATCGAATGTCTCGTTAGCCATTTCTTCTATAATTCATTCCACAAAAGTGAAACGATATCCTATCCCCCTAAACAAAAGCATCGACCTGCGTGACAGAAAGCATGAAAAAAACCGGCTAAGACGGCCGGTTCAATCAACTATTAGCAGAAGCTGTACTCAAAACAGATTCCAATGAAGCTTCAAAACGTAAATTCATCTCCGTTTTCAGCAGATGCAGTTTTTTTGCATGTTCAGGTTTTACCCCTGTAATGATCGACTCCATCCCCATAATACCCAATGTCTGCACGAGCGACTCCAGATAACTGACGCCTTCTTGTGTCACGGCACCCATCGCCGTCAAATCGATAATAACCGTCTCGGCTTCGTATTCATAAATTTGCGTCACAATATACGGACGGATCGCTTCGACTTTTTCGGCGTTCAAATTGCCGAACAACGGAATGAGGACATAGCCTCCCCCGATTGCGATGCACGGGGCTGAAAGTTTCCGCACTTTTTCCAACAGCGCATCAGACCGTTCTTTTTCCTGCAGCAATTCGTAATCCGTTTCTTTTAAACGGCCGCGCAGGCGGACCAATTGCGCAGTGATGGAAGCCATTTGATCATCTTTCGGAACAAGCACGAGGTTCAGAGAAAAGTCCTTGTTCCAGCGGTAATAGACGTCCGCCAAAAAAAAGCCTGCCGCTGTGGTGAAATTCAGTTCCACAGGCTTATTGCTGCCGCGGGTTTTCAGCAGGCGTTCCGCTTTTGTCCGACTGCCCTCATCGAGTAATTCCCAAAACTTCACCGGCTTCCCGAAAAGCTGTTCCGCTTCAAGAGAATAGTCGATGATTTCAAAGCTATTGTTCAATTCAAAAGCCGGCAGCGGCCATTCAGCCAGTGGAGAGCGTGTCATCGTTCGACCCCTTTCCGGTGCGGATCCATTCCCTGAGCGCGCCAAGTTCCCGGACGATCACCGCTCCTTTTACATGCAAATCTGCAAAGCTCGCCAAGGTGACCGCCCTGCCGCCGATCAGGACAGTGGGTTTGGGGTCGATTTCACCAAAAGCTTCAGCATAGGTTTTTAAAATCGGCAGCCGATGAGCGAGTGCGCCTGATAACGCGACCACATCCGGCTGCCAATCAGCAGCCAATTCGAGCGCTGAGTCGAGCGGTAGATTCGGCCCCATATAGCGGACTTCATAATCTTCTTCGCGGAACATGGCAGCGACCATCTTCAAGCCGATATAATGCTCTTCGCCTTCCGGCCCGAAAATCATCGCTTTTTTGCGGCCATCTTTGTCTTTATTGCGCAGTTCCGTAGCGGACAGCACAAAATCACAAACCGCTGTGGCCAGATGCTCTTCCGCTACCGAGATCTCATTTTGTTCCCATAATTCGCCGATGCGGTACATAGCTGGCGTTAGAAGTTTGCCGTATAGCTGCTCATGAGAATGGCTCTCCAGGAAATCCTGGACATATTTTAAGGCTTCCTCTTCTTGCCCTTGCAGGAAAAGATCCGAAAGCTCTGTTGACTCGTTCATTTGATCAGCCCCTTTTATGTTGAGGGAGCTCCAATAACCGGACTGCTCGATCGAGGCAGCCCCGCATGAAATCTCCTTGCATGGTTTCCGTGTAGCGCGGCACGATGTCGATGAGCCGCTGAAAATTATCGATGATGAGTGCAGTTGCTACATTGCGGCTCACCAGTACCGTCTCGAGCCAGATCGCGTAATCGAGAAAAACTTGTTCGCTCTGCAGCTCCCACGCCGTTTCAAGATAATCCAAATGATGATGATTGTCTTTGACGGTGTGGGCATAACCCCGGTCTCCGAAACGCTCCCATAAATTCGGGTAAGCTTCGTAAATGCCGTCTGCCGTGTCGGTCGCTATTTGCTGTTTTTGTTCTTGGTTCATTCTGCCACCACTTCATATTGATGGACTTTCGGAACGATCCCTGCGAGTTCCTGGTCAGGATAATTCTTCTCCAAGTCATGGATTTCCTTAAACTCCTGGCTTTTCACCCAATTCATATACGCCTCTTTCGATTGCCACTCCAGATGGACCGTCAATTCATGGCGCTTTTTCGTATTTTGAATCAACCGGAACGAAGTGAAACCTTCCGCCTGATCCACACGACGCGATCGTTTTTGATATATTTCAATGACATCTTGTATTTTGTCTTCAGGCACGATGACGGTTGATGTGACGATGTACATAATCAGAACCCCTTTATTACTGGCCTTCGCCATTCGGCTATACGGATTAAAAGTATACCTCAGCATACCATTTCAGCTTCCGAAATAAAAGCCAGCGCCTCCCCCGCATTAGTAAGAGTATTTTCAATATTCCGCTTGTATTTCTTCAGTAATTCCCGTATGATGGAAAACATCAACCAACCACAACTATATAAAATGTTTCTTATCTAGAGAGATGGAGGGATTTGGCCCTTTGAAGTCTCAGCAACCGGACGTTTTTGTCACGGTGCTAATTCCAATAGGTGCAACCTAGAAGATGAGAAGATAGCATATACGGCAGGGGCTTTCTTCTTAATCATAGAAGAAAGCCCCTGCTTTTTGATTTGAAAGGATGAGGAGCATGACACAACATAGCCTAGAAACACGCCTGGTGCAACTCGGCAACCGCAGCGACCAACGCACAGGAGCAGTCAATCCCCCGATTTATCTATCTACCGCCTACGAACACGAAGGCCTTGGCAAATCCACAGGCTATGATTATACGCGGACGAAAAATCCGACGCGCCAGCTTCTTGAAGAAGGAATCGCAAACTTAGAAGGCGGCGACGCAGGATTTGCGTGCAGCTCCGGCATGGCCGCGATCCAGCTGGTCCTTTCACTGTTCCGCCCGAACGATGAGATTTTGCTTCCTGAAGATATCTACGGCGGCACTTACCGCCTGCTGGAACAATATGAGGAAAAATACCATATCCGTCCCGTATACGATCCCTTCGTCGACCCGAAAACGGCCGAAGCGAAAATCAATGACAACACAAAAGCGATTTTCATTGAAACACCCACCAATCCGTTGATGCAGGAAATTGATTTGGAACTGTATGCACGACTGGCCAAGCGCCATGGATTGCTATTGATCGTCGACAACACTTTTTTGACCCCTTTCCTTCAGCAGCCGCTCGAAATCGGCGCCGATATCGTACTCCATAGCGCGACCAAATACATCGGCGGCCATAACGATGTGCTTGCTGGGCTAGTCGCCGCAAAAGGAGAGGCTTTATGCGAACAGCTTTTCAATGCCCATAACTCAGCCGGTGCTGTCCTATCACCGCTCGATTCCTGGCTGTTGATCCGCGGATTGAAGACCTTGCCACTGCGCATGCGCCAACATGAAGCGAACGCCAAAGAACTTGCCCGCTTCCTTGGGACCCAAGAGACCGTGACAGACGTACTATACCCTGGAAAGGGCGGCATGCTGTCGTTCCGCCTGCGCGAAGAACAATGGGTCGGGGAATTCCTCGAAAGCCTGTCGCTCATCACATTCGCCGAGAGCCTCGGCGGTGTGGAAAGTTTCATCACGTATCCTGCGACGCAGACCCATGCCGATATGCCGGTCGCGGAACGAACGGCACGCGGCGTCTGTAACCGCCTGCTCCGCTTCTCAGTAGGCGTGGAGCAGGCAGAAGATTTGATCGCTGATTTGTCGCAAGCCTTGGCCAAACTGGAAAAGGAGGTCGTTTCCCATGAGTGAACGACGCGAGACGAAATTGATCCATTCAGCAGGCATCGATCCATTAACAGGCGCAGTCAATGTGCCGATCTATTTATCATCGACTTTCCACCAGGAAAGCATCGATTCGTTCGGGCCTTTCGATTACAGCCGCTCTGGCAACCCGACGCGCAAATCACTTGAAGAAACGATCGCAAAACTTGAAGGCGGAGCACGGGGCTTGGCATTTTCTTCCGGCATGGCAGCCATCTCATCGGCCTTTATGCTATTGAAAGCCGGCGACCATGTACTGGTCTCGGAAGATGTTTACGGCGGCACTTATCGCTTTATCACGGAAGTGCTGGAAAAGTTCAAAGTCGATTATACATTCGTCGACATGACCGACCTCGGTGAAGTCGCTTCGGCATTTCAGGAAAACACAAAAGTCGTGTATATTGAAACGCCTTCCAACCCAGTAATGAAAATCACCGATATCGAAATGGCCGCAAAACTGGCCAAAGCGAACGACGCCATGACTTTTGTCGACAATACCTTCATGACGCCGCTTTACCAGAACCCGCTTGAACTCGGCGCGGATATCGTGCTCCACAGCGCGACGAAATTCCTCTCCGGCCATAGCGACATCACGGCCGGTCTCGCAGTGACAAAAGATGCCGGGCTCGGCGAACAACTGGCGTTCATCCAGAATACATTCGGTTCGGTGCTCGGCGCACAAGATTCCTACACACTGATCCAAGGCATCAAAACGCTCGGCGCACGAACAAAACAATCCGGCGAGACGACAGCACGCATTGCGGAGTATTTGCATAAGCATCCGCTTGTCGAAGAAGTCTATTATCCCGGCTTCTCGTTCCATCCCGGAAACCCGATCCATAACCGCCAGGCAAGCCATGCAGGTTGTGTGCTGTCGTTCCGCCTGGCGGATAAAGATGCAGCCCGCATTCTCGTCGAAGCTTTGGAAATTCCTGTGTTCGCTGTCAGTCTCGGGGCGGTCGAATCGATCCTGTCCTATCCGGCAACGATGTCCCATGCCGCAATGCCTCCAGCTGAACGTGAAAAGCGCGGCATCACCGATGGCCTACTGCGCTTTTCCGCAGGGCTAGAGCATCCTGACGACCTGATCAACGACTTCAGCCAAGCACTCGAAAAAATCGCCATCTCCAAAGGCCTCAGCGTCGCCGATTAATTTTTAACGAATTGAAAAGACTGCCCCGATCGTCACGAAACTGACGAAACGGGCAGTCTTTTTTTACGTATTGAGACAGCAACATAAGAAAGCCTGAATTCCAGGGGGAGGGGAATTCAGGCTTTCTTCTATTTATTATAAGACAATCTGCTGGGCAGGCTCTTTGAGCGATACTTTGGCAACGCCCGTTTCCTGGGCAGCCCTAGCGACTGCTTCAGCGACCGCCTGTGCTACACGCGGATCGAACGGCTTCGGTATCACATAATCTTCGTGAAGTTCATGGGTGGCAATCAAGGCGGCGATCGCTTCGACTGCCGCGATTTTCATCGCGTCATTGATATCGCTCGCCTGTACATCAAGTGCGCCGCGGAACAATCCCGGAAACGCCAGTACATTATTGACCTGATTGGCAAAATCGGAACGCCCTGTCCCGATGACCCGCGCCCCGGCGGATTTTGCGGCATGCGGCAAGATTTCAGGATTCGGGTTCGCCATCGCAAAGATAACCGGATCTTCATTCATCGACCGTACCATGCTTTCCGTCAATGCGCCTTCTGCCGATACCCCGACAAAGACATCGGCACCGACGATGACCTCCGCCAGCTGCCCTTGTTCCATCTGATAATTGCTCATTTCCGCGACCTCTGCCTTGAAAGGATTCATGCCGTTCGGACGCCCATCGTATATCGCGCCTTTTGTGTCGCACATGACGATATGGCCGAACCCGAATTTCGCAAGTAATTTGACGATGGCGATGCCTGCTGCACCGGCGCCGTTCACGACCACTTTGACGTCTTCGATTTCCTTTTCGACCAGTTTCAATGAATTGATTAGCCCGGCAAGCGTGACAATCGCGGTGCCGTGCTGGTCATCATGGAACACCGGAATGTTCATCTCCTGTTTCAAGCGCTGCTCCACGATAAAGCAAGTCGGGGCGGCAATGTCTTCCAAATTGACGCCTCCAAAGCCTGGCTCGAGCAATTTGACGGTACGGATGATTTCTTCGGCATCTGTGGTGTCCAGACAGATAGGGAACGCATCCACTCCGGCAAATTCCTTGAACAATAAAGCCTTTCCTTCCATCACCGGCAGCGCTGCTTGCGGCCCGATATTTCCAAGCCCAAGAACGGCGGTGCCGTCTGTAATGACCGCTACCGTATTGCCTTTCATCGTATATTCATGCACCTTGCTTGGGTCTGCATGAATTTCCCGGCATGGTGCAGCAACACCCGGGGAATAGGCGAGGCTCAAATCCCTCTCGTTTTCCACAGCTACTTTCGAACGAATCTCCAACTTCCCTTGATGCCTTCTATGCAAGTTCAGCGAATCGTTTTTTAGATCGGTCATTTGCCTCATCTCCCTTTTGATTATAATTGTTTATTATATAGCCTCCCTCTTAAATTGAAAGACTTTTCTTTCAATTCTGAATAATTTCAGACTTTAGGCTGATAGAGAACTGATGACGACTCATCACTCTTCTTCCATATCTTGTTTAAGAAAATGAATCAACGCCTCTTCCCGTTTTTCTTGCACAATCCTCGATTTCTCTTCCGGCCAGTCATAGAAGCCGCTTCCCGTCTTTACCCCGAGCTCGCCATTCGCCGCTAGCGCACTCAGCGTGCTGCCCGGCTTCTGGTCTGTCGACAAGTCTTCAAACAGATAGTCGGAAATCGCATGGAAGATATCCAATCCGCCGAGATCCGCCGTCTGAAGAGGGCCAGTCACCGGCAATCGCCTGCCGATGCTATAGGTCACAGCCGCATCGATGTCTTCTTTTGAAGCCACGCCCGCATCCAACAAGGCTTGCGCTTCACGGAACAAGGCGAATTGGAGACGGTTGCCGATAAATCCAGGCAACTCCTTTTTCAATAGAACAGGCTGTTTCTTCATTTTTTCGATCATCACTCTCGTCTGCTGTAAGGTTTGTTCGCTTGTCTTGTCGCCACCGACGATTTCCACGAGCGGCACTAAATGGGCAGGATTCCAGAAATGCGTCAAGACGAAGCGTTCAGGATGCTCCATCTGTTCGGCTAAGGCAGTAGGCATCAACCCCGAGCTATTGCTGGCAATCACGATGTTCTGTGCAACCAGCTCTTCCAGTTGGCGATAGACTTGATGTTTCAACTCCATGTTCTCAGGCACTGCCTCGATGATGAATTCCGCGTCCTTAACCGTCTCTTCCAGGGAAGTACTGAACAAGACGCGCCCGTCTATCTCCTGGAGCTCTTCACTTTTGATGAGTTCATTGTCTGCCATAAGACACAGTTTTGCTTTGAATCCTCTCTTTGCATTTTCCATATCACGCGCATCCACCCCAAAAATTTTTACTGGTTGGCCGCGCCACGCTGCCGCCAAAGCAATCGAATGCCCCATCGTGCCAGCGCCGATAACCGCAAGTTTCCCCATATTGACCCTCTCCTTTATGTAAGAATGTATTCTGCCATCTACAGCCAAAAAGCCCGCTTCAATAGCGGGCTTTCCGGCCAAACCTTCAAGTTACTTCTTTTTTTCGGCAAGCTCGATGGATGCGAGTGTAGAAGTGATCGCCATCTCATCTGGATCATCAGCATTTGCACGGAATTCACGTTTCACTTCGCCAAAGCCTTCGACGAAATAATTACGGTTGATGGAGCCGTCTTCTTCCGCTACTGATTCAAGCACGAAGACGTCGTCAAAATCACGATATGGCGTCTCCAAATTTGTGCCTGTTTCGACAACAGTTGCCTCACCTATTTCCTGACCTTCTTCGATCGGGAATTCCAGATAGGTCGAAATCACTTCCAGTGCTTCCAACTCTTCGAAGCTTGCCGTGTATTCATCATAAAACTCACCTTCTTGCTTGACGAGTTCGATGCGGTCATCGTGCAACCGGAAAACCTTGAGTACAACCGTTCCACCGTTGTCTTCGTAGGTAGCGACATGATTCGCCTCCATATAATCGGTTTTCAGCGTAAACTCAGCGAATTCATTGCCATACCCTTCAAATTTGGCAGTAGATCCGTCTTCAAGGAAATAATCGTATGGATCGACGGCTGTCTGTTCCCCGTCATGGCTGTCGCCGGCCGTACCTTCATTTTCTCCTGCTTCTTCCATATCGCTATCTTCAACCGCGTTTTCCTGTACTGCATCTTCTGATGGCTCTTCTGTCACCGTCTCCTGCGTACCGCAGCCGGCAACTGTGAGCATCAGTGCAAGTCCTCCTGCTCCTACCCAATATCTCATCAACTCTCCTCCTTTTACTTTCAGATGTAAATGGGATTGAAATTTTGCATTTAAGATCTCAACAGTCGGTATTCCAAGCGAAGAAGTGGAAAGCGTTCACGCGAAACGATTTCATCACATTTTTAACCAATTTCCATTTCTTTAGTTAGGCTTATATACGGCTAAAGCACCAACCAGTCACCGAATATTCAGTCATCAATGTGCGGCATTGTTCATTAATCTTTATACCTTACCGTCTGTCATAGATGGAGCGAGTCGTGGTAAATCGGTTTTAAGTGGATATCATATTCTTTACGCACTTCGTTCAAGTCGTAAATATGGCCAGGAAATTCCGGATCTTCTAGTTTCTCGATCTGCTCATGCACCAGATCCGCAAAATACACACCGACAGCAACACCTTTCGGATATTTCCGTTTCACTTCTTTCACGAAATCCTCTGTCAGCATTTGATTGAATGCATGATAAAGCGCCGCATTGACCACCGTCAATGAATCTTTCGTGGCATAGGATACTACGTAATAATTTCCATAATCGTCTTTCAATAAATCACGTTCCACCTCGATATCCATACCTTCCGCCTCCTTTACTGCTATTGCTTTTCCATACCCTTAGGACGCATTTCGAAAACGGATAAACAGATGTCACCATTCAGAAAACCAACTTCTATCGCCTTACATAACAGACTCGAACCGTGTCATTGATGAACATAAACTAAATTTGAAGCCCGCCTTTTCTTCAATATATTTTTTCAGCAAAAAATCACCTGGCCGCCTTATGGAAAGGGCGGCCAGGTGATTTCAAATCAATTAGTTAATTGGACCAAATCGCCAAACAGCGAGATGAGCAATAAACTCACCCCTCCGACAGACACGGCGGCAATCAATCCGATATAAAAGGGACGCAGCCCCATTCCACGGAAAATTTTCAGGTTGGTCGACAAGCCGACTCCCGCCATTGCAAGACCTAGCATATACGTCGAACCGAATGAACTCCAAAAACTATAGAATCCTTCCCAACTTTGTGCATCAAAAAAGCCGAATGCCTCACCACTTGAAGCAAGTGTCGTATCTCCGACCGTACGTAGAAATGACAAGAGAAGAAATCCAAGAATGAAAAAGGGGAATAGCTTATACCATTTCGGCATTACTCCACTCTCCTGCCCTTCACTGCGGAAGAATAGATACGCAATCAACGGGATGACCGCAATGATGAAAAGATTACGTGTCAGTTTCGTTATCGTCGCCACATCAAGTGCCAGTGTTGAGCCGTACATTTGCTCATACATCAAAGCAGCGCCTGTCACTTGGGCTGTATCGTGTATAGCTGTCCCTAAAAACAGCCCAGCTTTGATCGGCTCCTCCGCAAAAAAGAAATGGGCGAGATAAGGGTAGAACAACATGCCCAAAAGCCCGAAAATCGTAATATTGGCAATCGCATATGAAATTTCGTTTTCCTTCGCCTTGATGACCGGGGCCGTTGCCATTATCGCTGTGACACCGCATATTCCTGTGCCATTCGCGATCAATGCCCCAAGCCGGTTCGACTGTCCGAAAAGTTTCGTGAAAAACAAAGTGACTCCGATACCGACCGTAATGCAAGCGATAATGAGCGGCAAACCCCACGCCCCTAAAGTCAGAGCTTCCGTTAAACTCAAGCGCAAGCCGAGCAGAATGATCCCCGCTCGCAGTGCATACTTCAGTGCAAAACCAATGCCGCTGAAAAAAAGCTCATGTACACCGAGAGTGTTGCGGATCAGGATTCCAAGCAATATGGCGACAAAGATTCCCGACACCGGGCTTTTTCCGCCATCCGGCAATAATCCAGCTGCACCGAGCATTTCACCAATCAGGTCCGCTCCGTATATCCCTGCCCAAATAACCAACAAACAAATGGCCAGACCAGGAAGCAGTCTGACCATCCACTGATTTTTCATGTTTTCACTCACAATCATCTGCTCCTTGCGAACCTTCTTTTGATATTGTACTAATCGTACCATCAAAATCCAAGTCCGTCTAAGGGCGATTAAGACAAGGCTTCTTCAAGCAGTTGGATGATTCGCTGTTGCTGGATAGGGTCCAAATCAGAACCGGACGGCAGGCACAGCCCTTCTGCGAACAATTTTTCACTGACCGGTGTCTTGCCGTGTGGATTGTGGGAGTAAAATTTGCATCCCGAGAACAAAGGCTGCAGATGAAGCGGCTTCCATACACGGCGCGATTCGATATTTTCCGCTTCCAGCCATTCCCGGAGGTGGTCTGGCGAACGATCCGTTTTTGCGGGATCGAGCAGCATGACGCTCAGCCAGCGATTCGAACGGGTCCCTTCAAGCTCAGGCTGGAATTTTACAGCAGGATGCTTGCCGAGTGCCGCATAATAGCGGCCATATACAGCGCGGCGTGCCGAGACGCGCAATTCGATAGCTTCCAATTGAGCGCGTCCAATCCCCGCCAGAACATTGCTCATCCGGTAATTATAGCCTACTCGGCTATGTTCATAAAATGGAGCGTCATCTTTTGCTTGGGATGCGAGAAAGCGCGCTTGCGCAATGCTTTTCCGGTCGTTCGAAACAAGCATGCCGCCTCCGGATGTCGTGATGATTTTATTGCCGTTGAATGAAAAAATACCGTATGTCCCGAGACTACCGGTTTTTCTGCCTTTATAGGTGGAGCCGAGCGATTCCGCTGCATCCTCGATGACAGGCACCCCGTAATGTTCGCAAAGGGCAACGAGTTCATCCATGCGGGCGCTTTGTCCATAAATATGTACAACGATCACCGCTTTAGGAAGTTTGCCCTCTTGTTCTGCCGCTGCGAATGCCTTTTGCAGAGCCCACGGAGACATATTCCAGGTTTCCTCTTCCGAATCGATAAACACAGGTTCTGCGCCAGCATAGAGAATGGGGTTCGCGCTAGCCACAAATGTCAAACTTGAGCAAAATACCCGATCCCCTTTTCCGACGCCCAATAATTGCAGAGCCAAGTGAATCGCTGCAGTTCCTGAAGATAAGGCAGCTGCCGCCTGCGTTGTCGCATAGGCCGCCATCTCCGCTTCGAACTGATTGACGTTCTTGCCCATCGGCGCAATCCAATTGGACTCGAATGCCTCTGCGATATACTTCTGCTCATTTCCTGTCATATGCGGTGCCGAAAGGAAAATCCTATCATCTGTTTCTTTAACCGGAACCGGAAATGGCACAACCGATGTTCCTGTATCTTGTCGAATATTCATATACAACAGCCTCCCTTTGGTTCGTCGGCATGTTCAGTCCATGCCGCAATCACTTTGGCAAGCGCTCTTCGGCAACTGCAGATTATTGATGACAAAGCCGGAGTCTCCGCTTGTTGCCTCTGGTTCACTTTGTCGACCCCGCACAGTGAACCGCATATCATCACCGAATACAGCCGCCATTTCTTTCGTGATTTGTTTTTCAAGTTCGTTCGGAATGTAATTTGTTCCGCCGATCCATATATCAATCGCATCTGGCGAATTTTGTATAAATTGCATGGAGGCTGCTGCCTGACGGAACTTTTCACGGACAGTTGCCAAGTAAAGACTCGTCACTTTCCCTCTGCTCCTTGATTGCAAAAAAGCGGATTCGGGCTTTACCGGCTTTCTCACTACCGGATGAACGCTGCCGCACGGACATGGACAATGGACCGGCAGCAATCGGTCTTTGATTTTAAGGCGGATCAAAGGCGTCCCTTTCGTATGGAAACGGGTTAAAAATACGTCGCCATTATCGCCAAATTCGAGCACGCCGGTGCGCATATTGAAATGCAAATTGCCGACAGCACATTCAAAAAGAAACGGTGAGCGCTCTGTTTTCATGCTCCAACGGCGTACGGAACAACCAAATGCACTTTCAATTTCCAAGCGATCGCTCGCCGTTAGAACTTCCGTCTCCACGAACACTGCCACCGCCTGGAAATCCAAAAGGATCCGGTGATGATTGATGAAACGGGAGAGCGATACTATCGCTTCCGACAGCCCATCGATAAAATCAGGGCGAAAATCATTCAAATTCCGAGTGACTGCCGACAGGAACGGCTCCGTGCAATGGTGAGCTGAGTAGAGACGTTGATTCAGGTAATAAATATCCCGCCAAAATGCGCCTTCCGTCTGGCCATGCGGTACAAAATCACCGCTGTAGAACGTCGCCCGTTTCATATCCAAGTTAATGGCTCCATGCTGCTTCTTGAAATGATCCACAGCTGCCGTTTGCTTTTGCACATCCAAGTTCGTCAGCAAAAGACGTGGGTGCCCAGCTGCCGGTTCCAGTCTTTCAGGCTTCCCCTTCTTACGGCTCACTGCTGTATAAATCTCCTCGATCCGCCGATTAAAAAGTTCTTCATCGACAGCAGGCAATTGCCTTAGATCACTCGCATATTGGATGCCGGATAAACCACCCTGATAAAGTTCCTGATAAAACGGGCTATGCCCAGCAGCATGATGGATGATTTCCCGCACCTCTTGATCCTGGTATTCCTGTTCTGACTGCCGGTCAGTTTCATCCATGCCAGACAATTGGTGGAGAAAGCGGTAATAGCCCATCCCGTACCTTCTGCGGGAATTGGCATACTCGCGGAAACTCAACAACAGATTTTGGAGGTATATCGGAGAATTCCCGTACAGCTCAGTCGATAGCAGTTTCACTTTTCATCCCCCCTGCGCCTTTAGGCCGAACCTGTAATCAGGCCAATCCCCCTTCTATTCTCAACTCTTCATTCCAAGACGGTTCTTTCGCCTTGTCTTCTTTCGGGCGATTCGCGAGTTTCAATAAAGTATCACGGATTTCCTGTTCTTCCATTTCAGGGATCTTTTTCAGTATCCGGCTAATTTCCACTTGACTGATCGGAGTCGCTTTGCCGATATGGATTTTCGGGAACACTTTCTCCGATTGGATTTCACTCGGGTCCAGCAGTTCTTCATAGAGCTTTTCTCCTGGGCGCATGCCTGTATACTTGATTTGGATTTCGTCCTCTTCAAAACCGGACAAGCGAATCATATTCCGGGCCAAGTCGACGATTTTCACCGGTTCTCCCATATCCAGGACGAACACTTCACCGCCTGATGCGATCATGCCCGCTTGGATCACGAGGCGGGATGCTTCCGGAATGGTCATGAAATACCGGGTCATTTTCGGATCGGTGATAGTCACTGGGCCGCCTTTGGCGATTTGCTCACGGAACAGCGGCACGACACTCCCCCTTGAGCCAAGCACATTGCCGAAGCGCACCGCCGCGAAAGTCGTATTGGAGGAAACAGCTAAATTTTGGACGATCATTTCCGCAAAACGTTTAGATGCTCCCATGATGTTCGGTGGATTGACAGCTTTGTCGGTGGAAATCATGACAAAATTGCTGACGCCATGGCGATCTGCCGCTTCCGCCACATTCTTCGTCCCGAATATATTGTTTTTCACCGCTTCCAATGGATTCGCTTCCATTAATGGAACATGCTTATGGGCAGCGGCATGGTAAATGATATCCGGTTTGAATTTCCCGACCATTTCGAAGATCCGTTCACGGTCCTGGATGTCTGCAATGATCGGCACGATATCGATCTCCTTCGGCACTTTTGAACGCAGCTCGCGGTCGATGGTGTAGATCGAGTTTTCACCGTGGCCAAGCAACAGCAGGCGAGCAGGTTTGAACACGCTGATCTGCCGGCAAATTTCCGAACCGATCGATCCTCCGGCACCAGTGACCATGATGCTTTTGCCTTCGATTTTCTCGGTCAGTTCCTCCATATCCAGGCGTACTTCCTCGCGGCCGAGAAGGTCTTCGATTTTGACATCCCTGATGTCGCTGACTTTGACCTTTCCGACCATAAGATCCTCTATGCGTGGAATGGTCTGGACTTTCAAGCCTGTTTCGATGCATAGCTTGGTGACTTCCGCCATGTCTTTTTTGGAAAGCGACGGAATGGCAATGACTATCTGGTCGATCTGATGCTCGGCTGCCAATCGGGGAATCTCTGAAATCGGCCCCGCCACGCCCAGCCCGAAAATTTCTAGCCCCCATTTCGTGCGGTCATCATCGATAAAAAGGATCGGCTTTCTGCCCCATTGGGGATTCTGCTTCATCTGGCGCACAATCATGCGTCCCGCTTCCCCGGCTCCGACCACGATCGTCCGGCTCAATTGCCCTTCAGTTTTGCGCGGTTCCCGTTCATGGTAAAGGCGCAATGAAAAACGCGATGCCCCGAGGAATAAAATCAGGAACATCCAAGTCAGCGCCAAAATCCGCACGAACAAGCCGCCGGTCTGGATGAATTGCATGACGGTAACTACGAACATCGTCAATGTCACCGCTTTGACGATCGACTTCAGTTCATGGACCGAAGCATACGCCCACACTTTCCGGTAAAGCCCGTAATGCCAGGCAAAAGAATGATGGGCGATGAACAAAGTGATCGTCATGAGCAGAAGCAGCTGGTTCGACATGATGTTGTCGAACGGCAGCAAAAACAAATAACAGAGATACGTTGCTGAGAGGATGATCAGCGAATCGATTATGAACAATGAAGTATAGCGTTTTGTAATCGTCATATCATTGGCTCCTTCACCTCGCGCAGGTACCGCTTATTAGTTGTATTCATGACTGTAATAATGGTCCTTGCTGAGTTTGTAGTTATTCATCACAACCCCAACGATGTAAGCTTTGGAAGTCGCGAGACTGTCACGCGCTTTCATTGCACTTTGCTTCTCTGTTTTGCCCGTGTTGACGACCAGTACAGTGCCGTCGCATTTATTCGCCAGGATTTTGGAGTCCGTCACCGATAAAATCGGCGGCGAGTCGAAAATGATTAAATCGTAGCGCTCTCTCATTTCTTTGATGAGTGCATCGAGCATCGGTGAGTCCAGCAGTTCTGCCGGATTGTGCGGGATTTGGCCGGACGTCAACAATTCCAGGCCGCGGATGCCGCTATCGCGGACGCTTTGTTCAAGCTCTCCCTTACCGACAAGCAAATTCGACAAACCGATGTGGTTGTTTAAATTGAAAGTATGGTGCAAAGTCGGCTTGCGCATGTCAGCATCGACAAGCAGTACTTTTTTTCCGGATTCGGCAAAAACGATCGCCATATTGGCCGAGGTGGTCGATTTCCCCTCTTCTTTTGAAGCGGAGGTGAACAATAATGTCTTCATTTCATTTCCTGGCAAGGAAAAATTGATGGTCGTGCGGATCGTACGGTATTGCTCGCTAATGACAGAATTCGGTTTAGTACGTGCTACCAACTTTCGCGCGAGCGGCCGTTTTGACGCTGTCTGGTTCAACATTTTCATCCAACTCCTTTCTGTCGGTATATTTTGATGGTTTATCCGTTTTCTCCAAATCGCCTACCGGGCTCACGACACCGAGCACTTGAAGCCCCAGCAATTCTTCGATATCTTCTTCTGTACGGACCGTCGTATTCAATTGATCGAGGACGATGGCAAGACCTGTGCCGAGCATGAAACCGATAATGGCGCCCACTGCCATATTAAACAGCGGATCCGGTTTGACGGGTTCAGGACTGGCGGGCATCGTCGCAGGCGCCAGAACGCTTACATTATCGACACGCATCAAATTGCGGATCTCCTGTTCAAACACTTTCGCGGTCGTATTCGCGATCAGTACCGCCTGCTGCATCGAGCCGTCTTCGACTTCGAGCGTCACAACCTGTGAATCTTCGATGCTGGAAACTTCAATCCGCTCATGCAGCGATTGCACGGTTTCATTCAAACCGAGCTCATTGATGACTTCCGTCAAGATCGCCGGGCTCTTGATGATGACGTTATAGGTGCTGATCAACTGGAGATTCGTGTCGATATCCTGCATGCTGAATTCCTGTGCGTTGGCAGGTGCTTTGTTGACCAGGATTTGTGTCGATGCCTGGTAAACGGGCTTCATCCACAAATAACTTACTGCCGCAGCTATGGCGACAAACGCGACCGTCATTGCGAGAATGAGCGGGAGGCGTTTCTTCAGGTTTTTCAGAAATTCTTTCATATTGAATGTACTTTCCATCTCTTCACCTCATATCCCCATGTACGGGGTGATTTTGCTTGTTCAATGTAGCTGTTTTTCCGCAAAGCGGCCGATGATCCACAAACGCAGCGATTTTCCGTTATGCGCATTCAGCATCAAGATGATCCACAGCACCAAGCCGATCGGCATCAGCAAGACTTCTGTGACCCATCCTGTCATCGGCATCATGCCGGCCGCTGTAAACAATGTGAAAAAAAGAATCGAGACATATACGGATTGGAAAGCGTGGTAACGGACGAAACGATTTTCCCGCTCAACCATCAGCAGGATGAATCCTGAGAAAAATCCGAGCAAATACGCAAGCGAGCCTGCTACGTTTTCCGAAAGGCCGAGCCCTGTGATCGAAGGCTGTGTGCTCGGGGCTTCCCGGCTTTGCTTGAAGACGGTTTGTTGCTCGAAATTGACTGGCGGTTCATTTGTTATTTTGATTTTGTTTTCAATCATCTGCTTTTCCTCCTTGAGATCTGTCTTCCTATCGGTTAAGACCCATACTAAAGAGGACAGGTTAAAACAAAGTTAAATAGTTCGACTAGTTTAATTTGTCTAATAAATTATTTTTCCTGGCGCTTTTGTCATGCATAGATGGAGAAGCTCATACAAATAAAAAAAGGAACGATCGCTTTTGCCTGCTGGCAAAAACAATCGTTCCTTTTCATTTTCAGTTAGTGAACTTATAGCCGAATCCCCGGACCGTTTGGATATAGCGCGGGGTGGCCGGATCATTCTCCACTTTCCGGCGGAGATTGCTGATGTGGACCTTGACGGTTTGGACGTCGCCTTCTGAATAATAGCCCCATACTTGATCGTATAATTGTTCGGCTGTCCAGACGCGGTTCGGCGTCTGTGCCATCAATAACAATAATTGAAATTCTTTATGGTAAAGTTTCACCGGCTTGCCCTTCACATACAGTTCGCGTGAATCGACATGGATATGGAGATCGCCGAATTTCAGGATCGACAGCTTGTCCTCTTCTCCGCTCTTCCAGCCGTTGCGCCGTAAAATCGCCTTCACGCGCGCCTCGAGTTCTGTAAAATCGAATGGCTTCGTAATATAATCATCCCCCCCCACTTCCAGCCCTTGGATTTTATATGCCAATTCTTTTCGATAGCTGACGAAAAGTATCGGGGTCTTGGTCCGCAAACGGATTTTCTCGCACAGTTCCAAACCGCTCATGCCAGGCATTTCAATATCCAGCAAAATCAGGTCAGGATTTTCTTTCGCCAGAACGTCCATCGCTTCATAGCCATCTTCTGCCTCGATGATTTTATAACCTTTCTTCACCAGGAACAAACGCATCAATTCACGGATGCCGTCTTCATCTTCGACAATCAATACAGTCGCATTATTCATCAAGATCCCTCCCATGGATTGTTAGTATCTCAAGGGCAGGGCAATAATGAATGTGCTGCCTGCACCTTCTTCGCTCTCCGCCCAAATTTCACCCTTATGCGATTGGATGATTTCTTTCGCAATCGCAAGTCCAAGCCCGCTTCCTTTGTAATGGATCGATTCATCGATTTTGAAAAACCGGTCGAATATATGAGGCAACGCTTCTTTTTGGATGCCGCAGCCATTATCTTCGACACGGATGAGCAATTCACCATCCGCCTCCGTTTCATCGAGCACATTCGCGCTCGCCCTGATGCTCGCCGACAAGGTGATGTGTCCTTCTTCCGGCGATGTGTGCTTGACAGCATTCCACAATAAATTGGAAAAGACTTGATCGACGCGGTCCACATCAACGAGCAGATGCCAATCCGCCGGGCTGTCCTTTTCGTTCAATGTGGCAAAGTGGAAACGACGCCCGCTTTGGGTTAGATCCGCTTCCATAGATGCCGCAATCCGTTCGAGCCAATCTTTCAGTTGGATTTCCTCAAAACGCAAAGTCATATTGCCCGATTTGTATTTCGACAGTTCCACCAAGTCTTCCGTCAGCCGTTCCAAAAGCAGTAGCTTTTTGTGGATCATGTCCAAATAGCGGGGGTTGTTTTCTTCGATTAAGCTTTCCTTCACCGCCTGGATGTAGCTATGGATCAAAGTGATCGGCGTGCCGAGCTCATGGGAAATCGCCGACAGCATTTCATTGCGCGATTTCTCCACTTCCTGGATTTCGTCGTTTACAGTAAGCAAGTTCATATTGGTGATTTCTAAAGCCATCGTCCGTTCTTTGACATTGCGCTCAAGGAAGAAATTCAAGTTGGTGATTTCCTGTGTCATGCTGCGCAGTGTCGCGAGCGTTTCCACTCTCATCAAAAATTCTTCCACATCACATGGTTTCACTAAATAATCATTGGCCCCTGCACTGAACGCATTGGTTTTTTCCCTGACACCTTCTTTATCAGAGAGCATCAAAATCGGCAATTCGGTCAAGGTCGCATTTACACGAATCCGGCGGCACAGCTCATCCCCATCCATATCCGGAAGTTCATCGTCTAGAATGACGAGATCTGCCTGGCGGTTCTCCAAATGGACGAGCGCTTCTTCCCCACAGCTTACGCCTTCCGCTTTATACCCTTCCCCTTTTAATTGATGCACCAACATGAGGCGATTCACTTCTTCCGCTTCAACTATAAGAATACGCAAGCCTTTTTTGACATTTTTTTCTTTTACAAGCGAGTCGGCAAGCTGGGAAGCGGTGAGTTCTTTTATTTCTGTTGACTGCGTGGATTCCATTTCCCGCTCCTCTTCCGTCAGCGGCAAAGTGAATGTAAAAGAAGAGCCTTTTCCTGGAACGGATTCGGCCTTTAGCCAGCCTCCTTGCATTTCCACCAGCCGCTTCGTGATTTTCAAGCCCATTCCGATGCCCAGATGAGGCGTCGTTGATGTGCTGATCGGTTCGAACAAACTATCCACTTGTTCTTCTTCCATGCCTGTTCCAGTATCTTTGACGGTGATGGCGACTTGTTTTTTTATGATTTTCGAAGAAACGGTGATTTCCCCACTATCGGTATGCTCGACCGCATTTCCAACTAAATTATAAAGCACTTGGCGCACCCGTTCCGGATCGGCGATGGCTTCCGGGAAATCAGCCGGAATCGTATGTTTTAAAACCACATCGCTTGATTTCAATAGCGGCGTGCACAAACGGATGACAGAGTCGGCAACATCAGGAAGCTTTACTTTTTCGAGATGCAAAGACAGCATATGGTGTTTCGGCCCTGAAAAGTCCAATGTCTCATTGATCATGCGTGCCAGCTTTTTGCCGCTTTCGGATATCGTTTCTAGCTGCTGGATCACTGAATGCGGCATTTTGTTGTGGGCGGATTCCTGAAGCGACTCAGCTATACCGACCATTCCATAGAGCGGTGTCCGCAGGCTGTGGGAAGTGATGGCAAGCAACTCGTCTTTTCGCTCGTTCACCTGCCGCAGCCGTTCGATTTCAATACGCTGCCGTTCAGCGGAGCTGCGTTCGCGCTGCTGTTTTTCCTGTTCACGGATATTTTCTTTATCCCTTAATGCTAAAGCCGCAAAAAGCACAGCCAGTATACCGAATAGTAATATCATGCCTTGCACGACCGGTGTGACCGGCAAGATGCCTACCACGTAAAGTGTATCTACAGCAACCGCTAATGCAAAGAAAATAAGCGAAACCGCATAATAGCGTGCATGCAATAAACCCCTTCTTCTTCCATAAAATGATAACAACAGGTTGACGGCTAGCGTGACGCTAAGAGCCAGCACCAGAAGTATACGTGCCCATTCCATCGAGATGAACAAGGTGGTTAGTATCATCGCATTGAAAATGAGAAGCGCTTTGATCCACCGGTCGGTTTCAGGAAGATGGCGCTTTGTATTCAGGAAGCCTTCAGTGAGCAATGTGATTGTAATTGCCGAGAGACCTACTACAAAGAACATGCTATAGCTATTCCACAAATCAAGTTCTGGCCAAATGACATCTAAACTTACTCCTGCAGCTGAAGAAAACAGGAAGAAACCAGTAATTGTATAAAGGACGAAATATAAATAGGCACGCTGGCGGATAACCGCAAACCTATGGGTATAATGCAGTAAAAACAATAAGCCTAAGCCGCCGAGTACACCGACAAGAGCGATTTTCTGTCTCGTATGGCTTTCAAACGCCCCCCTTTCCCACACCGTCACCGGCAATTGGATTTGTGCAGCCGATTCCACACGCATCCAATAGACAGTAGGTTCACCTGGAGCTGGATCGATAGGAAAAACAGCTGTCCTGTGGGTGATTGCGGATTGTACCGCTTCGCCTGCTTGTTCGACCCTAAATCCGCCTTCCCCATCCGCTGTATATAGGCTCACCTGGTTAATAGTCGGAGACCCCAGTTCAAGAAGCCACTCTTTTTCGCTGTCAGCCAGATTTTCCACTTCAAGCATCAGCCAATAGACCGAAGAGCTGAAGCCGATGTTATTGGGGGTTTCGCCTGAGGGCATGAAATTCCATACATGCGGTGGCTGCTGAATGTCCTCCATTTGTAAATTGCCTGAAGGATCTTCTAAAACAGAAAGCCGGCTGCCAGCAGGAAGTTCTTTCTTCCCATCTTCCAGTATGAGTTGATTTCCGCCGTCCGCTGAAACATGCAGCCCAGAACTTGAAATCGCCATACAGCATATAAGAAAAAAGAGAAAAGCTGTGGTTATCCTCCTATAAAAATAACTCATAGCACCGCACCTCTTTTTATTCGAATTATCAGTTTTATTGAACGACTTGCCCCTGTTACAGTAGTTTCAGTGTGGATTTAACCATTAGACCTAAGGCAAAAGATTTACTTTATCTTTTTTTAATCCATTTTATGTATATTAACTAGGTTTATTGATTTAACAAAATCATATCATTTATCACAGGAAAAGAAAACCATTTTAATTTCGGAATATTCAAATATATATTTTGCCCTATAAGAAATTCTATCCATTTTGCCGTTTAGTTCGAAAGCATCAAAAAAGCCATAAGCTTCTGCTTATGGCTGCAAAATCTCCAATTCATTTTGTTCGGTCCCTTTAGCTTTATACATCGCTTCATCCGCCCGCTGTAATATCGAAGAAACCGTTTCACCTGAAGCGGAAGCGACAGCTGCTCCTAAACTGAATTTAATGGCTAGTGGCGTCCCCTTAACAAACCACCCTCCAGTTAACGCCGCCCGGATCTGACCGGCAGCTTCTTCCGCTTGGGCACTCGTTTTGACATCTTCCAGGAAAACGACAAATTCATCTCCTCCCATTCGAGCAGGCGTGAACTTTTCCCGTTCTAACGCTGACAGGCGTCCTGCAAATTCCATCAATACCATATCTCCGGATTCATGGCCGAATTCATCGTTGATGGCCTTAAAATCGTCAAGATCCAGAACGGCCAGGGCAATCTTCCCGCCAGCCTTTTTTTGCTCCTCCAGTTTTTTTGAACTGTATTCCTGGAAATAGCGGCGGTTTGGCAACCCGGTCAAAGAATCATGGAACGCATAGTATTCCAATTGCGCTTCGTATTTTTTCTGCACCGAAATATCCCGCACAATCATAACCATATGGGAAAACTCAGCTCCTTCATCATAGACAGGCGTGCCATTCATTTCCGTCCATATCCATCCCTGGTCCGGGTGGCTGATTCGAAGTTGCAAGGAATATGGCTGCGCCTGTTGCACCGCTTTTTGAAACTGCCGATCCACATGAGGCAAATCATCCGGATGAACATTGAAAAACGGCTGCTGGCCGATCACTTTTTCAGGCGCAAGGCCAAAAATATCTTGGCTCGACGGAGAAATGTATAAATATTGCTTCTGTCGGTTCATCAAGACCACCACATCGTAGACATTTTCAGCAATAACCCGGAAATTTTTCTCACTCTCCAAATATTTGCTTACTAACAAGTCCAATTCCGTCATATTTTTCACCATTAAGTAATAGCCAGTAACTTGCCCATGAATACTGATGGGGATGAATTTCACCAAACACCCGATCCGATGGCCTTCCTTATTTAAAAGCTTGAGGCGATGATCTTTATACAAGCCTGCAGATGCCTCTTCAAAAATCGCTTTCGATTTCATCCGCTCGCCCTGCTCAACCACCACGCAGAAATCTTTCCCTGCCAGCTCACTGATCGGACGTTGCACAAGCATCCTGGCCATCCGGTTCCCACCGTTGATCTGCCCAGCCATAGTCAAGGTGAACACTGCATCGCCATTGCTTTCAAACAATGAACGGTATTTTACATTGCTTTCCTCCAAACGGCTCAGCGCTTCTTCCCGCGAAAGTTTCGCCAGCTTTTCTTCCGTGATATCATTAACGACGCTCACTACATGGCTGCAACGGCCCGCACTGTCGAACATCGGTGTTAAGTGTGATTTGGAATAACGCAATTCCCCATTCGGTGCGTAATAGGAATCTTCAAAGAAGGTACCCGTTTCTTCCAACTGCGCTTTCTCATAATGATAGATCAGACGATCGGCCACTTTCTGATCATGCACTTCCCGGAAAGTTCTGCCGAGCGCGGAGTCATCCATGTGGGTATTAGCTTTCACAGCGCCATTAATGAATTCATATACCCAGCCTTTCCGTTCAATTCTGACGATGAAAATCATTTCCTTAATTCCTTCATTCAACACGCGCTCCAATGCCAAGCTTTCCGGTCTGCTCCCCATAACAATCCCCCTGCTTTCCCCTAACGGCGACACCCTTAATTTTCTTCTTTACATTTTAGCAGATATTCAATCGATCAGGAACTTTCTCTCCCCACAGCATCCATTCAGATCATTCCACTCAGCTCGCCAGCACCGTTTGAGTCGGCCGCTCCGATTCAAGCATAGCGTAAGCCAACGCACTTCACTTCAGCTATAATTGAAGTACTATAGAGAATCTGGCAATCCATGCGGGTTCCCTGCCCACTAATTATCAGTTGATCCAATCGGACTTTTCCGGCCTGCTGTTCTCCCCCTTGCAGAAAAGGGAGTCTTGAGGACCGTTAAAGCGGAATAAAGGAGGCCCATTATGTGTTTAATCAATTTGCAATTCCAGCAGCATCCACGATATAAACTGATCGTTGCCGCAAACCGCGACGAATTTTATGGACGTCCGGCAGCTCCTGCCCATTTCTGGGAAGACGCGCCAGGAATCTTGGCCGGCCGTGACTTGAGCCAGATGGGCACTTGGCTTGGCGTCAATAAATCGGGTCGCTTCGCAGCATTGACAAATTACCGTGACCCTGAACATATGGGAGCTGGAGCAAAATCGCGCGGAGAATTAGTGACACAATTCCTGGAGGGCTATATCTCGCCAGAAGACTATTTGCGATCGATAAACGACCGTCAGTATGCCGGGTTCAACTTGATTGCCGGCGATGCAGAAGGCCTGTATTATTACAACAATATCCATGCTGAACCGGTTAAAGTGCCACCTGGTACGCATGGGCTGAGCAATCATTTCCTGAATACGCCATGGCCGAAAGTGGAACGCGGAAAAGAAAAGCTCGAGGCGTATGTGTCGGTGAACGAGGAAGTGGAACTAGACCGCTTGTTTGAAATTCTTGCGGATGCAGAACAGGCACCAGACAATTCATTGCCTCAGACTGGCGTAGGATTGGACCTTGAAAGGGCGCTGTCCCCGATGTTCATCAAGATGCCGGATTACGGCACACGCTCAGCGACGGTGCTGCTAATCGATCACGACGGTCTTGTGACCTTCGCAGAACGCAGCTACGACAACGGCGAGTTTCGGGAAGACCGTAAATACGAGTTCCAGATTTCTTAAGCTTACGCTGTAAACGCATGGCTGGTTTCTTCATTACAAGATGCACCTGAAATTTCAGCCACCCGAGCAAATACATCTACTAACCCAGCCGACATCGCCTTACCCGAACTGCTTATGCCTTCGCACAGCCCAAACAAACACGCTTCATCCATAAGGCAAACCGGAATATAAGACCCGGCTGAAAAGCGCAAAAAGGGGCTGCCCGAAAAGTCACATTTCATGACACTTCGGGACAGCCCCTTCAATTTCGTTTATTATGCAAAATCGACGCCCATGCTTTCGAAGAGGCGCTTGTATTCAGGATACCAGCGCTCCCATTCGGATGTGCGCTCGATGCCGCGTCCGTCCAGGAGAGCTTCCATAATATCGAGCGCCACATGCCAGCCGGCAACATCTTTTGGAGTTTGGTTAGTGATATCAGGCAATGTCTCGATCATTTTGACGTTCGTCCCATCACCATCAGGTTGAAGCTCGAAACGAACATGGTCTTCTCCCCATTCAAAAGCAAGGACTTTGCCTTTTTCATAATCAGTGATAGGGAACTCCTTCTTTTTTCCGTGGAGCAATTCCAGCGTCAAATGCCCTGATGCGCCTTCTTGCTCCATTTGAAGCCCTGAAAACCACCGATGAATTTTCGGGTTCTCTGTCAGCATGGACCACACTTGCTCAGGGCGGTGGTTGAAATGCCTATCGAAAGTCGCGCTGTAACCAGTGGGTTTTTTGGTGATTTCTGCAGTCATTGAAATTCCTCCTCCACTCTTCTTACCTATAGTATACCCAAGTTTCGTGTGTTTTCTACCTAAATCGGGTATATTGGCGAGGAGGAGCTGAAAACGATGAGATTAGGATACGCATGCATGAATACAGAACTGAAAACGATTTTTCGCACATTGCGTCTGGCCACTGCCGAAAAACAAGGCGTCGAAAAAATCAAGGAATTAACAATCCAAAATATGGAAACAACATTGCAGGTCATTCGATGGAATATAGAGCATGGCATCTTTTTTTACCGGGCCTCAAGCTCCATCGTACCGTTATCGACACACCCGATCAATGATTGGCGTTGGTGGGAGGATGAAGATTTCCTGGCAGTTGCCGAGAAAATCCGCACTTTGGTGGAAGAGCACGAAATCCGGGTTTCAGTGCATCCCGGCCAATACACTGTATTGAATTCACCGAAACCGGAAGTAGTCCGAAAATCAGTTGAAGACCTGGAATACCATGATAAATTGATTCAGCTGCTCGGGGGGACGGACATCATTCTGCATACCGGCGGCGCATACGGCGATAAAGAAACCGCCAAACAGCGCTTCGCCGAAAACTACCTGCTATTATCCGAAAGCATCCGGCAACGCCTACGTCTCGAGAATGATGACAAAACCTTTACTGTGCGCGATGTGCTGGATGTCCACGCGATTTGCGGAGTGCCGATTTGTTTTGATATTCACCATCATAATTGCAATAACGACGGGGAATCCGTCGACTTTGCGGAAATACTGGCGACTTGGGCAGGATATGGCCGCCCGAAGGTCCATATCAGCACAGGCCGCGAAGGATTTACCGACCTCCGTCACCATGATTTGATTTCGGAAGAGGATTTCTCTGAACTATTGAAACTTGTGGAAGGTTACGAAGTGGATATAATGTTTGAAGCGAAGCTGAAAGAACAAGCCGTGTTGCCATTTCTGCACCAACCCCAAAACCAATAAAAAACCGCCTGGAAGACCGTTGCATCCGGTTCTCCAGGCGGTTTTCGCTATTCCTTCAGTTTCGGGAATTCCAATGTGAATTTTGTTCCTTTGCCGATTTCCGACTCGACCATGATCTCTCCGCCCATTTGATTGACGATGCTGTAGGTAACCATGAGGCCGAGGCCGGTCCCTTTTGATTTATTGGAAAAATATGGTTCGCCTAGCCGCTTAACCTGTTCTTTTGTCATGCCGTCCCCATCATCGATAATATGGATACAAACCGATTGAGCGGAAACTTCCAGCTCAGTGGTTAACCGGCCCCCGTTCGGCATCGCTTCAATGCCGTTACGGATGATATTGACCAGTGCCTGATGAAATTTTTGCGAATCGCCTAAAATCGAAGTCTTCGATTCATCGGTGCGCACGAAAATTTCTACATCCCTTGCATTTGCATAAGGCGTCATGATTTTGATGACATGGAACAGTTCAGGCTCCACTTCGATGCGTTTTAATTCGCCGTAAGCAGGTTTTGCGTAAACTAGATAGTCATCGATCAAATCTTCGGCCACACTGATTTCATCCAGTATGGTCTGCTGGAATTCCAACTGTTTAGCCCGCGGATATTCATATTCCTGCATCAATTGAACAAATCCTTTAATACTTTGCAGCGGATTCCGCAGTTCATGGGAGACGGCGGCAGCGAAATGGCTGACTGTCTCCATCTTTTCATGTCGCATGAGTGAATTGTATAGGTATTCTTGTTTCTGCAAATGTTCGATAAGCAAAGCGGTCAAAATGATAATGCCGCCCTGATTGAGCATCAGCATCAACCAAATCCCAATCAAATCATGGATCGGATCACCAAAAAAGAAATAGCCCGCGAACAAATTGAACAGAAGCGACACAATGGAGATGCTGAAAACGAGTACCGCTTTCCACCAGCGGTTCACTTTCCGGTAGAGCGGGCCGAGAAAAGGAACTCCCGCCGCGACGAGAAATTGATTCAGTATCGCAATATACATGCCGTCTCCGCCAATCGCAATACGCCCAACAGCGGAGACGAGGAAGAGCACGGCACTGACGATCGGCCCTCCATATAAGGCACCGACTATCATCGGCACTTGCCGAAGGTCGAATATATAATCTTCTGTTAAAAACTGGTATGGAAACACCATACAAAGAATGATGGAGATGGAAAACAGGACGGTCATCGTAATTCGATGGCTGACAAAGAAGTTGCGCTGCCCTGCTGTCACGAACATCTGGTAGAGAATGATCGGGAAGATGATGAAGAAGATATTGTTGATCATGCCGGTCATCATCGCTTCCATGCGAACACCTCCCTTTTTTGCTTTTCAGACTTTCATTATACCGATAGTTCCACTCTTCCTTCCAGCTATTTTCAACTATCTTTATACGGATGCTGGATCGCCAGACGAATTTTTGTCAAAGTCCGTTCACGCCGCTTCTTCATTGCCGACAAGGTGACACCGTAGCGCTTCTGCAATTCAGTTAAACTATAACCGTCGATGTACATCTCCTGCAGCAACTGCAATTCCTTCACAGAAAGCGAGGCATCCTCCAGCCATTCCGGTAAACATTCAATCGGCTGTTGAACAGCTTCCTCTTCTTCAAGGAACAATTCGGAATCCCTGACCTTCTTGCCTCCTCTTTGGCGTCTCGTCAATTCATCTTTCATCGCTCCTTGGATACTGCGATAAGCGAATGGTGCAAAATGGCCGATATCCGGATCATGTTTTTCCCACGCTTGCCATAACGCAATAAACCCTAATTGGCGGAATGCCTCATAATCCGCGTAAATGTTCAACTTTCGGACAAGCGACGAGATCATTGGAGCGTATTGCTCTGCTATTTCTGTAAAATCTTCCATCTTCCATTCCTTCTGGACGTCCTGTTATTCCCGGGTAAGTTCAGCATATGGAAGATTAAGAAATGAAGCCAACGAGAAAATGAATGAATAATAGCTTGAAAAATGGTTATGAAATACATTATTCATTGCATTAATATCAGTAGGCTGCCACAATAAATTAATTTTTTTGCTTATTATTTTTGATTCATTTAATTTCCTTGGCGCTCTTTCCTATTTGATACCTTGCGGATCATCCGCGATAGATTGCGGTGGGTTGTTTCTTGGAACTTTCCGGTAAACGAAACGCCAAGGAAAATTGCAACAAAAGACACCTCTTCATTTGCCGGAAACACTACGGCAAATGAAGAGGTGTCTTTACTATGCAGCATTATCACCTAGCAGCAAGATACATAATTCTATTGTCCATGCATCTTGAGTTGTCTTTTCGAATGGATCGGTCACAAAAAAAGCCATATAAGCATCCCAAATTTTCGTTTCGCCCTCATAGCGCAGTGCTGCCGATAGCCCCTCCCTATCAAGCCAATCCACCAACCACTCCGAAGATGCCCACAGCTCTTTCGGCGGCCCGTTATGAACCGCACGCACAAACGCCCCTCCCGGAAGATAACCAGTCACCATGCGGTCATCTTCTGTCAGCAGCCGTTTGGTGGGGATACCGACTTCGATGAAGCGCTGCCCATCATCATCCAGACACCAATAACGGATAAATGGCAGTCCTGTAGGCACTTCCTTATGATGGCGCAGCCACGCCAGAACTTCCGCTGCAAGTTCCGGAGCCTCTTCCACATCAGATGAAATGCGCGCTGAGACTCCGACATACGGTTGGTCGCTGCGTTCCTCAATTATCGGTTCGTTTACATAACGCATATCCATAGCCCCTTCCGTTTCGATCATTTGCTTCTCCATACCCGCCTGGAGAATTTTCAGTCTCAAGACTGTTGGAAAACCGGAAAACCTGAAGCACTAATACGTACATAAATCCCAAATCTATAGGAAGGAATTCTCATATCCCATTTACTGTTTACTGAATTTTCAAACATAAAGATAGTTTTTGCATAATAACGTGATATAATAAGACTATCCCCTTCATTCCACTCATTGAAATTTCTATAAAGCTAAGCCTTTATTCCTTTATCATTTTTCAATTACATAAGCCATAGTGTGGCTAAAATTAATAAGGGGTGAGCAGAATGTTATCCAAATGGATCAAATTGCTAGCGATTACGGGATTATTGCTTTTTTCACTGCTATCGTTCTCGGGCCAGGCTGATGCCGCTTCTTCGACATTCGTCACAAAAGGGAATACGACCAGTAAAGTCGTCGCCTTAACTTTTGATGACGGTTCAGACGGAACGAACATCAACAAAATCCTTGATATCCTGAAAACGAATAATGTCAAAGCCACTTTCTTCGTTACAGGAACCGGCATCAATCATCATCCTAGCTGGATCCGCAACATTGCAAACGCAGGCCACCAAGTCGGCAACCATTCCTATTCGCATCCGGATTTCACGAAAATCAGCATCGCCGCTATGCAAAGTGAATTAGCCAAAACTGAGACCGCTTATAAAAATGTTACAGGGAAATCGACGAAGCCCATCTTCCGGGCCCCGTTCGGCGCTTACAACGCTAACGTCCTGAAAGGTGTCGGCGATGCAGGGTATACGCATACCATCCAGTGGAACATCGACACAATTGACTGGAGAGGCTTATCATCAACTGTAATCACCGACAAAGTCGTCAATAACATCGTACCAGGCTCCATCGTATTGATGCATACCGGTGCAGGCGCTTCCGGAACTCCGGGTGCCTTGCCAGGAATGATCAGTAAATTGAAAGCGAAAGGCTATAAGTTCGTGACCGTTTCCGAACTCTTGAAATTGCCTCCGACAGGCGCTACCACTTATACCGTCAAAGCCGGGGACACGCTTTATAGCATCGCCAAAAAGTATAATGTCACTGTCGCTGCCCTCGCCAAAGCCAACAACATCACCAACTATAATTTAATCCGTGTCGGCCAAGTATTAGTGATCCCTGGAACTACACCGCCGCCACCGCCTCCTGCTACTACAGTGAAATATACGGTGAAAGCGGGAGATACGCTTTATAGCATCGCCAGCAAATACAATACGACCGTCTCAGCTATCGCCACTGCCAATAAAATCACCAACGTCAACTTAATCAGCGTCGGGCAAGTGCTGATCATCCCAACGAAACAAGCGCCGCCTCCCGTAACGACCGTCAAATATACGGTCAAAGCCGGGGACACGCTTTATAGCATCGCACGCACCTATAATACGACCGTCTCAGCTATTGCCACTGCCAATAAAATCACCAACATCAACCTGATCCGGCCCGGACAAGTGCTGATCATCCCACGCTGACAATGGACCACTAAAAAAACGCCATCCACGGATGGCGTTTTTTCCAGAGTGTTGAAGAAGTCTATAACCCGCTATGAATGAGAAATGGGATCACATTTTCTACATTCAACAATCAATGACCTGTCTGAGTATTTGGAGAAGCGTTCTCTCGACTCCAGTGGATCAGCGAGACGACCGAGACCCCGCAGGCCGCAGTGGCGGCTGAGGAGGCTTGGGCGCGAGCCCACGGAAAGCGAGCGATAAGCTTCGGAAAATACGGCTTCCTGAGTTTCTCGACAGCCTGAAAAAACGCCATCCACGGATGGCGTTTTTTCATAGTTTCCCATAAATAACCCTCTTACCGAAAGCTTTAATCCCGATAATTATTAAACCGGCTGCCTTTTATACAAATAGCGTTTGTACAGGCGATAAATCACAATCGCCATCACCAATAAAAAGACAACCGCCAACGCTGGGACGAAGAAAATCAGGATTGGCGCAATCGTGGCTGTCGCATCTTCCGCGACCGATACAGCCGGCCCCATCAGCGCCGTATCACTGACCCCTTTGACTGCAGTCAATGTCGCATGTGATGCCGTCGCAACTCCGCCTCCGCCGATAATGGCAATAGCCCATTCCAGAAATGGGTTCATGTCACCAATAAAAGAAGCTGTCAGCAATATTCCAGCGAGCGCTGCTACAGGCGTCGAAATCAATTTCATAAACGAACCAACCGCAGGAATATAATTGACGAGAATTTCAAAAATCGTAGCTGCCCCGAAAGCAATGATTGCCGGGGTACTCCCTACCCAACTGAAGCCTTCCGACAAGGTTATCCAATCCACCCTTTCAAAAATACCAGTGATCAATAAAGGCGTGAAAATACGGAATCCCACTGTCGCACTCAAAGCCAGCCCGATGAAAACCGCAAGTACCATTTCCATCCAATCACCTCCACATTCTTCTCTTTACCGTTTCCATACCCTTCTGAAAAATAAACTAACTATTTCAAGCTAAAACGCAGAATCACCCACACATTACAAAACGGACGGAAAAGGAATATCCTTTTCCGTCCGTTTTGTAATGTAAAACCTATGATTACTCGGCCGCTATCATCATTTGATAATGAATAAAGTCGAAGAAATGCAACTCACCCGGGAATTCTTCCCCTGCTACCGATTCCGCTTGCTGCACCGCTTCTTTTGCCAAGCCACTTTCACCGATGCGCTCGAAATACTGCCATAAATAATAATAAACGGCAAGCGACTCATAATCGACGGACGGCTCACCGGTTTCCCGGTCATAACGGCCGTAAACTTTGCCTTGAGCGGACCATTCCGCAATCAGCCAGGTTTCGAACTCCGGCGATTGGATATCTTGATCGAATCGATTGACCGCAATCAATAATTGATCAATCATGTGGACTTCATCGCTTTCCATATACTGTTTTTTATCGAAATCATAATACTCAGGGAAAAAGATCGGCCCTTCACTTCCGTCAAGCATATCAAATGACTCGATGTGCATCGTCAACTCGTTGATCAAATAACTGAGCGTCAGCCGGTTGCCAACAAGTTCATACGACCAGTCATAATAGTCAGTGGCAATTCCTTGCCGGTGCTGCCGGTCTTCGATGGCAGCGGCAAGCTGTTCCGCAAGCTCCAAATAACCAGGTTCATCGAATTGCCCTGCCGCGTACTCCAAAACAGCTGCAATCCGCACATCATCGATCAGCGCGTTCACATTCGCTTCTTCATACAAACGCCATGGCACGAAAAGTTGACCATTTTCTTCAACGAGGAAATGGTCTTTTAATATGGTTACCTGTTTCCCGAAATTTTCCTCATCATCGATCTGGAGTAAATATTGCATGTATAACCCGATGCTTTCCGATAAATATTCGGATGTCCGGTCGTCAGGATATGCATGAATGACGCCATCATCATTGACGTAATGGGAATCGACCGTTTCCTGAATCGCAGTTCCTTGCCCTTCGACCATTCCGCACCCTCCAATCCCTAAAACTACACCGCTCATCAACAGAACATACGCAACTCCGTTTAGCCGCTTCAATTGAGTAAACTCCCCATTTCGCCAACATTAGTAATAACCGTTCTTCTTACTTCATATTGAACAGCCCCATTTTGTGAAGCCATCTCTCTTTCCAATTTTTTCAATAAAGGCTGCAGTGATCCCTCTTCAGTTTCTTTGACTAGCAAATAGACCGCTCCGTGCTTACTCGTCACTAAATCACGCTCTCGAGTGATGGCACCTAGCGCTGCACGCTCCAATTCTGCCGTCTGTTTAGGGCATTCGATTGCCGGAACCACTTCCATCAACCATGCGCGTTCATGCCGATTATTCGTTTTCAACAACCATAAAGCCTGTTCAACAAATTCCTGTAAACTCAGTGCTCGAAGCTCTCCGCCTTTTTCCAATAACTCCACACGCTGTACCTTGAGCTTTTTTGTCTCTTCCTCCACTTTCTTTATTTGCTCAGTAATCGACCAAAGGGAAAAGTGGAAAATAGACAATAAAAAATAAGTTCCGACTGATGCCATCGGATCAGAAGGCTCCTGTAAGGCATACCCGATAGAGACAAGCAATATGGCAAATAATAAGATGGGTATCCATTTTCTCGAAAGTACAAGCATGATTGGAACTGAAACGAGAGCCATTGCTATAGCCTTATCATAGAAAGGCCATTGAAAATAAAGCAAAGATGCCCCTGAAAAGAAGGCTAAGACAATATATAAAGGCAATAATTTTAATTTATTCATTTCTCTCTCTTCCCTGTAAAATAATTGGTAAAAATAACAAAAAGATATTGATATTCTTTACCAAAATTATCTTACACTAGCTCGAGAAAAAAAACTATGGGGCTGAGAAATTCCCTGCCCATAGTTTTGACTTTGTAGCTTACTGAGAATTATTGCTTCTGCCAAAATTCGCTATCCGTTTTTCGTCTGCGCAACTTTTTAGCGAGTGCAGCTACGGCGATGATGAGGAAAATGGCTAGCGGTATAGCAACCCACCACAGTTCTTTCGTCGTTTGGGAAACAAGTACGCTCATCGGCCGGGAAACATTGATGTCACCGCCTGAAGTTTCCACTACCATACCGTCCACTTCCGTTTTATGCTCCATCTCTTTCAAATCGACCCATTCGTATTGGTCATATTTCTCCAACTTGCCCATCAGTTCCTCGAAGGTCTCGATTCCGAGATATGGATGGTAGAAGAAAGCTAAGTAACTATCACTGAATTGGGCTGTATAATCGGCTTGTTCGATCATTTCATCAACCGCAGCAGGATTATCCGGATTGATGTAGCCCAGTGTTTCAGGAATCACTTTCATGCCATGAAGCCCCGCAGGTTCTGATTCATAGACCGGCACAAAAGTTCCATCGTAAGTTCGGTCGGAGATTTGGATCTGGCCGATGTATGTCGTGAAATACTTCGACAATTCCTTATAGCCTGTTTGCGACATTGAATAATGGGGGGCTTCAAAAGCTATCGGGTAAAGCCCTTCCGCTGTCATTTCATATACTCCATTAACGATTGAATTATAAATATGAGTTTGTTCGTACGGCAATCCGACATTTTGGACAAACTCTTCATACTCTTCGTCTGAAGCGAAATCCTCGCGCAATTTCACTTCGTCTTCATTGGATTGGTAAATCGGACGATCATGATCTACATCCCAGTATTCAAATCCTTCTCCCGTTTCATCTGCGCGATACTGATGGAGATACCCATGCTGGATTAGGCTGGCGCCATTTTTCTGCATTTCCTGTAACACGTCCACCAGTTCAATTGCTTGAGATAAATGGATACGTTGGCCTGTTTCCGGATTCGTATAAACCGGAACGACCGTCACCGCATACGGAATATCCCGTTCCGCTAAATAATCGCCGACTTGCTTGACGAGTACCGGATCACTCCTAGGATGGATATCTTCCAGGCGGATCAATTTTTTCGGCGGTGATTTCTCAGCATCGAAAAAGTCGAAGAGAGACTCTCCTAAGATATCGCTGAGTCTTCCCGTAATCGAGTTGGCTGCCACATAATAAAGCTTATCATTTTTAAAAATGAGCGGATAGGCTCCATCAGACGCTTGCCCTTCATAAAGAACATCCATCTGTTCGATGCCGTTGATGATCAACATGTCCTTTTCTTCCTCTAGTTCGAACATCTTGCCTTCCCCGCTAATTCCATCGATCGTCCGGTAATCTCTAATACTGAGATCCGGGGCTTCTTTGAAATACTCAAAATAGTTTCCGATGAACATTTTTTTGACGTCATCGTATTGGTCGACGATGAATAATTCCTCTTCAGTCAATTGCCGTCTCCCAAGGCCGAAATAGATGACATGTGTGTAATCGCCTTTCTCATATTCAGCGGCGGCCTCTTCGATCGACTGAATCGTAATGTCGGAGCTGAAATGGCCGACCAGCATGTCCAACACAGGGACTTCTTCTTTTTGGCTCTGTTCTTCTGCATGATACAAAATCAGCACTTTCGGTTCTTCACCCGATGGTTCATCATCAGCAGCGAATTGCCAAGGGCTGATGGTCAAGAAGGCGATCAGCAACATGAAAGATATGGTTTTCTTCATCAACAGCGCCCCCTTCCTACTTTGTCTCATCTGCCATCATGAGATGATAATGGATGAAGTCGAAGAAATGCGTTTCACCGTCAGCATTGGACTCTATCATTTCTGTCCCACGAACTTTCACTTCTTCTGCCGTTTCATCTTCACCGATGGCGAGCAAATATTCATTCATGTAAAAGTACATTGCAAGTGATTCATACGTGACCTCCGCATCTTGCGTCTCCCGGTTATACCTGCCGAATAAACGCCCTTCTTCGGCCCATTCGGTTTTAAGCCATTCTTCAAATACATCCGAAGATAGCCCAATCCGTTCCCGGTTGATCGCTATAAGCAGTTGATCGATCATGTGGACTATATCGTTCTCGACATACTCTTCTTCCGCTACATCGAAATATTCAGGGAAGAACACTTCGTCCGCTTCTACATTTTCAAGCAGCTCATCTGCTTTCATATCCTCTGGAACATCATCGATCAAATAGCTTAACGTCACCCGCTGGGCAGGGAATTCCACTTCCCAGTCATAATAATCGACCGTATAGCCATTATTTGTTTGGACGCGTGAGATCGTTTCGATGATCCGGTCTGCTGTCTCCGAGTATTCAGGGCGGTCAAACAACTCATCTGCTTCCCGCAATGCTGCTGCTATGCGGATATCATCGATCAATGCGTTGACTGTCGCATCTTCATAAATGAGCCAATTGACAAATAGATTCTCATCTTTTTCGACCACAAACTCACTCATCAGATTTGCGTACTGTTCCTCGAATTTATCTTCATCTTCCATCATGTTTAAATATTCCATATACAAGCCGATGCTCTCGGACAAATATTGTGAATCCGGAGCAGATGGATAGGCATGGATAAACCCATTTTCATCAAAATAACGTTCCCCAAACCCTTCTGGAACCCCTTGCTGCTCCACCGGTTGCTCCTCTTCTTCTGGCGACTGTTGGTCATCTGGTTGAGGCGACGGTTCACTGGTATCTTCACTGCAGGCAGCGAGGGCCAATGCCAGTGCCGTCACCGGCAGGAGCCATTTCCTCATGAATCCACTCTCCCTTTGAAGCGCTGGGTTTTGTCCCAGGCGATTGTTTTTTTGCGCAATTTGCTCCACGTATATTTCGTGATGCTGAGGATCAATAATAGGATGAATAATTGTGCATACGTGAAGTACATGATCAGCACAAACAGCACATTTGTCAGCGAAACATTCCTGTCAACCACGACCGCACTCAAAAGCTGGGCAGTGTAGACGATGTAGGTCATAAACCAAAGCATCATGAGCGGTGCACCGATAATCGGTATATCGACCCCTGAAATACTCAGGATAAAAAAGACGTCCGAAATGAGCAGCATGAGCACGAAAATCAAATACGTAAAAAGATGCTGCATACTGAGCACAAACGTTCTCCCTTGCCAATGCGACCAATCTTTCAATGATTTTTCCAATAAATAAAGATTTCCCGTCAGCCATCGCGTCCGCTGCTTCATGAACGCTTTGAGTGTTTCGGGCTCCTGTTCCCATGTGTGGGAAGTCGGAATCACCGGCAACACATAGCCCGCAGCTGTAAGCCGGACTGTCAACTCCGCATCTTCCGCCAGAGCATAGACGTCATAGCCGCCAAGCTTGTCGATGACCGAGCGCCTCAGCAGCATATTCGTCCCGGCCAGAGAACCGAGTCTGAACAGCGCCCACCGCCCGCATTGCATAAGCAATTGAAACACTTGGAATTCCAGGGCGATCATGCGGGTCAATACATTCGTATCTACGTTCTTCGTTTTGACGTAGCCGACAGCTCCCGCAGCATTCGGCACAGTCTCTGCTGCTTGAACCAATTTTTCCAGCGCATCCGGCTCCGGTTCATTGTCAGCGTCATAGACAACAAAATACTCCGAATCCGTAATGCTCAGCCCGTAATTCAAAACCCGGGATTTGCCTTTAGGGTTGCCAGGCGGCACCGGAATGTAATGGATGCGGGAAAATACTTCGGCAAATTCCTGCACAATGGCAGCAGTTCCGTCCTTGGAACTGTCGTCCAAAAGATAAATATCAAGTTTGCCTTCGTACTTTAATCTGGCCATCGCCCGCAATGTATTTTCAATGACGATTTCTTCATTATGGGCAGGTATCAATACGGCCACGCTCGGATAATGGTCGATTTTCGGCGGATTGCGGAACCGGAGCCGATACCAGACGCCGCCGATCGTCACCGCAGAATAGAACAGCAGCAAAATCCAGAACAGAACGACTGTGGCTGTAATGAGTATATTCATATCGCTTTACCCAGAGCACGTGATAGTTCGTTCAGATTGGACACCTGCTCTTGTCGTATAACGTACGGGGATTCCAGCAGGTTCAGCTCCTGCTTCACTTTGTCACGGTAGCGCTCGAGCATGAGGCGGACGCCTTCTTCATCGATATCTTTTAATAATAGATAAATCGATTGCCCTGTCGAAGTTGCCAAGTCGAACTTCTGGCGGATCGTCGACAGCGTCGCACGTTCAAGCGACTCTTTAATATTTTGCTGCGTGCGTTTGTTCTTCGTATTGATCGTGATTTCAACGAACCACGCTTCTTCCTGCCTGCGTTCAGTTGTCTTCAGCACCCATTGCGCTTGCTCAGTGAACTCGTTGACTGTCAGAATATCGGTTTCACCATGATATTTCTGAAGCAGTTGCACTTGGCGGCGCAGTTCGCTCGCTTCGTAGCCAATCTGCTTGATTTGATTCAGCAAGAGCCAAAACGACAGGATAAAACCAGTGAACAATAAATGGCTATAAACATACATCAATTCCAAATCCGGCCGCTGCGTATAGAAAAACGCGAATATCGTTAAGTATACGCCGTAACTCAAAATGATACTGATGCCGTACAGGAAGACATATCGTTCATGGATCAGAGTCATGAAGAGAATGGATAAGCCTGCCACAATCAACATTTCCGTAGAAAAAGGCAGAACCAGCGAGAACAATGCCCAACCGAATCCAAGCACCATCAAAATCAAAATTCCAAGTTTCAAATTGTTTTTCATTCCGCCCACCCCATCATATAGGTTAAAGTACCTGTTATTTATTCCAATATTATAAATATTGAAATATCATAAACCTATACTACTACAGAGGACCAATAAAAACTAGTATAAAAAGTATATCCAGTATTAACATCCTGTTATTTTAAAAATTTAATAGTTATTAATGCCTATTTAAATCAAATTTTCAGATATCAATTTCTGTATGAATAAAGACACGAGGAGCATACGTATAAGGGAATGAAAGCGGATGCAAAAAATGACTAGACTTTCCAATTATTTTTTTCAGGATTTCATGGCCATTTTTCCTTTTGCCGCATTTTCCACTCAAAACTTGCCGCTTTCGATGTGTATTGAGGCAAAATAAAAAGCCGCCAGTCCGGCGGCTTTCTCCTCCCTATAAATACGTATACATAACTGGATTATCCATATTTTTCTTCAATCGCCTAAAGCCATTCTTTTTATAATAGGCCCTGATTTTCTTGTTATAAGCTTCATCCTGTTTGGAAGTATTGGTATAGTATCCAGGAATGACAACTAGCAGCTCGACGTCCAAAAAACGCAATTCTTCGAGCATCTTCTGCCCGAACGACTCACCGATCCCTTTGTTGCGCTCTTCTTCCATCACTTGTAAATCATCAAAAACTGCCACAAGGCCGAATACATCATCAATATCAGGAATATGCTTAAGGTCCCTGTAAACATCCCCTAGGCCTTCCGAAATATCTTCAGCGTACATCGCCAGTGATTCGAGCGAACTGCGCTGAGGATTGAACAGGTAAAAATGGGCGTCACCGACTTGCGCCTGCTCTTCCTTCTCTTTTAATATACAATCCGCAGAACATGCAAAGATCTCCGTGCCCGGATTCATATGGATCCGGTAATCGACTTGAATATCATCTTCGTTATACATCGAATCTCCTCCTTCACACTGTCTATTCGGTTGAGCATATATTAAGTATGTCATTTATTATCAGAAAATTCAATCACACTCGGAAACTATTCTATTTTCTTTTCTTCTTCCAATTTCTTTTCGAATAACGCCAGCAAATCCGGCTTCAGTTCAGGACGCTGCATGGCGAATTCGATAATCGTTTCGATAAAGCCATATTTTTCGCCGACATCATAGCGCTTGCCTTCAAATGCAAACGCTTGTACCGGGCGGATGGCATTGAGCTTTTCGATGGCATCCGTCAATTGGACCTCTCCCCCTGCACCAGGCCGTTGCTCTGCCAACAAACCGAAAATTTCCGGAGTCAAAACGTAACGGCCCATGATGGCAAAATTCGATGGAGCTTTTCCAGGCTCCGGTTTTTCGACGAAATGATCGACTTTCATCAACGCCCCCTTCCGTTGTGCCGGCGCGATGATGCCATATCGGTGCGTTTCATCCTCTCCCACTTCCTTGACACCGATGACGGGATTGTCTGTTTGCTCAAACTGCTCCATCAACTGCAATAGTGCGGGGGGATCGTTTTGGACGATATCATCACCGAGCAGCACTGCAAAGGGTTCATCCCCGATGAAATGGCGCGCGGACCAAACCGCATGGCCGAGGCCGAGCGGCTGCTTTTGGCGAATGTAATGAATTTCCACTTCTGAAGTAGCAAGCACAGAATCAAGCATATCCAACTTTCCTTTTTCCTTCAGAATATGTTCAAGCTCGAACGCATGGTCGAAATGATCTTCAATCGCCCGTTTGCCTTTGCCTGTGACGATGAGTATGCTCGTGATGCCGGACGCAATCGCTTCTTCCACGATGTACTGGATAGTCGGTTTATCGACGATTGGCAACATTTCTTTCGGCATTGCCTTTGTCGCAGGCAAAAAGCGCGTCCCAAGACCCGCTGCCGGGATGATTGCTTTCGTTACCTTCATGGATTTCCTCACCTTTCAAAATGCAATTGTTTACTTGTGAGTATAGCATTGTTTCAAAAATACAAAAAAACCTCCGCGAATGCGGAGGTTTCATGGTCAAACGAAAAGATGTGCAAACAATACGATAACCGGTAAAGTAATCGCTGTGCGAAGCAGGAAAATGACAAGCAATTCCCAGAATTTCACCGGGATATTCGAACGCAAGATCAGAATGCCGATCTCGGACATATAAATCAATTGCGTGAGCGACATGCCTGCGATGACAAACTTCGTCAATTCGCTTTCGATGCCGCTGCCAAGAACTGCCGGCAAGAACATATCTGCGAAACCGACAAGCAAAGTCGGCGCCGCCGCTTCCGCCTCAGGCAAGCCCATCAATGACAACAGCGGAATCAACGGATAGGAGATGATGCGGAATATCGGCGTATACTCCGCAATGATCAATGCAGCAGTCCCGAGCGCCATGACGAGAGGGATCAAACCGAGCCAGATATCCATGACCGTCCCGACACCGGATTGAGCCAATTTCTTGCCGCTCGCTGCGCCGTTTGCTTTCGAACGTGCAGCGTCAAATCCCCATTTGATCAATGACACGTCCGTGGGGACAGTGTCATCAATCTGTTTTCCGACACCTTCCCTGTATGTATCCGTTTTGCGCGACAAGGGCGGTATGCGCGGCATGATGACCGCCGCCACAAGACATGCGACCGATACCGCTAAATAAAACGGCAAGAACAAATGGCCGATGCCGATAACATTGGCGACTACCAAACTGAAAGCGACGGACGCAATCGAGAAAGTCGTCGCTATGACAGAAGCTTCACGCTTCGTATAATAGCCCTCATCGTATTGCTTCATCGTCACCAAAACCCCAACTGGCGCGGCCCCCATCCAGGATGCCATCGCATCGATCGATGAACGGCCAGGCAGTGTGAACACCGGGCGCATGATTTTATTGAGCAAAGTCCCGACAAATTCCATCAACCCGAATTCCACCAATAGCGGCAGCAGAATGCCGGCAAACAAGAACCATGTCAATAACACCGGGGCCAAATCATACAAGACCACACCACCGGTATTGCGCGAAGCGATCGCTTCGGGCCCGATTTCATAAAAAGCCATGATGCCGACTGCAAATCCGAGAAAACGGATCAATAAACTGACCGGCCCGATAATGAAAATCGGACGCAGCAAATCTGATTTTTGTATAAAGCCAGGTCTTGCAACGGTGGAAACCAGCCCTGCGACTGCCGAGAAACCTAGAAGAACCACAATGAATCCAGGAATCCACTCCCCGAAAGTAGAAAGCAGGAATGAGGCAAGTATCCCTACCCCGATAGTAATTTGCCCGTCATACGAGACCGGCACGAGAAATAGCAACGCCCCTATCAGTGACGGTATGAGAAACTTCCAGGTGGCCGATCGCGGCAACTCCTGTCCTTCTTTTGGAATGCTTGTCATGAATGATTCCCCCTTTTTAATAATCCCCTTTTATTGCTACTTCAAATTCGCCAGTGCCTGGCCTAAAATTTTGATGCCTTCATCGATCTGCTCTTTCGAGACGGTAAGAGGCGGTATCATCCGGATAACTTCGCCTGAATTGCCGCATAAATAGAACAGCACCCCTTGTTTCAGGCAGTCGTCCAATACAGTCATGACTGCTTCCCCGTCCGGCTTTTTCGTTTCAGGATCCATCAATTCGATGCCGATCATCAACCCCACGCCACGCACTTCACGGATGGCCGGATGATTCTGTTTCAACTTCTCCAGCTCATCAAGCGCATACGCTCCAAGTGTTTGGGCATTTTCCAACAAACGTTCTTCTTTCAGCACTTCGATTGATGCGAGCGCAGCCGAACAGGCAAGCGGATTGCCTCCGAATGTCGTGCCATGCGTCCCGAGCGGCCATTGATCCATCAGTTCTTTTGACGCCACTGTCGCACTGAGCGGAAGCCCCGCTGCGATGCCTTTGGCGACCGCCATGATGTCCGGTGTGACACCGAATGTCTGTGCGGCAAACCAATTCCCCGTGCGGCCGAAACCTGTCTGTACTTCATCGAAAATCAACAAGATGCCGTGCCGGTCGCAGATTTCGCGCACTTTTTCGAGCCATTCTTTCGGCGGAATGATATAGCCGCCTTCACCGAGCACCGGCTCCAAGATGATGCATGCAACTTCTTCAGGCGTCACTTGGTGATTGAAGAGCTTTTCGATATCACGCTCCAGCTTTTCCGGAAAGAACACTTTCGGGTCCGCGCCTTCCGGCAAATCATCCGGATGGGCGTACGGCAATTGGTACGTCAGCCAAGACGGCTGCATATGCTTGCGGTATTTACTTTTTGATGTCGACACACTGAGAGCCCCCATCGAACGGCCATGGAAACAGCCGGTGAACGAGACGACATACGGGCGTTTCGTGACATATTTCGCGAGCTTGATGCCGCCTTCGATCGCTTCGGTGCCGCTATTGGCGAAAAAGAAATTATCGAGTTTGCCCGGCATGATCTGCTGTAGTTCGTATGCCAGTTTCAAGATCGATTCATAGATAATGACGCCGGACGGCCCGTGGATCAAATGGTCCGCCCCGTCTTTGATCGCCTGGACGACTTTCGGATGGCGGTGCCCGACATTCTCCACTGCGATGCCTGATGTGAAATCCAGATAAGTGCGTCCGTCCGCTCCGTAGTAATAACAGCCTTCCGCTTTAACTACCGGCAGGTTCGGATGGTCTTTCGCCATGCTCGGTGCCAGTAAATTACCGATGGATTTAGTCATCTCTCGCCAGTCCTGTGTTTGTCCTGTTGTCATAGTTCTTCATCCTTTCCTGTTGGAATTGCATGTTTCTTCAATTTGCGCACGACAGAAGGCTGGCTGATGCCAAGCCTCTCAGCCATTTCAGTTGTGGTCCGGTAACGCTTCTTGGCGTTTTCCAAGACCTTTTTCTCCACCACATCCAATAGATGGGGCAAGGTACGGCCTTCAATTTCGATGCCCACTTGTTCATCTTTGGCAGGTCGATAACTCGCCGGCAAATCTTCAAGACGGATTTCATTATCCTCGCTCTCCAAATAACTGCGCTCGAGCACATTGCGCACTTCACGGAAATTCCCTTTCCACTCCAGTTGCAATAGATGGACATAGGCAGTATCTGCGAGTTTTTTGACGGTGCCGTATTTCTGCGCAAGTTCCGTAACCGTGCGGGTAAGAAATGCTTCCAGGTCTTCCGGGCGCTCCCGCAGGCCAGCGAGCTGAATGAGTGAAACGTGAAGCAGATAAAACAGCGCTTCCCGGAACTCGCCGCTTTGCATGCGATCTTCTAATGAAGTTTCACTGATGGCGATGAGGCGGATATCACGTTTTTCGGCAAGCAATTTCTCCAGCATTGACTGCGCCCGCCCGGACAGCCGGTCGATTTCATTAAGGACAAGCGTACCCTGCTCGGCAAGCTTGAAATAGCCGTCTTCACTTTCAAACGATTCAATAAACAGCGATTCAGGAATCGCACCGCAATCGACTTCGATAAACGCCGCATCTTCTCTGGCACTTTTTTGATGAATGAGTTTAGCGAACATGCTTTTTCCTGTTCCACGCGGCCCTTCAATAACCAAAGAGGCATCGTATTCAGCCAATTTCATGGCACTGCGAAGGGCGCGTTCTGTCTGGGCGCTTTGGGCAATGACCCCTTCCGCCGGCATCTGCCTGCCGCGCAGATACGCCAGCTCTCCTTTGACCCGGTCCATCTCTGTCACCAGCGATTCCAAGTATTCCTTCATAACCATCAATTCCGATACTTCATAGGAATAACTGATGACGTACTCGACTTCACGCTGTTCGTCGAAAACCGGCATCCCGGTGATGAGCATCTTTTTGCCCGTCGCTGTCTCCTGCACGAGCACCAGCTTTTTCTTCCGTTCAATGACAAGCGGCGTGACGGCTGGCGTAAAGACTCCTTCTTGCTCCAAATCATAGATCGACCGGCCAAGTAAAGCGGACGGCGTCACACCATAATGCAAACCACTTAGCTCCGTCACTTTAATGATGCGACCTTCTCTATTGGTGATGATGATGTCTTCATCGTGCATCGCCATGACTTCTTCAGTAGCGTCAGGCACAAGTAAATGTCGGTGCATGTTTTCACCTCAATTATTCATTATTGTATAGACTATACGATAATGAATAATCAAAAAGCAAGACAATTCCAATAATTCCTTATAAGATTTCTCTTTTTTAAGATGTAAAAATATGAAAATCAATTCTTTATAGTTTAATAGACCTATTCTAAAAGTCACGACACAAGACTATAATATTTTAGATATTCCATTTATTTCACATATAGGAGGATTCTAATGAAGCTTGTGTTAACAATTATCACTTCCCTCTTGCTGACCGTTACGATCGGGACAATCCCTGCGTTCGCCATTCCAGAGGATGACCGCGATTTCAACCGTTTCTTGGCTGGCATCGGCTGGGAAAAACCTGATTATATCGCTTATTTAGACAGCAAAGACTGGGCACTGGAGGAGTTCGATTCCGTCGATGAGCTTGGAACGCCGCTCAGCGAAATTGAAGTTGCAGCTATTATGGAAACATACGGGCTGACCCGTGCTGAATTGAATAGCCTGTTGGCAGAGTTCGGCGATTTGAATGAAGGCGAAGACGTGTTGGACGGAAACTTCTATATCTTCGCTGAAGATTTGGATGTAGCCGTCGACTTTTATTTGAATTACCAGGAAGACTTGACCCCGATTACAGAAGCAAACTTAGCTTTATTGCTTGAAGATTTCGGTTTTTCTTCCAAAGCAGAGCTCGAGGAATTCCTCAACTTGTTCGATGATTCAATCGCAAACTACGAATTCATCGAAGAGTTGGAAAGCGCCGTTATCTTCTATCAGGAAGACTGGCTGTTCGACATGGACTTGGAAGCTGCCTTTGCCGAATTCGGCTTGACCGAACAGGAACTCGAACGCCTTGTACAACATTTCGAAACACTCGACTACATGAATCCGGAATTCGAAGAGCGTTTGATGGCACTTAGCGAGCGCATGATAGCGATTGAGGAATTCACGACGGTGACCGAATTGTCCGCCGAACAGATAGCAGAACTCTTGTCGATCTACGACGAATTCATGGAAATCTTCGAAATGGAAGCCAAGTATTATTTCGTCAAAGGCGATGAAAAAAAAGAAATGAGCGTGCAATCCCTTATCTCTTTGGAATCGACTGACGGTTATGATTTATTGATTGAGTTGTACAATCTGCAAGGTGATTTTCTGGCTGACATTCTGCTGACGGCTGAAATGTTCGGATCGGATCTCATTATCGATACCGGCAAAGAACTCGAAAACAGCCCACCGGCAATCGTTCCGCCACCTAAAGCTCCTGCCCTTGAAAACACCAACCAGACCGTGAAAGGCGGAAAATTACCGAATACAGCCAGCGATTTCGTTCAGAACGCAGGAATCGGCATCGGCTTTGTCGTATTCGGCGCCTTTCTATTAAGACGCAAACGCGTGAAACGCACAGCATGAACAATAGGAAGATTTCATGGTTGATGACGCTCGCGGCAATCGGAATGATTGTCTTCGGCCTATGGTTCAGCGGCACTCAGGCAGCGACTTTCTTAAAAGGCTATATGCTATATAAAGCGGACTCCGTTTCCGCAGAGGACTTTGCGCCTAAACTGCAGACGACCGATGCACAACTATCCGTGCCGGAGGCTGAACCGGTAGAAACTACCCAAGCTGCCGCATCCACTCCAGCGGAAGAGCCGGAAACCGTCCAAGTTCCAAAAACTGCGGATTATCCAGCTCTCCCAAAAGTGGGTGATTTGATGGGGGAACTCATCATCCCGAAACTTGGCGCCAGCTTGCCGATCATCCACGGCACCGATGAAGACGAGCTTGAAAAGGGCGTCGGACATTACGCAGGCAGCGTGTTGCCGGGGCAATACGATAACTCGGTATTGTCAGGACATCGCGACACCGTGTTCCGTGAACTCGGGAAAGTCGGCAAAGGCGATGAATTCATCGTCACTACAGCCGATGGAACGTTCACTTACCGCGTCAGGCAAGTGCGCATCGTCGATGAAGACGACCGCACTGTCATTGTCCCGAAACCGAAAGCGACGCTGACTGTGTCGACATGTTACCCGTTCGACTTTGTCGGATCTGCACCCGACCGCTATATTCTCGTAGCTGACCTCGTATCAAGCAGTTAATGAAAAAACGCAGCTCCCTAAAAGGGGGTTGCTTTTTTGTGCCCATAAAGAAAAGCCCTGAATTTTCATTCAGGGCTTTTGATTATTCCACGTTGACGATGTCGGAAATATAGAAGAAACCATAATCGTCCATAACGATTGTGTAGACTTTCGTGCGTTCCTGCAGCGACCAATTGCCTTCTGCATCCTTGAACTCAAAAGCCTCTTCCGTATTTATCAACGCATGGTCTTCTTTGATTTCAATATTGGTGATCTCCAACTTATTAAAGATATGTTCCATGCCTTTGCCGGCAATCTGATCGATGTACTCGATCATGCTATTGTAGATATCACTCTGGTAGACAAGCAAATTTTGGACATAATAAAAGTCTTCTTCTTGCAGCGCCAATTCGTAGAATTCCTGATAACTCACGACAAACTCCTTCAATGACTCTTCCGTGAATTCATGTGTCGTGCTGTAATCGAATTCGTAATTCTCATCTTCATAATTACTGTCGAAATCATCGTAGACAGGGAAAATTTCAGCAACTGCTTCACGGCTCATCGGGTTTTTCGCCCATGCATCCAATTGGTCGTACATTGAATAGAGCGGGATGGAGAAGCCGATCGAATCCCCTTCTGGGAATAGCAGTGAGTTAATGCCGATTACTTTCCCGGTGCCTGCGTCAAGCAGCGGCCCGCCGCTTGATCCCGGCGCCAGTGCGGCATCGACCTGGTAGATATTTTCATAGGTGAATTCCTGGTAGAAATCACGATCGATGCCAGTCAAGTACCCCATAGATGCGGTATTTTCAAAACCGGACGGGCTGCCGAGCGCAATAACTTCCGTGCCGACATCGGTTGCTGCCATTTCCGCTTCCAAAGGTTCGATGCCAGCCAAGTCATCCACGTGGATCAGCGCAATATCGGATTCTGCAGAGATTCCGACGACCGTCCCTTCATGATCCTGTCCGTTGACGTTACGCACGATGACATCCGTGTACCCTGTCACTACGTGAGCGTTCGTCACGACCATGCCCGTTTCCGTAAACAGGAACCCGGAACCTTGGCCGCCTTCAGTCAAAATCGTATATACACGCGTCTGTGCTTCTTTGATGATTGCTGTTTTGTCTTTTTTCTTCGGCTTCACTTTCTCTTCCTGATCGGAAGGATGGGTGATGTTTTCAGCCTTTGTTACAGTTCCTTCAACTTGCTCTTCAGAAGAGACTTGTGTTTCCGGTTCTTCCACCGGCATCTCTTCCTCGGCTGGTTCTTCTTCCACCGGTTCTTCCTCCGGCACTTCTTCCTCAGCAGCTTCGGTGTCTTCCTGAGGCAATGCCACTTCCGGCTCGTCCTCAGCCAACAATTGCCCTAATCCAAATCCAAGCCCCAATAAGACCGCCAGTAACACTAATGCATACATGAACTTATTGCGCTTAGGTTTCCGTTGTTTCCTTGTGGCTAGCTGCTCTCCGCAATTATCACAGAACTTTGCAGACTCATCGTTCATGGTGCCACATTTTGCACATTTCATAGCTGTACCTCCTGCCGGACATTTCTAATCCCCGAATTTTCTTCATTATAAACCTTAGAACGCCAAACCTCCACCTTAGGTTGCCTTTGTAATATTTTGTCCTCAATCGGTAATATATTTCAAAATTCAGAACAGGTTTTATATTTTTATTCCGTGACTTAAGACATGATTTATTAACAAAAAGCGCCTCTCATTTTTTTAAGCAAAGCTTTTACTTGTCCTGCACACTTCCATTTTCTCGTTCTCCGCCCCACTCATGCATTTCCCTCAAGAGTTTCTTCAACTTCACAAGGTGCCTATTGAGAACACCAAAAAACAGGAGCCCTATGTATATGCGGGCTCCTGTTTTTTCATGATTACTTTTCCTCTGGTGTTTTCTAAAATGCCCAACCGTTCTTTTTCTACTTTACATAAACAAGCCTGTGTTTGCTCAGCAAGCGGCTGCTCAGCCTTACCGCATTTTTCCTGAACCACAATCTATCACGAAGCTTTGTGGACCTTCCTGCTGGTAATTCTCAGCAAAAAAAGCAATGCCTCAGCATCGCTTCCTGCACTCACCTCTATATATAATCCTCGAAAAGTTCAACGGACATCGATTCCTGTGACCGCTTCCTGCAGTTCCAATACCTCACCGAATAGTTGTGCGTCCGCTTCCCCGCTCGCTTTCGCTTGATCGTTCACGCGCTGCAGCAGTTCGTCCAATTGGCCTTGAATCTCCTGATACTCTTCGATCGTCAATGTCCTTTTGCTGTCTACATGCTGTTCCAGCTGTTCCAATTCTTTTTCCACATCATCGTGAGGGCCTAAACGTTCGATAACTTCCCGTCCCGGCTCATACTTTTTGCCGCCCGGTCCGGATTCACTTGCAAATGTCCCCGACTCGGAATGTGCCATGAATACCAGTCCAAAAGCGAGTGCCGAAAGTGACATGTTCAGAGCAGAAATCTTCAAACGATCTTCCTCCTTCAAATTGGGCTGCTTTCATTTCTAGGCTAACCGATTTTTCAAGTTCCGTAACCCCTTTTGCGGAAGACTTCACCAACACTTAACAAACTTTACATTGGCTTTTCAGCACAAATAAA
>JBNJJS010000006.1:0-240099 GCA_051750505.1 Bacillota bacterium
AATCCCCCCGCGGACGACTCTTTTTGCATAGCGGTATAAGCTTCTAGAGGCATATCATTCCAGCTTTTTCTTCAAATAGCTCTGAATGAGCTGGTGGTCTTCTGCAGTCAATTTTTCGATTTTTTTGATCGAATTGACGATGTCGAGCACGTGATCTTCTTCCAGTGCACGCCTGCGCGATGCGAAATATGTTGAAATGGCGCTGGTGAACGTCCCGATGATGCCGATTCCGACAAACATCAAAATGACCGCCAAAAAGCGCCCGACGCCGGTTTCGGGATAGATGTCCCCGTAGCCGACGGTGGTCATAGTCACAATCGCCCACCAGATGGCATCCGTGTAATTAACGATTTGTGGTTCGATTAGGATCATCGGGATCGGCACGAGAAAAATTAAAATGATCGCGAAAACCAGCAGCTTCTCCAAGCCGTTCGTTTTTAAGACGGCATAAACGGGCCTTAAAAAGCGTGGAAGGATGCCCCATAATTTCAACATCCGGAAAAACATGAAAAAGCGGGCCGCTTGATAAATCGCATCCAGTGGAATGATAGCGATCAATTCCAATGGGTGGGATTTAACGAATTGCCATTTGCGCTCTGCTGCAATGAAGCGGATGAAATAATCGATGAAGAAAATCCCCCAGATGATCCAATGAACCAAAGTGAAACGTTCATTGGAAACCAATGCAATGGTGACGGATATTATTACCAGCAGGAATAGGAATGCCTCGTAAAAGAAATTGCGTAATTTCATGCCAATCCCCCTTCAGTTTAAGACAGGAATTAATCCGCTTCTCCCCATGCAGGATTCCATACCACTTCCCATAAGTGGCCGTCCGGATCTGGAAAATGGCCGGAATAGCCGCCCCAAAACGTATCATGAGCCGGATCTGTTACGAGGGCTCCGGCCTGTTCAGCATGGGCCATCACTGCATCGGCTTCCGCTTTGCTGTTGACGTTATGGCCAAGCGTAAATTCTGTAGGACTTGGCGGGCCCATCGCTATTTTAGTTTCGTGGGCGATGTCTTGGCGTTTCCAGATGGCGAGTTTCAGGCCTTGCTGAAGATCGAAAAAGGCGACGGCCCCGTTGTCGAATTCTTCCCCGACAATTCCTTCTGTCGGAAATCCCAGGCCGTCCCGGTAAAATTCCAGCGCTCGCTCAAGATTGTCCACACCTATCGTAATGACAGAGATTCTTGGCTTCATAAAAAGCACCTCTTTTTGATTTAGTTTACCAGAACTTACGAGAATGATTATTAGATTACGAGATTTTTTTAATCCATTAAACGGTGATAATCACCTTAAGATATTGTGAAATGTTCAGGATGTGTGTTGTTGGATTTCTCTGTTCAAGTGCTGTATACCAATGGCGGCAACAAAACGCTTACGAATCAATATGCCTGTCGAGTATTGGACAGTTGATACCTTGTCATAAGGAATTTTTCACTTTTAGACCACCAATTCGTCCCTTTTTAGAAGTGCCGCAGCCAGAGTCGTCGTTATATCCTTCGCTTATGAAACGGCCCAGTAGCTGCTTTGTATGAAGCTGATGGGGGAGCATGGGCGTTAAATGCCATGCATAACATTGAAGAATATCTTGCGAAAGAGTCGGAAGAAGAAATTAGCAAAGGTAGTGCGTTCATCATTTCATAAAAACTAAAGGCTGCTGGTAGGCCTCGCTATCTTCACAGCCTTCCCTATCTAAAATTGTTAGTGAGGGGTTACCTATAATGCCCATTAAAGCTGAAAAAACAACGGAAGAAGAACGGCAAAACATGATTACTTCTGCTGAAATGTATATCAGTGAGGAAGAGTAACGGATCGCAGATATTAACAACTTTCTTAAAAACGAAAGAATTCTTCATGAACAAACCATGCTTGAAATGACAAGGAGAGTAGAAGAGCTTGAGAAAAATTTAGAAATAAATAAGGACAGATTGGCTTTATTGAAAGTTACTAGGCTCTATGTTTTAAACGTTTCGGTTAAAATCGAAGGAATAGCCAGTTAAAGATTATGCAAAAGTAGTAAAAGTAAAAGAGATCTTTGCTAGAACAACGATCTCTTTTACTATTTTTTCTTTACCCACTCTCGATTAGGTTCTTGAGTAGGGGGTAACTGGTCACCCTTGTCTATTGTTGCAGTTCTTGCTTTTGGAACTTTTCCGCCTCTTGCACCAACTTCTTTGTATTCACCAGGGGGTTGGTTATCCGTACCGGGTTTAATTGATTTGGTTATTTTATTCACCACCTATTTTGTAAGATAGAAAAATTATATCAATAATATAGTCTGAATTTTCAGGAGGTAATAGCATAGTGGGAATTTTAATCAGTGACCCGATGATTGCATTGTGGACGAACTGGGGGTCGGGAATCCTGGAATGTACTTGAAAGTCATGATCAGTGAGGAATCCGATGATTAATGGGAGTCTTCACATAGGAATCAGCGATCTGTTTGAAAAGCAACGTCACCTGGTCGACGAGTATGATCGATTATTGAAGATTGATTAAATAAGTTGCATGTGTAGCAAATCCTACTTCTATACAGAGGTAGGATTATAGTTATTAATAAAAAAATTTTTGTATAAAAGTTTTTGTTGGTTTAGGGAATTCTTTCCTTATGAGTAGTTTTTCTATTATTCTATCTATCGGTACTAAATAAGTGTCGTCGATATTTTTAGAAAATCCAGCATTAGGATCTTCTGAACAAATACAAATTTCGGGATTCAACATTCGAATAATGTAAACTTTTTTTCTATTACTTAAAGTGATTTGGTATTTAAAATGCTTTGTAACAAAAAAGTTCTGAAACCATTTTGCAATTCTGCCTAATGAAAGAAGACATAGAACAAAAATAGTTAATGAAAAAAATAGTAGAGATACTAGTGTACTGGGATCTGTCATTGTTTTGAAATCACCACTTTTAATAAGAAATAGAATAGGGATTACAAAAGCCTCTAAAGAAATCAAAGAAGAAAGCATAAACAGTCTGTAGTAGTGAACCTTCATTTTTTGTTCATCTGTAAAAAGCGCTTGACTAATGTCTGTTTTCTTATCTAAAGCATTAACACTAACAAAGATACCGAAAACTAAAGTGAATATTGCGATTATAACTGATAAAATTCCAGTCAATATTATCTCATCCTTTAACTGATATTGTATGATTTTTTGAAAGACAAGGGAAATTATACCACGGAGACTTAAATATGTGATTACAGGATGTTAAAATTTCGGAGACAGACGAACTGATTTTGGATATACTGGAACTACTGAGAAGCCATGGATGGTTGATCTCCAACAGCTAGGCTAAAATCGGGGCGCCGCCACCTTACGCAGAAACACGCATCAAGACGCACGACGGACAGGATAGGCGTGTTAATTTTGACTAGGGGGATAAGGATTTTGAGTAGTGAATTACTAATCGCGCTTACAGCTTTATTCAGTACATCACTAGGGGCATCGATACCTATTTTAGGGAAATTCATAGAGCTTAGGGTAAATAAGAAATCTGCATTAAAAGAAAAACACCAAGAGGTTATAAGAATTATATTGAGCGACTTTTTGCCTATAATTGATCACGTTTTGTATTCGGCAAAAGATTATTTTGAAGTTAAAGATGTTGAAAATATAAGTTTTAACTTAGAGAGACTGAATGAAATAGATGAATTATATATTAAAAAAATTAAAGATAGCGCACCCTTAGAATTGATTTCAGATTTGGGAGAATTAAATTTCTCTATAAGAAGTTTATTTCTTGTATTGAAGCTTGAACGTTCAGAGGGATTGAGTTTTCATTATGATGAAATCTACTTAGAAGCAGTTGAGTACTACAATAATTTAAAAACAAAAATCACTAAAACATATTTATAGGCCCACCAGCCAACTGGAGGACACATGACAGTATAACCGCTGTTTTGTATTCTCTTTTTTATTTTCAAGAGGGAGAATGATGCTGAAACGAACAATTCAAATTCAACTCAAAGAAAAAGGGCTTAAACTTAGCCACTCTGGCACAAAATCTTATCTTTGTATTAAGACAAACGACAAGCCGAAAGAGAAGCTCAATAGTAAGAAGTGGGAACAAAGCATGGGTGTAAATCGGGAGACGTACCAGAAGCAAGGTGGCGTGTAACGTAGGAAGAGATATGGGGATTTCGTATAAATAAATGGCAAGTGGAAGAATTGTTGAAGAATTATCATTGAAAGTTGTTCAGTGTCAAACTTATGCGTGAATCTATGAACGAAATTAATATGAATATTATAGCGCAATACGGACTTGAAGTTGCTATCTCCAAAGCTAATGGCAGCCCTAGCGATCCCATTCTTAAAGAAGTGGAACGACGGGAAGAACGATGGAAGAAGATACAGGCTTACAAAAGAGACGTTCAACTGATCCAATCAAAATTAAAGAAAGTCGAAAACAAACGGGAACGTGAAGTTCTGCACTGGTTCCTCCAAGGAAAAAGTATGAGGTGAATCGGAATGCACATGAGATTATCTCACACGCATATTCAACGCATAAAGGAATTGGTCATTAAAAATATGACGGCCTAATGTTCCAAATGTGCCATTAGTTCTCTTTATAATCTTTGTAATCTTATTTTGATAAACTTAAAGGCAGGTTTGGGGAGTTGGGTAGTGCGAGTAGTGCTCCTCGATATAAATTATTTTTTACCGTGAATTTGTCCTGATTGGATTATAAGCCCCTTCTTTTGACGGTGCTTTTTTACTTATATGCAGGGAATTCACTCCTTTTAGAGAATATATTTACAAAAGGAGTGAATGATATGACAGTCGTTTTAATGTTCAGCGTTGTACCAAAAACAGGCTCTCCGTTTGTAATGATTGCAGCTGACTCTTTGGCTACATCTGATAATCAAAATTTTAGAGATGAAAGAGCTAAAAAGATATTTGATGCAGGCAATGCTTTAATGTCTACAAGTGGCAATGTAACAGATGAATATCGAGAAGAATTTGCTTACGTTTTAAGACAGAACCAAGGTCTTTCACTAAAAACTAAGATAACGAAAGTTTATCAAACGAATATAGATTTTTTAAAGGAGTACGATTTTTCGATGGTCGTAGGACTTGCCCAATTCGATAAAGCTGGTAATCCTCAGTTGGCACTTTGTGGTGTAAGTCCCAAAAATCAAGCAATTGTCGGTCCGCACACTTCTGATAAAAATAAACCTGAGGCAATTCATTTTTACTATGGAGAAAAACGAACTGAAAGAATTGAAGAGATGATAGATGAACTAAATACTAGAATCAATACAGGAAATATGTATGAAGGTGAAATAAAAGAGGCTGCTCAGATATTTATTAGTGAGGTTGCTGATATTTATCCAAACACTGTTAACAACATAATGCAGACGAAAATTTTATATTACAAATAAATGAAACTAAAAGGAGTTGAGCTAATGCTCAGCTCTTTTTTTACGCGATTTTTAAAGAAGGTGAGGAGTTGATGTATATGAACTGGCATTCTAGTAGAGATGAATATGAATCCTCCTTCATAACGTTAAAGGCATTGGCTGAAAAGCATGATATCAAAATTGGAATGTTGAAAAGTAGAAAGAGCCGTGAAGAGTGATTCCGAGATTCAACGTTTGCAACTAGGAAAAAGGATGCAACAAAAAGCCCGAAGTGTGCAACCCAGGAAAAGAAAGAAATCGATGCTTATGGTTTAACTGAAAAACAAATGAGATTCATTGAGGAATATATGATTGACTTGAAAGCCATCAAAGCGAAACTTGGAGAAGTGACTGCAAGGATTTTCCGGAATCCACAAGCTCAAATATCATCAACATGGATACCGGCGTCATCAACTTTGGAAACGGAAAATTCTTAGTGCAGGGCGGCAATGTCACGTTCTCCGGAACGCTTAACGGTGCAAACAGGACTTTCAGTGGGTAGTTAGAAGTTTCTGGATTGAACACCTACAATGACTTGTAGTCGATGGGTGTAGAAAACGGCAATATGGTTATCAGTAAGGATGAAAACGAATTGGAACTCGATGCTTACGGGATTTCAATGCTGAATACTTCCTAGTCTTTAGATGCAAGCTTTTCACTTGGCTACACGGGGGGGCAGAGGGAAATGGAGGTGTACAGACAGAAAGCTACGGAAATCGCATTGTAGACGGCACATCAAATGGCTGTGTAATATCAGCGAACGATTTTATGAATTCAGTAGAAAAACAATTCAAGGTGTAAATCAATAATAATTTCGAAGACACATTTACATTCTCTAGTGTCGAATCCTTTCGCCACGCGCTCATGAAATTTGGAAAATGTGCCCTTAAATCACTGAACGGATCTGTTGCGGGCGTTTAAGTGCGAAATTCGGCAGACACTGCTTTTATTCCGATTTCTGCATCGAATATCGAAGTCACTTCTGACCGGAAATTTTTAAAAAACATCGAAAGATTCGGAGGAACGGCTTTGTGGAACGTACTGAACACACCAGCGCACTCCTACCATTTGTAAGTTCAAGTGGATTAAGAACCTAAAGTCATCAGCTTATTTGCGGAAGAAGCACCGGAGATCATGCGGATCCGTGAAGAGACCGACTACCGCATCAGCTTGTATGCGCAGAATACTTTGCTTTGGAAAGCGATATAAGAGCTATTTGAATTACTTGTGGATACAAAAGCTGTAACTTGAATAAGGTGATGAAGAAAGGGTTAGGGGAATGAAATCACGAACACATTTCGTGTTTGATTATTTATCGCAGTGTACCAGTCAACTGGAAATCGAAAAATGTATGAAGATGCAGTCAGCTTTGATACGGAAACTCAAAAAAACATTTTCACTATTACGGAAACCTTTGATCACGGAACCATCGAAATTAAATTTGCTGTACAGGGCAACAACGCCGATTTATGCTTTACATCGTTATCCGACAAACAATGCAGTAACGGAAAAAGTTATAGAAGTGGATCATGTAGTTTGGATAAACTTAACAGAAACCTTAGGGGTGGTAACGAGCCAAGCGTTGAACAAATTGAATCGTTGCTTAACCAATACCCGAATAGTACATTTGATGTCACTTTTAACTTAACAGAGAACAAAAAAATTCGTGAAGTTTTTGCTAAATCAATTGTGAGTAAAGACGGCCAAGCAGCAGGAAGCTTGGATCACTTCGACCTTTTTAAATGGTTGGGTGCCATATGGCATCAGTTAAGTCGGCTACTATAAGGTTTCTTTAAGTATAGTTCATTTTCGATGGCGCGTAAGTGGAGCGAGCGCAACTTCGGTAATATTTAGTTTGCCTATTGACTATCGACCTTCAAGAACTATAAATGTTCCGGTATTTGATAGGCTGAACAAAGTTGAAATACTCGAAGTTGCAACAAGCGGGAGTATATTCTTTTGACGTCCGGGGTTATTACATTTCACTTGACGGAGTTTCCTTCAGACTATGATTTCAAGGAGGGTGAATGATGAAACATTACAGAAAAATTAACGGGGCTGGTCGATTCATAGAAGACATACTTCTCGATTCTATACCAACCGATGAAGAGGGGGAGGCAGATCCGTTTTATATCGTTGAACCAGTTCCATATGGCTTCTTCTGGCCGAAATGGAACGGTACAGAATGGGCGGGAGGTAGGGGAGCTCCAGAGCCACATCCGGTCAAATCTTCGGCAGTCGAGGTTCTTCGAACTCAAGTTCGCGCGTCTGATAATCGGGCCGACTTCCTGGAAAGATGCTTGGTGGAGATGGCGCAGTTGGTGTATAAGTGATACTCAAAAATCTATTTGCTGTAAAACTTTAATAAGTAAACGACAAAGAGGCATTCATAAGATGTTTCTTTGTCGTGAAGTAATTACTTTCTCTTTTGCACAGTATCGGCAATTGAAATTTTCAAGGTGGAAATAGAAGGATTAATTACCTGTTTTATTGAATAACCTCATATAAAAGAGGTGAATATATGGCAGAATGGATTCCTTTATTTACATTAGTTGGTACGTTAGGGGGCGTATGGCTTGGAGGATTCTTAGCTAACCGAGGGCAAAGTAAAGTTTTACAAATGCAGATTTCTTGGGAAAAAGAAAAAACATATAAATCCCAACATGACTCTCGTTTAAAAGCTTATAGCAAGGTTTTAGAAATTGATGGGAAGGATGTATTTATCTCTGAACCTCATGGCTTAGTCCTTGAATTTGATTTTATTGGATACCAAGAAAAGGTAAGACCTATACTTTATAATGAGTTTCATTTCTTGCACGAAGATGTCACTAATGTGATTAGGGGTATTGATCAAATAATTCAACAGATATCTTTTGATGAGAATATGTCTCAAGAACAAGAAGATAGCGTTTGCGAAAAATATTTAAGTTTAATAGAGCTAATAGAGCAACATCTAAAAGATAACAGCGAGATAGTTACAAATTTAGAAAAAAACAATTTATAAAGGAGTGCTATCACCGGCGCTCTTTTTCCTTGAGGTGAAAGAAATGATTGCGATGATAAACTCAAAAGTGAAAGACTCTTGTATTTTAACTGAAAATTCAAACTCATTTAATCCGTAGTATTGAATAAAAGGAGTGATTTTATGAAACCAGATATAAAAGATTCCATAAAGGTTCTTTCAGGTATCGAAGATGATTCTAAGTTGATGTTGGCATTTAATTACTTTAGTGATCAAGCCCCTCTAGTAGGAAAGCTTTTAATGACTTATAGAATCAACAAGTTGAACAAACGCTTTAATATTTATCAAAAAGAACTTAATGATTTGGCTAGTATAGTAAAGAGAATCGAGAACGTAGAATTTCTGGAATTTATCTATGACTTCTTATTCCCAGCTTTATTAGAGGATTTACTTTCCGAAGATGAAGATGCCAAGATATCTTTGTTTTTAAATGGATTCGAGCATGTTGTAAAAGAACGTCTCATTAAAGAGTCGGAAATATTGATCTACTTTGATAGATTAAGAGAGTTACGATATGTTGACATTGAATATCTAATTTCATCAACTTGGCAATACAAAAAATATGCTGAAAAGGAGGATGCAAACAAAGATTATCTTTTAAATGTTAATAGCTTCATTAAGGATCAAGATCATTCTGAAGATATAGTATGGAGTATTGAAAGTAAGTTGGAAAGTCTAGGTTTATTTGATAGTGGCAGAAGGAAAGGAACAGAAGAAATCATGGCGGCAACAAAAATTTATGTTGATCATCGAAATGCTTTTTCGAAACCGCCAATCTGGCCAGATTTCAGCTCTACCACTAAATTTGGTTATAAATTTCTAGAGTTTTTCGGGCTTATAGATAGATACAAGTGAATAACCTTGAAGAGTGTCCACTCGGACGCTCTTTTTTATATTTTAATTAAATTTAAGACCGCCTTCCGAAGCGTTCATTTTAGATATAAGAAAGAGGGGGAAGTATTTAGGAGTTCAATTTTAAAAATAGAAAGGAAGATAATAATGGACAATTTGTTGTTATTAAATCTCTGAGGTGTTGATTTGGAATATTTAAAAGTGGAGCGTATGTATTTGTTTGGACCGGTAAAGTTCTTAGATTTTCTCATCGTACTGATGGTATTCGATGTTTTGACAAGAATCTTCAAAGCGATAAAAAACGGGAACCTTTAGTCAAGAAAGAGCCTGTTCGGTTATGCCCGGAAGATTCTTATTTTGGTGAGATTATTGTCACCAATATCATCGATCAAATTTTGTGGCTGAACGAGGCGATTACTTGCCCCACTATGGTTTCCTATATCGTAAATGAGGTATTGTCGATCAGGAGTCAGTTCAAAGAAAGGTTGACGGAGAGCAAGGTTAATGACTAGCTGAGAGAAGCGAAGAAAAACGAAGGAATTAAATGAATGGCTAGAAACGTCGTATTTGCAGGCCATGACCACGATGCATGGTAGAAAATCGGAGGCAAGGGCCTTCGAACTGCTTTGAAAACAGCCTGGCTTCATCGTTCTCTCCTTCAGCAAGATAAACGCCTATGAAATTAAAATAGCGTTTCTACTATGCCAATGCAGATGGCGCCGATCTAATGATTGAAGTTCATAGTAATGTCTCATAGCCTAGAACATCAAAGCCAAGGGGTTGCCAACATGGTTTGGAGGCACATACGCATTACACGCAACCGACTGGTCGTCTTTTTTAATGATTAAAAATTCTGCAATGCCGACAGTTCTGACAGAGAGCTTTTTTCACGACCCGGTCGGACTCGGAAAACTACTTGCTCAATCTCAAAGTGGAGAAAATACTCATGAAAATCTACAAGAACATTGCCTTGTAGTTCTTCGGCAAGAAAGCACTCGACAAAGCGCTCGATTCTATCGTGCTTCCTGATAGCCGAGAAGTCGTGAAAATAGGCAGCCGCGGCACTGATGTGAAGTATGCTCATATTGTACTTAAACCATCAGTTAGCAAATCAGCAGAAAAGCCAAAGGAGGAAGAAATGGCAATGAAAGCAATTATTATTAATTCGGAAGCTGATATGTCCGCCGTATCAAAATTACATATTAGGACATGATGGGGCATATTCTTACGAAGTGGTGTGAAAGGGAAGGTAGCCAAAGAATTAATTATTGCTGGCGGTGGTACAAAAGGGTTAGAGAAGTACGGTGAAAAGTTGATAGATCTATCTGGAAAAACTAGACGTATTACGATGGACAATGTGGATGATTATATGAAGATGCTATAAATTCTAAAAATAGAGAAGAACTAATCCTAGGAAGAATTTCTTCATAGGGATTAGATTTAATTGTTGATTCTGTGTAAAAATATCATATAATAAGAACAGGTGTTCTTTTTTCTCTTGAGCTATTGAAATGTTTAAAAAAGGGTAGATTTTTACCTTTTTCTCCCTAATAATATAAGCATAGATAATAAGGGGGATTTTTTTTGGCTAAGAAAAAGAAAGTTGGATTTAACTTTTTTAGAGTAATGACACAAGTGGAAGCTGGAACTTATCGCAGATTAGATTTGAGGGGAGTACTTGAGCACTACCGTCAAGAATATGCTCGTGATATACCTGAGAGACAAAAAATTGTATATGAATATAATGGAGAACAGGCACGTCTTACAGGTATTACAGTTGATATGAACGGGCTTTATCATATTTGGTTTGAAAGACTTGTGAATTATCAACTTCCAGTTATAACGACTTTACACGGAGAATCAGAGTTTATTGAGATTGAAGAATCAGAATTCATTGGACGTGAGGTAAGCGCTTTATATGATCCAGATCAAAGTATAATGATGATCCAAAGAAATAGAGATTCGCTTGGACCAAGCGCAATAGATCAAGTGTTAAATACATTGGTAAATAATACTGAGGCAGCCTCAAACTGTTCACTTATTGCTATAGAAGATCAAGAAGCGTCACGTCGAGGATTTACACAATCCAAGTATAGAAAAATAAGTATTAAAGTCAAAGGAAGAAGTGCTAGAGATTTATGGACTAGAATAACAGGAGATCCCAACTCTGATGGAGTCGATAATCTTGAGTTTACTGTGGGAACTGATAGAAGAAGGGATTCGGAGATTGAAGAAGACGTTTCGCGTCGAATCTTACAGCAGTATGTAGAAAATGAGGATACTAGCAAATTAAAAATACACGGTAGAGACGAAGAACAGTCACCTGTGGAACCAATTGATTTATTGAATCAGAGGCTAGAAGTATTTACAACTCTCAATTACAATGACCAACAAAACTTTAATCCAATCACAATTTATCAGCGAATGTTAGATTTATATAGAGGTACTGGAACTATAACAGGTGCTGTACATCAAATTCAAAGGATGAGATAAATTGAAAAACAGATTTCGATGGAGTATAGTTATCATCGCACTTCTGTCAGGCATAGTAGGAATTATATCTCGCAATTACGCTAACATGTTTAAAATAGAAGGATTTGGATTAGCATTAGAAGGTTATCTTCTCTTCGCAAGTATTACATTGGGTTTTTTTGGAACTTGCATATCAATCTTAGCTTCTTTTATAAATACCAATATTATTCAGGATATTTTGCAAACAAAAACTTACAAATATGATTTTATACTTATTGCTGGAGTTACTGTATTTACAGGGTTTTTCAGCATAGTTTTTACTATTATTCATCAAATTATGATAGTAAATACTTCTCTTTCAATCGAGTTTCAAAGGAATATCAATGGACTTTGGAGTTTCTTGGCAGTTTCTTATCTACTTTACCTTTCACTCTTCATTGTCGTAGCTTTCTTTATTTTCTTGAGAGCTGGGGAGACAGACGAAGTGCAGGCTCCCATTATTACTAAGGTAAGAACAGATCCATTTTCAAAAAAATAACAGTAAATCCCCGCTAATGAGATTGGAATCCTCACTTGCGGGGTTTTTTTATTTTTCAAGATAAAGATAAACGTTAGTAGAATGTGGATAGGTGTCATAAGCAAATTTTAAACCTACGATTAACTCGGGGCCGTCGCCAGCTATGAATTTCAAGTAGTTGTAGACTTTATCAAATTCTCTTGTATCAGGAAAATCAGCACCCCAGTAGGCATACCCAGCAAGAGTCCCTACTCGAACATCATCGTTTGTAAATTGATAAGCCATTCCCTAAATGTAATTTCCATCAAACTATACCCCTTTACGTGTTTAAAAAAAAGTATATCAATAGCAAGTACTTTTGATACATAAAATTTATAAAATACAGTTTATTATACTCAATAAGCGTATTGTATTAAGAACGAATGTTCTTCTGAGGGGTGATGAAAGTGAGTATAAACAGAGATCGTAAAATGGTGGGAGATGTCGAGGATAGCGGAGCTCTGAAGTGGACTGCACTTATACTGCAGGAACGCATGCGGATGCTAAGGGAATGGAAAGAAGATAACCGCATCCCGAAACCCGAACTAGATGAATTTAATTTGCAAACGCTCCAGGAGAATATCGGAATTGCCATTATTCGAAGACGCGAAGTTGAGATTTGAATATGAAAGGATCATCAATTTCACTATTACACGGGAATGATCATCATCATGGATATCCAGACACGTACAATTGTTTATGATGATTCATTATCAACCAAAGGTTATCAGTGGGTGAAGTTACTTCTCTGAGGCTGGTCGATTAGTTTATCCATCCTCCGAACGCATGTATTAATATTTTATATGCACTAGTGTTAAATAGAGTATGCGCAAATGTATATTTATAGAAGAAACTGAACCCTGAAATACTAACAAAAAAATCACATTTCAAACGGCAAGATATGAAAGTCAATTAAACTGCGTTATAGTAATGAGTGAGTAACCCCTTTAAAATAAGCGAAAACACTAACATATGAAAGTAGGAGAAAGCATGAACGCATATGATGAGTACATGAAAGGCATTGTCGTCCCAATGCGCAAAGAACTGACGGAATCCGGATTCACGGAGCTGACGACGGCAGAAGACGTCAACGAACATATGAGCAATTCACAAGGTGTGAGCCTCGTGATCATCAACTCAATCTGCGGATGCGCCGCAGGGCTTGCACGCCCAGCAGTACGCGAAGCGGTGGAACTGGCTGAGCACAAGCCGGATCATTTGGTGACGGTCTTTGCAGGTCAAGACAAGGAAGCGACTGCTCAGATGCGCCAGTATTTTGAGGAAGTGCCGCCATCGTCTCCTTCGATCGCGGTATTGAAAGACGGGCAGCTTGCGCATTTCATCCCGCGCGAAGAAATCGAAGGCTTCGAGATGGAACAAGTACGTGATGCCGTGAAACAAGCGATCGAGGAAGCAGCGCAGTGAAGACGATCGTCACGACCGCTTACCGGCCGACTGAAGAGACGAAGCACCGTGTACAAGAGACCGCACAGCTTCTTGGTCTGCAGGCAGTCGAGCGCAATAAGCAGTCGATCTACAAACTGCACGAAGAACTAGCGGCGGACGTCATCGTCTGCAAAAAAGAACGGCTCGAGCTTTATCCAGTCGGACAAAGCGAGCCGTTCTTTTTTCATCCCAACTCGGCAGCATTCCGCTCGAAGCGGCCACTGGAAAACGATCCGCTCGTTGAAGTCTCAGGACTCGAGCCGGGCGATGCCTATCTGGATTGCACGCTCGGCATGGCGAGTGATGCGCTCATTGCATCGCTTGTCGTTGGGGATACGGGGCGAGTGGTTGGTTGTGAAAGCGACCCGGTCATCGCCCATGTCATCAGTGAAGGCTTGAAAAATTATCAGGACATGCCGAAGCTTCACGAAGCGATGAGGCGCATCCAAGTTGTTGCACAAGAAGCGGTCGATTATTTGAATGGGCTTGATGATGATTCCTTCGATGTCGTCTATATGGATCCGATGTTCACGGAACAGATTACCGAAGCGTCGAACTTCGCGCCACTCCGGAACAATGCGGACCACGGGCAATTGACGGAGGAGTGGGTAGAGGAAGCGAAGCGCGTCGCAAGAAAAAGCGTCGTCTTGAAAGCGCATTTCCGCTCGACTGATTTTGAGGCGTTTGGCTTCAAGCGGCGCGTGCGCCCGAATACGAAATTCCATTTTGGCGTCATACAAATGGATAAGAGTAAATAAAAAAATCTCCCAAAGCGGGAGATTTTTTTAGTCTGTAATGGATAGCGAAGTCAAATACACAAGCATAAACAATAGACCCAATCCAATCAATAATGACGCGTCCATGAAAATTCCTCCTTTTCGAAAAAAACAAGGCGTACTTACTCGCTTTATTGTACAATGAATTGGAAGAAGATGAAACCTTTCCACATAAAATTCGTTTATTACTATAATAAGCTTGACAAAATGTTCAAAATTGAAGGTGATTATTGTGAAAAGCTGGTGGCAGAAGTCCTTGATGATCGCTGTAACGGTTCTGACGCTTGGAGCCATTACGCCAAACCATATGATTTGGGAATCCTTGTTGGATGAAAAAGGCGAACCGAAATCACATGCAAGCCAAGGGGAATTAAAAGAATATACCTTAGAGTGGATCGATCCTGCTGAATACTACGTTACGGAAGATGCGATACTGGCTGAGTTCCGGCAAGCCGCAGAAGCGCAATCGTACATAAAATTCGGCTCGCGCATCGGCCCGGTGATCGACTCGGAATTCCGCTCGCGCATTTTGCCGGCGATCCAGGACGTCATCGACACGGAACTGTCCGTCTACGGTAAAGACAGATTGCGCAATTTGGCGATTTCCGAGAAGCCTTCCGGCGATCATGCCGAAAAGATTTTCCATGTCTATAACAAAGATACCGGCAAGGATGAAATCCGCTTCCATGTCCGCACTCAAAAAAAGCCGCTTGAAGGTTATTCATTCAATTTCCATTACCATTTAGCGAGCGACCAATACCAACGCCATATTACTATCGGGGATATTTACTGGTCGAAAGACACCCCGCCGAAATGGCTGTCATGAAACCGTTATGTTCATAACGGTTTTTTTATTTGCTTAAGGTGCTCTATTTGTTTTGGTTATTTTATTTGTTTTGTTATGATAATACTAATAATGGAGGGAATTGCATGAAACAATATTTAGCGTTGTGTGAACACATCTTAGAACAGGGAGCCAAGAAAGAAGACCGTACTGGCACCGGGACGCTCAGCGTATTCGGCCATCAGATGCGTTTTAATTTGGCTCAGGGATTCCCGTTGATGACGACAAAGAAAACGGCGTTCCGCCTGATCGTCTCAGAACTCCTTTGGTTCATCAAAGGCGATACGAACGTCCAGACTTTATTGAAAGATAATAACCATATTTGGGATGAATGGGCATTTGCACAATGGGTCGACAGCGATGAATACGACGGGCCTGATATGGCGGATTTCGGGAGACGTGCGCAGCGCGATCCGGAATTCGCGGAACTGTACAAACAGCAGATGTCGCTGTTTCAGGAAAAAGTGCTGGCAGATGATGCCTTTGCAGGGAAGTACGGCGATTTAGGGCCTGTTTACGGCAAGCAATGGCGATCGTGGGCGGCGACTGACGGAAGTGAAATTGACCAGCTGAAAAATGTCGTCGAGTCGATCAAGAATAACCCGGACTCGCGTCGCCATTTGGTGACGGCGTGGAATCCGGAATTCATCGACGACATGGCATTGCCGCCTTGCCATATCATGTTCCAGTTTTACGTGGCGGACGGCAAGTTATCGTGCCAGCTGTACCAGAGAAGTGCAGACGTCTTTCTCGGCGTGCCATTCAATATCGCATCCTACGCGCTCCTGACACATCTGGTAGCACAGGAATGCGGCCTTGAGCCTGGTGAGTTCATCCATACGACGGGAGATACACATCTCTATGTGAACCACTTGGAGCAAGTGCAGGAACAGTTGGGCAGAGACCCGCGCACACTGCCTTCCTTGAAGTTGACAGAAGGCAAATCGATGTTCGAGATGGAAATGGAAGATATTCAAATCGAGGGCTATGACCCGCATCCGCGGATCAAAGCGCCTGTTGCAGTTTAACGGCCAAGGAGGAAAAACAATGATTTCATTAATGGTGGCACATGACCCGGATTACGTAATCGGCAAAGACAATCAATTGCCGTGGCACATTCCGGAAGATTTGGCATACTTTAAAAAACATACAATCGGCAAAGGCATGGTGATGGGCCGCAATACATTTGAATCGATCGGCCGTCCATTGCCGAAGCGGCGCAATATCGTCGTGACGCGCAATCAGGCGTATACAGCCGAGGGTGTCGATATTATCCATAACCTGGAAGACGCCATCGAATTGGCCAAGCAACAGCATGAAGAAGTGATGGTGATCGGGGGCGAGCAGATTTTCCGCGAAGCTTTGCCGATTGCCGACAGGCTTTATATTACACTGGTCCACCAGCCATTCCAGGGCGATACGTTTTTTCCTGAATACGGAAGGGAATGGAAGTTAGTATCGGAGTCTGAACGCTTCCATTCAAATGGCATCCCCTATTCTTATTTGGTGTACGAACGGGATGCAGGAGGAGAAACGCGTGCTTAAGTCGGCCCGAACATTTTCCTATCTATTCGGCTATTTGCCGATTGCCGCCAAAAATTTGGCGAAGTTTAAAAAGCGTAAAGCGGAAATGGGCCAACAGGAATATAGCCGGCTGATCCACAGCGAACCCCAGAAATGGGCGTCTGGCATCATGCAGCGTACCGGTAGCGAAGTCGAAGTGAGCGGGCTCGACCAGTTGCCGGAAGGGCCAGTGCTGTTCGTCAGCAATCACGAAGGGAATTTCGACATCCCGGTGCTGTTGTCGTCGATTCCGAAACCGTTTGGCTTTATTTCCAAAGAAGAGGTGAGGAAATTTCCGGTCATCCCGACCTATATGGAAGAGATGAATTGTGTATTCCTTGATCGGACCGACCGCCGCAGTGCATTCAAGTCCATCACCGACACAATCAAAAAGCTGCAAGACGGCCATTCCATACTTATTTTTCCGGAAGGGACGAGAAGCAAAGGCGATGGCCTCAAGGAGTTTAAAGCCGGATTCATGCGCATCGCAAAAGAAGCCAAAGTGCCGATTGTCCCTATTGCAATCGAAGGGACTTCCCGTATTATGGAGAAAAACAATAACCGTATCCACCCGGCGCACGTGACAGTCCAAGTGCTGGAGCCGCTTACACCGGAAGAGCTGGAGGAGGCGGGAGTGAAGGCAGCGCAGCTGGTCAGAAGCCGGATCGAACAAGTGTTAGCGAAGGGGCAACAGAAACGTTCGATTTAAGCAATATAATCAATGAAGAGCGCACACCTTATCAGAATATGAAATGGAAGTGATCGAATGTCGAAAATTCATATTGTCACGGATTCGACTGCTGATTTAAAAGCAGAAGAAATAGAAGCATACGGACTTCACGTGGTTCCTTTATCCATCCAGATCGGCGGCAAGACATATTTAGACCGCGTCGATTTAGAACCGGAAACGTTTCTGGATCTCATGAAAAATTCGGATGAATTCCCGAAAAGCTCTCAACCGGCTCCCGGGATATTCAAAGAACTTTACGATGAACTCGGCAAAGACGGTGGCCAAATCATCTCGATCCATATGACCGGCGGCATGAGCGGCACCGTGGAATCCGCCCGCACAGCTGCGGAATTGACAGATTCCGATGTAACAGTCATCGATTCCCGTTATATTTCCCATGCCTTGACGTTCCAAGTGTTCGAGGCAGCACAGATGGCAAAACAAGGGAAAACGGTTGAAGAAATCGTTGAGCGGGTCGATCAGGTCCGCCGCAACACGAAGCTCTATGTAGTGGTCGACACGCTTGACAATTTAGCTAAAGGCGGCCGCATCGGAAAAGGCCGTGCGATGATCGGCTCATTCCTCAAGATCAAGCCGATTGCGTCGCTCGATGACGGCGAATACACCCCTGTCGCCAAAATGCGCAGCCATAAGCAAGTGGTCGACTACCTAGTGAAGGATTTCGTGGAACGCACAAAAGATAAAGTCGTTAAAGGCGTCGGAATCGCGCAGGCGAACGGCCAAGCAATGTCTGAGCCGCTGCGCGATAAGATCAAGGAAACCGGTTTTACTGATATCCGCTATGACTTTACGACTCCTGTTATTTCAACGCACACAGGAATCGGTGCCATCGGTTTCATGTATTATACCGAGTAAGTAAAAGTAAAGAAGGAGAGACGAACGTGAAACGCATCCTGTTAATTGTCATCGCCCTAACCATTGTGCTTGCGGGATGTGCTTCGACGTTCAATTTCGGTAAAGAAGAAGCGGCGCCGCGGTTGCCGGTGGAAATCTCACCCTATACGGTGCCGCCGAACTTCATCCCGCAGACCGTCATCATCACCGCACTTGGCGATTCCTTGTCCCAAGGGGTGGGCGATACGGAAAACCGCGGTGGCTATGCCGGCCGCCTAGCACTTGAAATGGCACAGTGGCCGGGGGTTGAAGGCATCGCCCTTGAAAACACAGCGAAACGGGGCAGGAGAAGCGACCAATTATTGGCCTTGTTTCAGCAAGGCCAATTGACCGGCCCGCTGATGGCTTCCGATTATATTGTGATGACCATTGGCGGAAATGACGTCATGCGCATCGTCAAACGGGATTTGTTCTCGCTGAACGTTGAAGCATTCAGCGAAGAACTGGCTCTATACGAGAACCGTTTCAATACCATCTACACTTCCATCCGCTCGTTAAATCCATCGGCCCCGCTTATTGTCGTCGGCCTCTACAACCCGTTCTCGCTCGTCACGGATGAAGTGAAGGAATTTGATGAGATTATCGCCTCCTATAACGGAGTTATGGAAGAAACATTGGAACAAGATCCGCATGCCTGTTTCGTCCCTGTCAGCGATTTGTTTGTCGGCAATCAAAATCTTGTCTACCACACCGACTTTTTTCACCCGAATAGCAAAGGTTACGATTTAATGTCCGAACGTGTGATGGAAACGATGGAACAATGTGGAATCAGTTTCCAAGGATAGGAGGTGGAAAGATGAAAAAATGGCGTCTTGCTTTTATCATTTTGTTAGTGTTGAATCTTATTGCAGTCATCGGGTTTTTCATAATCATTACTTCGCCATCAGATAACTTCACCACGTATCAAACTGACAGTACTCCGCCGCCGGATGGCCACACGGTAGTGGTCAATACGACGAAATCCGATTTTGAAGGCATCGCGAATACGTATATAGCCGATGCAATGGAAGATCAGCCGATGCCGCTGCGCCTCGCGGTGACCGATAATGTCAGTTTGTCTACCGAGTTGACTGTATTCGGGGTCACCTTGCCGATTCTTTTGACTTTCGATCCGGTCGTTCTGCCGGATGGCAATCTGCTCCTTGAGCAGCGTTCGGTCGAAGTCGGTCGGCTCGACATCCCGCCAGAGTCAGCGTTGAAATTGCTGCGTGACTCTGTCGATCTCCCAGAGTTTATGGAAGTTCTGCCGCAAGAAGAGGAAGTTTTGCTGAAACTCACAGACATCCCCATCAATGGGGGGATTTCAGTGCGCGCAACATCGTTCGACCTTGAAGAGGACGATATCCGTCTTTTAGTAACGATTCAGCCATAATGTGAGGAGGGCTAAAATGAAAACAGAAAAAGCAACATTTGCAGGAGGCTGTTTTTGGTGCATGGTACAACCATTCGATTCTTTAGAAGGCATCGAGTCGGTCATCAGCGGCTATACGGGCGGCGATATGCCGAATCCGACGTATGAACAAGTGTGCACGAATCGCACCGGGCATAGGGAAGCGGTGGAAATCACGTTCCAGCCTGAGTTGTATCCATATGAGCGATTGCTTGAAGTGTATTGGTCGCAGATCGACCCAACAGATGCAGGTGGCCAGTTTTTCGACCGTGGGGATTCATACAAGACCGCCATTTATTACCACACGGAAGAGCAGCGGATAGCTGCTGAAAAATCCAAACAACAGCTCGAGCAGTCCGGGAAATTCAATAAGCCGATTGCAACGGATATTCTTGAAGCGAAGGAATTCTACCCTGCCGAAACCTATCATCAAGATTACTACCAGAAAAACCCGACTCATTATAACCGCTATGCGACAGGGTCCGGACGCAAGGCATTCATCCAAAATCATTGGGGGGAATCGACATGAAGGAAGATTTGAAAGCGAAACTGACACCCATGCAATACCATGTTACCCAGGAAAGCGGAACCGAGCCGCCATTCCAAGGCGAATACGACCAGCATTTTGAAGACGGCATCTACGTCGATATCGTCTCCGGCAAACCGTTATTCAGCTCGAAAGATAAATTCGACGCACATTGCGGCTGGCCGAGCTTCGCTAAACCGATCGAAGATGAAGAGGTCAAGGAAAGCTTCGATACGAGCCACGGCATGCGACGGACGGAAGTGCGGTCTGCTTCAGCAGATTCGCATCTCGGCCATTTGTTCCCTGATGGTCCGTCAGAACTTGGAGGCTTGCGCTATTGCATCAATTCAGCCGCGCTGCGCTTCGTTCCGAAAGAGGAATTGGACCAGCAGGGCTATAGTGAATATAAACAGTTATTTGAATAAGGTGGCAGCCTGGACTCCGGTCCGGGCTTTTTATCAGGTTTTTCCCGGTCGGGTAATTAAAACAACTCCTGAACAGAATTTTCTTTAGCCGAAAGGAGGAGTCGGTGTGGAGCGTTCATTTTATCAATTCGCGCTGAAATATCGCGGCAAGCTCGAACAAGATGAATATTCCCGTTTCGCTGAAGCGATGTTTTTGGATCACAGCTTTCCGAAAACCAGCATGGATTTCCAGGAAATATCGCAATATATCGAAGAAAAGGCACACCCTGTCCTCCGGGCTTCAACGTTTGACCGGATGTGGGAAGATTACGAGGTGGGTTGAGTCTCTTCATTGCACTCGATGAAAAAAAACAGTATGATTAAATCGACTAAAATAAAGTGAGGTTTTATGATGAGTGTTCACATTAATGCAAAAAAAGGCGAAATCGCCGATACAATCCTGCTTCCGGGAGATCCGCTCCGTGCGAAATATATCGCGGAAACGTTCCTTGAAGATGTAACATTGTATAACGAAGTGCGCAATATGTTCGGCTATACCGGTACATATAAAGGCAAGCGCATTTCCGTTCAAGGAACAGGAATGGGCGTTCCTTCAATTTCCATCTATGTAACGGAATTGATGCAGGAATATGACGTACAGAAATTGATCCGTGTTGGTACTTGCGGTTCGATCCACCAAGACGTTAAAGTACGCGACGTCATTCTTGCACAGGCGGCTTCGACAGATTCCAAAATGAACGATATCATTTTCAATGGCATTACCTATGCTCCGATTGCAGACTTCGATCTTCTTCAAAAAGCTTATGCAGCCGGAAATGAAAAAGGCTTGAACTTGCGCGTCGGCAACGTATTCACTGAGGACGTTTTCTATAATGAACATGCTGAACACGAAAAATGGGCTCAGTATGGAATCCTTGGACTTGAAATGGAGTCTTCCGCGTTGTATACGCTCGCAGCGAAATTCGGCCGTAAAGCACTGTCGATTTTGACTGTCAGCGATCATCTTTTGACAGGTGAAGTTACTTCTGCAGAAGAACGCCAAACTACATTCAACGATATGATTGTTGTCGCTTTAGACGCGGCGATCCAAGACTAAAAAGAAAAAAGACTGTCGAGGCAGTCTTTTTCTTTTAACCCCAGCAAGCAATCAGGAAGATTTCCTTTTACGCTTGCTGTCAGGTGAATAAGAAAGTGGTGAAACAGATGGATGAAAAGCGACCGGGCGAAGAACAGCAACCCGACACGCAAACGGCGGAGGAACCAAAGCCGCATGTCATACGGATGAAGACTTTTTATTTTATTATGCTCGTCTTCTTCTTGATAATTGCAACAGCGGGCGTGACCGTTTTCGCATTGACTTTCGGGGATGAAAAAGCGGTAGAAGTGAATACCCCAGAACGCCTTGAATTCCAAAAATTGTATTCGGCGTATGATCAGATTGAAGAACAATATTTCGAGGAAGTGGAACAAGAAGAATTGATCAACGGTGCCATCAACGGAATGGTCGATGCGCTTGGAGATCCATATTCCGACTATATGGATGAGAAAGAAGCGGCACAGTTCATGGAAGGCATTTCGTCAAGTTTCGAAGGCATCGGGGCGGAAGTGCAGGAGCGTAACGGATATGTAACCGTCGTTTCACCGATCAAGAATTCCCCGGCAGAAAAAGCAGGGGTTCTGCCTAATGATCAAATTTTGGAAGTGGATGGCGAAAGCATACAAGGCTTTTCCACAACAGAAGCGGTCATGTTGATCCGTGGCGAGAAAGGTACGGAAGTGACGCTGACGATCCAACGCGGTGAATCGGCAGACCCGATTGAAATCACCATCGTGCGCGATGAGATCCCGATCGAAACAGTGTACGCGGAAATGGTCAATGACCAAGTTGCCCATATCAATATCACAAGTTTCTCGGAAGACACATACGATGAACTGCAGGAAGCTATTTCAGAAATGGAAGAGCAGGGAATGGAAGCGGCAGTACTCGACGTGCGTCAGAATCCTGGCGGCCTTTTGAACACGGCGCTCGATATCTCCAACCTTTTCATTGAAGAAGGCAAGGAAATGTTCGAAGTGCAGGCTAAAGGGGCAGAGCCTGAAGTGTACTTGGCAACAGGCGGCGACAAGCTGGATATTCCGGTAACGCTATTGATCGATGGCGGCAGCGCCTCCGCATCTGAAATTTTGGCAGGGGCGATGAGCGAATCTGCTGACGTTACATTAGTCGGTGAGAAAACCTTCGGCAAAGGAACTGTTCAAACAGCGAATGATCTTTCCGACGGCTCGAACTTGAAGTTCACAACTGCAAAATGGTTGACCCCAGACGGCAATTGGATCCATGAAGAAGGCATACAGCCGGATGAAGAAGTATCTTATCCTGAGTATGCATCACTTCCATTCCTGGATGCTTCTGTCGAATTGAAAGATGGCAGCATCTCGGAACAAGTGCAGACTGCAGAAAAAATGCTGGATGCACTGGGCTATGACGTCGGCGAAATAGACGGTGTTTTCGAAGAACAGATGGAGCAGGCAGTCATCGAGTTCCAAGAAGCTAATGAGCTCGAAGCGGACGGTGTTTTGACAGAAGACACCACATATGCCGTCATGGATGAACTGCGTGAAAAAATCGATACCGAAGATCCGCAGCTCCAGGAAGCCACAAGTATTATTATGGAACAAGCCGGTCTTTCAACTGAAGATGAAGCAGCTGAAGAAGATGCTGAAGCTGAAGAAGAATGATTCGTATGGAAAAGGTCCGCTTCTGGCGGGCCTTTTCACGTAATGGAGAGGATGAGTCGATGGTAGACGTTTATTTATTCAGCGGATTTCTCGGCAGCGGGAAAACTACGCTATTGAAGAAAATGATTATGGAATTAAAAGATAGAGGATTAAAACCGGCAGTGTTCATGAACGAGCTAGGCTCGATGAATTTTGATTCGGAAGAAGTCGGAGACGGGGTGCCGCTCAAGGAAATTCTGGATGGCTGCATTTGTTGCAGCGGTTCGGAGAAATCGGAAGCGCAAATCCAGACTTTGCTCGCAGAATCGGAATTTGATGTCCTATTGATTGAGACAACCGGCGCGGCCCACCCAGTAGAAGCATTGGACGCTATTTTCTCGCCATTGTTTGCAGAACGCTTGAACTTCCGTGGAATCGTCACTGTAGCAGACAGCAAACGATTTTTAGAGCGTGATAAACTATCTCCACAAATCCGTTCATTATTTATCGAGCAGATTCGTCATGCGGATTTGTTGCTGGCGAATAAAACCGATTTATTGAGCGAGTCTGAACAAAGCCAAGCTATTTTTGAAATCCAGCAGCTCAACCCGACAGCGAGAATTGTCCAGACGGTACACGCAAAAATCCCATTTCAATTGATTGAGGGCATGAGCCCGTCAACTAGAGGGGCTGTCGAAGAGGCGCCGGTCTCAAAGCTGAATCTTCAAACGAAGATCGTGTCATTCGATCAACCGGTCGACCGGGAAGTATTTGAGGAATGGCTGCGCAGTTTGCCAGATACGGTATACCGGATCAAGGGCTATATCACACTTGCAGGCCACAGCTACCCACATTCGTTCCAATATGCGTATGGCATGGTGCAATGGCTGCCGGAATACATGAAGTTGCGCAATCAGCTCGTCTTAATCGGGGAGAATCTTGAAGAGCTGGTATTGCCATGATCGATGCTTACAAACGGCTCTGGAAGGAACGTCAAGCTGTCCAGCGAATCACCACGGAAGAGGAACTGGAAAACAGCATGAGAATCGAACTGAACGATGAATTGACTCACCCCCGCGTCCGAAAATCGGTTGAAGAGAAATTGCAGTTGGCATATCAGCGGATCGAGGAATCGGAGTTAAGTGAAGAAGAGAAAGCATCGTTGGCACGGTTATATAAAAAACTTGCAGCTCACTGAGCTGCAAGTTTTTTTTGGATAAGCAATAGGCGGATCGATAGGGTGATCGCTCCGGCTGTCAACCCGACAATGAGTCCGACCCAATAGCCGAAAGGCCCGAGATCGGTGAACGTGGCGAATACATAGCCCGATGGCAAGCCGATGACCCAGTATGAGATAAGCGCCATGATAAAGGTGATGTTAACGTCTTTATAGCCGCGCAATGCACCTTGCACCGGTGCTTGTACCGCATCCGATACTTGGAACAGTGCGGCGAAAATAAGGAATTGGACGGCCAGTTCGATGACCGCCGGATCGGATGAATATAGAATAGCGATCGGTTCCCGCAAAAAATACAGGATAGCGGAAGAGAGGACACTCAAGGTGACCGCAGCCGCGACACCGAGCCAGCTGTATTGCTTGGCGTCTTTTGCGCGTTTCGCCCCGACTTCGAAGCCGACAAGGATGGTCGCCCCCATTGAAATGCTGAGCGGCAGCATGTACAGAAGCGAAGCGAAATTCAATGCAATTTGATGCGCAGCAATGGTAATCGTACCGTATATTGCCATCATGAATGTGACAGCGGAAAAGATGCTCGTTTCTGCGAAGATGGAAATGCCGATCGGCACGCCGATGCCGGTAATTTCTTTCCACCTCGTTAAAGAGGGGCGAGCCCATTTGCGGAAAATCCCGAACGATTTGAACGGTTCATTCGTGTGGATGATGAATGCTGCGATGGCCAGCACCAACCAGTAGGTGATTGCTGAAGCCATTCCGGCTCCAGGACCGCCGAGTTCGGGGAAACCGAAATTCCCGAAGATCAGCAAATAATTGAAGAACACATTGATCGGTGCCGACATCAAGGTGATGAACATCGTCACGCGTGTGGCACCGAGTGCATCGATATAAGACCGTAGAGCGTTGTAGACGAACAACGGAACAAGCCCTAGACTCATGGCGAAAATATAGCGGCTTGCCACATCATTGACTGCGGGTTCCAAGTTCATGAATCCCAACAGCCAATCAATGCCGAAGAAGAAAAAGGTGAAAACGATCGCAGCAAGGATAAAAGCTAAGTAAATCCCTTGCTGCACTGCGTCTTTCACGCCATCTTTTTTCTTGGCTCCCATCAATTGTGCTACAATTGGAGTAATGGACATGAGTATGCCGGCCAGTCCGATATAGACCGGAACCCAAAAAGAGGATCCGATCGACACGCCGGCAAGATCCTCGGTCCCGTAGCGGGCGGTCATGTAAATATCGAAAAAAGTCACCATATACATAGCGACTTGGGTGATGAGAATCGGCAAGACGATTTTCATTAAAAGCTTCAGTTTTTCTTGAGTCGTTTTCGTTTCGTACATATTCATAGCCTCCCAATACACTGGCAATACCAAATAAAACGAGTATATCACACAAACAGTGCAAAGTGCTGAAGCCACAAGTACACATAGTAGGAGAGTAGGACATCTGATGGAAAACAAGACAATCATTTTGACGGGCGGCGGTACCGCCGGCCATGTTTCACTGAACCAGGCATTAATCCCGGAACTGGAGAAACTCGGGTTCCGCGTTGAATATATCGGTTCCAAAGAGGGGATCGAAAACGAGTTGATCCGGGAATCATACCCAGAGATCACTTATCACCCTATTTCAAGCGGCAAACTGCGCCGTTATTTCTCGATGAAGAATTTCACGGATCCGTTCCGTGTAGGGGCAGGATTGACGCAGGCATTGAATATCATCCGTAAAGTCAAGCCGGTCGCCATCTTCTCAAAAGGCGGCTTTGTATCGGTTCCAGTAGCGATGGCCGGGCGTATGGCGGGTGTACCTGTCATCATCCATGAATCGGACGTTACCCCGGGTCTCGCGAATAAATTGGCCTTGCCATTTGCAGATCATATTTTCACCGTTTTCAAAGAAACGATGCGCCATGTGCCTAAAGAAAAATCGACTTGCACCGGCTCCGTCATCCGCAGTGAACTGCTTGATGGATCGGCTGCAAGCGGCAGGGAACTATGCCATTTCGACAATACACACAAAGTATTGATGGTGATGGGCGGAAGCCAAGGTGCGGCTCCAATCAATGAAGCCGTGCGGGAAAATTTGGATACCTTAACCGAAAAATTCAATATCATCCATCTATGCGGTAAAGGAAATGTCGATGAGCGTCTCGAAGGCCATAATCAATATTGCCAATTCGAATATGTGACGCATGAGCTGTCGCATTTATTGCATTTGACGGATTTGGTCGTCTCACGGGCTGGATCGAATTCGATTTTCGAATTTCTTGCATTGAAAAAACCGATGCTGCTCATTCCATTATCGAAACAGAAAAGCCGCGGAGACCAGATTTTAAATGCTAATTTATTCGAAAAACAGGGTTTTGCCCATGTGCTTGAAGAAGAACAATTGAATGCTGAAAGCTTTATGGAAGCAATCGGGCATCTTGTGGATGCAGTAGATCAATTGATCCAAAATATGACAGAAACCGAGCCGCCGAAAACTTCTTATGAGATGGCGAAACTCGTAGCTGCTCACGCAAAATAAACTGTAGTCGAAGAGGTGGCGAAATGGAAATGGAATTAATGAAAGTCCATGGTTCTATGAATACATTTTTCTTATATGAAGGGGAGGACCGTCAAGATTTCCCGGAATTGACGCGCCAATTAGCAGCATTAGATCGAGATATTGATGGCCTATTGACCGTGTCTCCTTCAGAGCATTGTGCTGCGAAGATGCGTGTCTTCAATACCGACGGTTCTGAAGCTTCGATGTGCGGGAACGGGTTGCGGTGCGTCGCTCGCTTTGTTTGTGAACGTGACGGTATCGAAAATGCTGTGATCGAAACGATGAAAGCGGATTTGGCGGTGCAAAAAGAACCGGAGCTCGATTCAGGTGTCAAAATGTACGGAGTGGAAATTTCACCGGTTTCATTTCAGCTCGCTGATTTGCCGATGGAGTTCGATTCCAACACTGAATGGCGCCATCAAGCCTTGCCGTTTATGGACCTTCCGATTCCGTTTACTGCAGTGGCCGTTCCGAATCCACACCTGATCGGAATTGTCGACAAGGAATTGCAGAAGGATTCAGCCCATCAAAAAAAATGGGCTGCGTATTTCAATGGGGACAATCCGTATTTTTCAGACGGGGTGAATGTAAGCTATGTGACACCTCTGGAAGAAGGGATTTTTGTCAGAACGTACGAAAGGGGCGTCGGCTTTACGAATGCATGCGGTACAGCCATGACCGCATCGGCGTTGGTTAGCTGCATGGCAGGGCTTGTTCCTTATGGGGAAGTTTCCGTCTACAACCCAGGTGGTATGGTAAAGTGTTCGGTCAAATCCGCGAATGGTCGATATTCTTTGAAATTGACCGGCAATGCGACCTATCTTGCTGTTTATCGCTTCCGTTCAAAAACCGGCACTGAAACGAGCGGACTGGAATTGGTGAATCATTTGGGGGAACAGCCTGCTTACGAAGCATTCATCCAAAAAATCAATGATGCTACAGTAGAGCTAAGATAAAAGAAAGCGGTGGATTCGATGTCCAGACCTTTTACGAAAGAGCAGTTGGATATGCTTTATGGGAAAGCCCATGACCCGGTATATTTTATGAAGCAGGAAGGTACCGGCTTCGTCTATTCCTGGGTCAACCCCGTATGCCGCGAGATTTTTGGACGGGAGCTGACGGGGCGAACTGTCGAGGAATCCATGCCGAAAGAATTGATGGTCGAAATCCACAAGCAATACCGCATTGCGATCAAGCGTAATGGCCGCCATCTATACAGGGATTATAGCCTGTTTTCTGATCGTGGCACCGCGATGGAAACGGAGCTCACCCCAATACAGTACGAAGGCGCCCAGTACGTCTTGGCCGTCACAAGGGACGTGACGGAACAAAAGAAAATCGAAGAGGATTATTTGTTCTATCAATCCCTCGTCCAGAACTCGGTCGATCCCATGTTGATGATTTCAGCGAATTTTACGATACTCGATATGAATCCTGCATATGAAAAAACTTTCGGGGTCGAACGGGATGAATGGATCGGGCGTAATTACGACAGCATTCCACAGGAAAAACAAAAGTTTTTCGAAACTGGCAAGCTTTTGCTGGAGAACAGCAGAAGCACACAGAAGGCCAGTTCCATCTTTTTGAGTCGCGTCAAAAGCGACGGGCGTGAAGCGAAGTTTTCAGCCAGCTATTCATTGATCAAGGAAAATGGGATCATCAGGGCATATCACGTGGTATTTCGGGAGCTGACGAATGAATTACTATTGAAACATGAGCTGAAACGGACAGAGAATATTCTGGAAAGCTACAAAGATGCGCTGAATTACGCAGCACTTGTGCTCATTTGGGATATCTCCGGTATGATTGAATTCGCCAACGACAATTTCCGGAAGCTGACGGGTTTCGATAGCAGTGAACTGACGGGCATGAATATCCAAACCATCGGGCAGGCCATTATGCCGGAGCAGGAACTTGGCCATCTTCAATCGGTCCTGAAAAAAGGGCAGATATGGAGAGGGCAGGTGCGCAGCCTTAAAAAAAATGGACAGCCGTTTTGGGTGGATGCGACCATAATTCCGCTTTTGGATGTTGAAGGGCGTATCTATCAAATGCTTTCCATTCTATTTGACATCACTGATCGAAAAGAAATGGAGGAGCGGTTGCATCATATGGCTTATCATGACCCGTTGACGAATTTGCCGAACCGGCGGATGATGGTCAGGCATTTCAGTGAAATGGCCAGAAACAGTGAACGCACCGGGGATCAAGTCGCCGTTTTATACATAGATGGCGATAATTTCAAGGAAATCAATGATCAGCATGGCCACGAGATCGGTGATGAATTTATCCACCAATTTGCACGTGCGCTTGAGCGCAGCATCCGCAAAAGGGACATTGCGGCCCGGATCGGCGGCGATGAGTTCATCATATTGTTGCCAGGAATATCTTCCATAAACAGCCGCAGCCAAATTGCGAACGTCATTTTGCGCATCCAGGAAACATTAAAAGACGGGTGGGTCATTGACGGACAGCATTTCTCTCCGACCTGTTCGATCGGAAGTGCGCTGTACCCGGAAGACGGAAGCGAGTTTGAAGAGCTGATCCACAAAGCTGATCACGCACTCTATAAAGCAAAGAAAAAAGGCGGCGGGATAGTTTGCTACCACGAAGAAATTTGAGTTTCTTCCATTTATAGAAAAGAAATTCTGCAGGCTTAGATGCATGTAAGCGCTTCAATGGATTTTAACTGAATCTTTTCAACCAAAAGCATTGTTTTTTTCGGTGGAAGTAGTAAGATTGATATGGAAATTCGTTCTGTACCGCTACAGCCCTGCCGCTTTAAGTCAAGCCAGGGGCGTGCTAAAATAGGAAAGACCTATAAATAAAAGTGAATGCCATAAGGCAAATAGTTGGAGGTTATTCAATGTCAACCAATCAACCGGACACAAAATCACCATGGAGTTCCGTTACCGGCCCAAACATGGGTTATGTGATGGAAATGTACGATCTTTATCAAGAATCCCCTGAATTGATCGACCCTGAGTTTGCAGAACTATTCAAGCAGTATGGAGCTCCTTCAGAGCAGGTCGATGTGCAAGAGCATACGCAACCAAGTGCTGGCAGCGGTGTTGCAGTCGAGCCTAACCGCTTTGAAAAAGTTTTAGCAGCGATTCAATTGGCTGAAGCGATTCGCTCGCATGGCCATTTAGCGTCGGACATTTATCCATTGAAAGATCAGCCGCGCGACACAGAAAGACTGGAAATTTCTAAATATGGTTTGTCTGAAACGGATTTGAAAGATGTCCCGGTTTCCCTGATTTTAGAAAATGCTCCAGCTGAAGTGAAAAATGGACTTGATGCGATCAACTACTTGAAGTCCCTTTATACAGACAAAATCGCCTACGAATTTGCACATGTCATCCAGCCGCAGGAGCGCAGCTGGTTGCAGTCGAAAATAGAGGCGGGCGAAATGAAGCCGAAGCTTGATGCTGACAAGAAAAAGCAAGTTTTGGATCTTTTGACGCGGGTTGAAGGCTTTGAAAAATTCGTTCACCGGACATTTGTCGGTCAGAAACGCTTCTCCATTGAAGGCGTAGATTCGCTCGTCGTGTTAATGGATGAGCTCGTCCGCATGTCTGAAACATCAGGTACTGAAAACATCATGATCGGCATGGCGCACCGCGGCCGTTTGAATGTGTTGACGCATATCCTCCATAAACCATATGAAATGATGTTTGCAGGATTCGCGCATGTCGGCGATGAAGCATTCCTTCCTGAAGACGGTTCACTTGAGATCACCAAAGGCTGGTTCGGCGATGTGAAATATCATATGGGTGCAGCGCACAGCTCAAAAGCAGGAACGAAAATCAAGCTTGCCTATAACCCTTCCCACCTGGAAGTGGTCAGCCCGATCGTTACAGGTCAAACACGCGCGGCACAGGAAGTGACTTCTCAGAGCGGCTTGGCGCCGCATGATCCGAAAAAAGCCTATTCGATTCTTGTACACGGAGACGCCGCTTTCCCTGGACAAGGCATCGTGACGGAGACTTTGAACTTTAGCCGCATAAATGGTTATCAGACAGGCGGTTCGATCCACATCATCGCCAATAACCTGATCGGCTTCACGACTGAACAACACGACTCCCGTTCGACGCATTATTCATCCGACCCGGCAAAAGGCTTTGAAGTGCCGGTCTTCCACGTCAACGCAGACGATCCTGAAGCTGTGGTGGCGGTTGCCCGCTTGGCATTCGAATACCGTGAGAAGTTCGGCAAAGATATCCTGATCGATTTGATCGGTTATCGCCGTTACGGCCATAACGAAATGGATGAGCCGTTGGTGACGAACCCGTTGATGTACCATGGAGTACACCAGCACGACACTGTACGTGAACTATACGGAAAACAACTTTCTTCTGAAAATGTTCTTTCTGAAGATGATGTCAAAAAGCTTGATGCAGATATCCAGAAAGTGATGCAGGAAGCTTATGACAAAGTGAAGGAAAACAAATCCGATGATCACCCGAAAATGGAGATTCCGGAAGCTGTATTGAATGGATTCCCGGAAATCGACACAGGGGTCGACAAGGAAATCCTTGAAAAAATGAACGCAGAACTCTTGTCATGGCCTCAGGACTTTTCCGCATTCGGTAAATTGGCGCGCATCTTGAAACGCCGTGAAGAACCGTTCAAAGGAAAAGGCAAAATCGATTGGGCCCATGCAGAGACATTGGCATTCGGCGCCATCTTGCAAGAAGGCAACCCGATCCGCCTAACAGGCCAAGATGCCCAGCGCGGAACATTCGCACACCGCCATCTTGTGCTGCATGATGAGAAGAACGGCAACGAACTTGTTCCACTTCACCACATTTCCGACTCGAAAGCATCGTTCGTCGTCTACAACAGCCCGCTCAGCGAAGCTTCGATCCTTGGCTTCGAATACGGCTATAATGTTGAGAATGATAAAGCCTTAGTCATTTGGGAAGCTCAGTATGGAGATTTCGCCAATATGGCACAGGTGATGTTTGACCAGTTCATTTCGTCCGGCCGTGCTAAATGGGGCCAAAAATCCGGCCTTGTCATGTTGCTACCACACGGTTACGAAGGCCAGGGCCCTGAACACTCCAGTGCACGCCTCGAGCGTTATTTGCAGATGGCTGGGGAAAACAACTGGACAGTCGCAAACCTTTCCAGCGCAGCAAACTATTTCCACATTCTCCGCCGCCAGGCGAAAATGCTTGGAGAAGAAGCGATCCGTCCATTGATCATCGTTTCGCCGAAGTCATTGCTCAGACATCCGATGGTCGGTGCAGAAGTTGACCAATTGGCAGAAGGCAAGTTCGAAACAGTAATCGAGCAGCCGGGCATGGGGCAGGATGCGAAGAAAGTGAAACGCCTGCTATTTGCAAGCGGTAAGATGGCGATCGACTTGGCAGAACGCGTCAAAGATGGCAAAGGCTACGAGTGGGCGCATATCGTCCGCGTCGAGCAATTGTATCCATTCCCTGAAGAAAAGGTCAAAGCGATCATCGACCGTTATCCTAATGCGAAGGAATTGGCATGGGTACAGGAAGAGCCTCAGAACATGGGGTCATGGACATTTGCCGATCCGTATCTTCGTGAGCTGGCGGAAGGCAAAGAAGTGAAATATTTCGGACGCATGAAGCGCCAAAGCCCTGCAGAAGGCGACGGCGAATCACATAAAGTAGAACAGGCACGCATCATCGATGAAGCACTCGCTAAATCGAAATGATGAACTTTTAAGGAGGAATTAATTGTGGCAGAGATCAAAGTACCGGAATTAGCAGAATCGATTACAGAAGGAACTATAGCCCAGTGGCTTAAACAGCCGGGCGATACAGTAGAGAAAGGTGAATTCATCGTTGAACTGGAAACCGATAAAGTCAACGTGGAAGTCATCTCCGAAGAAGCGGGCGTCGTTCAGGAACTGCTTGCCGAAGAAGGCGATACGGTTGAAGTCGGTCAAGTGATTGCGACTGTCGGCGAAGGCTCCGGCGAAGCGGCAGCTTCAGCACCGAAAGAAGAAGCTAAAAAAGAAGAAGCACCGAAAGAAGATCTTGCTAAAGAAGAAGCGAAGCAAGAGGCTCCTGCCGACCAGGAAGCAGCTCCTACTGAAGAAGAAAGCACATCTTCCGACCGCACTATCGCAAGCCCGGCAGCCCGTAAATTGGCTCGTGAAAAAGGCATCGATCTGGCTTCCATCACTCCGGTAGATCCGATGGGCCGTGTACGCGTCCAGGACGTAGAAGCACATGGTTCAAAACCTGCTGCAGCTCCTGCAAAACAGGAAGCACCGAAAGCTTCGGCTTCAGCAGCCCCTTCTTCTGATGAGGAAAGCGGCCGCATCGTCCGTGAGAAGATGACGAGACGCCGCCAGACAATTGCGAAGCGTTTGCTTGAAGTGAAGCAATCGACTGCAATGCTGACGACGTTCAACGAAATCGACATGACCAATGTAATGGAACTGCGCAAGCGCAAGAAAGACAAATTCCAGCAAGACCACGACGTCAAGCTTGGATTCATGTCATTCTTCACGAAAGCAGTTACAGCTGCATTGAAAAAATACCCATATGTCAATGCGGAAATCGATGGCACTGATGTGCTCTTGAAGCAGTTTTATGATGTGGGGATCGCTGTATCGACTGAAGAAGGCCTTGTAGTGCCGATCGTCCGCGATACAGATAAAAAGAACTTTGCAGAAATCGAAGCGTCTATCGGTGAGCTCGCGACAAAAGCGCGTGATAAGAAATTGTCAATCGGTGATATGACCGGCGGATCGTTCACGATCACTAACGGCGGTGTCTTCGGTTCACTCTTGTCTACTCCGATCTTGAACGGTACGCAAGTCGGGATTCTCGGCATGCACACGATCCAGAAGCGCCCGATCGCAGTGGGCGACAATGTGGAAATTCGTCCGATGATGTATGTAGCTCTATCGTATGACCACCGCGTCATCGATGGAAGCGATTCTGTCGGCTTCTTGAAAACAGTGAAAGAATTGATCGAGAACCCAGAAGACCTATTGCTCGAGTCTTAAGATAGCGCTCGATCGCAAATTGCATTTCCATTTTAGAGGGCAGCTCCATTGCGGGGCTGCCTTTTGTTATGGGATAATGTGGAATAGAGACGGGGGATTTAGATGCAGCTGGATTTTTTATGGGAAATGGCGATGGAATATGGATATTTGAGCATGTTTTTGGTGAATTGGCTATTACTGTTCGGTTTACCGATTCCCAATGAATTCGCTGCCGCTTTTTCAGGTGTCATCACGGAAACGAGCGATTTCGAGCCGGTGCCCGCTTTTCTTTCCGCATACAGCGGACTGGTCACGAGCAACTTGTTCGCCTATAGTCTCGGCTGGATGTTTGGGCACCGCTTGATTGAATGGTTGCAGACCACGTTTTTACGCAGCGGCGTTGAGCGTTTCCGCCAGTTTTTAGCTAATAAAGGCAATTGGGCGATTGCCTTTAGTTTTTTTCTGCCAGGTGTACGGTGGGCGATGCCTTATGTTGTAGGAGCTGACCGGTTTCCCTTGCCGCGTTATTTGCTGTTCGCCATGCCGGCTGGATTTGTCTGGACTTTCGCATATTTTTCATTGGGCCGGAGTTTTCCATATGCGTATGAAGCGATACTCGGACATTTGCAATGGTTTTTAATCGCATTATCGAGTGTTGCGGTAGTCGGCCTGATGGTGTACTTGACTTTCATGCGAAAAGGCGGCAAGGGAGGGCAAGTTTGAATTCGGGCGGAGTTTTCCTTATACTGAAACTGGAAGCAGAACTTCAATTTACATTGATAGAAAAGGATGATACCGATGATACATACTAATTGGCTGGAAAAAGAAACTGTTCGGACCGTTAAGTGCAAGCATACCGATGCTGAGAAATTTCTTGTATCGAATGTGCTGACACCCGGACAGAAATATGACGTGAAAAATGAAACTGAAGAATTTTTGTTTGTAGTCGACAACACAGGTAAAGTCGGCGGCTATTACAAAACTTATTTTGAGTAATGATTAAAAACCGATGGCTTCATCGGTTTTTTCTATGGAGACGGGAGTGGATCATATGAAGATTATTGACGCAGAAATCGAAAAACGTACTCAACGGGACCATGCGGCAGATACTAACCTGATCGGCGAAGGCGGTTATATCGCCCCTGATGACACGCTGTGGACCGATATTCTGACAGCTGTTGTGCTCAAGAAACCGGTGTTGTTGAAAGGGCCGACAGGTGCAGGGAAAACGAAGCTTGCCGAAAGCATATCGGATCTGTTCCAGCAGCCGATCCAGAGCATCAATTGCTCAGTCGACTTGGATGCAGAAGCTTTGCTCGGTTTTAAGACACTCGTGCAGCGCGATGGACAAAGCGCAATCGAATTTGTCGAAGGCCCTGTAGTGACTGCCATGAAGCAAGGACATATCCTCTACATCGATGAAATCAATATGGCGAAAGCCGAGACATTGCCGATTCTCCATAGCGCGCTTGACCATCGCCGAATGATGACCAATCCGTTTACCGGTGAAGTGATTCAAGCGCACCCTGATTTCTCTGTGGTAGCGGCGATCAACGAAGGCTATATCGGTACATCGCCGATGAATGAAGCATTGAAAAACCGCTTTATCTCGTATCCCATCCCTTACTTGGCTGGCAACCAGCTCCGCGGGCTATGGGACAGGGAATTCCCCGATGCTGATCCGAAGCTGAAATCATTCATGCTGAATTTGGCTGCAGATTTGATGAAACAAGTGGAGAATGGCTTATTGTCGGAAGAGGCGGCATCAATCCGCAGCCTGCTGGATGCTACCGCACTCGCCATGCATATCGACCCACTGCGCGCCGTCCGCTATGCCATCGCCGAAAAGCTGGATGACGAAAGCGAACGGAATTTGTTGATGGATTTGGCAATCACTTGGCGAAAGTAGGGATGTAGCGTGACTTCAATCAATCGCTTTATCCAATTCAACGACGAAACGGTTGATACGAGGCTCCTCAACCGGATGGAACAGCTCTCAAGGGCATTGTCATCCGCTCCTTATCTGAAGCTGACGACACGGAAACTATGGGAATTCCGGCCATCGGAAGGGGCCGTCTCGATGAGTGTTTTCTGGCGACATCGGCCGAAGGAAATCGAACAGCTCGGATATCTATCGGATATTTATTTGGTGAGTTCCGGTTTTTGGCGCAACTTCAGCTTGCAATCTTGGCGTGATTTTCAAGAATCTGACACAAGCTTGCCTGAACTCGCCACGCAGTTGCTGCTGATGGCGGAAGAATTCCGCTTAAGCGATCGTATTGTAGCAGAACGGCCAGGAACGAAACGCGCATTTAGAGTGCGGGAGCAAGTTGTCTCCAGTTTCCACTCCGATCAGCTGGAGCAAAATCGAAAAAAAGGGTTTTGGGCCGATGCCTTCATCAACGCCGCTTATTTAAGGCTACGGGGGATAGATGCATCGGTAAGTGAGGCAATGGATCCGCTGTTTTTGGCATGGACGGAAATCTTCAGTGCCGACACGACTGGCGATGCTGCAAGAGTTGTCTCCAAAATCCTTCCGCGGCTGGAATATTTATTAGAGGCGGATGCGCTCCATACGTATTACACATTCGGTGAAACGGCTGATAAAATGCCTCCTCCAAGATACCATGAGGGTATCGAGGCAGAGCAGTCCGAAGATGAAGAGGAAATCGATACAATCGAAGAATGGTTTCAATCCTGGCATCGCGAAACTGAACTGAATGATGCGGCTGCGCTGGAATACGAGCTCGAACGCGGTGATTCAAAACTTGCCGATGGCGGCCGGGAAGAAGAAGGGGCAGGTGAAGTTGAACAGACTGGGAGCGATGATTCGAAGGGGGAGCACCGGGAAGACAATCTTCCTGAAGAACGCAGGAAAGACGAGCGGCAGCCGAAAAAAGCTGCCGGCCGTTTCGGTTCAGCCAATGATGGCGTCGTCTATTATGAATCGCGTATCGAACCTCTGCCTATCGACCGCCAGCAGCTGCAGAACTGGCGCAACGAACAAGCGCCCTATGTGCGCGCGTTGCTGAAGGAAATGAAAAAGCGCATGCAGCAGCGCGTGGAAAGCGAACGGACGAATTTGCACGCTGGCCGCTTATCGAAAAACCTATTGCCGCTTGTCACCGATGAACGGCCAAAGCCTTTTTACCGGAAAACAGCCCCGTCGAAGCAATTGGATGCAGTCTTTAGTTTAATGATCGATGGCTCCGCTTCGATGGTCGACAAACTCGATGAAACGAAACAAGCGGTGCTGCTGTTCCATGATGTGCTCAGGGCGCTCAATATCCCGCATGAAATCGCAGTGTTTTATGAAGATGCCTATGAGGCGGGGGATGACAAGCAGCCCAATTACTTTGAATGGCTGCATAAATTCACTGACGGTACGATCGATCATGCGGCTGAAATCCTATCTCTCGATGCACATGAGGATAACCGTGACGGCTTTGCAATTCGCTGGATGGCCGGCCGCCTGAAACTGCGGCCGGAGAAGCACCGGTTCATGCTGGTCTTTTCGGACGGCGAGCCGTCTGCATATAATTACGCTGACAACGGAATCATCGATACGGCACAAGCAGTATCTGAAACCGAAAAACTGGGGATCGAAGTGATGCACCTATTCCTTAGCCGCGATTCGACGAGTGCGGAACAGGCTGCGTTCTATCGTATGCTCTACGGCAATAAATCGGTCAGTGCCGATTCATTGGAAAAATTCGTCGACCAGACGTTGCGCTTATTGAAACGCACCTTGCATTTGGTCGTCCAAGCAATGTAATGAACAACGTAAAAAACCCCTCCGCAATTTTTGCGGAGGGGTTTTTTTACTAGTTCTTTTCCTGGCCATCGTGGATGGCGAGCAATCGTTGCTTTAAGTCCTCTTCCATGCGGCCGATTTCTAGCTCTGCCGCTTTTCGGTTGCGGCGGCCTTCAGCTTGGATTTTCAAAGTTTCTTCAATCGTCTCAAGCAAATTCTCTTGGGTCTGCTTTAAAGTTTCGATTTCGACGATGCCGCGTTCGTTTTCACGTGCGGTTTCAATCGAGTTCATTTTGAGCATTTCCGAGTTTTTCAACAGCAGATCGTTGGTGGTGGAAGTCACTTGCTTTTGCGCTTCCACTGCTTTCATTTGCTTGTTTAAGGTCAAGGCGATGGCGATCTGGTTTTTCCATAACGGGATGGACGTCATGATAGACGATTGGATCTTTTCCGCCAGTGTCTGGTTGGTCTGCTGAATCATGCGGATTTGCGGTGCGCTTTGGATAGTGATTTGGCGCGATAATTGCAAGTCGTATAACCGCTTTTCCAACCGGTCGACGTACTGGACCATATCATTGACTTCCTGATAAGCCATTTGGTCGTTGGAGGCTTCAGCTTTTTTGCGCAGTGCCGGTATCGTTTCGTTCATGATTTCGTCGCGCTTGATTTCTGCTGCGGCGATATAGACGTTCAATGCCTGGAAATAGGTCTTGTTCTGGTCATATAATTGTTCCAGCATTTGCACGTCTTCAAGCAGGCCGCGCTTTGAATGGTCGAGCTGAATGCTGATGCGGTCGACTTGAGTGCTCAATTTCTGATATTTGCTCATCATTTCCTGAACAGAATATTTTGCCCGGTTGAACACTTTACGGATGCCTTTTTGCTTTTTTTGAGTTAGTTCTTCAGGGTTTAATTGCTCCAGTTTTTTCATGAGGTCGTGGAGGACATCCCCGACAGGCCCGATGTCTTTTCGTTGTACGTGATCAAGCATTTTATGCGAAAACTGGCTCAACTGATTTTGGGCGTTTGCACCGTACGTCAGAATCGCTTCCCGGTTTCCTGTAGGAATTTGTTTTGCCAACTCACGCGCTTTATTTTGCTCTTCGACAGTCAAACGTTCCAATAAGGCTACTGGTCGGCCATCTTCTTGTGTCAATTGTGTTTGCTGGGAAGTTTCCTCCATGCCGAAGGGAGTGCCAAGAAGTTCATCCAGCTCATTTCTCGTCTGATTGTTGGTCATTTTCCATGTCCCCTTTATGTTCGATTTGCTGTTGCTGATCGAGTGTCCTTGTTTGGTGCTGATCTACAGCGAGCCGGGCGTAGTCGAGTTCCATGCGCAGTTGCTCTACATCCGTAGAAAGAACCCGCTTAAGGTCAGCTTCCATCACTTGCTGCAAAGACCGGAGCATATCACGCGTCTGCTGCAGTGCTATGCGCATTTCCATGTCTTTCACCGGTTGGCCGACGAGCAGAGTGTACTTGCCCGTCAATTCGATTGCAGAATCGAGGTGCGAATAGAAGAATGGTTCGGCCAAATAGAATTTGCGCGGATTCTGCTGGACGATCATCAGTATTTTATTGGCGATTTTGACCATATCCATCAATTGTTTAAAAGACGATATGGATCTCACTTTATAATATTGGCTTTGCAAGGTTTTAATCTTTTCTTTGCCTTCCTTGATTTGCGCGCGGATGTTCCGGTATTCGCTTCGCGTCATGCCGAGTTGTTTGGAATCACTCGACAACTGGTATTGCTTGATCGAAGAGTTGCTGGCAAAATAAGTACCTGCCGCAACAGCGCCGGAAGCAAGCAGTCCAATTTCCGCGCCTAAATAGAGAATCGGAAACATGGCGGACATGAGAGGGAGGCTGACCGATTGCCTTTTGATGAAATTTTCGATCGGCTTAATGGGTTTCATATCGTAAACCTCCTTAACTGCTACTGAACTATACGTGCTGCGCTTGGAAAAGTTTCATATTGCGCATTCTCTATCCCTTATTTTACGTGAACGAGTGTGCCAATACAAACTTCCGGACCGCTTAAGCCTACACATAAACGCTTTACAAATTCCCAATAATTTGGCACAATGCTTATAAGGAAATTTTAGAAGGGTTAAAGACGTAGTTTGGAAAAAATTCAGAAAGTTTTTAGATTTGTTTGACTTTTATAGTCAATTTGATATAATTAAGGTAATTCAAGAAGCGGACACCTTCAACAGCTATTCACATATTCCTAAAAGTGATCAGCACGTGATGGTACTTTTGGGAATATGTGAATTTTTTATTGAAAGTTCGCATATTGAAAAAATTTTTTTTACCACAGGAGGTAATTTAACATGCAAGAAGGTACAGTGAAATGGTTTAACTCAGAAAAAGGTTTTGGCTTCATCGAAGTTGAAGGCGGAGACGATGTATTCGTACATTTCTCAGCTATCCAAGGCGATGGCTTTAAAACACTTGACGAAGGACAACGCGTAGAATTTGAAGTAGAGGAAGGCAACCGCGGACCTCAAGCTACTAACGTAACTAAACTTTAATTCTTCAATCCAAGGACTGCCGTAATGGCAGTTCTTTTTTAATTGGTTTGCATCTTAGGGCTGCTTCTATTGTTTAACGTTCCCTGTCATTCGGGTATATCTTAATTAGATTGACGAAGAATGAGTAAAGGGGGATTCACCGATGCAGGGTAAAGTGAAAGAGTTTAATGATGATAAAGGATTCGGTTATATTGAAGGTGACAGCGGGGAATTGTTTTATTTCGAGACCATCAATATCAACGAAGATGGCTTCCGCCGCTTCATGCCGAACCAGCATGTTGAATTTACAGTCTATGATGGCGCACCCGACAAAGAGCGGGTAGCTACAAACGTCACATTAGTCTTTTAAATGCTTGAAGAAAGGGGAAAATCCATGGATAATGAATATTTGCGCAAGCCGCTGCCAAGTGAAGAAAAACAGCAGGATTTCTATCAAAAACTTCGAGTGAAAGTGCATAATTGGCTGGAGAACAGGTCGTCCAAACTGGACTCTGCAGGCCAGTTCGTTTTCTTTGCACCGGACCTTTTCCATTTGTTGACGCGTTTAATGCTCGACGGCCGGATCGATAAGAAAAGCAAAGCTTATGTCGGGGCAGGAATTCTATACTTCATGGCCCCAGTCGACTTGATTCCTGAAGTTCTGATTGGGCCCGCTGGATACATGGATGATGTCATTGTCGCTGTCTACGTCATCAATACAGTGTTGAACAGATTCCCGAAAGAAGTCATCACGGAGCACTGGGCCGGGGACGAAGATCTGCTGAAGGTTCTTGGGAAATTGGCGGATTCCGGCAATAAGCTGACAGCAAAGCTCCCAGCTGGAAAAGCGATAAAACGCTTCTTGAAATAGAGGATAAAATTAAAATGCACAAAAACCCCGCAGAGGATATCTCTGCGGGGTTTTTGCTGTTCAGATCAATTACTTCGCAATGCCTTGTGTTTCTTTCCATTCGAGGTATTCATCATAAGTCAATTGCTTGTCAAGAATCGATCCGTCTTCACGGATTTCAATGACGCGGTTAGCGACCGTCTGGATAAATTGATGGTCATGTGAAGTGAAGACCATGGCGCCTTTGAAAGCGATCATGCCGTTGTTCAAGGCCTGTATCGATTCGAGGTCCAAGTGGTTGGTCGGTTCATCCAACAATAGGACATTGGCATGCGATAGCATCATTTTCGATAGCATGCAACGCACTTTTTCGCCACCCGACAAAACGGAAGGTTTCTTTTTCACTTCTTCGCCGGAGAACAGCATTCTGCCGAGGAAGCCGCGAAGGAAAGTTTCGCTCTCATCTTCCGGCGAGTACTGGCGAAGCCAATCCACCAAGGAAGTTTCGCTGCCTTCGAAGTATTGGGTATTGTCGATCGGCAAATATGCACGTGAAGTAGTAACACCCCAGCGCGCTGAGCCTGAAGCCGGTTCGTCTTCTTCAGCAAGTATGCGAAGGAGCGCCGATTTAGCCAATGGGTCGCCGAGCAGGACGATTTTATCGTCTTTGTTCATATTGAAGCTGATATTGTTCAATAATTGCTTGCCGTCGACTGTTTGGCTAAGGTCTTTGACGGTCAATACATCATTGCCGATTTCGCGGCCGATGGTGAAGTTGACGAACGGGTATTTACGGGAAGAAGGGCGGATGTCGTCCAACTCGATTTTATCGAGCATTTTCTTCCGTGACGTCGCCTGCTTTGATTTCGAGGCATTGGCAGAGAAACGGGCGATAAAGGCCTGAAGCTCTTTGATCTTTTCTTCTTTTTTCGCATTCTGGTCGGATGCCAGGCGAGTCGCCAATTGGCTGGATTCATACCAGAAGTCGTAATTCCCGACATAGAGCTGGATTTTTCCGAAATCGAGGTCGGCGATATGGGTACAAACTTTGTTCAGGAAGTGGCGGTCATGCGATACGACGATGACAGTGTTGTCAAAGTTGATCAGGAATTCTTCAAGCCATTGGATAGCTTTCAAGTCCAAGTGGTTGGTCGGCTCATCCAGAAGAAGAACATCCGGTTTGCCGAATAGAGCTTGTGCCAAAAGCACTTTGACTTTATCGGATCCGGAGAGTTCCGCCATTTTCTTATCATGGAGATCCTCGGAAATGCCAAGGCCCTGCAAAAGGATGGCGGCTTCGGATTCAGCTTCCCAGCCGTTCAGTTCTGCGAATTCACCTTCAAGTTCAGCTGCGCGCATGCCGTCCTCGTCAGAGAAGTCTTCTTTCATATAAATGGCGTTTTTCTCTGACATGACCTCATAGAGCTTTTTATGTCCCATGATGACCGTCTCAAGAACTGCATGTTCTTCATACTCAAAGTGGTTCTGCTTCAATACGGCCAAGCGTTCGCCAGAGCCCATATAGACATTGCCGGACTGTGCTTCAAGTTCCCCGGAAAGGATCTTGATGAATGTCGATTTGCCGGCACCATTGGCTCCAATCAAGCCGTAGCAATTGCCCGGGTTGAACTGGATGTTGACATCTTCAAATAATTTACGGTCGCCAAAACGTAAAGATACATCATTTACTGCTATCATTATTATTCGTCCTCCTAAAATTCACAATATGAATAGTATAACACGAATACGGCTTAAACCGGTAGCGTTCAAAGCCAGTGTCGGCTAAACTAATAAAGGATAAGCTTTAACGGCTTTTTCTTTTAAGATAAGCGTCCAATTGGCCGAGTTCTTTATTCAGGAGGTACTCCATCTGTACATATTCGCGCCTCCCCGGAACGTGTTCCGGCGTCAGGCCTTTCATCGAGAAAATAAAGTAATAGCCGCCGATCTGGCGGAACAGCACGACGACGTGCGGAAATTCATCAAAAGTGGCTTTAATATTATATCGTTTTGCGTAGCTCCAATTTATGAGCTTCATCCAGCAACCCGCCTTTCCAGTCTTATTTTAAGGGAAGCAGCGACAGGAACACAAGTTTGGTGCTGAGGGATAAGGAGAGAGGATTTTATGAGGGGAATTGGAAAAAAATCCGCCTTGACCGGCGTCATTTTCGCCATTCTTTTAGTGGCGCTCAATTTGCGGCCAGCCATTTCTTCGATCGGGCCGATGCTCGAACCGATTCGCACTGATTTAGCGCTGACCAATGGGCAAGTCAGTTTATTGACCGCTGTACCTGTTTTGTGTATGGGGCTATTCGCGCCTTTCGCGATCGTTTTCAACCGCCGTTTCGGTTTGAAGCTCTCGATCGCCTTCTTGCTGGCGGTCATCGGTTTATTCACTTTAGGCCGCGGCTTTTGGCCGAGCTATTTCAATTTATTGCTCAGTTCGTTTTTTATCGGAATTGCCATCGCCATCATCGGGCCGATGCTGTCTGCGATGATCAAACGGGATTTCCCGAACCGGACCGCTTCATTGATCGGTGTCTATTCGTTCGGCATGGGGCTCGGTGCAACGCTTGCCGCAGGGTTAACGAGTGTCGTTTATGCCGCTTCGGGATGGCCTGCGGGTCTTGCAGTCTGGTCGGTGCTTGCATTAGTGGCTCTCATCGTTTGGTTGCGGATGCCGGATTCACCGGTTGATGGAAAAACGGCGATTGAGGCATCGATACCGGTCAGCGTAAGCCCTTGGAAGAATTTGAAGGCGTGGTACATGTTGCTGTTTTTCGGGTTCCAGTCAGCGTTCTTCTTTTCCATGCTCACGTGGCTCGCGCCTATAGCCATCGACAAGGGAATGAGTGTACTATCGGCAGGCGGTGTAGTGACCGTCATGACCGCCGTGCAAATCATCTGTAATATTTCCATTCCGCTGTTGTTTAATAAATATCCCAATCGGTTTATGTGGATTCTCCTGGTACTGGCGTTCGGAGTGGCAGGCATACTGTTATTGATGTTCGCTGGAGCTTGGATGGTGTGGCTTGCTGCCGGCTTGATAGGTGTAGCGCTCGGCGGCCTGTTCCCGATTGCCCTGTTGCTGCCGCTCGATGCGACAGATTCCGCTGACGATGCGAATAGCTGGGCTGCGATGACACAATCCGGGGGCTATTTGATTTCGGCATTCATGCCTTTTATCATCGGTGTCGTCTATGACCAGACGGGCAATCACGATATAACTCTATTGATGTTTTTGGCATTTGCCTTTTTCATGATCGTCTTTGCCTATTTGCTCAATCGTAAACTTTAGCATCCTGTTTATAAGCTTGGGCAACTGCCATCCATGAAAAATAAAGCGATAATAATGGAAACAAAATCGCCCATGAAGCTATCATCATAGGGGGAATATCAGCCTCCGGAAGAAGCGTTGAAAAATACCAATAATTGATTTCGAGTGCTGAGATAAGTGTGACGAGCGGACCGATGAAAATTCGGCTGGCCAGCATAGCGGAGATGACGCCAAGCAAAATAACTGCCGGCGGAAAGAGGATCAATTGAACGAAATATATGTCCAATGTACTGAGCCATTGCATAATGATGCCTCCTGTTTAACGCAGTTTGGCGGAAAAACCCGCGTATACTGATTTTAAACTAAGTGAATAATCTGTCAATGAAAATATTCAAGAGAGTCACCGGAATCTAGGAATGGCTGATGAAATGATTCTTTTTCCAGTTTTTCAAGAATAGAAAAAGCCGGCGCATCAAGCGTCGGCTTTCTTCCACGCAGCATCCAAAAACTCGTCGCGTCCGGAGTCGGCGCGGTCCTGTGCGTAATGTTCAGGATTTTTCAAGTAAAAATCCTGGTGGTATTCTTCTGCCGGATAGAAAGGCTTGGCATCCTGGATTTCCGTGATGACCGGTTTATCGAAGCGGCCGCTTTCATCGAGCTGTTTCCGGGAAGCGAGCGCTAATTGCCGCTGTTCTTCACTATGGACAAAGATGGCGGGGCGATAGGAAGCGCCGCGGTCCTGGAACTGCCCGTCGTTATCGGTCGGGTCGATCTGCTGCCAAAAGATATCCAGCAATTGCGTATATGGGAAGACAGTCGGGGCGAAAGTGATTTCGACTGCCTCCAGATGGCCGGAATGGCCGCTTTTCACTTGCTCATATGACGGATTGGCCAAATGTCCGCCAGTATATCCGGAAATCACGGAATCAATGCCATCAAATTGATCGAACGGCTTGACCATGCACCAAAAACAGCCGCCAGCGAATGTTGCTTTTTCAAACATCGGATTGCCTCCTTCTATTAAACAGGCAGCCGTCATTCCCATACAACGCATACAGTTTCGGCCATCAACCGGATGGCCGTATGCATGAAGGTGGAAAATAGCGCCTGAGAATAAGAAGAATTTTACCACTCCAGCAAAGCGCAGACAATAAAAACGTGTTGCGGGGGGAAACCTCGTCTCATTCATATACGTCTAATCAATTGCTACAGCCCAGAAAGGAATGTAATCATCATGGAAGAACAATACGAAACAAGACAAACAAGAAAGCGTAGACGATTCCGCCCGAGAGGCAAACTTTTCTTATTATTGATCATCTTATTGCTCGGTGCGGGTATTTATTTTTTCATCCAATACCAACAAGGGCAGGATATAGCCGGTGAAACCGAAATCGAACCGGAACCTTTTGCAGGAGATGAAGACAATAGCGGGTACCAGAATATCCTCGTTCTCGGGGTGGATTCACGCGGGGAAGAACAATCACGGACGGATACGATGATGATGGTGACCCATGACCGGGAAAACAACGAAGTAAAGATCACTTCATTCATGCGTGATATTTATGCAGATATTCCTGGATACCAATCCTATAAATTAAACACCGCATATTATTTGGGAGGCGTGGACCTGCTTGCATCGACTTTGCGTGAAATGTTCGGCGTCGAAATCCATAATTATGCGCTTGTAGACTTCCAGAGCTTTGAAACACTCGTCGATATCGCAGCGCCGGGCGGTGTTGAAATCGATGTTGAAAAAGCAATGTCCGAGAAAATCGGTGTGACATTGTCTCCTGGCGTCCAAAACTTGAATGGCCAGGAACTGCTCGGCTATGCACGATTCCGTTCGGATAATGAAGGCGACTTCGGACGGGTGCGGCGCCAGCAACAAGTCCTTGCTGCATTGAAGGAGGAGTTGATCAGCGTTTCATCGATCCCGAAACTTCCGAAGCTCGCAGGAGCGGCACAGGGATATGTCCAGACGGATATGCCACTGGTCGATCAAATCAAATTGGCGACGCAACTTGGAACAGGGGGAAGCGGCGAGATCGAGCGATTGACAATTCCTGTAGAAGGCGGGTATAACTATGCGAACTATCCGCAAGCAGGTTCAGTTCTTGAAATCGACCTGGAACAAAACCGCCGCGCGTTGGAAGAATTTTTGTCCCAACCACTCGACTAATTTGTCAGATAATATGGTAAACTACGTGTAGAAGCCTATAAAAAGAAGGGGATCGCCATGCCGCCAGATGACAATAGACCGCCGTTTTTCGCTACGAATTATATCCGCTTTCTCGGCGGGAGAAATACACTATTCACGTTATTGATCTTGATTTTGATTGGCTTGGTCGTGTTCATTTTCCGCGAAGTGTCGTTTATTTTCAACCCGCTTAATGTCTTTATGAAGACGGTTGTCTTGCCGGTCGTCCTGGCACTGATCTTATACTATCTGTTGCGCCCGGTACTGCGCTTATTGGAGCGTTTCAAGATACCGAGAATTTGGGGCATACTGATCATTTTCCTTGGCGGCATCGGGTTGTTGACTTTGCTGAGTGTATTGGTTTTTCCGTTCCTAAGAGACCAATTCCAGAACTTGATCGAAGAATTTCCGGATTATTTCATGCGCTTACTGAACAATACCGATCAATTCCTGCGCAATTCCTTCATCGGGGATTACTATACGGGTTCGAGTTTTGATATCGAATCGTTGATCGCTACCTTGCCCGGGAATATTGCCAATACATTGCAGGATACTGTGACCGGCATCATCACGCGTTTAACAAGCTGGATTTCTACTATCACGGGAGTCATCCTGTCCATAGTAATTGTCCCGTTTATCCTATTCTATCTATTGAAAGACGGTGAAAAGCTGCCGGCTTATTTCCTGAAACTGCTGCCTCCGAGATTCCGTGAAGACACGAAAGAGGTTTTGCAAGAAGCGGACAATCAATTAGGGGCTTATATCCAAGGGCAGCTTATTGTCGCTTTTTGCATAGGTGTAATGGTTTATATCGGGTTTTTGATTATCGGCATGGATTATGCACTGCTTCTTGGTGCCCTGGCCATGGTGACGAGTATTGTCCCATATATCGGTCCGGCCATTGCGATTACGCCAGCTGCTATCATCGCTCTCGTCACGTCTCCGTTCATGCTCGTGAAGCTGGCGATCGTCTGGACAGTAGTGCAAGTTGTAGAAGGTAATCTCATTTCTCCGCAGGTTATGGGCAAGACGATGTATATCCACCCTGTCACGATCATCTTCGTTCTTTTGACGGCAGGCTCGCTTTTCGGTGTGGTAGGGGTTATTTTGGGCATCCCGATGTATGCGTTGCTCCGGGTCATCATCAGCCACATGTATAAGTTGTTTAAACGCCGATATAACCGGTACGAAACGGATTTGGACAATCAATATGATTATACAGAACTATAAGGCTTTGGTTTCCGAAGTGAATAGAAGAGGTATGGAGAACTATCAAATTTTGGGGGTATAGATTTATATGAAATTCAAGGACTTTTTATCTTCGATCGGCATCGGTTCGATTAAAGTGGATACAGTAGTAGAAAGGCCTCATCTTGAAGAAGGGGAAACATTGAACGGTACTGTCTATTTAGATGGAGGCAGCGGGGATCAGGAAATCGATTACATCGAATTGCAGGTTATCCGTTTAGTGGAAGATTACCGGGAAGACAGTGATTTCGACTTCTATGAAACGCCAGTTGCTAAACAAAGTTTGGAATTTGCAGGAGCCGTCAAATCCAAGAATACGGTGATGCAGCAATTCGAAATCGTGCCGGATGAGCGTTGGATGCTGGACAATACGAACGCCAAACTCATTCTGCGGACGATTGTTCATGTGACTCATGGTGTTAATGTACAAGATGAAGATGAAATTACGTATGGCAAAATCGATAGCTGATGACAAGCTGTAACAGTTAAAAGATAATCTTATTATGTAAACATAAACTACACCCCCGCAGTGCACGATGCAACTGCGGGGGTGTAGTTTAATTATGTCCAAAAAACAGCGCTGCAGCTTACCGCAAGCACCAATGAAAAAGCGCTGAGCAGCACGTAATCCTTTCGCCTGACCTTGATTTCCTTGTAATGAGTTCTCGCCTCGCCGGTAAATGCCCGCGCTTCCATCGCGAAGGCGGCACGCTCGGCTTTTCTGACAGCGCCGGCAAGCAAGGGGATGAGCAGTCGGCGCAGGGCTGTTATTCGTTTGAATGGCTGTGGTTTCGCACCAGGGCCCCTGAGGCGGTGAGCCTGCTGCAGCTGCTCGAATTCCGTTTTTAGAACGGGAAGGAACTGATAACTGATCAGCACACTGAAAGCAAGTTTCGGGGACAGTTTCCATTGCTGCATCAAGCTTTGGATAAAACGTACCGGGTCAGTCGTGAAGGCAAACAATAATGAAATGCTTGAAAACGCCAAGACGCGGAATGACAGAGACCAGGCATGCTCCCACTTCTGAGCGGTTATTTCGATCGTGCCGATCGTCCATAACGCAGGCCCATCGCCAGGCTGGCCGAATACCAAAGTAGTCCAGAAATACCCGAATGCGCCGATCGAAAAAGGCAACATGACGAGTGACCAAAGTTTCCAATTGGTTTGGCTAAACAGTAATTGCAGCAAGACAATGCCCATGAAAAACACCAGCGGCGTCCAAGGGTTGAAGAAAAACGCGAGCGCCAGCATACATGCAGTGACAGCGAGAAATTTAAGGCTCGGGTTCATTTCATGCAAAAGCCTGCGCATACGAGCCCTCCTTTTCCGGACAATGCAAGCGGTGCTCCGCCAGCAGGGCAGGGTTTGAAAATAGCTCCTTTGGCTTAAGTGGAGTGGATAATCTACCATCTTTCATCAGGTGGATCGTGTCCGCAATGCTTAAGGCAAAATTCATGTCATGCGTCACCACGACCATTGCACAGCCGTCTTGCGCCCGGCAAGTGATTTGGTGATGAAGCTCAGTCAATGACTTGAGGTCTTGCCCTGCCGTCGGCTCGTCTAGCAACAGGACTTGACGACGGTCGGCCAGCATCGCGCCGATGGCCACACGGCGCTTTTGGCCATGGCTCACGGAAAAAGGATGGGCGTGGGAAATAGGATTCAAGTAAAGCGCATCCAGCAGATGCTGCACAGCCGCGGAAGAGGAGTTTCCGGAATATGCCAATTCTTCTTCTACGGTTTTCGACAGAAACAGTTGATCGGGCGATTGTGGCACAAATCCGGCAAGCTCTCCTGAAATGGTGCCGCCATCGCGCTTCATGATGCCGCATAAAGTTTTCAGGAAAGTCGATTTGCCGCTTCCGTTCGGCCCTGCAATGACAGTCACTTCCCCTGAATAGAGCTGCAGGCTGACATTGCGAAGCAAAGCTTTCGAAGCTCGCGTAACGGATATGTCTGTTGCCTCAAATATCACTTCCTGCCGTTTGGCCGTTTCACGTATCTGCAGGATAGGTGCGGGCCTTTTGGTGTAGGCTTGGTCTTGCTGTATGGCGCCGTTTTCCGAGAGGCTGATTTCCCGGTCGAAAAATTCACCCCACAGCTCTAGCTTATGCTCGACAGCCACCAGCGTAAGCTCGCTTTCCTGTTGCAATTGATCCAACCAAGCGACAAACTCTTTCGCCGTCAACGGGTCGAGATGGGCGAGCGGTTCATCAAGCAACAAACATTCAGGCTCCATAATCAAGGCGCAAGCCGTGGCGATGCGTTGTTTCATCCCGCCCGAGAAAGATTGGATAAGACCATGGCGAATATCATCCAGGCCTGTCAAGCGCAAGATCCGGTCGATGCGCTTTGGCATCTGTTGCCGGGGCACTTGAAGATTCTCCAATGTGAACGCCAGTTCTTCTTCGACTGTCGGCATGCAAAATTGGCTGTCGGGATCTTGAAAAACCGTCGCTACTTTCCGGTTTGCTTCGCCAGGTTCATACTCTTGTGCCGCACGTTCGAAGATCCGGACGCTGCCAGAAGTCTCGCCATCGCAATTATGCGGATACAACCGGTTCAGTACATAGAGAAGCGTGGATTTTCCGCATCCGCTCGGCCCTGTAATGACCAAGCGTTCTTGTGGATGGATCTTTAGCGTAATATTATGCAAAGTCGGCTGTGCAGACTCGGGGAAGCGAAGGCTGAAGTCGTCCAATTGAAAAACCGGATTAGGCACGGGCATCGCCTTTTTCCGCCTTCGCGATAGCATAGCCCCGGAGCGATCCGGTCGCAAGCAACGCATCGGCGATATATTTTCCTCCAATGCCGGCAATGATCGCACCGCTCGCTACGCGCAGCGTGAACATCAAGGCGACGAAAGAAGGATCCAAGGCAGCATAGCCCGAGAGGAAATAGCCGTAAACAAAACTGAAAACACCTGCGCCTGCACCAGCAAGCATCAAGATACCCAAATGGAAATGCCGATAGCGTGTCAGTGCGAACGCGGCTTCTGCCCCGAGTCCCTGAATGATGCCGGAAAGGATAAGCCTCGGGCCGATCGCGTTTCCGAGCATCACTTCGATAGCCGCGGCCAAGGTTTCCGGCAATAAGGCGGCGCCGGGCTTTCTGATGATGTACATCGAAATGATGGACACAATAAACCAGATACCGAACATCCATTCATAGGCGAGCGGCCCGATGATGCCTGCCCATAAGTTGCCGATGTGTAAAAATAGCAGGTAGACGATACCGAACACGACGCCGAATAATGACATAAGGACAATTTCTTTCAGTTTCCACCCCTTAAGCACGGTCTTCACCGCCTGTTTTATGTGAAGGGCTATTGATACTCATGGATACGGTCATCACGAGGTGGGGGTGTTTACCTGAGCGTGCACTGGAAAAGCTCGTTTCGTAAAAAGAAAAGACTTTATGAATATCCCCGTGGATACCGCTAGCATAGTGCATGGAATCGTTCCACACGCCGAACTCTTTCGCGCGCTCCACTTCGCGGTAGATGACATCCATATAGTCGGGGTTGTTCATCGGGTATAGGGCAAATTGGGATGAAGCATATTGCTGGCTGCCGTCTTGGTTTGCCGGTTCATCCGGCGCGTCCAAATACGCATCCCCCGCGGTATCTCCTGGACATCCAGCTGAAAAGGTGCCGGACAGGGCGATATGTTCCTTCGTCTTTGCGGCATGTAGCGTGAGCGCTTTCGCGACATTGAAGACATGCTGTTGTTTGCCGCGGATGACGGTGGAGACATCATCGGTGTGCATCCAGACATTGGAAGTGTCGGTCTCTTGTAACGCCCCTTTGATGATGTTGATGAAATTGCCGCTCATCGGATGCAAGGAAAAGCGAAATCCGACGATCGGGCTGGTGCCGCATGAATATGGTTCCATATGGAATCCCTCCTAAAAATATGCACAAAAAAGCCGCATCCGTGAAGATGCAGCCACTATTCCATATGTATCATAGTCATGTCGGAAAGTCACCGCACTTCCTCACGCAGGTCCTAACCTGATCGAGTCATAAGGGATCGGAGCAGAAGCTCTCATCTCAGCAAAAATATGCACCCCCAGTGCAGAAAAACGGTATGCGGTTTTAAGTGTCGGGTTTCCCCGATGGCTAAAGTGTAAGGGAAATGCTCCATCAAGTAAAGAGGTTCTAAGATTTTTATCGAAAACAAGAAAATAATGGCTGAAGTGAATACTCGCCAAAAAATCGGGTAAACCTAAAGGAGACAAGTATTTGAGGAGGAATCCAACTGATGGAAGCAACTAAAAAATTCCGTGTCGTTTATCATTTCGGTGGAGGAGTCGAAGCGGTCAGCACCGTCGAAGCCGGCAGCCAGAAAGAAGCGGTCAGCGGCCTGGATGCAGATGATTTCCGAGAATTTATCGGCGATAATGACACGTACTATCAATTTAAAATGAGTGAAGTGAAAATGGTCAGTGTATCTGTAGCGAACGACGGGCAATAAATGCCTAATTAACCTGATCAGTAATCATAAGTAAACCCCGCCAGAATTTCTGGCGGGGTTTACTTATGTGCCACAGAATGTTCGGTACGGCGGTGTTGAAGGGGGCGGAGGCGCAGTGAATGGTTGTTGTTCGGATGAATGGGCATAGGGTTCTTTAAGTACAGACATCAGTTTTTTCAGCACATCATAATCCCCTTTAACCGCTGCTGCTAACGCGGCTTCAACGCGGTGATTCCGCGGGATGACAGCCGGGTTTCGGTTTTTCATCAATTCCTGGATTTCTTGCACTGAGCGGCCTTCTATATGCTGCCGGGCTATCCAGCGGCTATGCCAGGATTTGAATGCCTCGTCGTTTGTCAGTGGCGGCTCTTCAACTGCCTCGAAGGTCAAGGAACGGAAAGTGTTGGTATAATCAGCTTGCTTTTCCTGCATCAATTCCAGCAATTCATCGATCAATTGTTCATCCTCTGGCATTTCGGTAAATAAGCCAAGTTTTTCACGCATGCCGTTCATATACAATTGTTTCTGAAGGCTCACATAATCTTCGAGGACATTCTGCAAAAGAGAGACGGCGTCCTGTTCCGGCATGTCATCCAATAAAGGGAACAGAGATTCCGCAAAACGCGCCAAATTCCAGCCGCCGATTAAGGGCTGGTTGCGGTAGGCATAACGGCCGCCGGCATCGATAGAACTGAAAACTGCCTTTTCATCGTACTGATCCAAAAATGCGCAAGGGCCGTAATCGATGGTCTCCCCGCTGATTGCCATATTGTCGGTATTCATGACGCCGTGGACAAACCCCGCCAGCTGCCATTTCGCAATGAGTGAAGCTTGCCTCTCTGTGGTTTGGCGGAATAACTCTATATAACGATCAGGTCCGGAGGCCGAGATTTCAGGATAGTGCCGTTCAATTGTATAATCGGCGAGCGCCTTCAAATCTTCTACAGAGCGGTATTTCGCCGTGTATTGAAAAGTGCCGACGCGGATATGGCTGGCAGCCACTCTTGTCAAAACCGCTCCAGGTTCTGCAGCATAGCGCTGGATTTTTTCACCGGTCAATACGACGGCTAGGCTCCGGCTCGAAGGGATCCCGAGTGCATGCATGCTTTCGCTGATAATGTATTCCCGGAGCATCGGCCCGAGTGATGCCCGCCCGTCGCCGCTGCGGGAAAACGGGGTAATCCCAGCACCTTTCAATTGGATATCGAAGGTTTGCCCTTCCGGCGTCCGCTGTTCGCCGAGCAGGGTGGCTCTCCCGTCGCCCAGCATCGTAAATTGGCCGAATTGATGACCGGCATACGCTTGTGCGAGCGGGAAGCTGCCAGGGGGAAACTGGTTTCCTGCAAAAATCTGGACGGTCTCTGGTTGTTGAAGTTGTTGCGGATCGAGCCCCAGCGCCGCTGCCAGTTCTTCATTTGCGATAACGAGCTTCGGTGAGACGACCGGATTGGCTTGCATCGGGGCGTATAAAGTTTTCGGCAGTTCTGCATAGGTATTCTGCAGATTCCACCCTAAGTCAGCTTTTTTCATGGAAGAGCCTCCTATTTCAAAGAAATTTATCGAGCTTGTCCTTTGTGCCATTATAGCCACAATGAAATCCTTGAAACAAGGGAAGGGGGCTGGCTAGCCGCGAAAAAAAGCTTGAGCGGGGCACCTGTATAAAAAGGTGTCTGCTCAAGCTTCAAGGTTAGTACTAGCGGTTTTCAACCGGCACGTAAGTTTGCATGCCCGGTCCGATATACTCTGCGCGCGGACGGATCAAGCGGTTGTCGGAGTATTGCTCCAGGATGTGCGCGAGCCAGCCCGATGCACGGGACACCGCGAAGATCGGCGTGAACAAGTCATGCTCGATGTTCAAGGAATGGTAGACCGATGCCGAATAGAAGTCGACGTTCGGCGGAAGCGGTTTTTCGCTCGTCACCAACTCTTCGATCTTGACCGACATCTCGTACCATTTCGATTCGCCGCGAAGCTCTGTGAGCTTTTTCGACATTTCGCGCAAATGCTTGGCACGCGGGTCGCCCTGTTGGTAGACACGGTGGCCGAAGCCCATAATTTTTTCTTTGTTCGCGAGTTTTTCTTTGATGACCGGCTCGACATTGTCGACCGATCCGATTTCCGTGAGCATCTTCATGACCTGCTCGTTGGCGCCGCCGTGGAGTGGGCCTTTCAAGGCGCCGATCGCCGCCGTCACGCCGGAGTAGACGTCGGACAAGGTAGCGACTGCGACACGCGCCGTGAACGTCGATGCGTTCAGCTCGTGGTCAGCATGCAGGACTAGCGCTTTGTTGAACGCTTCGACTTCGATGTCTGCCGGCTCTTCGCCAGACAGCATGTACAGGAAGTTCGCCGCGAAGCTGTAATCCGTTTTCGGCTGGATCGGTTCTTTGCCGGCACGGATGCGGCCGAATGCCGTCACAAGCGTCGAGATCTTCGCCTGGATTTTGATCGCCTTGCGGTAGTTCGCCGCTTCTTCCATCACTTCCGCTTCTTCGTCGAAGAGGCCGAGCATGGAAACCGCTGTGCGGAGTGCCGCCATCGGATGGACGTTTTTGATGTCGTATGTCTTGAAGTGGTCGAGCACCGCTTGCGGCACCGCCATGTTGTCGGCAAGCTGCTGTTTCAGCTCCGCCAGTTCGTCCGCCTTCGGCAAACGCTGGTGCCACAATAGATAGATCACTTCTTCGAAGCTGGCGTTGTCCGCCAGATCATCGATATTGTAGCCGACGTATGTAAGTGTGTCATCGATGATCGAGCTGATCGCCGATTGTGTTGCAACTACACCTTCTAAACCTTTTGTTGTTGCTGACATATAAATCTCTCCTTTTTTTATGATTGTCTGATTGCGTGCCTGCGTCCAGTTTTGATGAATTCAGCGCGGTTTTGGCTGAAGCGCTTTCATTATGCTGCAAAAAAAGAGAACGCAAGACTTCATCAATCTAACTTGACTGATTATTATGTAAGTTTACATGATACCGGCAAGGCATAGGGAGGGACGAGCCAAAACACCAAAAAGAGGTTTGAAGCAGTTAAATTGGAGGTTGAAGGACCAAATTGTTTCAAATAACAGAGCTTGAATGATAAAGTTGGAATATATGGAACAGTGATTTTCATATTTATTGGAATTACTGCATACGTTTGAATAGAGATGAAAACGGGAAAAAGGTCTTACTTGTATTTTTAAAACGATGTTTCATATAATGGTTTTAAACCAGAAGCATGGAAATGATTAGAAAAATGTTAGAAGCTGGACATTGTAGAGAAGGAGTCAAACCATTGAATACTACGGAACGGGGCATCCGCTACATCAACTTGATTGAAGAAGAGCCGGGAATCGATATACCGGCGATGGTGAAAAAAGCGAAAACGGCGTATAAGCCTTTTAATTTCAAAGATAAGATAGAGCTTCTTGTCTTCTATAGCGAACGTAAAGATTTCAGCCATGCGATCTTCACGGAGTATGGCATCATTGATGATGAATTCGATGGAAAAAAAGCCGTGCATCATCCGTTCGGCGTCAAAAGCATCATTGGGATTGAAGTGTCTGGCGATGACACCGTCCCTTTAATAGCTTATGTCATCGGGCAGGCAATCGAACACTTTAAACAGAATATGGATATCAGGCGGCATGCAGAATGGCGTGTTCTTGATAAGAGTGACGGCTATCAATGCTGGCAGGCCTATTTCTGCCAAGTTCACAGCACAACCGTCCGCTCGGAGCTAGAAGGGCCGGCAGACATGTTCTTGCGGAGCTTACCGTTTTTATTGGCGAAAAAGGAAGAAAGTTTTTCTGCGCATTATATTGATGGAAGTTTTCGCCATCTGATCCATACATTGAGTGAATTGCATGTTTTGTACCAAACGGGCAATATCGAGAAAGCGGAGGATCATTTAAAGGCAATCGGCGAATTGACGAATTCAAGATTTATGGAAATCTACCAGGGCCTGGCAAGCGAGCTGAATGGATATTTGCAGTCGCATGGAATAAAATACAATGAAGTTCATGAACTATCAATTTTCCCGATTATCGAAAAGCGGAAAAAACAATTATCCTCAATTTTTAATGTTGAAACATAAACTGCAAGCTCAGCAGTGTTAACAATGAGCGAGTAGCTGGCACGATTTGAGAAAGCCCGGATGATGAACCCGGGCTTTCTTTTTTTTTAGAAGAAAGTTCTGAAAAATCAAAATGAGGGTAGCATTCCACAAGGGTGTTGAGGTACACTTTTTATTAACGGAAGTATTAAGGTTTTTTTCCTTAAATAAAAAAAGCAGGTGAGAGCTATGAAAGAAGCAGCACAGGGGATGTTTGAAGACATTCGCGCATTCCGACGGGAGCTCCATGAGAATCCGGAGTTAAGCGGAGAAGAAGTAGAAACATCCAAAAAGATCCAGGCGAAATTGGACGAGTACGGCATCACTTATTTTACGGGCTATGCCAAGACAGGTGTACTCGGTGTCATCGAAGGCGGCAAACCTGGAAAAACTGTCGGCCTGCGTGCGGATATCGATGCGCTGCCGATTTTGGAAAAAGCGGACGTGCCGTTCAAATCCAAAATCGATGGGAAAATGCACGCTTGCGGCCATGATGCCCATACGGCAATGTTGCTCGGTGTAGGGAAACTGCTGCAGGACCGGAAAAATGAAATTGCCGGAACGATCTTGCTCATTTTCCAGCCAGCGGAAGAAAATGCGCCGACTGGCGGCTCTAAGCAAATGATGGAAGACGGGGTCTTTGATAAATATCAACCTGATGTCCTATTGGCCCAACATGTGTGGCCCGGTCTTCCGGCTGGGCAAGTCGGGATCATCGATGGAGCCATCATGGGCAATTCAGATCGATTCCAAGTGACGATCCATGGCGCTGGCGGCCACGCATCGATGCCGCATCAAACAGTTGATGCGATCGTTATCGCCAATCAAGTAATTTCAACTATTCAAACGATTATCAGCCGCAATGCCAACCCGATGGACTCCGGCGTCATAACGATCGGAAAAATTTCAGGAGGCTACCGGTACAATGTTGTAGCAGACACCGTTTTGCTTGAAGGGACGATCCGCTCGCTGTCGGATGATACGAAAATCTTATTGAAAAAGCGGTTCCACGAAGTTGTCCAAGGCGCTGTTGAGATGATGGGCGGCCACTGTGAAATCGAATACTCAGATGGTTATCCAGCTACAGTCAATACGAAACGCTGGGCCGAGGTGATCCGTGAATCAGCGAAAAACCAATTGGGTGAGGAAGGCATACCGGAAGTGATCGGCAGCATGGCGGGGGAAGATTTCGGCCGCTTCCTGAAAGAATACGAAGGGGTTTACTATTGGCTAGGCACGTCGGTAGGGGAAAACCAGAAACCGCTGCATGACCCCGGATTCATGATTGATGAACAAGCACTGTCCATCGGAACCGAAGTGATGGCACAAGCGGCGCTTGATGTGCTTGAGGAATTGAATAGATAGGAGGGGCTATGATGGAAGATTCCATTGACCGATTTATGGAAGAGATTGAGCCGTATCTCGTCGAACAAAGACGGAAGCGCCACAGGTACCCGGAAGTCGGGTTTACGGAATATGTGACGACTTATGAATTAAGTGAGGAATTAGCCAATAAAGGATTTTCACTTTATTTCGGAAAAGACATCATGACGAGCGGTGAGCGAATGGGTGTTCCGAGTGACCGGGTGCTTGAGGCAAGTGAAAGACGTGCCCAGGAACAAGGAGTGCCAATTGAGTTTCTTGAGAAGATGAAGGGCGGCCATACAGGTTTCGTTGCAGTTCTTGATACAGGACATCCGGGCCCGAATTTTGCTTATCGCTTTGACATTGACGCTTTGCCGATCGAAGAAGCGGACGAGCCGGCTCATGAACCTGCCAAAAGAGCATTTCGTTCGGAATTACCGGGAACGATGCACGCATGCGGCCACGATGGGCATGCGGCAATCGGGCTCGGGATTGCCGACTATCTGGTGAAACACAAAGACCATTTGCGCGGCAAATACACATTGCTATTCCAAGCGGCAGAAGAAGGTGGGCGCGGAGCGAAGGCGATGGTCGATAAAGGTTGGCTTGACGACGCCGATTATTTCCTGAGCGGTCATGTCGGCATACATGACTTGCCGGCCGGAACGGTTGCAGCCACCACTTCCAGGTTCTTGGCCAGTTCCAAAATCAATGCGAACTTCACCGGCAAAGCGGCCCATTCCGGGCTGGAGCCGAATGAAGGCCGCAATGCATTGCTCGCAGCAGCATCGGCCGCATTGCATCTTCATGCCATACCCCGCCATAAAGACGGGGCGACCCGCGTCAATGTCGGTACGATGCACGCCGGGACCGGACGCAATATCATTGCAGAGAATGCGGTCATGGAAATTGAGACGCGCGGCGAGACGAATGAATTGGATGCTTACATGGCGGAAAACGCACAGCGTATTTTACAGTCAAGCGCATCATTATACGATGTTGAGCTTACCCTGGAGCATATGGGAAAGGCGATTACAACAGAAGCGGACTCAAGCTTCTGCGAAATCGTTGAACATGCTTGTGCACCATCGCGCACACTGAAGGTCGTTCCGCAACTGCCACTCGGAGCTTCAGAAGATGTCACTTATATGATGGAGCGTGTCAAGCAGCGCGGCGGAAAAGCGACATTCATGGTATTCGCCAGCCCCATGCCTGCGGGGCACCATAATCGACGCTTCGATTACGAAGAAAAAGCGTTGTCGGCCGGATTGGAAGCGATGATCCGGACCACCGTATACCTATTGAAGGAGGACGAGGCCCGTGATGAACTGGCTGATTGAACAATTGCAGCGCATGAATATGAGTGAAACATTGGTCAGACCGGAAGGGTTCACGCGGGAAGGCTATACGTCACAAGAAACAGCGGCCATTGCAGTCTTTAAAACGATCGCTGAACAGCTGGGACTGGCAGTTTCAGAAGATGCAGCGGGCAACGTCATCGCCCGCTGGGAAGTTCCTGGCAGTGAATCAGGGGCAGTTGCAACCGGTTCCCATCTCGATACCGTACCGAATGGCGGGGCATTTGATGGGGGGGCTGGTGTAGTTTGCGGACTCGGGGCGGTCAAGATGTTGAAAGAAGCGGATTTCGAGCCGCAGCGTCCGATAGAAGTCATTTGTTTCCGTTCCGAAGAATCTTCACGATTCGGAGTCTCGACAATCGGCAGCAAGTCGATGAGCGGTTTATTGGATGCCTCGCTCGGTTCGATTGAAGATCAGCACGGTGTGTCGCTCGAAGAAGCTGTCAAAGGGCAGGGATTCGAATGGCAAGATATGCTCAAGGCGAAACGCCCGAAAGAAGAGCTGGAATGCTTTGTCGAATTGCATATCGAACAAGGATTGCATATTACTGAACATAAAAAAGATTATGGCGTCGTGAAAGGGGTGGCCTGTCCGATCCGGCTGGGTGTAACGTTCAGTGGGAAAGCAGGACATACCGGAACGACGCCGATGGACCGCAGACAAGATGCATTGGCTGCAGCCGCTCCCTTTATTTCATTTGTGCAGGATACCGCTCTTCAAATGAATGACGCATACGGGAAAGCGCTAGTGGCGACGGTCAGTACATTGACGGCAGAGCCGAACTCGATGAATGTCATACCGCAAACCGTTACAGCGGGTGTCGATATCCGCAGCGTAGATGATTCATTGAAAAGGAAAATGGCCGAGGCGATCCGTACCGAAGCGAAGCGCATCGAAGAGGCGACAGGGGTAGCGGTTTCAATTGATGTTTTGGTGGATAATCCGTCTGTCGTATTGGATGAAGCGATCGCTGAACTTTTGGTCGACGCTGGCGACCATGAAGCGTATTTGGCGCATCGGATGGATAGCGGCGCAGGACATGACGTCATGAATATGGCTCAAGTATGGCCTTGCGGCTTGCTCTTTATCCCTTGCAAAGATGGCTTAAGCCATCATCCGGATGAATACGCGACGCCCGAAGATTTAAAGATGGGCGTTGAGTTGCTGGCAAGGTTCTTGATGGAGGCCACACAAAATGCCAGAAAAGGTTAGGGTCGGGCTGATCGGGCCGAATGACTCAGTCAATGAAACGATGAAAGCAGCAAGCAGCCTAGAAGGCATCGAACTTATTCCGTTCATTTACCGGCATACCGAAGAAACCAAAAATATCATCAACCAAAATTCGGCGCGCATTGGGCATTGGCTGTTTTCTGGGCCTGCACCATATCATTTCGCTTTAAAAGAAAAGTTGATCGATGCGGATCATGCGGATTATATTCTGCTGCACGGCTCGAGCCTTCTCGGAACGATGCTTGATGCTTTTATGCAAGAAGGCGCTGTGTTATCGAGCATTAGTGTCGATTCGGTTCCACGGCGGGAAGTTTTGAAGATGCTCAAAGATTTTGATTTGGAAAAAATGGAGATCCACACAGCCCCTGAACTGGGTTATATCCCGGCAGAAGATCTGATCGATTATCATGAAGCACTTTACCGCTCAGGGGCCATTCAGGCAGCACTCACTTGCGTCCATGCCGCTTATAGCGGCTTGAAAGAAAGAGGTGTACCTGTTTACCGGATCAGTGTGTCGGAACTGGCAGCCCACCGTGCCATTTCCGTCATCAAAGAAAGAAGCCTGTCGGACCTTTACCGGATGAAGCAATTGGCGATGATCGGCATCGAAATCATCTACCCGAGCCAAGCCCAGCAGCGAAAAACGCCGTTTAAGATCGAACGGCAGGAACTTGCGTTGAACCGGGTGCTCATCGATTTCGCTGAAGAAGTCAAAGGGTCGAAAGTCGGCATGGGCAATGGCATCTACTTCATCTATACGACACGGGGCGAATTGGAGTTATATGGGAAGTCCCATAGCCCGGAAGAGTTGCGGGAAGAGATTTTCGCCAATAGCAATATGCACGTCCGCGTCGGAATCGGATACGGCAGGACCGTTACGGAATCCGAGCAGAATGTCAGGTTGGCACTTGATTACGCCAGAGAAAAAGAGAACGGTGTAGTCATCAACATCGATGAGGGTGGCAAAGTGACGGAAATCAATTCCTCTGGACAGCGGATTCGCTACAGCCGCAGAAGCAGTGAAGCGAAATGGCAGGAAGCGCTGAAAGGTGCGGCGATCAGCCAAACCGTCATCGCCCGGATAGAGTCATTGTCGCGCCATTATGCGAAAGAGGAAATCACCGCTTTGGAATTATCGCAATGGATGAACAGCACAGAACGCAATGCGCGTCGGATCTTAACGGAGCTCGAGAGCATCGGCGTAGCGGAAGTGGCGGGAGAAGAAGCCGGGAGGCGCGGTCGGCCGCGGAAATTGTACCGTTTAATGTTCGGTGCATAAAACAAAAAGGGAGGAATGGGAATGACAACACCAACAGACGAACAAGACAAAAAGGGATTTTTGAATTTTATTGAAAAATGGGGAAACCGGTTACCTGATCCATTCTTTATTTTTGTATACTTAGCAGTTTTTGTCGTACTACTGTCTTGGTTGGTCAGTTCTCTTGGCACCACGGTCGTCCATCCGGGAACCGGCGAAGAGTTGGCTATTCTAAGCATCGTTTCCGGGGAAGGGATACGCTATATCCTTGCAGAGACGATCAATAACTTTACAGGATTTGCGCCGCTCGGCCTTGTCCTCGTCATGATGCTCGGAATCGGCTTGGCTGAACGAGTCGGATTGATGGAGACCGCCATTAAAAAGTCTATTTTAAATGCACCGAAATCACTTATCACGTATGCAGTCATCTTCACGGGGATCATGGGGAACTTGGCATCTGATGCGGCATTCATCCTCGTGCCTCCGCTAGCGGCGATGGTATTCGCATCTGTCGGCAGGCATCCGCTCGCAGGACTTGCGGCAGGATTCGCCGGAACTGGCGCAGGGTTTACTGCCAACATCCTCATTACCGGGACGGACGCCCTGCTATCCGGTATTTCCACTGAAGCGGCAAGAGCCATTGATGACTCATTTGTCGTGACGCCTGTCGATAACTGGTACTTCATGAGTGCTTCAGTCGTAGTGATGGCCATTGTCGGGGCAATCATCACCGAGAAAATAGTGGAACCTCGCCTCGGCACTTATACAGGCAAAGCAGATAACTCATTTGAACCGGTTACGAAGCAAGAAAACAAAGGCTTGTTGAATGCCGTCATTGCGGGGGCAGTGTATATCGGCTTAATTGCATTGCTAGTGTTCTTGCCTGGTTCGCCTGTACGAAACGAAGAAGGCGGCATCATCCCGTCGCCATTCCTTTCGGGCATCGTGCCGATCATTTTGTTCTTCTTTATCACTGTTGCTGTCGCTTACGGCATCACCGTCAAGAAAATCACAGAATCAAAGGACATCCCTGTATACATGGGAGATGCAATCAAGGACATGTCCGGCTATATCGTCCTCATTTTCGCCGCAGCCCAGTTCATCAGTTATTTCAACTGGAGCAATCTCGGCATTTGGTTGGCCGTCAATAGTGCTGAATTTTTGACCAGCATCAATATGACCGGTTTGCCGGTCATGGTCGGGTTCAGTGTCCTCGCGGCATTGTTGAATCTCTTGATTTTCAGTGGTTCTGCGCAATGGGCGTTGATGGCGCCGATCTTCATCCCGATGTTCATGCTGCTTGATTATCATCCGGCATTTGTCCAATTGGCATTCCGCATCGCCGATTCATCGACGAATATCATTACGCCGCTCAATCCGTATATTTTGATCGTACTTGCCTTCATGCGGGAATACGATAAAAAGGCGGGTCTCGGTACATTGATTTCGTTGATGCTGCCATACAGCCTCATCTTCTTCGGTGTGTGGCTCGTCATGATGATCATCTTCGCTTTGACAGGTCTGCCGATCGGGCCAGGGATCAGCTTGCGCATGTAAAATGGGAAATCCGCCTCTTTCAGGCGGATTTTCATTTTCCATCTTGCCTGCTGCGCCTAAGTTGGAACGGACCGCCGATTTTTCGAAAGTTTTATCCATTTGTTAATAGTTTGTTCATAGTTGCCCTGTATACTGGTCTATGAAGTCATCCGAGTGGAGGGTGTGTCGAATGAACCGTCAATCCAACCAAATGAAGCAATTAAAGAGAATGTTCGATGAATCGTATGAAGTATACAGAAAAACCAACGGCGCCATCGTTTCCGAATTGCGTAAACAAGGCGTCAATGCTTCACTTTGCAAAAAGCCGGAAATTGTTCAGGCGTCTGTTTGAATCACCGGCGAGTGCAGGGCTGAACTGCTGTGATCTTCTTTGGAAATGAACAACAAAAAAAGCTGTCCCTTCCGTCCTGATAGACGGAGGGGGCAGCTTTTTCAGTTAATAGCTAAGCCCTTTTCGTAAAGCCACATTTTCAAGCTCCCGAATGAAGGGAAGGAGATGGATTCGCCGGTTTCCGGATGCTCGGCGCGGACAATGATGTCCAGTTCGTTCGGTGTAAAAGACCAGCCTTCTTCCATAAGAGCGCGCACCACTTTCACCATCATGCTCGAACCTTTAATAGTACCCATTTCCATTGCTATCATCTCCTTCAGTGATATCTCCCATTATAACAGGGAAATCATAATTAGTAGTACACATATGCTTTCTGTAGTATTCCTGAAATTCACCTTTCTCAAACATTGTCGACGGTTCATTTCATGCTCGGGTAAGCGGAAGGCAATTTGGAACTTTAAAATTAGATACTTTTAAGGTACGTGGTTTCGGAAAAAAATGGACAGAATTATATATGAATCATTAAATTCTGAATTGTAAGAAAACTGGTTGACTTCTGAGTATAACATTCTATAATTCAATTAGTAAGATGATTGTTTTTTAGGGGTCTCTGGTCTATTGTGCCTAATCTAAGGATAAGGAGGAATAATGATGAAATTTATGCCAAGGAAAAGAGAGGATTTCTTCCCGAAACTGTTCCAAAGCGATTTGGATTCGGATTTCTTTGATCGCTTCTTCAAGGAAAGCAATTACCCGCAAGTGGACGTCAAGGAAGTGGACGGACAATATGAAGTGGTCGTGGACGTGCCTGGCTTTTCCAAAGAAGATATAAGTGTCGACTATAAGGACGGATACCTGTCAATTAGCGGCAAAAAAGAAGAAAGTTCGGAAACGACAGAAGACGAAGGGCATTACATCCGGAAGGAACGCTCTTTCGGTTCGTTCAAGCGCAGTTTTTATGTCGGCGATGTTGATGACCAATCCATAAAAGGGAATTTCAAGGACGGTGTCTTGCAGCTGACAGTGCCAAAGCCGGAAGAAAAAGAATCCGGGAATGGTAAACGCATCGAAATCGAGTAAAGAGCCTGGCCAGAGGCTCTTTTTTGTTTTAATGAAATTTTCGTCGGATACATATAAGATGATAATAGATAAAGTAGTTAGGAAAGAGGCGAAGAGAATGGTGAACGTGAATCAATTAACAGCAACTGATGATGTCCGGAAGCTTGAAAAGCGCAATTTTTGGTCGGGCTTCATCTTTGGTATCGGGGTTATGGCGTTTGTCGATGAAGTGATTTTTCACCAATTGCTTCAATGGCATCATTTTTATGATTTATCGACACCTCAAATCGGTATTTTTGCGGATGGCCTCTTGAATTCTTTTGCGTGGTTTGCGGCCATTGGCGGACTTTTTATGTTCGCGGATCTCAGAAGACGGGACGCAGTGTGGAAGCAACGTTGGATAGCCTCGATTCTCATCGGTGCGGGGGCTTTCCAGTTGTTTGACGGCATCGTCGACCACAAAGTGCTGCGGACGCATCAAATCCGCTATAATGTCGAGTTATTGCCCTATGACTTGGCATGGAATATAGCGGGTGCGGTATTGTTAGCTGCCGGCCTGGTGATGTTTTCAAAATCACGTAAAGAAAGGCGGTCAGCATGACGCCATGTCACATCACTACTTAGGATCGACCGAACCGTGGTTTTCGCTTGCTGCGGCTTTATTGCTCGCCTGGGCCATGATGTTTTACCCGATGCTGGCCATTTGGACAAATGAACGATACAAAAAATGGCCTGTGCGCCGCTACCTGTTTTGGTTTGCTGGCGTAATTACGGCAGGAGCGGCTCTAGTCGGGCCTTTGGCAGACGCCGCCCATACAAGTTTTTCAGCCCATATGGCGGGACATCTACTGCTCGGGATGCTGGCCCCTTTGCTATTGCTGCACGGAAAACCATTGACCTTATTGATGAGGGGGTTGCCGACAAGTCCAGCGCGCCACCTGGGCCGGCTGTTGAATAGCCGTGTTATTGCAGTCGCCAGCCATCCTATCAGCACCGCTTTATTGAATATCGGCGGATTGTTTGTTCTTTATCGGACCGACCTATTTTTGTTGATGCACCAATCGACATGGATATATGCACTGGTCCATATTCATGTTTTATTAGCTGGCTATGTGTTCACTTGGTCGATTTTATACACGGATCTCACTGTGCATCGGCATTCATTCCGTTTGCGCGCGGCTGTCTTGCTTGTGGCGCTCGCGGGCCATAAAGTCCTGGCGAAATCGCTTTACGCCATGCCACCGCCGGGAGTGACGACGAGTGACGGCGAAATGGGGGCGCTGATCATGTATTACGGGGGCGATGCGATCGACTTGGCCATCATCATCCTGTTTTGTTTCAGCTGGTATAAAGCAACAGCACCGAGCCGAATTGCACGTGCAGTATGACAACCATTTCCTTCCAGGGAAGTGGTTTTTTTGATATTCCATTCTCGTTCATTAGGCTATCATGTGGCCGGGCGTGAAGAGCAAAATGATGGTAGAATAGAAGAAAGCAATTGTCAGGAGGCACGTAATGAATAGCTACATCGTCATGCAGGGGGAAACATACAGAGAAGAAAAGCGTCTCGGAATCCTCCGGGCACCTATAAAAGATAAATCGGGAGCGACACCGCATTCGTGGGAACGAATGAAAACGCTGAAAAAAGGGGACCGGACTTTCCATTATGTAAGAGGGGCGCTCGTTGCAGTCGGCACCATACAAGAGGATGCACGCGAGCAGGCAGCAGCCGAGTGGGTTGCGCCTTGTGAATATTTGGAGCTTGATGATCCATTGGAAATTGCGTCATGCATCAAAATAGTGGCAGAACATCTGCCTATCAAATATTCAGCTTTTCAACCGGATGGAAACGGAAACTCGGGTTATTTGTATCCATGCAATGAATACTTAGCATTGGAATTTTTGGAGTTATTGTCATCTTCCAAATGGCGGAATATCGAGCAATTGGAATTTGTCTATGACGCGGTAAGGGAAGCGAAATACAATTCTTTGACTGCGTGGATGATGGATTCCGAGTTTCTGCTGCGCCGAAAACTGAAGGATTTTGAGGCGCGGTTCGAAAGCTTGCAATTGTCACGTTGGGGAGGCGAATGCGCGATTTGCGGCATCTCCAATCAAGCGCTCCTGAAGGCTGTATACAGTAAGCCGTGGAAAGATAGCAGCGACGCGGAACGAATCGATCCGTCGAATGGCCTCCTATTATGTGCCAATCATGCAGCACTTTATGAAAGCGGCCAAATCTCCTTTACTGGAGCTGGGACGCTGCGGATGACTACAGCTCTTCAAAAAGAAGCAACTAACTATGCCTTAAAGAAAAATATGCGCATTGCAGCGGACGGACTGAATACAGAGTTCTTCCGATGGCACAGGAATAATTGGTTCATAAATGAATAATTTTTAGGGGGGGTGCGGCTAATGCTGCACCTCTATTTTTTTATTCATTCAAGACTGAAAAGCCGATATCGACCGCATCGGTACATGAATAACTCGAAATTCTGACTTATATTTGAATAACTAAACTTAAACCTTTTCAATTGAATATATCTATTCAAACGCCATTATTGAATATTATATTCATAAAAATGAAACACCCGAAGTGAAAGGGCTTAAGTTTTCTGGTGCAAAAACGGGGTGGGGAATTTGAATTTTATTCTGAATATATTTCGTGCTTGTGGTATAGTATATTCAATAAATGAATCATTTGAAAGGGTGTCGGAAATGGTATCGACAACAGAAGTCGCAAAGCATGCAGGAGTCTCCCAAACGACCGTGTCTAGGGTGTTGAATCGTCCCGAGCAAGTCAAGAAAGAAACATATGACAAAGTGATGAAGGCTTTGGCTGAATTGGATTATGGTAATGCAAATGCAAATGCCTTAAATGCAGAAACCGTTGACGCGTCGAACGAAATAGCGGTGGTTTTTTCGAAGGATTGTTCTCCGAATGATTTTGCAAGCTTGCTGGAGTTAACCGTAGCGGGACAAGCAGCTGGCTACAAAGTAACTGGACATGTACTGACCGGCAACGAATCAATGGAAGAGTTGAAAGCTTCAATGAGCAAAGCCACAGGTGTCTTGGGGATCGGGGATCTTCCTGCCGAATTGGAAGAGTACCTCAAGGAAACGAGTCGAGCATTTTTGCAGGCTGAAGAGGCTGCCGGCGAAGTCGAACCGTTCGATGGGAGAAAGGCAGCCTTTCTTGCTGCAAGCCACCTTGCTAAGGCAAACCATCAGCAGATTGCCTGGGTAGGGACAGATTTGCCGGACAGCGGCGAAAGGCTGCAGGGATATTATGAAGCGTTGGCTCAACATCAATTGAAGCTGCGAAAAAAACGCATTCATACAATTCAAAGCCCAGCTGATTTCGATGCCATAGCGGCTGAGCTGCGGTCGTTCAAAAAACCGACAAGTGCCTTTGTGGCGGCTACTTATGAAGATGGCTTGCAACTCCTCGATTCCTTGGAAAGTGCCGGATTTAAAGTGCCGAAAGATATCAGCATTATTGCAATCGGGCAACCGGAAGAAGACGGCTCCGCCGCCTTGACGTCAGTTAAGCCGGCAGCAGCTGCAGAGGCGCGTCCGCACAATGTGCTGGAGCAATTGGTGCAGCATATTGAAGGCAAAGCGCCGAAATCCCAGGCTTCACCGGAAGAGTTTCAAATCGATAATAAAAAAACAGTGAAAAAATTCAAAGCCCGACAAAAAAACAAAGCTTAGTATCTTCTCCATAAAAAAGCGGCCGTACAGAGATGTACGGCCGCTTTTATAATGATTAGAGATCTTTATGTGAAAACGGGCATTTGCCTTTGACCGGTTCAATATCATCGCCGATGAAGAACTGCTTCCATTCATTGTGCTCTGGATCGCCGAAATGGCTGATATCCGGGTGTGTCGGCAATTCATCCCATTTTTCGACGCGTTCTCTGACCTTTTCGCGCGACATGATGCCGCCTTTTTCGGTTCCGGTCAATCCTTCGAAAATACGCCTAGGCTGGAAGCCGAGCACCATCGCATTTCCGAGGTGGCGGGTCCGCCGCTGTTTATAGGCAGGGGCATTGCCGAAGATGAAAATCGGCTCCCCCTTGAAGTTGAAATCCCATAGGTAATGATCCGGGTCGCGAGGGGCTTGTTCCGGCCATTCGGTATCATCCATGTCATGTAGATATTGCAGGATGTCCCAGAACTGCTTGCGGTAAGCATCCAGTGGCCCTTCTGACTCGAAAGGTTCCACAAATACGAAGAGCCCATGCCGCTTATGCTTCGGGTTTTCAAATAAAGTCAAAAATTCAGCCACTGCCCCGGGCAAGTTCGACCAATCGTCTTGGCTTATGTATGCGTAGCGCAGCTCGCTTTTCAATTCGCCGCTTCTCCCGAAATAACACGGGAAGGTTTTGTCCGTCACCGTCTCGTGGAAGGTTTTGTATTCGCGCAGCAGCCAGTCAGGCAAGTCAGTGCGATTGCTGAAATCTTCTTTTGTCAATAAAGCGGGTGTTGTCGTTTGCATCACTTAACCTCCAATTTCATAAATCTCATCCTTGAAATTGTTCCCTGAAATACTTGAAACGAAACACCTTAAATGAACTTGCTGGAAATAACAACACAATCAGCAAATGAAAAAAGCGCCGAAAATCAGCGCTCCTTCAAATGGCGTATTCAATTTTCATTCGCAAATACAATTCCTATGATTTAGTCATTGGCCTTCTTTGGGCTCTGTTCCCGGCCAACTCTCGCCAGTCATTTCCACGAGGCCGAGCAGCTTCCTTCTGCGTGTTTCAAGGGCCTCCATCTTTTTTTCATAATCTCCTGCATCAATTGTCGGAATCGATTCATCTAAATTCGCCAACACTTGATGGGGTGGGGTGACAGGCGATTCATCGATGGAGGATGCATGCAAAGTGTCCAAATAACTGGTGATGCTGCTGCCAAGTTCCTGCATCAATAAGGTGTTGGGTTGAATTTCTTTCGGAATGCCGTGTTTCAGGAAAGACAATGCTTCATCAAGCACCACAATATTCACCGGCAACGAACGGTCATATGTCGAACTGCGGTAGTAATGGAGTATAGGATAAGCATTGTATTTCGAAACGGCATTGCTTAATTCATTCGCGAAAGTATCGAACAATAGATCGGCATTGTCGAAATTCTTTCCGTTCCACGCACGGTTGACGAAAGAAGCTGGATCAGTAGCGACGCCATTGATGCTCGATGCGAGCGAACGTTTTTCTGTCACAGCGCTTAACACTTGAAGCAGATACGTCACCCCGAATGTAATGAACAGCATGCCGGTACCGGTCGCGAAAATCGCAATGATTTGCCAGATTCCGTCATCCGGTGCAAACTCGCCGTTGCCTAGCGTAAAAATCAAATACCCTGCATAATAAGCGTTTTCCACCCACGACATCGGGCCGCCATCTTTTGTATCGACAATCATATCTGAACTTGCAAAAATAAAGGTCCACCCAGTCCATAACAGGAAGATCCACGTCGTCAAGGTGGAGACGAGGATGATCGGCCCGGCCAGGCTCAGGAATTTCGAATTGTTTCGGCTCACTTGCTTATGGAGCGTCCAATAAGCGGAAGTGAGTTTGTTGGTCAAAGGTCCGGCACCGCCGTCTACCCATAATGTCGTCCAGATGAAATCGATCAATGTGAGGACGACGATGGCGATGCCAAGCAGTAAATAAAGCTGATCCATCAGCACCCCTCCTTTGTGTTCTCTTTCTCCATACCCTAAACTGCCGGTAGGTTATGCATCCAAGCGTGAAATAGGAAAACAAGCAAGGACCTATGTTAAAATGGAGAAATACAATAATGAGGGGGCGTGCAGAAGATTGGGCAAGAATTTCCGGTCGAGTGCCCTTTACCAAAAGGCGCTCAGACGCAAACAACGCAATGCGGCAAAACCGCGGCATATACAGAAGATCATCGTGCTCGGCGATTCCGTTGCCTATGGCTACGGGACAAAAGGCGGGATTGCCAGGCATCTAGAGGACAGTTTTCCAAATAGCGAAGTGTTGAATTTCGGCATCAACGGATTGACGAGCGATGGCCTCGTCGAACGCCTGCGCGCAGAGCATTGGCAGGCGGAACTGGCAGCAGCCGATCTTGTGCTGCTCAATATCGGGGGCAATGACCTGCTTCGGCAATACCGGGATGGGGGCGCCCGTGAGTTGATCCGGCAGTTTGCAGCATTGAAAAAGAAATACCGCCGCAATTTACTGGAGATTTACGGGCACATTCAAGAAGACAATGACCGAGTGCTCATTGTCCAGAACAGCTTATATAATTCCATGAAAAAAGAAGTGCAGTATTTCGGTTTCACTAACCTTTTGTTCCGTATGTGGAATTCAGCTATCGGGGCAAAAGGCGTCATTGTCACCAACACTAGGGAAATGGGCAAATTGCCGTCCATTTGGCTGGACTCGATTCATCCGAACGAAGAAGGCTATGCGATCATGCATCAATTGCTGCTGGAGACATTGCAGACGACTGGAATTACGGTCGCAAAAGAGCGGCGTTGAACAATAGAACCCGGACCTATTATGGTTTTCCGGGTTTTTTTCTATGCCTGAAAATACGGAAGCCCACAGCTTGTAACAAGTTATGGGAGAAAGCGCTTGTGATTTTAACGGAACGTGGTATATTATGTCTATAAAAATTGAAGAAATATAGTCCCCTTGGTTTACTTTCGGGCTTTCGGCGATGTTTAAGGATGGAGGGGTGGGGTGTGTGAGAAGAAAATTGGTGCTGATTCAATTGTCTAGGGCATTGGTGCCATTATTGGTCATGCTTCACCATTTATCGACGACCATGATGGATTACTACAGTTTCAATATATGGGACTTGGCTTATTTGCCGTTGACTGGCGGCGTCTATTATTTCTTTTCCTTATCCGGTTTTATGGCCTATTATATTTACCGGCAGAAGTTCGGCAAACACGGGCAATTATCGGATTTTCTTATAAATCGGTTTATTCGGATTTATCCGCTGTATTGGGTCGTGACCATAGTCTTTTTGATCTTGGCTTTCTTGTTCCCCTGGTTTGCGACAGGGGCGGAGCGGGACGTGGCTGTGATTTTGACCTCGATTTTCCTCATCCCGAATCCAGAATGGCAGGACCCATTTTTAATCGTGGCATGGTCGCTGGAATATACGGTTTATTTTTATCTCATGTTCTCTGTCCTGTTTCTGAAACCGCGTTTTATCGGTCAAGCGCTATTTGTTGGCTGGGGCGTCTTTTCGCTTCTTGGTGTTATCGGCATCGTCTATATCGATCATTTTCTATTCGATTTCCTGTTTGCCTCCTATAATTTAATGTTTATAGCCGGTGTTTTTTGCGCGTGGCTCATTCTCCATGCTACAATCCCCGTCAGCATAGGGTATTTGTTCATATCTTTCGGGATGATCGGCTTTCCTGTGACCTGGATGAACGCGCTGCATCCTTTTATGGACGTAAGTTTTGAAATGAGCGCCAGCATTTCCATCATGTTTTTGTTGATCGGCCTCGGCGTAATCGATTTGCAGAAGAACATCCACATTCCGAACGCGTTCCATCAGCTAGGCAATGCCGCTTTTTCGATTTATCTTGTCCACAACGTGGTGCTCGACTTTTTCTCCGAATGGATGGATCAGGCAGGGGTGCAGGAAGTTTTGGGAAATGTAGGCATGAGCATATTGCTGGTTGTTTTGATGCTATTTTTCGGCATTCTGGCGCATTTCAAGCTGGAGTTGCCGTTGCACCGCCTGTTCAAAGCTTGGCTTCGGAAGAATAAAGCGCACACGGTAGCCTCGAGTAACGTGAAAGCAATGAATAAAAACCATTAAAAAACCCCCAGCCGATGCTGGGGGTTTCAGTTGTTATTCAGGTTTATTCAAAAGGTTTTTCAAAGCTTTTTTCTCCCGGTTGATTTCATCGATGGTGCGGATGCCCATTTTCCGGAATATGGCTATCGGCGGTGTCCAGCCTTGCAAGGCATGCTGAATGATGATGGCGCTGGAGACACCTGCCAGATACGCCCATTTTCGATTGGCGCCAACTGCCAGAAGGGAAGAGGCGAGTGCGATGGATGCCATATTCACTTCCAACAAACGTGCCGTATCCCATTCGCGATCGAGCTCTTCGATCCGCGCCTGGATTTCATCGTCGCTTTGGCGTTTATAATAATTGACCGAAGCTTCGGTTTCCCGTTCGATTTGTTGATTGATGTAATCAGGTGTTTTGTCGTTCACGGTCGATTGTGTAGATGGCAATTGTTCTTTCGCTAAATCAAGTTCCATGAAAAATCCTCCATTTCATTGCAAGTCCTGTTTCTAGTATTCCGCAAATGCTGCCTGCTTAAACCCTAAAGTTTATGCAAGCGATGGGCATATGCTCAGTCGATGCTGTCTGTTTGGTCTTTCATGATTTGCTCATCCATCGGCCCGACGATCTTTTGGGAGATTTCGCCTTTCGTGTTCAGGATGAACGTCGTCGGGACAGTGCGGATTTGATACGTTTGGGCGGTGCTGCCGGTCTCATCCATCGGTATGGAGAAAGTCAACCCGAATTCCTCAATGAAAGAGCGGATCGCTTCGTCTCCATTGTCCTGAGCTGTCAAATTGACGGCGAGAATTTCGACATCACCGCCTGCATTGTTTTCGTGGAATTGCTGCATGTGCGGCATTTCAGCGCGGCATGGGGGACACCATGTAGCCCAGAAGTTAAGGATGACCTTCTTGCCTCGGTAATCGGAAAGCTGGACAGTGTCACCGTTCTGATCGGTGAGTGTGAAGTCCGGTGCCACTGCTCCTTGAGAGAGCCCAGGAGAAGCTGTTTGATCTTGTTCTGTTGCAGTTGCGGGGGATTGCGTCGTCTCAGTTGCGGGATCCTCTTCACCAAAGAAATTGATGGCAATGATCGCGATTGCTGCCAGAAGGAGGATGCCGATAATAGCTTTTTTAATCATAGAGGTTTTCCTTTCTTTTCATAACGTATGTACCAAATAGTGGTGAATGCGGCCAACGTAATGACTGTAGCATTTTGCCAAGTGAAAAGCGGTCCGAATGCAGTCAAAATCAGTAGTTCCAATGTGTATAGCGAAGCGAGCAACCATCCGGTCGGGACATCTTCGCGTTTCGGAAGTACACGGAGCGCGCTGATGCTGATCGCCAGCAATGCAGCGTGGAATACAGCTTCCATTGCATTGCTGTCAAAGCTTTGCAGGATAGCTTGATACGAGAGGAAGAACAGCAACCAGGTAAAGGCAGATTGCTTTGCCAAATCCCCATGTTTTTTCTGAACTACGGCTAAATAGATGATGACGAGGATGATGCCAAGCAGATGTCCGGACAAGCCGCCGTTAAAATAAAGCAAGGATAAAGGCATGTCGCGGAAATTCTCGAAATTAAACAGAACATAGCTGAGCTTCCATGTGATGATATAAAGCGCAACGGCATTCCAAAACCATTCCCCGGTCTTTTCCTTTGTCACAAATCGCTGCAAAAGGCTAGCCGCAACAGCTGCCAACAGAACGGAAACCCACACAGCCGGCACAGTTAGGTGAAGTATAGGAACATAGCTCATAGCCGCTTGCCCCTCCGGTCTTCATTCATTATAAAGATACCTCCATCCGTATTGAAAATCTTATGCCTGGCGCTTTCCATTATATCGGAAAGCACAATCTTTTCATCTTTTTTGTTCGGCGGTTATGCTAGAGGCAATATGATTTTAAGGAGGCAGCATGATGACATCTTGGCATGAACGCTTTCAAACAGATGAATACTTGTATGGAACAGAGCCGAACGAATTCATCAAGTTGATTCACCCGAAGCTTGATGTGACGGGAGATGCACTCGCGATAGCGGAAGGGGAAGGGCGCAATGCCGTTTACCTCGCCGAACAGGGCATGCAGGTCACCGCTTGGGATTTTGCGCTGAGCGGCCTTGAAAAGACGGAGCGGCTGGCAAAAGAACGATCGGTGGTTGTTTCCACGGAAGCAGTGGATTTGGCGCAAGCCGAATGGCCAGAAGAAAGCTGGGATGAGATCATCTGTGTTTTCGGTCATTTTCCGAAAGCGGTCCAACAAAAAACTTTCGAGGGCATTCGGCGCGCATTGAAACCCGGTGGGTATTTTCTGATGGAAGTGTATTCAACGGAGCAGCCCAAGTTCGGCACCGGTGGACCGAAAAATGAACAATTCCTTTATCGGCCGGAAGAGGTGATGGCGGCGTTCAAGGGCTTCCGCCTCGTCCACTTTTTCACCGGCGAAGTCGAACTGAGCGAAGGCACACTGCATAATGGCTTGTCGCACGTTATCCAACTCGCAGCCCAAAAAACCTTGCCGGAATAACAAAACACCCATCTCCTTCATCGGTGATGGGTGTTTTGGTGTTTAGTCGGCAGTTTTCCCCAATACGGACTCCCAGTCGATGGTGCCGTCTTTTACTTGGTCACGGCGTTCTTTGGTCATGGCATCCGGCGGGCGGTTGCCGTTCGGCCAGTCCTGGTCATGGTGTTCCCATTCCGGGCGATCCTGTGACAGGATGAAGGCCGCCAAATCGCTGGCTTCCTGGTCAGATAAAGTTTCTTCCAGACCTTTCGGCATATTGTTCTGCAAATAACCGGACATTTTCGACATGCGCGCTAAGCCTGCCCCGTCATTGAATGAACCATCTCCCCACACAGCCGGGCCGCTGTTCGACCCGGTTCCAGACCCGTCTGCCGCGTGGCACGAGACGCAGCTCGCCTGATAAAGCTTTTCACCATTATCGACATCCGGCACCGGGACATCCTCCATAGTATTATTATGGCGCCACGGCATATCAGCGCCTTGTGGAATGCCTTCCGAAATATATTTGAAGTAAGCGATCATGGCATCCATATCCTCGTCATCCTCTGCGAAGACTTCACCGTTCATGCTGCGGACCATGCAGCCGTTGATACGCTCCTCCAACGTCACGATTTCTCCCGAGCGGCCAATATACATCGGATAAGCGGCTGTCATACCGACAAGCGATGAGGAGTTTTCCTCAAGTCCAGCCCCAGCATGGCAGCTCGTGCACGACAATTCGTTGATGCGTTGTTGCCCATCTTCAACACTGGCAGCATCTGCGCGCAACACTTCGGATGTATTGTTGACGAGGTCATAACCGCGCTTCACCGCTTCACCTTCCGGCCCTTCCGGCACTTCGTCCATGGACGGCGGGGAATGGGCGATCACTCCTGCTGTTGCTTCCTCTGTTTCGGTGCTTAGTGGCTGGACTTCCGCTGTTTTGGATTTTTCAGCAGACAGTTCATTGGACAAAACACCGATAGCTACCGCAGCAAGAATCAATAAGAAAATGCTTGCGTAGCCGATCTTTTTCATCATTTCGAACACTCCTTTCCTGTCTTTTACAGCGTAACAAACGAAAAAAAGCTTAGCTGTGAACTAATTCACAGTTAAGCTTAGGAAAATAAGGCGATTTTTTGAAGAAACACTGCCCTTTTTAATCATATTGCTTCCATACTTCCGGAAGCAGCGAGGCAATGTCATGCGCAAGCATCGTGTGAGCGGAGCGGCTCGTTATGAAATAATCCGCACAAGCCCCGTGCAAGAACACGGCGTTCAACACAGCCTGCTGCCAATTTTGGTGGCATACCAACATACCGAGCATCATTCCAGTGAGCGTATCCCCTGTACCGCCTTTCGCAAGTGCGGCATTGCCTGTCGGATTTTGATAAAGGCTGCCGTCCGGAAATGCGACGGTTGTCCGGGGGCCTTTCAGTACCACTGCAACTTGCTGCTCAACAGCGAAAGAATGGGCGCATAGTCCAGGTGACTGGGCGATATCCTCCGGTGAAAAGGCCGAAATCCGCGCGAACTCGCCTGCATGCGGCGTCAAGATGAGCGGAGCAGCCCGTGGTGGATAGCTTCTTTGGCTCAAGGCGCCGGCATCGAGTATGAGCGGTGAAGTTGACTTAAGCAAAGTGTCAACGGCCGCTTCAGTCAAGGCATCCGGCACTACTCCGGGACCGCAAGCAATCGCTTTGTATGAGCTGAGCGCAAGTGAACCGTTCGCGACATTCACTAATGCATCAGGTACATAAGTAGCTTCTGCCGTTGCATGGGCGATGCTGCGGATCGTTTCACGGTAGGTGCCGATTTCGAGTTTACCGACGCCGCTTCTGAGTGCGCCAAGCCCAGCAAGCAAAGCGGCGCCCGGCATGTCCGGGCCTCCCGCCAAAAGCAGCGCCGTGCCGAAAGTGCCTTTGTGGCTGTCGTGACTGCGTCCGGGCAAAGAGCTCCGGACCTTTTCTTCTGACCAGATAACGGCCTCGGGCGGATGATTTGGCTTCATCTTCCTCACCTCCAGTGATAAAAGCTGTTTCGTTTACTGTAGCTGAAGAAATGGAAATACGCAAAATGAAAAAGCCGTCCCAAACTGCCAAAGATAAACTGCGCTTTCCCATATCCGCATTTTCGCCATCATGGGGGCAGGGGGCGGCAGGTATTTCGTACCACGAAACAATAGGATTTCACAGCTTGAAAATTCCAACTGCAGCAATGGTAACGGCATGCAGACTCCGTTTAGCATGTATTATATATCCAAAGAACTGAAATTTCTGACAACTATAGGCGATTGTTGCAAGCTTTGCTATACTCAGCATATTCAAAAAAAGGAGAGTGGAGTTATTTTGAGAAAACAAGTATTCCAAACAATGACAGTAGCAGGATTGTGCGCGATGCTCGCGATGCCGGTCCAGGCAGCAGAGCCGGCACAGACGACTGAACATCATCACGACAATGCCATTTCAGGTTTTATCGACTATGCTGAAATGCAAAAGGAACTCCAGCGGATTGAAGCGAACAGCAAAGGCGCAGTTTCTGTCGAGGTCGCCGGAAAGTCTTTTGAAGGGCGGGACATCTATACGGCGACTGTCGGGACGGGGGACAGGGTGCTGCTTATCCAAAGCGAGATCCATGGCAATGAAAAAACCGGCACTGTGGCGATCTTGAATATGCTGAAGAGTTTATCCGGCAACTCCAAAGCCGCCAAAGCATTGCGTGACGACGTAACGATCGTCTTCATGCCGATGATGAACCCCGATGCATCAGAAGGAGACAAGCGCCGCAATAGCATGACGTGGGACGATGTAGTGGCTGATTATCCTGAATTGTCCTCTGCGTCTCCGTCTTGGAATTATTTCGATCGCGGCGTCAGCCAAAGTTATGACTATGCCGCAAACCCTGGGTTCGACGTCAACCGTGATTTTAATCCGGATCTTGATTATGTACCGGATGCCGCTGATTTCCCGGGGGCATCGAATGAGCCTGGCTGGTTCATCACTAAAGAAGCGCAAGTATCCCGCGATGTTTACAAATCCCTGCAGGCTGAGTTTGGCACAGTCGATGTCTTTATCGACCTCCATCACCAAGGCATGTATTATATCGAGGGAACTCCAGACCCGGTGACCTTGTCGTTGTCTGCGCAATTCGTTCCGGACCCGTCAACATCCGAAGGGGCGAAATACAGTGAATATGCGGATCAATACGATTACGATTTCTCCCGACAGTTGAATATAGCGGCATACAACGAATTGCAGTCGTACGGCAATTCCAAATTCACCAATGTCTCCCTTTATTCACAAGGACTTGACTTGCCGGGGACGGCACTTGGCAGCTACGCATTGAACGGAAGCGGGACGGTATTGTTCGAAGTCCGCGGCCAGACGCAGATGATGGGCCAAAAAGAAAAAGGGCAATTGGTCAAATCCGTGGAGCGGGGATTGACGGCCATTGTCGAAGGGGTCGCGGATGGCAGTGTCTATTCATTGGATCCGGAAGCGTATGAAGACATCCCATTGACTTCCTATAGCCCGAGCAACGATTGACCGAAAAACACCGCTGCCTTCAGCGGTGTTTTTTTGCTGGCTCTCGATTTGTGGGTTGCTGCACAGGTTTGGTAGACTGAATACAAACAGGAAGGGGTGTAAGCATGGCCATCAGCAATTTGGACGGACGCATTCAATTGATCGACGGTTTCGATCTCGGTCTCGAACAACGTACAGGCAGCTACGTCATTTTGGAACAGCAGCTGACGATTATCGAAACCGGACCGAGCCCATCGGTGGAACACATTAAACAAGGATTGAGAGACCTCGGCCTTTCACTCGAAGACGTACGCTATATCATCGTTACGCATATCCACCTGGATCACGCAGGGGGAGCGGGGTTGTTGCTGCAGGACTGCCCGAATGCCACGCTCATCGTCCATCAAAAAGGCGCAAGGCATATAGCGGACCCGAGCCGGTTGATCGCCGGTGCCCGGGCGGTATACGGAGAACGATTCGATGAGCTGTTCAATCCGATTGTTGCAGTGCCGGAGCACCGCATCGAAATTAAGGGCGAAGGCGATGAGTTGCAGGTCGGCCCGGAGTGCAAGCTCGAGTTTTGGGACACGCCGGGGCATGCCAAGCATCATTTCGGCATTTTCGATCCCCTTTCGAACGGGTTTTTTGCAGGGGATACGGCAGGCATCCGTTATATTCAGCTGATCGAAGACGGCATCGATTTTTACTTGCCGTCGACTTCCCCGAACCAATTCGATCCCGAGGCGATGAAAGCTTCCATGGAGCGGATGAAAAAACAGCAATTCGATGTATTATACTTCGGGCATTTCGGTGCTGCAGAAAATCCCGGGGCAGCGCTGGACCAAGCCCTCGACTGGCTCCGTGTTTTTGTCGATCAAGGAGCGGCTTCCTATCAACAGGGGGAATCTGCTGATCAATTGGCGCAACACTTAACCGCTTTAGTGACGGCGAAGCTAGAGGAAAAAGGGGTCTCGCAGTCACACCGCGTGATGCCTTATATTGCAATGGATCTTCATGTAAGCGCTCAAGGCTTGCTCGATTATTTCCATAAACAAGGCTGATGGTCAAAGGGCTTCTCCCGAAAAATTATATCCACGAGCAGTCGGCCGGTTTACCGCCCCTTTTTTTCGGGGAATAGACAATAGCAGAGAAAATTCAACTACCTGAAGGGCGGAAAAAACAGTGGGACAAGTATTAACGGAAAAAACAGCAATCATTACAGGTGCAGGGCGCGGCATCGGCCGGGCAATCGCCTTGGCACTAGCCAATGAAGGAGTGGCGGTCGGCTTGATCGCCCGCACAGAAGAAGAGATCGCAAAGGTGGCGCAGGAAATCCGCTCCTTGCGCGGTCGTGCAGCATATGCCGCGGCTGACGTGTCCGATCCAGGACAAGTCGAATCGGCTGTCCGGAAATTGAGCGATGAACTCGGCACGATCGATATCCTCATCAATAATGCAGGAATCGGCAAATACGGCAAATTCATGGAACTTAAAACCGAAGATTGGCAAGACATGCTCAATATCAATTTGATGGGCATGGTCCATATGACAAAGGCAGTGCTCCCGCAGATGACCGAAAAGCAGGGGGGCGACATCGTCAACATCTCCTCATCCTCAGGGCTTAAAGGCACGAAGGGCTCGAGCGCCTATAGCGCATCGAAATTCGCCGTGCTCGGCATGAGTGAAGCGTTGATGCAGGAAGTGCGCCCCGACAATATCCGCGTGTTCGCTTTGGCACCGAGCCGTGTCGTCACGGGCATGACGGATTCCGGCAATGAAACGGAACAGGAAAAAGAGAAATTCATGCAGCCGGAAGACATTGCGGAATACATCGTCTCCCAATTAAAGCTGGATCCGCGAATCTTCATCCCGTTGTCGAAACAATGGGCGACCAATCCATTTTGAAAAACACGAAAAACCCCTGAATGCCTTTTGGCGTTCAGGGGTTTTTTTAGCTGATTTCCTTTACGTAAGCTTCGACTTCATCGGAAGAAGCGAGCGCGAGGATTTTATCGGTATGGGAAGACATCTCTTGTTTTGACAAACGGCTGATCTGTGCCCGCGCCTTCAAGACAGAAGAGGCACTCATGGAGAACTCATCCAAGCCGAGTCCGAGAAGAATCGGGATGGCGATTTCATCGCCAGCCATCTCGCCGCACATGCCGGCCCATTTTCCTTCTTTATGCGCTGCGTCGATGACCATCTTCACTAAGCGCAAAATCGCCGGGTTAAACGGCTGGTAAAGATACGACACCCGTTCGTTCATGCGGTCTGCGGCCATCGTGTACTGGATCAAGTCGTTGGTGCCGATGGAGAAGAAATCCACTTCTTTGGCAAAGACATCGGCCATGACGGCGGTGGAAGGAATCTCCACCATGATGCCGACCTCAATGGAGTCGCTGACTGGGATGCCTGCATCCATCAACTTGGCCTTTTCTTCTTCCAGTAGAGCTTTACCTTGGCGGAACTCTTCTACGGTCGCGATCATCGGAAACATGACCTTCAAATTGCCATGGACGCTCGCGCGCAGAAGGGCACGCAGCTGGGTTCTGAAGAGATCCGGCATTTCTAAGCACAAACGGATTGCGCGCAGGCCGAGGAATGGGTTCATTTCTTTTGGCAAGTCCAGATACGTGAGTTCCTTATCGCCGCCGATGTCAAGTGTGCGGACAACGGTCGGCTTGCCATCCATGCCTTTCAATACTTTCGAATAGGCGTCAAACTGTTCGTCTTCTGTAGGAAAGGCATCGCGGCCCATATAGAGGAATTCCGTGCGGTAAAGGCCGATGCCTTCTGCGCCGTGTTCGAGTACGCCTGTTAAATCTTTTGGCGTCCCGATATTGGCTGCAAGTTCCACATGCTGCCCGTCGGCACTTGTTGTCGGTTCATCTTTTAATTTGGCCCATTCGGCTTTTTGGGCCTCATAAGCCCGTTTTTTATGCTGAAATTCTTCAATGGTATTGTCGTCCGGGTCGATGATCACTGTGCCTTCGAGCCCGTCCACGATGATCGTCACGCCATTGTCTATCGATTTCATAGCCGTCGTGGCGCCGACTACCGCAGGGATTTCCAAGGTGCGCGCCAGAATTGCCGAATGCGATGTGCGGCCGCCAATATCAGTAATAAAAGCTTTAACATATTCAGCGTTCAGTTGAACTGTATCGGAAGGCGTCAAATCTTCTGCGATGACGATGACTTCCTCGGAAATCATACTAGGGTTCTGGATGGTGACGCCGAGGAGATGTGCCAAGACGCGCTTGCGGACATCACGGATATCGGCGGCGCGTTCTTGCATGTACTCACTATCCATCGCTTCGAACATGCCGATGAACATATCGGTCGTTTCTTGCAGTGCGGATTCTGCATTGACATGGTTATCTGCAATCTGCCCCTTGATGGGCCCGATTAATTCAGGGTCACTGAGGACCATCAAATGGGCACCGAATATAGCGGCTTCTTTATCGCTGATTTGCTGGGCCGTCTTTTCTTTAATGACTTCCAGTTCAGCGGCAGCTTTAGCAACAGCTGCTTCAAAGCGCTCGATTTCATTGTCGGGATCATCGACTTTTTTCTGTTCGAATGCTAAATCCGGATTTTCCAGGCGGAAAGCTTTGGCTATGGCGATTCCATTAGAAGCTGCGATTCCGGAGATGGCCTGTTTCATTCGTTTGAAATTCCTTCCGCTTTCAGCACTTCATCGATTTTCGCCATCGCTTCCTCTTCGTCCGCCCCGTTTGCAGCAATGGTAACGGTTGAACCGGAAGTCACGCCGAGCGACATGACGCCGAGAATGGATTTCAGGTTCACTTGCTTAGCTTTGTATTCGAGTGTGATGTCCGATTGGAATTTCGAGATGGAACCGACCAGCGCAGATGCCGGGCGTGCGTGGATGCCTGCTTCGTCTGTAATTGTATATTGTTTTTCTACCATGATGTTTTTCCTCCTATAATATGAACGTATTTGCGCAATTCATTCGGTTTTTTGAATGAATTTGACTGCTTATGAATGATTATGATTGATTTTGAAAACGATTTCAAGTATTATCTATTTAATCAGAAAGAAAAGAGGGTGACTGAATGCTGACCACGGAGCGGCATAAACTGATTTTAACGCTTTTGAAAGAAAAGCAGAGTATTAAAATACAGGAGCTGGTTGAACTGACAGCGGCTTCAGAATCCACCATCCGGCGGGATTTGACGGAACTCGAAGAGCTCCAGAAGCTGGAACGCGTTTTTGGCGGTGCCAGGATGATCGATCCCAATGTGCCGGAGCCGAGCATTTCAGATAAAGCGGCGAAGAATCTGAAGGAAAAACAACAAGTTGCGCGTTACGCGGCCTCGCTGGTCAACAAAGGAGATGCCGTGTTCCTCGATGCAGGAACGACAACTTCCCAAATGATCCCGCTTTTGAAAGACAAAGATGTAACCGTTGTCACGAACGGCTTGAGCCATTTGGAAACCTTAATGGAGCACGGGATCACTTCCTATTTGACCGGCGGCTTTATCAAGTCGCGCACAGGGGCGCTTGTCGGACCGCAGACGACCGAGTCGCTGGAAAACTACCGTTTCGATAAAAGCTTTCTCGGAGTCAACGGGATCCACCTGGAAAACGGGTTTACAACTCCCGACCCTGAGGAAGCGGCAGTGAAACGAAGGGCTTGTGAACTGTCCAGAAGCTGTTATGTGATCGCGGATCAGTCGAAATACGGCAAAGTCAGTTTTGCACACATTATGGACTTGAGCCGAGCGGCATTGATCATCGACAGCTTGCCTGAAGAGGCAATAGACAATATCGAACGCCAAACTACAATTAAGGTGGTGACACAATGATCTACACATGCACAATCGCGCCTTCGATTGATTACACCGCTTATTTGCCTGAATTTGAAAGCGGGAAATTGAATCGCTCAGATGAGGTATATTATTACCCCGGCGGCAAGGGCATCAATGTATCACGCGTGCTCAGCCGGCTCGGGCTTGGAAGCCGGGCGCTCGGATATGCCGGCGGCTTCACCGGACGCTATATCGAGCAATTCCTGGAAACGGAAGGCATCGAAACGGACTTTATCGACACCGGTGAAATCACCAGGATCAATGTCAAAATCAAGACGGATAAGGAAACCGAATTGAATGGCCCAGGCCCTATGCTCCAAGAAAAGCAATTGCAAGAGCTGAATAGCAGGATCTCCGCCATGAAGAAAGGCGACTGGTTCGTTCTGGCCGGAAGCCTGCCGGAATCGATCCCTATCCGATTCTTCGAAGATCTCGCCAATACTTGCCATGAACAAGGCATCCACTTTGTTCTGGATACATCAGGAACTGCGTTGAAGGGATTGATAGATACACAGCCTTTTTTGATCAAGCCGAACGAACATGAACTGGGTGATATTTTCGGCGTGGAGATCAAGGGCGAGGAAGAGGCGTTCCATTACGCCCATAAGCTGGTGGAGCGGGGCGTGCAAAATGTCGTCGTCTCCATGGGCGGGGCGGGGGCCATTTACGCTACCCGGAATCATCGCTACATTGCCCAAGCGCCGAAAGGCAAAGTCGTCAATACCGTCGGCTCTGGGGACTCTTTAGTGTCGGGGTTCATCGCTTCCTATATCAAGCACCAGGATCCCGTGCTCGCATTTCAATACGGAGTCGCAAGCGGAAGCGCGACTGCTTTCCGGACCGATTTATGCGAATTGGAGGATGTGGAACATTTGCTTGCTGAAGTGACAGTAATGCCATTCGAAGAAAAGGATGTGACAAAATGAGAATTACACAATTGTTGACGGAAAACACCATTATTTTGGATCTGCAGGCAGGATCCAAACGGGAAGTATTGAATGAACTGATCGGGCAGTTGGATCGAGCAGGAAAATTGAATGACAAACACCAGTTCACGAAAGATATTCTAGCCCGTGAAGAACAAAGCACTACAGGCATCGGCGATACGATCGCCATCCCGCACGCAAAATCTGAAGCGGTCAAAGAACCGGCTATCGCTTTCGGCCGTTCTTTCGAAGGGATCGACTTCGACTCATTGGACGGCCAGCCAGCACAGTTGTTTTTCATGATTGCGGCGACTGCAGGAGCGAACGATGATCATTTGGAAGCTCTTTCACGCCTTGCGACATTTTTGATGGATGAGAAATTCCGTGTCAATATCCTGGAGGCGCAGTCGAAAGAACAAGTGCTCGATATTGTTTCCGCTAAAGAAACGGAAGTGGACGGCCCGGCAGAAGATGAGCCCAACACTTCAACTACAGTCGAACAACCGGCTGCCACGGGAGGCAAAATCCTGGCGGTCACTGCTTGCCCGACTGGCATCGCACACACTTACATGGCAGCGGAAAAGCTTAATGGGCGTGCAAAAGAGCGCGGCATCGACTTGAAAGTTGAAACGAATGGCTCTAGCGGGGTCAAAAACCGCTTGACCGATGCTGATATCGCTGCAGCGGATGCAATTATCGTAGCAGCCGATACTAAAGTCGAGATGGCCAGGTTTGACGGGAAGCACGTCATCCAAACGCAAGTGGGCAAAGCCATCTATGAAGCGGATCAATTGTTGGACCGGGCCCTTGCTCAAGATGCCCCCGTCTATAAGCACGATCGCACGAAAGATGCAGATGCCGGGACAGAACCGAAATCAGGTTTCTATAAGCATTTGATGAACGGTGTATCGAACATGCTGCCGTTTGTGGTCGGCGGCGGTATCTTGATCGCCTTGTCATTCTTCTGGGGCATTGACGCCACCAATCCAGATAGTCCCGAGTACAATGAATTCGCTGCCATGCTGTCGACAATCGGCGGCGGCACTGCATTCTTCTTGATGGTACCGGTCCTTGCCGGGTTCATCGCGATGAGCATTGCCGACAGACCCGGTTTCGCTCCAGGGATGATCGGGGGCTTGCTCGCCATCACCGTTACAGGTGTTGAGGAAGCAAGCGGCGGTTCCGGATTCCTCGGCGGTTTGATCGCCGGTTTCCTTGCCGGTTATGTCACGCTGTTGGTGAAAAAAGTATTCGCTGGCATTCCTCAAAGTCTTGAAGGCTTGAAGCCGGTCCTCTTTTATCCGGTATTCAGCATCCTTATCACCGGCGTCATCATGATGCTGATCAATCCGCCGTTAACACAGGTTTACACCGGCATCTCAGCATTCCTTGAAGGCCTTGGCGGAACGAACCTGGTCCTTGTGGGACTTTTGCTCGGCGGCATGATGGCAGTCGACATGGGAGGGCCTGTGAACAAAGCGGCTTACACATTCGGCATCGCCATGCTGGATGCACAGAATTTCAATTTCATGGCAACCGTCATGGCAGCGGGCATGGTGCCGCCGCTTGGTTTAGCCATCGCGACGACCATGTTCAAGAAGAAATTCACCAAGCCGGAGCGTGAAGCCGGCAAAACTGCGTACGTTCTTGGCGCCAGTTTCATTACAGAAGGCGTCATCCCGTTTGCCGCAGCAGATCCGGCACGAGTCATTCCATCGGCCATTGCCGGAGCGGCAACGACCGGGGCGCTTGTCATGCTATTCGATATCGGCCTGCGGGCACCACACGGCGGCGTATTCGTCATCGGGCTGGTGGACGGTGGGGCGGCAAGTATTTTGATGTACTTAGTGGCAATCCTCGTTGGCTCATTTGTGACAGCGATTCTTGTCGGCTTGCTGAAGAAAAATGTAACAGCAGTCGCTTAAAAATTCCGCAACCTGAAATTCAGGTTGCGGTTTTTTCATGAATTAAAATAGAGATTGAAACACTGAGCGGACGAGGGAATCAAAAAGCATCCCTTATAACAAGCAAGAGACTAGGAATGCGGACGAAAAGAGAGTAAAATGATAATAAGTGAATATTCTGATAAATAAAGATGGCCCAATTGCTGCCTTCACTGAGGAAACGTGTGGGATAGGTAATAAGCTGCCTAAGGAGGCGACAAGATGAAAACGAGCAGCACCACCGACTTTTTGCGTGATTTCAATGACGCTTTTTTCCACGGCAATCAGCAATTTATCGAAGATCATGTGACGGACGATGTGGAATGGGTAATGGTAGGAGCGGTGCCTTTAAAGGGCAAACAAGCTTTAATCGATGCGGCTTTCGGGATGCAGGATTACACCCAATTGGAATTTCATATCGATATGGTCGTTACTGAAGGGCAGACAGGCGCTGTTAAAGGGATCATGACCGCCGAGGGAGGCAATGGCCGAAAGCGTAAGTATTGCTATTCTGATTTCTACGAGATGACAGCAGATTCCGAACCGAAAATCCATAAGATGACTTCATTTGTCGTTGAATTGAAATAGAGCCAAATAGGCTCTATTTTTTATGTGAGGGGTAATATCAAATATAAATGTAATTAACTACATAAGGATAATTGGATTTCAAAAAATGCAGCCAACAAAATCATCAGTTTCTAAGTTCGGAAGGCTGACATTTCTTGCGTTCTTTTGGAAACTTCGGCAATATGGAAACACAAGCATTTGTACAACAAGTAGAAAAGAGGTATGCAAGTGGATTATTTAAAATCACGGAAAAATTCATATGCCGTCTTACTCAGCGGTCTCATCCTGGGTGTCATCATCGCTTTTCTGATCAATGATGATCCAGATACTTCGACTTTGGTGGCGGCAGGAGCAATCGGCGTAGTAGTCGGTGAAGCAATCATGTTCTGGCGCTGGAGCAAACAGAAAAATTCAAAACGCACGGACAGCGAATGACACGATGACTAAACGATAGACGAGAACCACATTACAAACAGCGGAAGGGAAGTAGGAGACGATGACGACCATATGCCTGATTCGACATGGTGAAACAGAATGGAATAAACTCGGGCGGATCCAAGGGACAACAGATGTCCCGCTAAATGAACGAGGAAAAGAACAGGCACGCGCATGCGGTTCCCACCTATTCGGGGAAGTATGGGATGTCATCGTGACGAGCCCATTACAGCGCGCGAAACAGACTGCTTCCATCATCAACGAAACATTGTGCTTGCCTGTTGTGGAAATGAGGGAATTTCAAGAAAAACATTTTGGCCAAGCAGAGGGGATGACAGCTGAAGAACGTTATGCGCTGTATCCCGATAAGGATTACCCTGGCCAAGAACAAGTGGAAGTCTTTCACCAGAGGCTTTTGACAGGATTAAAAGAGCTTAATGATCGATTCGGCGACAAACGAGTGCTTGTCGTTGCTCACGGAGGCGTCATACACGCGATTCTCGAGAGGCTGGCGCACGGTGAATACGACGCAGCGAACACCCGCCTGCAAAATGGGGGAATGAATCATCTAGCGTATGCCGAACAGCGCTGGGAAATCCAAAAATGCAATTTTATCGATCATTTGACACCGAGTTCTGCAGAAGTGAAACAACAACAATGAAACATGGGGGAGGGAGACAAGGGAGTGGATCATGAAGAATCGTCGGCATTGCGCCAAGAAATCGAGAAATTGAAATTCCATAACCGGACCCTCATGACGTGGATAGGGAACATGCTTGAGGATAAAAGCCAAGCCTTGACTATTCATGAAGCGATCGTAATGCATGATCTGTCGAAAGAAGACCTCCAATGCCTCGAGCGGTTGATCAGCGGATTCAACGGCGATATATCAGTTTTTGAACAGTTGGCTAAAGAAGTTAATCCGACATTTACTAAGGCGTCTATCGTAGGTATATTGCAAGCTTTCATCGTGTCCGGAGTTCTAGAGGAGAAAAGTCGGGAAATTCTTCGGTTCTATTAAAGGTGAATACATAATGAATTGTCGGGCGTGCGGTTCCTGCATACAAAAAAACACCGCTGCAATGAATGCGCGGTGTTTTTTGTATGCAATGTATTCCAGTTAAAGAGGTGTGAGAATGCGCTGCACCAGTTACTGAAAAAACTCATGATATCATCTCTGTTTTTTCGACGGTTTGGAAGGTGCAGACGGTGCCTTAGCATCAAAAATGCCTCGCCGATAGACAAAAACAGCGAGTGCCGCCATAAACAACGCAGAATTGAACCAAAAAACGAGATCATTTAAATTGCCGCTGAAAATCAAGGTGTTCAGGACGGTCAATAAATGCATGGCCAGTAGAATAATGAATAGAATTGTTGAGGTTCTCATAGTATCACTCCATATTTAAATTACTTCTGTCTATTGTAACGGAATTGACTGGCAGAAAGTAACCATTGGAAGCAATTGTACGAAAGAGTTCATGAAAGGATGAGTGTGATGGTCAAATGGAAAGAACAGATGATTATTCAAGCGCCGATTGATCGTGTTTGGGAACTGTTCCAGGATGAACAGCTTCAGCGCATCATGCCGAAAGTGGAGACGCATGAGTTGCTAGAAGGGCAAAACAATGCACCAGGTGCCAAACATGCCCAAGTCTATACCGAAGGGAAACAACAGCAGCGGTATATCGTAGAAACACTGTCCTACGTGGACGAGCCAGCAAAGAAATACCGGGAAACTAGTTTCGAAATGGGGCAGATGTTCAAAGTCCGCTACGCCTTTACATTGGAGCAAGAGACATCGCAAAGCACGCGCTTTGTCTATGAAGGGGAAAATAAAGGAATGAGCATGACGGGGAAAGCAATGCTTTTAGCGGGCAGCAAGAAGGCAGCTAAAAGCACGGTTGCGAATTTCATGAATAGAGTGAAAGAACAGGCCGAACGTGAAAATTGAAAGAGATACACCAACAAAAAAACTGGTGTATCTCAAATAGAATACTTGTAATAAACTACATAAGGCTTTTTATAAAGCAAAAAAAAACGCTATCAAGCATCAGCCAGCCACCGGAAAGAAAAAGCAGGAAGGGGACGCCGACATCGCGAAATTATTTATATAGAAAAGCAGCATGCTTTATGCTGATGAAAAAAAGGGCTATCTGTTGATCGAAAGCTCTGCAGTGTCAGCGAAAGGAGTACAAAAATGATCATTTACATCCGGATGATTGCAGAAATGCTGGTCATTGCGTTATTCATTTACTTTGTCAGCGGGCGATTGATGGGGTCTAAAGTGAATTTCATCAAACGTTTGTTATCCGTCGTATTGGGTGTCGTTTTGACGACGTTCGTTTATTGGTATTCATATTTACGTTACACGGAATTCATGGATGATGCATTTGCAACGATGCTGACGGACACAAGCACCGTCATTTGGATTGGCAGCATGTTGATGATTTCGATGCTTTTTTACTTGATATTGGAATTATTCGATCCGATTGAACTCGGTGATCGCGGAGAACGCATCACAAACCGGAAAATTTTATGGAAACGCCTGCGCAGCCGCTGGCGACGCCAGAAGCGTTTAAGCAAAGTACTTGAAATCGCCGTAAAAAATGGGATATCAAGCACCTTAAAGTATGCGCGGCACCGCGAAGATAATCGGGAATTGGCAGTTGCGTTCCGCAAGACACTCGAAGAAAGTGGCGGGGTCTTCATCAAATTCGGCCAAGTTTTGTCTACAAGAACCGATTTGTTTGCCCCTGTGTTTATCGAAGAATTGAGTCAACTACAACAAAATGTTCGGCCTTTGCCGACAGAGCAAGTGACGGAAATTCTGCGGAAATCATTGGCACAGCCGGTTGGAGAAATATTTTCAAAACTTGAAAAGAAACCGTTGGCTGCGGCATCCATCGGCCAAATCCACAGGGGCGTATTGAGGCAAACGAACGAAGAAGTTGTTATTAAAATGCAAAGGCCAGAAGTGAGTGCCATCATGCGGGATGATTTGGATATTCTTGTGGAATTTGCCGAATGGGTATCGAGCAAGTCAACTTGGGCCCAGAACATCGGATTTCGTGAATTGGCTGTCGGATTCGCCAATGGTTTGCGTGAGGAAATCGATTTTGAAATTGAAATGCGCAATATGATCCAGGTAAGAAATGCTCTGGAAGACAGCAAAAATCAAGTTAAAATCCCAAAGGTCTACCGCGAATACAGCAATTCCACGATCATCGTCATGCAGTATTTCCAAGGCAAGAGCATTTCAAAAGGTGACGCCGTATTCCGGCATTTTAATGTCGATCCGAAGACATTCGGGCGCACCGTACTGTTTTCATTTTTGGAACAAATGCTGTTTTCCGGGATATTCCATGCCGACCCGCATCCTGGGAATATTTTTATCGATGAAACGGACGGCAAACCGATCCTGCTTGATTTCGGTTCGGTCGGGCGCTTGACAGAGCCGCAGCAGGAAGCGCTTAATCATTTCATCATCGGCATTCAGCAAAACGATGCCGAGATTGTCCATGACGCGGTTCGGAAACTTGTTGAAAACAGCGAGAAGATTGACGGTCAACGGTTTGAGCAGGCGATCGGGGAAATTTTATTGAAAATCTCTTATGTTGACCGGATACCGACTGCCGAACTGATTCATTCGTTATTCGATGTAATACGCGAATTCGGATTAGCGTTTTATCCGTCCGTCGGAATCGCTTTGCGGTCCTTGATCAGCTTGGACAGCACTTTGCATACGATCGATCCGAAATTCGATATGTTTACCGAAGCGAAGTCATTTGCGAAAGAATACAAGACCTCTGTATTGAAAAAGCCGTTCAAACAGCCGCGCGCCACAAAAGAACGCATCGAAGAGGAATTGGTGCTCATTTTGCCTGAAGTCGCCAAATTGCCGAAACGTATCGACCAATTGATCCGGCGCGTGGAAGGCGGCAAAATCATTTTACATCATGACGTATTTTCCGATAAACACAACTCCGGATTCGTCATGCAATTATTCTCGAGATTCGTCTTGCTGATGTCGGGGATTACATTCGGGTTCATATCGGCAGCGCTGTTGGCGATCGCTCAATTCATCGATACGGTGTATGCGATCTATTTGAACACAGCCGCGTATGGTGGATTGTTCCTGTGCGTCATTCTATTGGTCAGGTTGTCGATCCAGGCGATACGGGATATGAAACGCAGCAATCAATTTTAATAGAAGAGATAAAGTCCCGTACAGTGATGTGCGGGACTTTTTAGTGCGAGGCTACAGCTTGGCATTCGGATGGCGAGTGCAGGGGAGCTCGTGCGGAAATGTGCGTTGTTGATGAAAAATAATTTTAGTTTACATAATATAAATTATAGGAAGTTGTGTTTCATTTTATAAGTATACTACTAACAGTGAGACGAAACGGGATTTTTCAGTGAAACGGCTGTTTTTCGGCCTGTTGAACCACTCGTCGTTTAAAGTGACTTTAATGGTATTATTGGTGAAATTTCACGCTCATTGTGATGATGAAGAAATAAAAAACCCAAATCGATTCAGCTGATCATCAGCCGTTCTGATTTGGATTTTGATGTGGTCAGTTGATCATTAATATCTTGAATAGTTAGTCGTCAGCCTATTGCATTTCTCTGCGACTCATTTGGCCTGACTGCACCATCCACGTTGTTGTTATTCAGTGATTGATTCCTTGGATTTTCTAAGTTCGCACAAACCGCTCCGGCTGGCTTCTTGCTGCAGTCCGAGTCCGATGAAATCCGATGTTTAATCAATCAGCATTCTTTTTCCACAAAAACCCGCTTCCTGGATCCTTTACAGTGCTTTTCCAGGAACTGCCGCTTCCGGACGCTTCTCAGGCCAATTGACCAGGAAAATGCCTGTAAAGATCAATGCGCCCCCGATGATCAGCGACACCCCTACTTGCTCCCCTAAAATGAGCCACCCCGAAATGACACCGAAAAATGGCGCCAGGAACAAAAAGGCGCTCACTTTCCCGGGATTGCCGTTTTGCAACAGGAAAAACCAAATCGCAAACTGGATGATCGATGCCGGAATCGCCAGCCAGAAAATGATGAACAGCGATTCGGGATTGATCGCAAGTCGCTGGGTTTCCAACAAACTGCTCGCCATCAGTAAAATCAAGCCGCCAAACAGCATTTGATACGCCGTCAGCACCCACGTATCGAGCCGGATGCCCCAATGCTTGATCAACAGCGTGCCAATTGCCCAGGATATGGCACTGCCAAAGCCGAAAAACGTCCCGACTTCCAAGTTCACTTGACTGCCCATTGTGATGAAGACGCCGAAAAACCCGAGCAGCACCCCTCCCCACTGGACGATTCGGTAGCGGATGCCGAGTGCGACAGTGCCAAAAATGACCACCAATAAGGGATTGGTGAACGTCAGAATGGCCGATTCCCCTGCGGTGATCGTCCGCAGGCTCAGGAAAATGCAGCCCATGACACCGGCCGTCTGGAAAAAGCCGATGACGAGGATGTGCAGCCATTCGGAACGCCGCTCGGGAAGCTTGCGCCGGAACAATTTGACGAATAGAGCCATCAATATGCCCGCAATGGTGAAGCGGATCCCGACCAACAGCAGCGGCGAGACGTGTTCAAGGCCGATTTTGCCGACCGCAAACGACGAACCCATCAAACTGGTGGTGACAACGACGAGAAAAGCGAAGAGAAATTTATTGTTCACAATGCACCCGCTCCTTACTGCATGAAAAGCTCACCCAGGAATGTTCGAAAAGTTTTGCCTATTATTCTATCGTATCGCAAATCCGCTTCCTTTGCCTCAACTTCTTTGGCTCCTGCTCAAATCGAACCCTGGCTAAAGATTGATTCGACGGCAAAAAAACCGGAAGCATCTTCTCGAATGGCTGTCCGGTTTTTTGACACGCTCTCGACTAGTAGCCTTTCATCACAAGAAAATTCCAGCGGTGCCCGTCCACATCGGAAAACCCCGCTCCGTACATGCCGTTTCGCTCACCAGGCGGTGCATAAATGGTGCCGCCTGCCTGCTCGATGCGGAAAATGAAGTTATCGACTTCTTCGCGTGACTGCGCCGATAACGAAAATAGCACTTCCGAACCGATGGATGTGTCCGCTACGTCCTGTTGCGTAAAAGCTTTGAACGTTTCTTGCGGAAACAACATCACATATAGATGCTGCCCTTCCAAATAAAAGGCTGCCTGGTGCTCATTGCTGGAATCCGCTTTAAGCATTAAAAATCCAGCCTGTTCATAAAAGGCTTTCGCTGCTTCTAAATCCTTCACCGGTAAATTGATCCACAACCTGCTGTCCATTGCGCTTCACCTCGTTCCCGACCATATACGCATACGGTTTCGTTTGTTGACAATCTTCTATTGTGATTGCTTCGCTCCCGCCTCCTTCCCTATCAAACGGCTGTCCGGATTTCTAGTTATCTTCCTATTCCCGGCAGTATTCTTTGCAAACTCCTAATACGGGCCGCCCAATGCCTGGCGCCTATAAGTAAAAGCCGCTTCGTTGACTTTCCAATATCACTGCTTTAATATAATATTTTATTCCCTACTATATCACTCAGAAAAGGATGTTTTAGATGACCACTTCTACTACACGGGTTCAACCTGTCAATGAAGTAAACGATCCCGTCTACCGGGACACCACTGCATTGAATGCACCGCAGAAATCCTTGATCGCCGGGGGCATTGCGGTGGCTGCATTCCTGACGGTGTATTTACTTGCCACGCAGCATATCGCACAAACCGTGCTGCTCGGCATCGGGCTGTTGCTCGGCTATACCTTATTCCATGCACGTTTCGGCTTTACCTCCGCGTTCCGCCGCTTCATGTCGGTCGGAAACGGCCAGGCGATGCGCTCGCATATGCTCATGCTCGCGGTTGCGGTGACCTTATTCGCGCCGATTCTGGCGTATGGCTATTCATTCTTCGGCACCGGGGTATCAGGCTACGTTTCCCCGGTCGGCGTAAGCTTGGTCGTCGGTGCGTTCATTTTCGGCATCGGCATGCAGCTCGGCGGCGGCTGTGCTTCCGGTACGCTGTATGCGATCGGCGGCGGACGTTCGGTCATGTTCATCACGCTATTGTTCTTTATTATCGGAACGACGATCGGCGCGTATCATCTGCCGTTTTGGACAGAAGATTTGCCGGCTTTTGAACCGGTGTCACTCGCCACCTCGACGGGGCTTGGCTACGGCGGCGCATGGCTCGTGTCGATCGCGTTGTTCGGGCTCATCGCCTGGATCACCTTGTTCATCGAGAAAAAGAAACGCGCACCGAAAATGGCGCCGCTTCCGACCACCACTGGATGGAAACGCATTTTCCGTGGATCTTGGCCGTTGTTCGCCGCAGCGATCGCACTCGCTGTATTGAACGCATTAACGTTGATGACGCGTGGAACACCTTGGGGCATCACGTCCGCATTCGCATTATGGGGCTCGAAAATTGCTGAATTCTTCGGCGTGGACGTCGCAAGCTGGGGCTACTGGCAAGGAGCGAACGCAGCAATGCTTGAATCGTCCATTTTTGCGGATTCCACCACGGTATTGAACTTCGGGGTCATCCTCGGCGCCTTTCTCGCATCAGCGGCTGGCGGCTTGTTCAAGTTCACCAAAATCACGATGGGCAACTTCTGGGCATCCGTTGTCGGCGGCTTGTTGATGGGTTACGGAGCGCGTCTCGCGTTCGGCTGCAACATCGGCGCGTATTTCGGCGGTATCGCTTCATTTAGCCTGCACGGCTATATTTGGGGCATTCTCGCACTTGCCGGCACGTTTTTCGCACTTTACTTGCGGCCCTTGTTTGGCCTGTCTGTCCCGAAATCCAACGATTCGGTCTGCTGAACATTCACGCTCCGCTTCAAAAGAGGCTTCCGTTTACCCGGGAAGCCTCTTTTTCTTTGCCTTTCTGTAGCTTGCATGTCGATCAGGTGGTTTGCCGGAAAAACGACTTATTGTTTTCATGATATTCCTATGTGATTATTAATTCTTGCTGTTCTGCTAAGAAAAACTAGTCTTTCCCCCGAAAAATTCACGAAGTTTTTCTCGTTTCTTGCTATAATAAACATATCTTCTGTTGAAAGTTGGCTGAACATGACCCGTGCCCTCCGATTACACGCAATCGAATCAAAAACAAGCGCAGCAGGCTGCGCGCTGCACATACCGCTCCACCGGCACCAGCAAATGGCTGAATTGCTGTGGGTGGAATCGGGTGAACTCGAACTGACAGTTGCCGGTGAGCGCCGTACGGTCAGGCCAGGAGCCTTAGTGTTGATCCCGGCTGGGGAATGGTGCGCCCTCTCTTTCCCGCCATGTGCTGAACAGCGCTGGCGAAAACTTCTCGTTACGCACGCAGCAGGCTCGGTGAATGACAAGATCTGCATCAGCTATTGCGCCCACCCCGATTTTCTCGCCTCGCTGTTTGAGGAATTGGCCCGCAACATGGAACAAACTGCCGCTGCCTCGTCTCGGAAGGCGCAGCTCCTGCTCGACTGGCTGTGGGTGAGTGTGACCCAATCAGAAGCCGTAGCGGAGTTCCCGCCGAATGGGTCCAAGATGAAACGTATTGTGCACAAGATGGAAGAAACGTGCCACTTGCCGTTTTCGCTTGGAGAAACTGCAGAAACCGAAGGCCTCAGCAAATTCCATTTCAGCCGGCAGTTCAAAGAGATTTGCGGCCAAACGCCGCTTCAATTCGTCATCAGCTGCCGCATGGACCGTGCCAAAGAGCTTCTCTTGACGACACAGCAAGCCGTAGCGGACATTGCCCGGATATGCGGCTACAAGAGCGCCACGCAGTTCCATGCTGCGTTCACACGCCATATGGGCAGCACGCCGAAACGTTTCCGCGAGCAGCAGCAAAATCAGGAGGCCAGATGATGAAGGCATCTTTCTTGCAGATAAGTGAGGTGGGGCTATGATGGAATGGATCGTCCGCTCCTTGGAATTTGGCTTCTTGCTGATCGGAAATATCGTCATCGGCGCGCTCGGCTTCATCCCGAGCATCCTTATCACCCCGGTCAACCTCGACCGCTTCGGGTTGATAGGCGGCAGCGTGTTGTCCATCAGCGGGGAAATGCTCGGTGCGCTTTTCGGATTTTGGCTCTACCGCTACGGGGCGAAGCACATCCCATCCGCCTGGCAACAACACCGGTGGTTTCTGTTTTTCCACCAACAACCGGGAAAAACCGTGTTTTGGTCGGTACTTTCGCTGCGCATCATGCCGTTCGTCCCCTCAGGCGTCGTCACGGCTGGAGCTGCGCTTACCATTATTTCCACGCCGGCATTTTTTGCCGCGAGTTCAATCGGAAAACTGCCCGCAGTAACGTTTGAAATCGCCGTCGCTTTCGGGCTGACCTTATGGCTGCCGCAGTCTGTGCTGTATAGCGTGATCGGCCTCTTCTTGGCGTTTTTCGTCATAGCTGCCTTCCTGAAAAAACGCACGGCAAAAACACAGACGCCATAACGAAATAAAGCGAGGGATCCTAAAAGGGATCCCTCGCTTTTTGCTGTCTGTTAATTCACTTTCTTGCCGCCGCCCCAATACATTTCCCGCAATTGGAACTTCTGCAGCTTGCCCGTTGCTGTTTTCGGCAACGATTCCACAAAGTCGACCGATTTCGGCACTTTGAAGCGTGACATATTGTCGCGCGTATAATCGAGGATTTCCTTTTCGGTCACTTCGGCGCCTTCGTGCAGCACGATAATCGCTTTTGGCACTTCGCCCCATTTCTCGTCGGGCACGGCAATGACCGCGACTTCCGCAATCGCCGGATGCTTGTACAGGACGCCTTCGATTTCAGTAGAGGAGATGTTTTCACCGCCCGAAATGATCATGTCCTTGATGCGATCCTGTATTTCGATGAAACCGTCCGGATGCGTCACGGCCAAGTCGCCGGTATAGAACCAGCCGTCGCGGATCGCTTCCGCGGTTTTTTCCGGGTCTTTGTAATAGCCGGCCATGACGACATTGCCGCGGGTGATGATTTCCCCGAGTTCCTTGCCGTTCCAAGCGACTTCCCGGCCGTCTTCCTGGTTGACGACTTTTGTTTCGCCGTTGAACGCCAGCTCAATGCCTTGACGCGCCTTGATGCTCGCCTGTTGATCCGCATCCAGTTCATCGAATTCGTTTTTCCATTCGCAATACAAAATGAACGGCGAGGTCTCGGTGAGCCCGTAGACGTGCATCATGTTGAGGCCGAGCGTTTTCTGTGCTTTGGCGATGAGTGCAGCGGCAGGCGGCGCTCCGGCAGTCCCCATGCGGATTTTGGTCTTCAACTCGATCTGTTTCGCCTTCGGTTCATTGACGAGCATGTTGACGACTGTCGGTGCGCCACACAGTGAGGTGATGCCGTGGGTTTCGAACAAATCCAGAATGAGCGGCGGATCGACTTTCCGCAAGCACACATGCGTCGCGCCGGCCGCCGTGATGGCCCAGACGCCACCCCATCCGTTCGTATGGAACATCGGCAAGGTGTGCAAATAGACATCGTCGAACTTGATTTCCAAATGATGCAGGAAATTGGCGCCGTTCAAATAATTCGTGCGGTGCGTCTGCATGACGCCTTTCGGATTCGATGTCGTGCCGCTTGTGTAATTGAGCGACAGCATCTGGTTCTCATCGAGTTCCACTGCAGGCAATTGCTCCTCGTCTGTGACCGCTCCGATGAATTCTTCGTAGCCGACACCCGAAAGGCTCGTCTCATGCCCCTCAGCCGGCACGATGATGTATTTCTCGATCGGCAAGTCGCCTTGGATCTCTTCGATGATCTTGGCGTATTCCGCATCGACGATCAGCATCTTCGCGTCGCTGTGCTTGATGATATAGCCCAGATCTTTAGCCGATAGCCGGTAATTGAGCGGCACGATGACTGCCCCGAGCGGCGTGATGCCGTAGAACGCTTCGAGCATGTAATGGGTGTTCGGCAGCATGACTGCCACATGTTCTTTTTCCTTGATGCCTGCTTTATGTAGGGCAATCCCCAACTGGTCGGAGCGGCGTGCAAACTCCTTGTACGTGAAACGCTTGTCTCCGTCGATGACGGCTACTTTCTCCGGGTAGTACTTTACGGCACGTCGTTTCCAGTCCAGCGGTGTCAATGGTACGATCATTTCGAAAACCCCTCTCGTGTCTCTTGTGTACAACTGTTATATATCAAGTATAGAAAGGCTGACACAGGCTGTCAACGGAAGTTTCGGAATTGGCGCAAAAATGAAACAATACCGTTTTTGTGTTATAGGACAATATTCAGCCGGGAAAAAGTGCGCTGAACCTGGCATAAATGCAGCGGCCGCTTAAGGTGTGGCGATGTTTGCGGCGAATTCACTTTTCAGGATCGCCAAATAATCCGTGTCTTCATAGGCACCATCCATGAAGAACTCTTGTTTAAAGCGGCCTTCAAACGCCATGCCCGCCTTCTCGAGCACCCGCCTGGATGCGGGATTGCGCACGAGGCAACGGCCGAACAGCCGGTTCAGGCCGAGTTCGGTGAACGCCTGTTCCACCAACTCCCGGCAAGCTTCTGTCGCATAGCCTTTTCCCCATTCTGCGGGATCGATGAAATAGCCGAGTTCGCCCGACCGATGTACTTTGGACACCGCGACCAATCCGCAGTTGCCGATGTAGCGTGCGGGCTGCTCTTTGGTGAATACGGCATATTCATAAGCACTTCCCAGTTCAAAGCTTTTTTGCAAATAGTTTAGCCAACCATCCACTTGTTTCCGCGGATAAGGATGCGGAATCATCAACATCGTATCCGCAATTTCTTGTTTGCTGACCACTTCATAAACGCCATCGGCCATGTCCGCTTCATAGGGTTTCAACAACAGCCGCTCGGTTTCCAGTATCGTATACATTAAGTACCTCCTAAATGATCGGTGTGTGTAGCTGCTTCAGCAGCAAGACTTGAAGGGCCTCCAAGGGAACTTGTTTATCGACAAAAAATCGCTTCATTGATAAGAATAACGCTATTCACCCCCAGATTCGACCGTTTTCCGCGTGTCTAAGGGATGAATTTTGATGACTAAAATAAAAAAAGGCGTTGAATGATTTATTCATTCAACGCCTTTTTGAAATTACTCTGCGCTAGGCACACGGTAAGCGGCCGTCACGGCGCCATCTGTGGATTCGTCTACAATGAACGAACCGTTGGAATAGCGGTCGACTGCTTTTAATCGGCCTGGCGCAATCGGGATGCGCAAGCCTTTGGCCGTTTCGAGCAGAATGTCCTCTTTGCCGGTCGTGCCGATAACGGCTACCACGCGGTGTGGATTGGACTTCAATTCCCGCAGCATGATGACGCCGCGTTTGGCGCGGCTGCCGCTTTCGAATTCACTGAGTTTCATCTTCTTGGCAGCCCCGCGCTGCGTCGCGAGCACGAGATCTTGCGGGTGGGTCGCATCGAGCATGACCGCAGATACCGCTTCGTCGCCTTCTTTTAAGTTCAAGCCTTTGACGCCTGCTGTGCGCAGTCCGGTCACCGGCACTTCCTCAAGCGGGAAGCGAACGCCGTAGGCCATTTTCGTGGCCAGGAACAATTCGGTTTCATTCGTCACGAGCCCCGCAAAGATCATGTCGTCGCCTTTTTTCAAGTTCATCGTCTTGATGGCGCGTGAATAGCGCTGCACGTGGTAATCTTTCAGCGCTGAACGCTTCACTTGGCCGAACTTGGAGACCGTCAGAATGGTCGCATCCTGTTCAAAGTCTTCGAACGGGAACACGGCGAGTACCGATTCGTTGGAATCCAGCGTGACGATGCTCGACAAATGCTGGCCGAGGTCTTTCCATTTGATATCCGGCAGTTCATTGACCGGTTGGAAGACGAAATTCCCTCCGGTCGTGAAGATCAACACGGTATGCTGCGTATTGAGTGTGCCTTCGAACAACAAATGGTCGCTGTCTTTCATCGCGAAATCCTTGCCGTTCGATGCGGCATGGGAACGGGTGCTTGTCCGTTTGACATACCCTTCTTTCGTGACGGTGACGATCACTTCTTCGCTTGGAATCATGATCTCGCGTGTAATGGTCAATTCTTCGATCTTTTCTTCGATTTCCGAGCGCCGTGGCTCCGCAAATTTTTTGCGGATGGCCTGCAGCTCTTTCTTGATGACGTTTTTCAATTTTGTCGAACTCGTCAGGATGCTGGTCAGTTCCGCAATGAGTTTGCGCAAGCTTTCCTCTTCTTTTTCCAGTTCGGTGATATCGGTATTCGTCAATCGGTAGAGCTGCAAGGAAACGATCGCTTCTGCCTGGGCTTCCGAAAACTCGAATTTTGCGATCAAATTGTTTTTCGCATCGCGTTTGTCTTTTGATGCACGGATCGTCTTGATTACTTTATCGAGAATCGACAAGGCTTTGATCAAGCCTTCGACGATGTGCATGCGGTCGCTCGCTTTTTGCAGGTCGAATTCCGAGCGTTTCGTCACGACTTCCTTTTGGTGCTCGATATAGGCATCGAGCATCGTCGGCAAGGTCATCATCGTCGGTCGGCGGCGATGGATCGCCACCATATTGAAGCTGTAGCTGATCTGGAGATCGGTGTTTTTGTATAAATAGTTCAAGATGCCGGCTGCCTGTACTTCTTTTTTCAATTCGATGACAATGCGCAGTCCGGTGCGGTCGGATTCATCGCGCACTTCGGATATGCCTTCGAGTTTGCGGTCAAAGCGGTGGTCATCGATTTTCTTGATGAGGCTCGCTTTGTTCACTTCGAACGGGATTTCCGTAATGACGATCTGCTCTTTTCCGCCCTTGAGCGGTTCGATGGCCGCTTTGGAACGGACCGCAATTTTGCCGCGTCCGGTTTCATACGCTTTTTTGATGCCATCGACGCCTTGGATGATGCCGCCGGTCGGAAAATCCGGACCCTTGATGACGGTCATCAATTCATCGATCGTCGCGTCCGGCTTGTCGATGCGCATGAGGACCGCGTCGAGTGCTTCGTGCAGCGCATGCGGCGGGATATCGGTCGCATACCCTGCAGAAATCCCGGTCGATCCGTTGACAAGCAAGTTCGGGAAACGCGCCGGCAGTACGGTCGGTTCCACATCCACATCGTCGAAGTTCGGGATGAACTCGACGGTGCGTTTTTCGATGTCGCGCAGCAGTTCACCGGAAATCGCGGAAAGCCGCGCTTCCGTATAACGCATCGCGGCCGGGGAATCCCCGTCCATCGATCCGTTATTGCCGTGCATCTCCACGAGCATGTGGCGGATTTTCCAATCCTGGCTGAGCCGCACCATCGCTTCATAGACGGAGCTGTCGCCGTGCGGATGATAATTGCCGATGACGTTCCCGACCGTTTTGGCGGATTTGCGGAATGCTTTGTCGTTCGTATTGCCTTCATGGTACATGGCGTATAAAATGCGGCGCTGTACCGGCTTCAACCCGTCGCGGGCATCCGGCAGCGCGCGGTCTTGGATGATGTATTTGCTATAGCGGCCAAACCGATCGCCGATGACTTCTTCTAAGGGCAGATCTTGGAAACGTTCGGTTTGTGTCATACGAGTTCCTCCTCAGCGTGAATCAAATCATTTTCTAGAATATTGCTGTCGTCTTCCAAGCCGAAGTCGACGTTGTTTTCGATCCATTTGCGGCGCGGCTCGACTTTATCGCCCATCAATGTCGTGATGCGGCGTTCGGCGCGCGCGCCGTCTTCGATCGTGACGCGGATCAAGGTGCGCGATTCCGGGTTCATCGTCGTCTCCCACAATTGGTCGGCGTTCATTTCCCCGAGACCTTTATAGCGTTGGAGCATATGGCCTTTTCCGATTTTCTTGATCGACTCGTCGAGGTCCGCTTCAGTCCATGCGTAATCGACGACTTCTTTTTTGCCGACGCCTTTGGACACCTTGTAGAGCGGCGGCAGCGCAATGAACACTTTGCCGGCTTCAATGAGCGGTTTCATGTAGCGGTAGAAGAAGGTCAACAGCAGCACTTGGATGTGTGCGCCGTCGGTATCGGCATCGGTCATGATGATGACTTTGTTATAGGCGATGTCGTCTATGGAAAAGTCAGACGATACCCCTCCGCCGATCGCGTGGATGATGGTGGCGATTTCTTCGTTTTTCATGATTTCTTCCAATTTCGCTTTTTCGGTATTGACGACTTTCCCGCGCAGCGGCAAGATCGCCTGGAATGTCCGGTCGCGTCCTTGTTTCGCCGAACCGCCGGCCGAGTCGCCCTCGACCAGGTACAATTCGTTCTTTTTGGCATTGCGCGACTGCGCCGGCGTCAGTTTGCCGGACAATAAAGTATCGGATTTCTTGCGTTTTTTGCCGTTTCGGGCATCTTCCCGCGCTTTTCGTGCGGCGAGACGCGCCTGAGACGCCCGTATCGCTTTGCGGACGAGTGATGCACTGTGTTCGGCATTCTCCTCGAGGAAATACATCAATTGCTGGGAGATGACCGCATCGACGGCACTGCGGGCTTCGCTCGTGCCGAGTTTGCTTTTCGTCTGCCCTTCAAATTGCAGCAAAGCTTCCGGGATGCGGACTGAGACAATTGCCGCCAAGCCTTCGCGGATATCGGAACCTTCGAGGTTTTTGTCTTTGTCTTTTAACAGATTGATTTTTCGTGCGTAATCGTTGAATACGCGGGTCATGGCCGCTTTGGCGCCCGTTTCGTGCGTCCCGCCGTCGCGTGTGCGGACGTTGTTGACGAACGACAGGATCGTTTCGGAATAGCCGTCGTTGAACTGGAACGCAAATTCGACTTCAAGGCTATCGCTCTGCCCTTCCATATACGCCACTTTGTGGAGCACGTCTTTTTCCTCGTTCAAGTATTCGACGAACGCTTCGATGCCGGTTTCGTAATAGAAACTTTCACCGGTTTGGCTGCGTTCATCGATCAACTCGATGTTCATGCCCTTCATCAGGAACGCCGATTCACGAAGGCGTTCGCTCAGCGTGTCGTAATTGTATTTCGAAACCGAAAAAATGCTTTCGTCGGGCAGAAAATGGATCAAAGTGCCCGATTCCTTCGTTTTGCCGATCTCTTCTAATGTCGTCGCGGGTTTTCCGCCGTTTTCAAATCGTTGGCGGTATTTGCGCCCGTCGCGGTGGATCGTCACTTCGAGGAAACTCGACAAGGCATTGACGACGGATGCGCCGACACCGTGAAGCCCGCCGCTCGTCTTGTATCCGCCCTGGCCGAACTTGCCGCCTGCGTGAAGCACCGTCAAAATGACTTCCGGTGTCGGTTTGCCGCTTCTGTGCATTCCGGTCGGCATGCCGCGTCCGTAATCGCGCACGCTGATGCTGTTGTTTTCGTGAATGGTCACCGTGATGCGGTCGCCGAATCCGGCAAGTGCTTCATCGACGGAATTGTCGACGATTTCATAGACCAAGTGATGAAGCCCTCGGGCATCGGTCGAACCGATGTACATCCCAGGGCGCTTGCGTACAGCATCCAGCCCTTCTAGAACTTGGATCGCTTCTTCGTTGTATGCATTGCTGTTCGTTTTAGCCATCTATTTCCCTCCAACAAACATTTGTTCGTATACTCTCTTCTTTTAATCGTATGCCATTCCGGGCGTTCCTGTCAATGTTCATAGAAAAAGAGCGCTAGGCGCCCTTCGTGAAAGCTGCTATTTCAGGATGGCATGTTCGACTTTGATGCAACGGTCCATGATGACCGTGTAACCGGCTTCCTGTAGGCGTCTGAACACCGCTTCGTCAACGACATTGAGCTGCGTCCAGAACACCGGGGCTTCGATCTTGAGGAAATCTTCGGCAATGGCCGGCAAAAATTCGCTGCGGCGGAACACATTGACGATGTCGACCGGTTCCGCAATGTCCGTAAGCGTCGCATAGCTTTTCTCCCCAAGCACTTCATCGGCCATCGGATTGACCGGGATGATGCGATATCCCGCTTGTTGCATGGCTTTGGATACCATATAGGAGGTTCTCATCGGATTCGGGCTCAAGCCGACAACAGCAATGGTCTTGGCATTATCGAGCACTTCTTTGATTTCTGTGCGGTCTGGGTTTTTCAACAAAATCACCTGTCCTTTTAGTCTATCATACATGAAACAACGGCGTTTGTTGAATAATCCGCCATCTATTGTTTCTGTGTCTTCGGTCATGGTAAACTGTAGAAAAGAAAAAAGTGTACGTCAAAGGAGTCAATCATGGACATTTTGCTTCCGGTAATTATCGCTTATTTGCTTGGATCCATCCCTTCGGCATTATGGATCGGAAAACTTTTCTACAATACCGACATTCGGACTAAGGGCAGCGGCAATTTAGGAGCGACCAACACATTTCGTGTGCTGGGCCCGAAAGCCGGGTTCATCGTCACCATCCTGGATATTTTAAAAGGCACGGCGGCTACGCTGTTGCCGCTCGTGATGGTCACCGATGTTCATCCGCTTATTCTTGGGGTCATCGCCGTCATCGGCCACATGTTTCCGGTGTTCGCACGCTTTAAAGGCGGCAAAGCCGTTGCCACATCCGGCGGGATTTTGCTCGGCTATCAATGGCCATTGTTCTTACTCGCCGTTGCCGTCTTATTGATTGCGTTGAAGATCACTAAAATGGTCTCGTTGTCTTCCATCATTTTAGCTGTTGTGTCGGTCATCTATACGATCATATACACCATCAATACCGGCGATTACTTGTTTTTTGCGGTGATTTTGACACTCGCTACGTTCATCATTTACCGGCATCGCGCGAACATCGCGAGAATCCGCGCAGGCACCGAGCCGAAGATCAAGTGGTAGAACAGGAAAGGACGTGTTTATATGGAAATCCATTTGAGCAAAGATGCAAGAGATTGGTTCCACAATGAAATGGAAGTCGAGGCCGGGGAAGCGGTGCGGTTTTTCGTCCGCTACGGAGGCGCTGGCTTGCAGCCGGGCTTTTCGCTCGGCGTCACGAAAGACAGCCCATATGAAGCGGTTGTCCGCCTCGAAGAAGATGAAGTGCTTTACTTTATAGAAGAAGCCGATCAGTGGTATTTCGATGAACACGACCTGCACGTCACAGTCGACGACACATTAGATGAATTAAGTTATTCATATGAACCAAAAGAAGCATGACGCGAGTGGCGTCATGCTTCTTTTTTTATTTATTCAAACCTTCCGCCCCTTTGACTAGCCTATTCAACTGATCCAACCGGCCCTCCGCCTTTAAGATCTCAGCTTGTCTCGTCCCGAATAAGTCGAAATGCGGGTAGTCATTCCGCAAGTCCAGCCACTCTCGCTGCAGGCCGTAGCGGCTTCCCCAGTCAACCAATTTGTCGATGTCTGAGCAGCCGACTTTTGTCACCGTCGTACAACCAGGAAAACGATGGTCGACCCAATAATGGGTTAGGAATGAAATATGCCCCTTTTGCACATCCTGCTTCCAGCGTTCCAGTTCAGGTCGTTGGATTCCGAACGCCATGGTCTGCCCCCCTCACAACTTCTTTATATTTCGCATCCCACTCAGGCGCCACTTTGGCTAGCGGGACCGGGCGGAACGAATCTTTTTTCACGACGACGTGCTCCGATGTCGCTTTTGCGGCGAGTGTGCCGTCTTCATGAAGCACTTCGTAGCCGTAAGTCGTCCGCAAGCGGCCGTGAGACTCCACCCAGGTCTTGACGCGTGCCTTTTGCCCGTAGCGGAGCGCTGCTTTGTATTGAATGGAGATATTCGTCACCGGGGACAAGAACCCTTGTGATTCCATTCCGGCATACGTAAACCCAAGATCCTCGATCAATTGGGTGCGCCCGAGTTCGAGCCAGATCAAGTAATTGGCGTGATAGACGACGCCCATCTGGTCCGTTTCCGCGTAGCGGATTTCAATTTCTTTTTCACTTATGTACATTTTCCTTCACCTCCCCTTTAGTATACAGGACATGTCTTCGGATCAAAAAGCACAAGGCCCTGAAATACCCGTGAGTTCCACGCTCGCACAACCCTTTTCGCTCAATTCGTTACTCTACAAGATAAAAGTGAACTACGCGAGACATTCTCTTTGCGAAATAATGCGAAGCGTTAGTGGGCATGACGGTTCACGAGCGGACACTGTTCCGAAACCACTAGACCCTTTCATTCAAGTTACAAACGGTAAAACAGCGGATTTTCAGCTAGTTAAATTTTTATGCATTTATTTTTCTCCAAATAAAAAGGCCGCCCGAAGGCAGCCTTTTTGTTTTTTATGCTTCTAGCAATTTGTTGCGGAGCACCATTTGCAGGATGCCGCCGTGACGGAAGTAGTCGACTTCCACTTCAGAGTCGAAGCGTGCGAGGACTTTGAATTCCGTTACTTTGCCATCTTCAGCAGTGGCTGTGACCGTCAGTACGTCGCGCGGTTTCACATCGTCGGACAAGTTGACGCTGATTGTTTCGTGGCCTGTAAGACCAAGAGAATCAGCGCTTTCGCCGTTGACGAATTGAAGCGGCAAGACGCCCATCATCACAAGGTTCGAACGGTGGATACGCTCATAGCTTTCCGCGATGACTGTTTTGACGCCTAGAAGGAATGTTCCTTTAGCAGCCCAGTCACGGGAAGAGCCCATGCCGTAATCTTTACCGGCTAGAACCACAAGGCCAGTGCCTTGCTGTTGATACTTCATGCATGCATCGTAGATCGGCATGATTTCGCCAGTCGGCCAGAATGTCGTGAAGCCGCCAGTAGTGCCTGGTGCGACTTGGTTACGGATGCGGATGTTCGCAAACGTACCACGCATCATGACTTCGTGGTTACCGCGACGGGAGCCGTAGGAGTTGAAATTACGCGGCTCAACGCCGTTTTCACGCAAATACAATCCAGCTGGTGTATCCTTGCCGATCGCGCCTGCCGGTGAAATGTGGTCCGTCGTGATCGAGTCAGCGAATTTCGCCATGACACGAAGGCCGGATAGCGGCTGGATCGGTGCCGGTTCTTTCGACATGCCAGTGAAGAACGGCGGGTTTTGGATATACGTAGAATTGTCATCGAACGAATACAATGAATCATCGTTTGTTTCGATTGCATTCCACTCTGCGTTCTCAGTGAAGACATGCTCGTATTCTTTACGGAACAATTCAGGCGTTACCGTGTTGTGCACGACGTCTTTCACTTCTTCAGTTGAAGGCCAGATGTCTTTGAAGAATACATCATTGCCGTCTTGGTCTTGCCCGATTGGGTCAACTTCAAAGTCGATATCCACTGTACCGGCAAGTGCATAAGCTACAACAAGCATCGGGGATGCCAAGTAGTTTGCTTTTACAAGCGGGTGGATGCGTCCTTCAAAGTTACGGTTACCGGACAATACTGATGAAACGAGCAAGTCGTTTTCAACGATCGCTTCTTCGATTTCAGGAAGGAGCGGGCCGGAGTTACCGATACATGTTGTACAGCCGTAACCGACCAAGTTGAATCCGATTTGGTTCATGTAGTCAAGAAGGCCAGAATCGCTCAAGTAGCCTGTAACGACTTTCGAACCTGGTGCGAGTGATGTTTTCACGTATGGCGGCGGCGTCAAGCCTTTTTCAACCGCTTTTTTCGCGACCAGTCCAGCGCCGAGCATAACGTACGGATTTGACGTGTTTGTGCAAGATGTGATTGCAGCAATCGCCAAAGCGCCAGTATTCATTTCAGCTGTTTTGCCGTCGTTGAATTTAACAGTCGCTGTTTTGTTGATTTCGTTTTGATCCAACGCGAAGCCGTGCGGGCCTTCTGCAGCTGTAATTGCCGTATTGAATTCTTTTTTCATTTGCGACAATGGAATCAAATCTTGTGGGCGTTTCGGGCCGGACAAGTTCGGTTCGATCGTCGTCAAGTCGATTTCGACAAGGTCCGTGTAGATCGGATCTTCGTTGTCGACTGTGAAGAACATATCGTTTGCAGTCAAGTATTCTTTTGTGACAGCGATTTGCTCTTCAGTACGAGCAGTCAAACGCATGTAAGTCAGTGCTTCTTCATCCACTGGGAAGAATCCGCAAGTTGCGCCGTATTCAGGTGCCATGTTGGCGATCGTCGCACGGTCTGCAAGCGGCAATGTCGTAACGCCAGGCCCGAAGAACTCGACGAATTTGCCGACTACGCCTTTTTTACGCAAAGTTTCAGTGACTTTGAGTGCCAAATCCGTCGCAGTTGCGCCGTTTGGCAGTTCGCCAGTCATTTTCACGCCGATAACTTCAGGAATCGGGAAGTATGAAGGCTGTCCGAGCATTCCTGCTTCCGCTTCGATTCCGCCGACGCCCCATCCAAGTACGCCGATCCCGTTGATCATTGTCGTGTGGGAGTCCGTACCGACAAGTGTATCCGGGAAGGCTTCGAATGTGCCGTCTTCATTTGGGATGGCGTGGACAACATTCGCCAAGTACTCAAGGTTTACTTGGTGGACGATACCTGTTGCTGGTGGAACCGCACGGTAGTTGTCGTAAGCTTTTTGAGCCCAGTTGAGGAATTGGTAACGCTCTGCATTGCGTTCGAACTCAAGTTCCATGTTCGCGCGCAGTGCATCTTCAGTGCCGTAACGGTCAACTTGCACCGAGTGGTCAATGACCAAATCAACTGGAATTTCCGGGTTGATCTTGTCCGGGTCGCCGCCCATTTCAGCCATTGCTGAACGAAGCGCCGCCAAGTCGACAACTACCGGTACGCCGGTGAAGTCTTGAAGGATGACACGGGAAGGTTTGAATGGAACTTCCGCTTCTTTGTTCGCGTCTTTGCCCCATTTTGCTAGTTCTTCTACATGTTCGTCTTTGATGACATATCCGTCGTGCTGACGCAATACGGATTCCAATAGTACTTTTACAGAGTACGGAAGGCGAGATACTTTCGCGATCCCCGCTTCTTCGAGTGCAGCGAGACGATAATAATTATACGTCTTGCCGTTGAGCTCGAACGACGTGCGGCTGTTGTGCAAACTGCTCTTTGCCATAATCGTGTTCCTCCTTTAAATCTTCTGAAAAGGCGTGTTACCGCGTCTTTTCTCCTCTTCCATCATACCGAAACAACGTGCATAAGTAAATTACATTAAAATTATGCATTGTGATAAGTTTTTCGAATGACTATTTCTTTTTCTCATCGATTTTACTTAAGGTCTCTTCTAATTGTACCAAGTGGCGTTTTTCATGATAGCCGATAAATGGAAACCATTGTACGAGCGGCACATCCCCGAATACGGGATGCGGCATGGAGTTGTTCTTGAGCGTTTCTTCGTCTGTCGAAGTGAAGACTTCATACAGGCGGTTCCTTGATGCATTCAACTTCTCTTTCATTTCATCCAAAGTGAAGAAGTTTTCCTCAGGCACGGTGTGCTTTGGGGCCTCGACTTTCACTTTGCGGCTGACAGATAATTGAATAGGTTTTTTCACTGCTTTTTTCTGTTCATTCCGTGCGGCTGATTTCGCGACGCCTTCTGCAATCGTCGTTTCGATTTTCTGGAGGTGATCCAGAATCTGCATGGCGGACCATTCATTTGCCGAAGGTTTTTCATTAAGGGCCTTGTCGTCGAATGGTTCGACTTTTTTCAAGATGGTATGGCGTATTCTTGCATTTTCTTCGTTTTGCAAATGCTGCACCTCATTTCTATTTCCATTATCTTTCTTTATACCCGCTTTGTCGATTATCATTCGTTTTCATTTCCATTTTTCGCTGGTTGGAGGCGTTTTTTTCATTTTACTAAAATCCTTAAGTAGTTTATTACTTATGAATGAATAAAAAGTCATTTCCCATTCATTTTTCTTGCTGAATAAGGGAAAGTACGTTCTATTCCGCGCGATAACTGGTATAATGAATAAAACCTAGTTAGAGAGGTGAATGTCCATGCCATATGGTTATGAAAAATACAGATTGGATAACGGTATCAGCCCGAACACGGTTATCCATGAAGTCCAATTGATCCGCGCCCTCTTTGCCTTTTTGCGGAAAACCTATAAAAAATCGGTGGAGCCCCACGAAATCCGCCCTTCCGATATCCAGCAATTCCTATTGGAACAAAAAGAGGCCGGCATCAAAGACAGCACCTTGAACCGCAAATTGATCTACATCCGCCGCTGGTTCGACTATATGTGGCAAATCGGCAAGATCCCGAATGATTTCATGCCGAAATTCAAATTGAACCATAAGCTTGACTTAAAGCCCCACGACATCGAAGTCGATTACGGGCACCTATTGGAAAAGAAACCGGATGTATTGAAGTCCGCTAAACTGCCGCTCAATGCCAAGCTCCTTTACGTCTTTTACCTGAGAGGATTGCGCCTTCGCGATATGGTGACAATCGATATCGATAATTTCTTGAATGAAGCAGACGGCCTCCATCTGGACGTCGAAAAGAAAGACGGCTACCATTGCACGCTTCATTTTGATGAACACGAAGAAGCGGTGATGGAACAAGGAATCGAACGGGCGAAAGCGCGCGGCACCTCCTTCCTGCTGTCGTCGAAAGTAAAAGACCAGTTCACCAATTTCCAAATGGGGTCATTGTCCGATTACACAGAAGCACTGGCGGAGTTCGTCGGTGCACCGATGCGGTCTGGAGACATCCGCTTTGCCTATGTCCACCATTTGTATGCGGTCGAACACAAGAATCTGGAAGAGATCCAGGAAATCCTCGGTGTTTCCCTCGAGTCCGCTTCCCGCATGTTGAAAGATTCGCTCGTTCGCCTGAAACCTAAAGCGTAGCGATTGGCCCCACAAAAAGACATCCATTCCGCTAAGGATTTGGATGTCTTTTTGTAAGGCCATATTAATTTGACCTACTGAAGTTTTCGTTCAAGAGAAAAAGCCGAAATTAAGGGCGAAATTGAAAATGATGAGTGTGTGGATGACCGTGAACCACGTGCCTTGTTTGTTCAGCTTCTCATAGTTTTCGTATTCCACTGTTCACACCCCATTTCTTTTTCAGTTATTATACTGAATATTCTGATTATTTACAAGGAATATTCATTTTTGTCTTCCCTTATTTATTAACAGGGAGCGCCTAAACGGGTAGAATGAAAGAAAAGACTGGAGGCGGAAGAAATGAAGAAAGCATTGCTCGTAGTTGATTATACGGTGGATTTTGTCGCAGAGGATGGGGCCTTGACTTGCGGGGAACCCGGACAAGAGATTGAAGAAGCCGTTTGCTTCATCACGGAACAATTTATTGAAAACGGCGATTTTGTCGTCATGCCTGTCGACCTTCATGAAGAAAATGATCGTTTTCATCCCGAGACCAAGCTCTTTCCCCCTCATAATATTCGCGGGACAGACGGCCGCAAACTATATGGCCGCTTGCAAGATGTCTACGACCGCCATCAGGATGAAATTGTCTGGATGGACAAAACGCGCTATAGTGCCTTTGCCGGAACGCGACTCGAATTATTGCTGCGCGAACGGAAGATTGAAGAAGTCCACATCATCGGCGTCTGCACAGACATCTGTGTGCTCCATACCGCAGTCGATGCATACAATAAAGGATTTGGGATTGTTGTCCATGAACAGGCTGTGGCAAGCTTTGATGATGCAGGTCACCGCTATGCATTGCGCCACTTTGAAACTATATTAGGGGCTCAAGTTCGATAATTTTTCCTGTTCCATGTTTTAAAAGTCCTGAATGTGGTTATACCTAGAGTGTAGCACTTATCCTAAACAAAACACTCTAAAGGAGCTGGAAAAATCATGGGATTCATTTTATATTTGATCATGGGGGGCATTATCGGCTGGATCGCCGGCCTCATCCTCGGGAAAGACATTCCGGGCGGCATCATCGGTAACATCATTGCAGGTATCGTCGGTGCATGGCTAGGCGGCTTGCTCTTAGGAGACATGGGTCCAGTCATCTGGGACATCGCAATCATCCCGGCATTGATCGGTGCATTGGTCTTCGTCTTCGTCCTCAGCTTGATCCTTGGATCAATGAACAAAGGACGCAAACGCGCATAATGAAAAAGAGCGGACTCCGGTCCGCTCTTTTTTTATGACTTATTGTATTTTTCTTCAAAGCGGCCGTAATAATGAAGGATGTCTTCCACGTACTTATCACTGTGGTTATAGCGGTAAATGGCCCGCTCCAGATCTCCTTCCGCAGCGCCGTTTTGCGCCAAGTAATTTGCGGCACTGTGGAGCGCGTCTTCCAAGTCGTACGGGTCTGCAAGGCCATCACCGTTCGCATCCACACCGTAGCCCCCGTATTTTGCAATGACATTAGGATCGGTTTTTTCGGATTCCGGTATTTCACCTTGCCCCTTACCTGAACAGGTCGGATGGCTCCAACCGACGAATGTGCACGGCATGAACTGCATATGCCCTTCCGCACCGACCGGCGACAGGAGGGGATCCATCGTCGAAAATTTCGTTTCAATGCGGTGATGGGCAGCCAACAATGTCCATGGGATCTCATAACGATCGGCCGCTTCTTGATAAAGAGGGATATTCTCTTCCGGAAACGGTACTTCAAACACGCGGTCCTGGCCTTTTTGGACCGTTTCTTTGACACTATCACCATAATAAGAATACGCCACAACCGCTATGAGCGTAAATGCCACGATGGCGGCTGGAAACAACGCCAACAAAAAAGTGAATTTTAAAAGAAGGGAAGCTTTTTTTCGTTTTTTCTGTTTCATCTGTTCACACCTATAGTTTCGTTTGCTTTATTTTAGCACAGCCGCCCTTCTTTGTCCGTTGCACTCGCCCACTGGCTATAGAAGGGCTCTGTTTTTTGGAATTTACTATGTATAATGGATAGGAATTGAATGAAAGGAGGAGCGAACCATGTGGGAAGATTTTAAAAAATTCGCCTTAAAAGGCAATGTGCTGGATTTGGCAATAGCAGTCATCATCGGTTCAGCATTCGGCAAGATTGTCACTTCACTCGTCGAGGATATCATCATGCCAGCGGTGGGGATTCTGCTCGGGGGATTCAGCGTGGAAGATTGGACTTATACTTTTAATGGGGCAGAACTTCGCTACGGTGCATTCACGCAATCAGTCATCGACTTTTTCATCATCGCCTTCTCCATTTTCCTGGTAATCCGGTTGTTCACACGAATGAAACGCAAAAAAGATGTGCCGGCTGAAGAAGAACCGCAAGTGCTAGATAAAAAAGAAGAGCTTCTAATGGAAATCCGCGACTTGTTGTCAAAAGAAAAAACCGGCCAATGACCGGTTCCCTCAAAGCTGCCGAGTTTATCGGCCGCTTTTTTATTTCTTCAGATTCTGCATCGCTTCAATGATCTCTCCAGTCGGCACATTTTCATAGCCGTCATAATTTCCGACGACTGCACCTTCTCGATCGACCAAGTAAAACGACGTGCCGTGGATCACCTGATCGCTATTCGGGTCATTTTTGACCAAGGATTTGAAATTATCGGTTGCAAATTCCGCAATTTCCTCCTGGGAATAACCGGTCAGCAAATGCCATTTACTCTCGTCCGGAATCGGATAATGCGATAAGTATTCCTGCATTTTCTCTGGCGTATCCTCTTTCGGATCCACGCTGAATGCGATGATCTTATAATCGGTCAGGCCATTTGCTTCCATTTCCTTCTGCAAATCCGCCATATTGAACGTCATTGGCGGGCATACCGTCGTGCAATTGGTGAAGACGAAAGTCGCGAGCCACGGTGTCCCAACCAACTCTTCCTTGCTTATTTCATCGCCGCGGTGATCAGTGAAACTAAAGTCTTCGACTGTTTCCGTTCCGCATGCTGCGAGAAACAGCGTCAACGCCAACAATAGCGCCGTCCATTTCCGCTTCATATTATTGCCCCCACTCTCATAACTGCCTATATCTTAGCCTAGCCTAATAAACGCCCAAAAACAATCCGGATTCCCGCTCCATAAATCACAACTTTGTGAAATTAAGGCGTCTTCATCGTGATGAGCGCTTCGTGGATCGCCACGAGTTTGCCTTCCACCCGGTGCATCAGGTAAAACGAAACGAATATCGGAAATCCAAGTTCCTGTATCCACTGCATCCACTCTTGCATCCAAGCGCCTCCCTTCTTTCTACAAAACTTTCTTTCTAAAAAAAGCCTCCCCGCATCTGCGGGAAGGCCTTCTTCCTTAAACTTCGTATTCGACAACAGTGCGTTCGACGACACGTGCGCCTTTCGCAAGTGCAAACGCGGATCCGCCGACTTCAAACACGTTCTGGTCGACGATGGTCTGCATGCCGGTGGTGATTTCCTGTGCCGTCAAGTCTTCCCGCGGCTCATCGACCGTCAAGGTGACCGCTTTGTTTGCGGCCGTTTCAAAAATCAATTCCAATGTTTTCGCCATGTGTTCTTCTCCCCCTCATTATTGATAGATGCTTGAACCGGAAATCTTCTCCAGTTCCATAAGCGGTTTCGTGCCGAATGTTTCCAATACTTGCGCCGTCTGGAAAATCCCATCTGCTGTAGCTGCTTCCGCCACGTTCTGATACGCTTTCACTTTGCGTTTCAAGCGCCCTTGCTCGTCAAGCCCGTTATCGAACGTCAAGCGCATGCTCGCGTTCTTAAAATCGCTAAATGCCATATTGCTCACCCCCTTTCATTCGCTATATAGACATAAACGCGAAAAAAGGATACATTTCAGGTGAATTTTTTTTCGTGGGCTTCTATAATGGTATAGAGAATGATTGAGGTGAGACGAAGTGGAATTAGAAGGCTGGTTTTTATGGTTCATATTGTTCTGGGTCGTGGTGTTGGTCGGGCTGTTTGCGATCGGCGGCTACTTTATGTTCCGGAAATTCCTGAAATCGATGCCGAAAGAAGATGGCTTGTCGGATCTGAACTGGGAAGAATACTACGTAGATAAAACGATCCACTTATGGGGAGCCGAAGAAAAAGAGCTATTGAATGAACTCGTGCAGCCGGTTCCGGACCTGTTCCGCCCTGTAGCGAAACAGAAAATCGCAGGCCGTATCGGCGAAATCCTGCTCGAAGAAAAAGCGAAGAAAATGGAGATGGAACACATCATCCGCGGCTATATCCAAGCGACGCCGAAGCGCGACCACAAATTCCTGCGCAAGAAATTGATGGAGCTTGAAATCGATGTGGCCCCGTACGAACAATATTTCGAACAATAATAAAAACGCTGTCCCCGTTATTCGGGAACAGCGTTTTTTTGTCCTTCAATCAAATAGTATTTCCGCAGCATTGCAAGCCGCCAAGGCACGAGCATGCCGAAAGCAAGCAGCCAGAACATCCCGCCGAGCTCACCAACATCGATCGAGGCACTGAGGAGAACTTTCGCCAGCAAGCGCACAAGCAGCAAACCAAGCAAGATGAAGACGAAAGCCTTCGAGCGCTTCAGATAGATCTCCCCTCCGCGCACTTCGAACTTGGATGTACGGATCAGGATGATCGAAAATAGCATGCCGACCAACAGGGCTTCGGCAATCTGCAGCGGTGCCACACGGAAAAACGGGAAAATGAACATCAAGGCGCCGGTCGACATAAAGAGCGGCGGCAAAATGATTTTTTTTGCCGAAGCCGGTTTTTTTGCCGATTTTGACCGGACGACGATGGCAAAAGCCCCCATCACGAGCGCGCCGACTGTAGTCACCGCAAGAAAAACGGCGGGTGGAATGCTATTGAATAACTCATCCATCCAATTCCGCCTCCAGTTCACCGAGACGGCTCTCCAGCTCATCCATACGCACAAAGCGCGCAAAGCGCAACTGTTCTTTTCCTTGTTTGAAAAGGATGACGACAGGCGCCGTGAACAGCATCAACTGCCCGGCGATCTCAGGAACACGCGCTGCATTCACCAGATAGAACGGGATGGATGCACCATGCTCCAATCCTTCCACTTGTGGCTTGAGCCCTTCGCACACCGAACAATGGTCGGTTTTGACGAACAGCAGAAATGATGCGCGGCTTTCTATTTTCTGTTGAAACTGATCCATCGAAGAAATGGTTTCCATCTCGTCACCTACTTTTTAGAATCCTTGGAAATCCCCGAAAATCGGGCTCAAAATGCGGATGATGTATGTCATGCCGTCAAAGAACAGCAAGACCCCTACCGCGATCATGATGAATCCGCCGACTTTCATGATCGTGCTGTGATGCTTGCGCAGCCAGCCGAGGCGGGTAACGAAAAACGACAAAACGAAAAACGGAATCGCAAAGCCGAGTACGTAGGCGAGCATATACCAGATGCCTGAACCCGGATTGGTCGCCGCCAGCGCATAGATCGCTGCTGTGATCGGGCCGGTACAAGGCGTCCAGCCAGCCGCAAAAGCGAGGCCGATGACGAAAGTCCCTAAAAAGCCGGAGGGCCGGTTTTTAAACGAAAACTTGCGGTCTTGCATTAAAAATTTCGGCGTAAAGACGCCAACGATCATAAGCCCGAAAACGACTATGAATAACGCGCCGACTTGACGGATCAATTCATCGTAGCGCACAAACCATTCATAAAAGAATGATGTACTGAATCCTAACGCGATAAAGATGGTGGAGAAGCCCAATAGGAAAAACAAAGTATGGAACATTCCCCGGCGCTGCATCACTTTTCGGTCGTTTTTGATCTCATCCATGGTCATGCCTGTAATATAGGATAAAAAGGCAGGATATAAAGGCAATGTACATGGTGAAATGAAACTTAAGAATCCGGCACCGAAAGCCAAAAGTAAATTAATATCGGTGGCCATTCAAACACGCTCCTCTCTCTCACGAACTCTATCTTATCAGAGATGATGCACAAAAACCGCCAAATTGCCTGTGAAATCTTTATGGACATTTCCCTAAGCTTCACGCTTTCGCCCCATAAAGACCAGCGGCGATGGGCCTGTTAAACAATATAAAAAAACCGGCTCTCTTTAGGGGGAGAGAGCCGGACGCAATTGCCTGCTTGTTGTACCGACAAAACAGGCGCGCATATAAATGGACTAATGATCACCCGATGAGTTTCTTGGCTAGTCCCAATTGATGATGAACTTGGTCGAATCCAGTGCCACCGAGTGAATTACGGCGTTTGACGGCCGTCTGCGGAAGCAAGGTTTCGTAAATATCGTCTTCAATGAGCGTACTGGCTGCCTGCAGATCCTCAAGCGGCAAATCTTTCAAGTAATAGCCGCGCTGGATGCACGTGAAGACCAGCTTGCCGGTCACATCATGCGCTTCGCGGAACGGCATGCCTTTCGCCGCCAAATAATCCGCCAGCTCCGTGGCATTCGAGAAGTCGGAGTTCACCGCTTTTTCCATGGAGGCGGTGTTGACATTCATCGTCCGGACCATTCCTTCAAATATCGGAAGCGAGCCCATCAAGGTATGGACCGTGTCGAACATGCCTTCTTTGTCTTCCTGCATATCTTTATTGTATGCAAGCGGCAAACCTTTCAAGGTCGTCAAGAGCCCGAACAGATTGCCATAGACACGCCCTGTCTTGCCGCGGACAAGCTCCGCCATATCCGGGTTTTTCTTTTGCGGCATGATGCTCGAGCCGGTCGAGAATGTATCATCGAGTTCGATGAAGCGAAACTCTTCGCTCGACCAGAGGATAATCTCCTCTGCAAAGCGTGATAAGTGCATCATGAGCATCGATGAGTTGCTGAGAAACTCCAGGATAAAGTCGCGGTCGCTGACGGCATCCAAGCTGTTTTGATAGACGCCTGAGAAGCCGAGCAGTTCAGCGGACAATTCACGGTCGATCGGGAAACTCGTCCCCGACATCGCACCGGCACCTAGAGGCGACACATCGATGCGTTTCAAGGATTCCTGCATGCGTTCTTTATCACGCTGCAACATCCAGAAATAGGTCATCAAATGATGGCCGAATGAAATCGGCTGCGCCCGCTGCAGATGCGTATAGCCCGGCACGACCGTCTCGACATGCGTTTCAGCCTGCTCGACGATTGCCGACTGGAACCCTTCGATCAATTCGATGATTTCCGTCACGCGATTTTTCAGATACAGATGCATATCCGTCGCTACCTGGTCGTTGCGGCTTCTGCCGGTATGGAGTTTGCCGCCGACAGGGCCGATCTCATCGATCAGGAGTTTTTCTAAATTCAAGTGGATGTCTTCGTTCGAGACGCTGTACTCGAGTTCCCCGTTCTCCGCTTTTTGCTGCAAAGTCTGGAGCCCTGAGAGGATCAAGTCAGCGTCTTGCTGCGGCAGGATCTTGCAGGAAGACAGCATGGTGACATGCGCCATGCTGCCCTGGAGATCCTCGAGCACTAATTTCTGGTCAAAGGAAATGGAAGCCCCGAACTCGTCGACCCACTGTTCGGCTGTCTTTTGGAAACGACCGCCCCACAGTTTGGTCATAGCTGTACCTCCTCTTTGACTTGTGCCGTGACTGCAACTTCTTTCTTGTTGATTTTAGAGTTGACGACTGTCGGCAAGCCCCATAGCTCGATGAATCCGACCGCTGACTCGTGGTTGAACGTATCGTCTGTCGAATATGTTGCGAGTTCTTCGCTGTACAAGGAGTTCGGTGACTTACGCCCTTCCGTGATGGCGTGGCCTTTGAACAATTTCACACGCACGGTGCCGTTGACGAATTCCTGTGTTTCTTTCAGGAATGCTTCAAGTGCCACACGCAGTGGAGAGAACCAAAGCCCTTCATAGATCAATTCCGTCATTTTCTTCTCGATGACCGGCTTGAAATGAGCCATTTCTTTTACCAAGGTGATATCTTCAAGTTCTTTATGCGCGGCGATCAAGGTCATCGCTGCTGGTGCTTCATAGATTTCACGGGATTTGATGCCGACCAGTCTGTTTTCCACATGGTCGATTCTGCCGACGCCATGTTTGCCTGCGACATGGTTCAATTCAAAGATCAGATCCGTCAATTTATAATCGATGCCGTTCAATTTTGTCGGTACGCCTTTGACGAATTCGATTTCCACGATATCCGGCGTATCCGGCGTGTCTTCCAGTGCATTGGTGATATCATATGCATCTGCTGGCGGCGTTGCCCAAGGGTCTTCAAGGATGCCGCATTCATTGGCACGGCCCCATAGGTTCATGTCGATGGAGAATGGCGAATCCAAGTTGACCGGAACCGGCACGTCATGCTGTTTGGCATAAGCGATTTCCTCGTCACGCGACCAGCCCCACTGGCGAACAGGTGCGACGACTTCAAGGTCGGGATTCAATGATTTGATGGAAACTTCAAAACGAACCTGGTCGTTGCCTTTTCCTGTGCAGCCGTGGGCAACAGCCGTTGCGCCGCTTTCCACTGCGATTTCCACGAGTTTTTTGGAAATCAACGGACGCGATAATGCAGAAACGAGCGGGTATTTGCCTTCGTATAATGTATGGGCTTGAAGCGAAATGAGTGCATAGTCTTCGGCAAATTCGTCTCTGGCATCGATCATATAGCTTTCGACCGCTCCGACCTGCAGCGCTTTTTGTTTGATGAAGTCCAAGTCTTTTCCTTCTCCGATGTCGAGACAAACAGCGACGACATCATAGCCTTGTGATTTAAGCCATGGAATGGCCACCGATGTATCTAGTCCACCTGAGTATGCGAGTACGATTTTTTTGTTCATATAATATGACCTCCTGTATTTTTATGCGTTATATGCGATGAATATACATATAATAACACGGGTTTTTTTATAACGCAAGGGAAGACGCGCATAAATTTTCATGTTTTTAAGGAAATATGCAAAAGTGATGCGTTTCTTCTATAGAAAGAAGCAAATGGATACAAAAAAACCCGGACAGCAAATTGCCATCCGGACTTCTTTACACCGGGATCCGCTCTCAAGCTTACTCCTCGGTATCTTCAGTTTCTTCTGTTTCCTCTGTTTCTTCTGTTTCTTCATCGCCCATTGTATATTCCAATGTATTCATATCAATGCGGACTTCCTGCAAATCACCGGTTTCCATATTATTGAATAAAAAGCCGATTTCATCGCCACGCACGACTGGCTGCCCCATCAAGATCAATTTGGACAATTGCTCTTCATTGATGAATGCCTGCAACGCTTCGGACTGGCGCTTGGATTCTTCGTCCTGGAGAATGGTGATTTTTTCCGCTTCCCCTTGCATAGGGAACGACTCTTCCAGCGGCCCTGTATAATCCGTTGAAACTTTCATGCCTGTGCGAAGGTCGCTGATCACCGCATCTGTCGTTTCGCCGCCTTCTGCAAACTGGACTTCAACATCTTCAGGTATCGAGAAGTAAATATTATTGATGAGAATGCGTCCATCCCCAATCTGCGTAATAAAGCCTTCTTCCTCCAAACCTTCTTGTTCAACTGCGATTTCCGGTTCTTCTCCATTGCCTGCCGGCTCTGTGGGTTCTGTCGGCGCCGCATCGTCGGAACAGCCCGCCAATAGCAGAAAACCTACGAGAAATAAACTTGCTTTTTTCAATTTATCCCAATCCTTTACGCTTAGATTCTTGTTGCAACTCTTAATTTTCAGTTTACCTGCTGAAGCTTGTACATGCAACTTTGTGTATTATGCCTGACGGTAAACGAAGATGCCGCGGTCGTTCAACCGCTCTTCAATCAAGCCGTCTTCAAGCAAGTAATCGACCTGGCCGATCGTCTCGGACAGCGTCAGGCCCAGCTCGGTTTCGTAGGCATGCGGAAACAGCTGTTGGGTCAATTCGTAAACCGATTGTTCATTCGAACGGTCGAGCATGGCGAGCACTTTCATCGCCCGCTGATGCTGTTTCTCGAGTCGCGTGGAAACGAGTTCATGGACATTCCGCACTTCTTCCCCATGGCCGCTGTAGATGACGTCAATCGGCATCTTCAACAGCCGCCCGAGAGAGGCATTGTATTGGAGCAAAGATTTCGGGCGCCCTTCTTCGGGATTATAAGGCGGTTCGATGAGCGGATTCGAGGATACTTTTGCGATGACGTGGTCGCCGCCGATCATCGTGCGTTCTTCCGGATTCCAAAATGACAGATGGCTTTGGGCATGGCCCAGCGTTTCCATGACATGCCAGTCCGGGTGTCCCGGAAGCGTATCCCCTTCGTTGATCGCCATATCCAGTGGACGGTTGCCCATCAAGTTAAGCGGCCGCTTCATCTTTTTCATCCAGAACATCAAATCTCCCGGCACACCTTCTTCTTTCAAGCGTTCCTGATAAAACGCATCATGATAGTCGAAAAAAGCCTCGTCTCGTCGCAGCCACAAGTCATTATAAGGATGGCCGTATAATTTCGCGGAATCGAAACCGTCGACCCATCCTGCATGGTCTGGATGGTGATGCGTCAAGATTACTTGCTCGATGTCTTCAGGTGCTACATTTGCGGCTTTCAGCCCGGCTTTGAGCGCTTCCCACGCTTCGGGTGTTTTCGGTCCTGCATCGATCAAAGTCAACGCGTCGCCCTTCAACAGATAAGAATTGACATCTCCGACCGCAAATGGCGTCGGTATGGTGATTTTGATCGGTTCCATCATTTCCACTCCCTTAAAATGAATGTCTATTCACTTATCATACCTTGATTTTCAGGCGGCGTCACGCAGGCCGGCCAATTTGACAAATAAAAATTCTTTCTCTATAATTCAATAACATATGTAAGCGTAGATGAAGATTAGTAAGGAAGGTGATGGGCACAAGAGAGTGCTGCTAACGCTGAAATGCGCACCCCCGCTCCCTTCCCGAACCTGCTTCTGAGCTGCCGTGCAAACACGGCCGTCTGTCCGCGATAAGGATATCGAGTTGTGCGAATGTGCAAACTTAGGTGGTACCGCGGAAACAAGCGTTTTCGTCCTTGGAGTAACAGGGATGATTGCGCTTTTTATTTTGAGAAAAGGAAGTGGAATGTATGAAAATTGTATGTGTTGGAGCCGGATCTATGGCTGAATCCATGATCCACGGCTGGATCAATAAGCGAATTATGAAACCCGAAGAAATCTCTGTCATGAACCGGTCGGACCAAGACCGCTTGGAATTCTTGCATGACGAATATGGAGTCAATATCGTCTGTGAAGATAAAACCGAGTTGAAGGATGCAGATTTCATCCTGCTCGCAATGAAACCGAAAGATGTTGAAGTAGCATTGAAAGGCATCCGCAAAAAGCTGACAGGCGATACCGTCATCGTTTCCGTAGCAGCTGGCGTTTCAATCAATACGATACAAAAGCATGTCGGCGATTTCGCTGTCGCACGCGCGATGCCGAATACATCTGCCCAAATCGGCAAATCCGCAACAGGCGTCGCCTGGAGCAAATTCGTCACAAAAGAGCAGCAGCACCTACTTAGAAAACTCCTATCCTCGATCGGCGGCGTCACCGTCGTTGAAGAAGATCAATTGCATGCCGTCACAGGAATTGCCGGCAGCGGTCCCGCCTATCTTTATTATTTTGCAGAATCGATGGTCCAAGCCGGCATCGATAACGGCCTGTCCTCCGCCGATGCAAAAAAACTCGTGCGCCAAACTTTCGACGGTGCAGCAGAAATGCTCCAACAAGAAGATTTCTCCGTTTTGCGCCAGCGTGTGACGAGCCCGAACGGCACGACTGCTGCCGGACTTCAGGCCCTCTATGATAATGACTTCAAACGCATCGTAGGCGACTGCGTATCGTCTGCTGCCAACCGCTCCCGTGAGCTTGGAAAAGAATTCGAATAATAGATCGATCACAACCCGTGGAAGCCGAGACTTTCACGGGTTGTTTCTTTTTGCGGACTTCCGCCTCTAGGAGCTGCCCGGCAACGCAAGGCTTCCGAATCGAAGCTGCGCAGGATTTCCGGTATACTGATTCCTTGTATAGATACTGAAGGAGGAATTTTACGTGGCAAAACTTTTTGAAGAATTCGAGCTTAAAGGAGTCCATTTCAAAAACCGGATCGTCATGGCCCCGATGTGCATGTACCAAAGCGACAAAGAAGACGGGCATGTCACCGATTGGCACCGCGTCCATTACCCGACACGTGCGGTCGGGGGTGTCGGCTTGATCATCACTGAAGCGACGGCCGTCCAGCCTGCCGGGCGCATTTCTTCACGCGACCTCGGCATATGGGATGACACCCATATCGACGGCCAGGCGGAAATCGTCCGCTTGATGAAAGCGAATGGCGCTAAAACCGGCATCCAACTTGCGCATGCGGGCAGAAAAGCGACAGTCGATGGCGACATCCAGGCACCGAGTGCGCTAGCTTTCAACGATAAATACAAAACTCCGGTCGCCATGACGATAGAAGAAATCGATGAGACGGTCCAAGCTTTCCGCGACGGTGCTGAACGCGCCAAACAAGCAGGCTTCGATGTTATCGAAATCCACGCAGCACATGGTTATTTGATCAACCAATTTTTATCCCCGCTGACCAATGTCCGCACCGATGAATACGGCGGCAGCAGCGAAAACCGCTACCGCTTGCTGCGCCGTGTGCTGGACGAAGTGAACACGGTTTGGGACGGTCCATTGTTCGTCCGCATTTCTGCGAACGATTATGCAGAGGGCGGCATGACCCCTGGACAATACATCGAGATGGCCAAATGGATGAAACAACAGAATGTCGATCTTATCGACGTCAGCTCCGGTGCTGTCGTTCCGGCTCCGATTCCGGTGTACCCGGGATATCAAGTCCCTTTTGCTGAGACCATCAAAAAAGAGACACCGATCGCTACCGGCGCTGTCGGCTTGATTACCGAGCCACGGCACGCTGAAGAGATCCTTCAAAACGGCCGGGCAGATTTCATCTTCCTGGCACGCGAATTGCTGCGTAATCCTTATTGGGCCTACACCGCTGCGAACGAGCTCGGGGCCGATATCGAAGCTCCTGTGCCTTATGAACGGGGTTGGATATGAGACAGTTGCAAAATAGCTGTAATTTAGTATACTGAAAGTAACGAAAAAAACCGGATGCTGTAGGCATCCGGCCAGCTGCATGCCGCCTTTCGAGGGCGGTCGGCTGGACACTATAGGTTTTTGGAATAACCGTCAGCCCACGCCAATGGGACGGTTATTTTTTTTTGGGAATGACCAGAATCAAGGAAACGACCAGCGTCAATGCACTGATTGTCAACCCTATACTCGTAAACACAAGCGCAAATGCTTCTGCCATGGTCATGCTACCACCCCCTTTCCTTAGGGATGGCCAAACCGCCCTCATGCAGCTGTAACTCTATTTTACCACAAAGGGAACGTACGTTCTATTAATTACTGAAAAAATAATCAGTAAAAAAAACCCAGCTACTCTAGCTGGGTTTTTAAAATAGCAATCGGATGGTGGCGTCCCGCTGCTTATTAACAGCTTTTTCTTTGGATTAGCGCGGGCATTTCATGCATCTTATGTAAACATCTCTTGTTTCACTCAACTTTGAACAAACTGCAGATCCTTTAAATTGACCGTTAATCCGATTTCCTCACCGACAGCTGCCTGTTCAGTTTGTTGACTGGACAAGAAGACTTCGAGCAACTGATTGCCGACTCGCACTTTCCCTGTAAAAAATCCATGGTTGAACCTTAATTGTTCAACCACCCCTTTAAGCAGCCCGAATCCGGAAGGGGCAACAACATCGCCCGTTGCGAGATGGAGCGAATCGGCGCGGAGAATAAGGAAACAATAGCCTTCTTCTCGAGTTTGCCCGGCCGGTATTTGAAAACTTTGATCGAGCGGGCGAAAATATTGGTCCGCGACCGCTCCTTCGATAATGTTCTTGATCCCTAAAAATGCGGCGACTGTCGTGTTGACGGGGCGTTCACGCAATTCCTTGCTGCTTCCGACTTGCAGTAATTCGCCTTCACGCATGATGCCGATTCGGTCAGACAATTGGAATGCTTCTTCCCGGTCATGGGTGACGAATAGGACCGTGACACGAAATTCATGTTGAATATTCCTCAGCAATTCCCGCATTTCCTCGCGCAGCCCGGGATCAAGTGCGCTGAAGGGTTCATCCATCAACAGCACGCGAGGATTCGACACTAAAGCCCTTGCAAGGGCTACCCGCTGCTGCTGCCCCCCGCTCAGTTCATCCGGAAAGCGGCCGCCGACACCGGCAAGTCCGACATGCTCAAGCATACTACGGGCCTTTGCCATTCGTTGCTCTTTGCCGACTTTCTGCATTTTCAGGCCAAACGCCACATTATCTTCCACAGTTTTATGCGGAAACAATAGCGCTTGCTGAAATACCATGGCGAATTTTCTCGCTTCGGGTGGAACGGCCGTTAAATTGTCATCGCCTACCCAAATTTCGCCTCTATCAGCTTCAAGCAGTCCTGCCACCAGTTTCAATAATGTCGTCTTGCCGCATCCTGAAGGGCCTAAAAGCGAAAAAAATTCTCCTTCACGGATGGTTAGCCCCACCGGTTTCAAGATAAATGATCGATCCTTTTTATGTTGCGTTTGCTTATAATGCTTTTCAATACCGATGATGCGCAAATCGCCCATGTTTCCACCTTCCTATCCCAGTGCCGCTGCGGCTTTCTTGTTTTGGTAGTATTTCTTCAATGCAAGGTCCATTGCGAGCAATGCCGAAATGGCGATTACTGCATACAACAACGAATAAACGGATGCTACAGCCGGATCTCCCCCGCTGATGAATGGAAACAGCAAAATCGGCAAAGTGACCACCTGTCCTGCGCCGATAATGAACGTGATCAAGTACTGGCTTAAGGAAATCAGGATGCTCAAACTCGCCCCAGCCACGATCCCCGGCAGCAGATGGGGCAGTACAACGTGATAAGCACGGGAAAATGGCCCTGCACCAAGCATGCGAGCCTGGTCTTCCCAATCGGTTGATAAAGTTTGGTAGCTGATCGTCACGGCTCTTACCACATAGGGCAGAGTCGGGGATACGTGAGCCAAAACGACGCCGAATACAGTTTCCGTCAGACCGAATTGCAAAAATGTCAAATGAATGCCCATGACAGCTACAAACGGCGGAATAATGATTGGGGCAAAAATGACCGCCTCAAACAGCCACTTGCCCCGGATAGGATAACGAGCAAAAGCATTGGCAGCCGGGATTGCGAGGAGAATATTCAATGCCGTTACGGCAAAGGCGATCCATACGCTGACAGCCACTGCCTGCCATGTCTCCGGACCGGTCAACACATATTCCCATGCACGCAAGCTGAAAGATTCAGGCAGCACATCCGGCCATTGCCAGCCGAAGGATACGCTCATTAAGATCAATGGAATAAATGGCAGCACAATGAATAGCACTAGGAGCATGCATAATAAAGTTTTTGTAATAACAGGGTGTTTTTGCATCAATCCCACCCCTTTGTTATGTTCCATCGTCTGCTGAAGTAATACGTCACTAACCCGAGAATTATTGTCAAGACAGCCAGAATGATATTGACGGCGAGCGCTTCCGGACGGTCAGCGAATGTCCCGCTCGTATAAAGCTGATAGGAATAGACCGGCAACATGCTCGGATACGTAACACCAAGCAGGAAGGGAACTTCAAAAGCGGAAAAAGTAAAGACGAAGACGATGAAGGTCGCTATCGTCCAAGCCGGCAGCATGACCGGAATGACTATTTCACGGATGAAGCTCCAGCTGCCGGCTCCGAATACGCGGGAAACTTCCCGCCACGAACCGTGGATGCGCGTCAAAACCGGGTAGATCATCAAGGTTACGAAAGGCGCTTCTTTCCAGGCATAGGTCAATATGATGCCCCAACCAAACGTGTCATTGACGAGGACCGGGAAATCCGCAATTTCATCGATCCATCCTGCAGATGCAAAGAGTTTCGATAAAAAGCCGCTTTGCATGAACAGCAAAACGACAATATAGCCGCCGACGAGATGTGGAATGGTCAGCGGCAATTGAAACAAGCGGTGCCACAAGCGCGGCGCACCTGTTTTCGTCGATTCATTCAGCATAAATAAAGATACCGCGACGACGGCACCGAGTATCGCCGATAAGGCGGATGATAAGGCGGCCACCCGGACGGTCAGCAACAGGGACGCCCAAAAAGCGGATGAGTTGAACAGCGAATCGTAGGCAGCTAAGTTAAACCCGGTTTCCCCGATTGCAGGAAAATAACCGAAGCTTTTCAGCAGCCCATCCAAGATGCCTCCAAAAAACAGGAGGATGATGGTGCCGGTTGCCGGCAGCAGCAAAAGATAAGGCTTACTCTTTCGCCACATGTTCCATCCACCCTTTTTCGATAATTTCGATATAGTCAGCCGATAACTCCGGCAAGCGCTTGCTCTCGAGTTCTTCTAACGGCAGGGTCGCCGTTCCCATATCGACTTCTGTCATCGCCTTTTGCTGCTCCGGAGACAGTTTTTCCAAATCGAGCGCTGACAAGTCTCCCCAGTTCTCCGGAGATAATTTCGCCGTTTGGGCAGCGGGCGACAACATTTCATTAATTGCGGCAAGCGCTCCGGCTTTAGACGAAGCGTTAAATGGAATCGATAAGAAGTGCGTATTGGCCAGCGTCCCGCCATCTAGGATAAATGTCCGTGTCGATTCCGGGAATCTGCCTTTCAACACTTCACTGGCGGCAAGTGCCGGATCGTAGCTCATCGTCATCCCAATTTCACCGCTCGCATACAATTGGTCTTGTTTTGCGAGGCTTTCCGGATAGGTTTCACCTTCTCGCCATAAATACGGTTCGATTTCGTTCAAATATTGCCACATCGGTTCAAAGCGGGCTTCCAAATCATCAATTTCTGCTGCCGGCTGCTGGTATTGCTCGTGCCCACCTGTCGTCTCATACAATACATGGCGGATAAATGCGCTGCCTGTAAAATCAGGCAAGGCAGGATAAGTAAACTGGCCCGGGTTTTCTTTTACCCACCCCGCCAACTCCGCCATCGATTTCGGCGGCTCCGGCGATTTGTTTTCATCGTGTACAAAGACGAATTGCGCCTTGCCCCATGGCGCCTCTAAACCGTCCACAGGCTCCCCGAAATCCTCAGCGATTTCAGGTGCCTGCTGGTCGACAAAATCATTGAAGTTAGGCAATTGGCCGGTAAAATCCCCCCACAGCAAAGCGTTGTCTTTCGCGGCCTTGAAATTTTCACCATTGATCCAAATGATATCCATGCTGCCGTTGGTCTTACCTGCAGTTTTTTCGTCGACCAATTGATTGATGATGTCTTGCGCATCATTCATCGGAACGCGGTTCAACTCGACATCATATTCTTCTTTCATGCGCGGCGCGACCCAGTCATCCAGATAGCGGTTGATGTTTTCGCTGCCGCCCCACATATACATATTCACTTCCTGCCCTTGTGCCGTATTCAAGACTTCTTCCCAGTCGCCTGTTAACAGGCGATCCGCATCTGATTGGCTGTCTCCGGTTTCGGATGAACACGCCGCTAAGGAAAGTGCCAGTATTGAAGGCGCTAATACTGCATACTTTTTCATTTTCCCACTTCCTTGATCCCTTAATATACTTCCCGTAGATTATTTTATGCCCGTTCTTTTGTTCCAGCGGTTTCGGATCAAGATCGGGACCACCGTCAAGACGATGAAGACGGCGACAGCTAATATGATGATTTTGGGGTTGCCGCTGACAAAACTGCTGCCGAGGAAATTATAGGCAAATGTTCCGGGTATGATGCCAATGAATGTCGCCAATGCAAAAGATACGAAACGGACCTTCGCAAAGGCGGCCATATAACTGATCAAATCAAAATTGATAACCGGAATCAAACGGAACAGCAGTACATACAGAAAGCCATTTTGCTCCATTTGTGTCTGGATTTTCGCGGCTTTTCCTGTCCATTCCTTTGTGACGAGGCTCTTTCCTGCAGTTTTTGCGACATAAAAGGACAGCATCGCACCAAGTGTCGCCCCAATGATGGTATAAAGAGTCCCCATCCAGGCACCAAAAGCCAAGCCGCCGGCAATCGATAAAACCGAGGCCGGAAAGAAAATCAGTGGCCTGACGGTATAGACAATAATGTAGATGACCGGGGCCCACAGCCCGAATGATAGAATCCAGCTGCGGAGATCTTCCGCATCCACCTGAAATACCGACCTGCTTAGCCAAATGGCCAAGGCGATTGCCGAAGCCCCCAATATCCATTTCCCGATTTGTTTTTTACTCATGAGTTGCGCGTATGCGTGGCGATGCTGTAATAACGGCTTCTCATTTCCTCATAGCGTTTGCGGTTGACGCCTTGGTCGGAATAGCCGACACGCGACGCTGAGCGGAATTCGATTTGCTCCAATGCATCGTTAAAGTAAAACTCGATATCATCTTTGAATTTCATGATTTTGGACGTGGCTACAGCATAGACATAATTTTCCTCATCCTGCAAAATGGTGACTCCTTCATAGCCTTTGAGCATTCCGATCAAGTTCTTTTTGGCCTGCTCCTTGTTTCCGTTATAAGGCCAAGCCGGAACGAACTGGTCGCGTGAATCCGTTTGAGATGAAACGGCATTCGGCGAGGAAGGCATCTTTTTTAGGCGGCCATTCTTCACACCGAGTTTCGGCTTGATATTATTTTGGATCGCCATATTGGCGATGCCGAGGCCTGCCGCAGCAGCGGCTCCATACAAGCCGATTTTTTCGACCGGCAGTTCTCCTGCTTTTGCTTTATTGAAGGTTTTGACGACCGGTTGGTTCAGCAGATTATCGACATAGACTTTCTTGCCGATTTTCACCAGCACTTCACTATAGGTCGGATACGGGTGGATGACGCTGGATAATTTACCCATATTGATACCGAGTGCTTTGATGGTCTGAATCTGGCTGATGATCTCGCCGGCGCGGTCACCGAGGATGCTCGCCCCGAGGATATAGCCTTTTTTATCGAGAACGACCTTCACTTTGCCGATAGAGCCTTGTTTCGTATTGGCACGGTCGATATCTGCATAGTCGTGTTCATAGACACGGATCGAATCGCCGTATTGTTCGCGTGCCTGCGCTTCGGACAAGCCAGAGTGGCCGAGTTCCGGATCCGTGTATGTACACCAGGTCACATGGTCGTAATTCATTTTGCGGTTGATCGGCAAAATGGCATTCTGCGCCGCCGTAATGCCTTGTGCGTTGGCCATATGCGATAGTTGATAAGGGCCGACGACATCGCCGATGGCATAGATGCCTTTAGCAGTCGTTTCCATATGCTCGTCCACTTGGATGCGTTTCTTATCGTACTCGACCCCAGCTGCTTCCAGGTTATAACCGGAGACATTCGCTTGACGGCCGAGCGCAACGAGAAGCCCTTCATTTGAAACAGTGATTTCCTTGCCGTCTTTATCGACTGTCAGCTCAATTTGGCCGCCTTGTTGGGCAGCTTTCACCGCTGTTGCGCCGGCATGGATCGTAACGCCTTCTTCGATCAGCCGATGCTGGATCATCAACGCGAGTTCTTCGTCATCGTTGGACAAGATGCGCTCCGATTTTTCAACCAGCGTCACCTCAACGCCAAGCCGGTTGAGCGCTTGGCTCATCTCGACACCGATCGGGCCTGCGCCTAGAATGGTCATCGTTTTCGGGAATGACGCCAATTTAAAGATCGATTCATTGGTCAGGTAATCCACTTCACTCAAGCCCTCGATCGGCGGCACCAAAGGAGTGGATCCGGTAGAGAGGATGATTTTTTTCGCTTCGATTGTTTCCCCTTCCACTTCAAATGTGTTCGGTCCAGTGAAAGTGGCGTAGGCGTTCACAAAGTCGATGCCGGATTCTTTCAGCACTTCCGGCGATTCACCGGCGTATACTTTTTGAATGACTTCCTGGATATCTTTCAACACTTCCGATGTATCGACTTTCAGCTCAGGTGAATATTTTTTGGCGTGATGGACTTCTTTTGCGATATTGATGAGCGATTTGCTCGGAATGCAGCCGGACCATGTACATTCCCCGCCCGGTAGATTCTTGTCGATCAGCACGGTCTTTTTCGAAAATCCTGCGCCGGTAAATGCGGCGGTCAGGCCTGCTGCACCGGCTCCGATAATTGCAATATCATATTTTTTGGCCATTTCTACCAATTCCTTTCTTTCCTAAAGTAAGTACATCTTATCAAAAAGCATTGGGGACTTTCCTTTAATACCCCTCGGAATTATCGACTATTTTCAAATTCGCTGTTGGAGTTCGAGTAGTATGGCGGGTCGAGCCGCTCGTAATGTTATATACTGATAACATCCTCAACAGGAAAAGGTGACATCAATGCTTGATACATATGCTAGAAAATACGTACAACCGGCCGTTGATAAGACCGCCGATTTTTTATTGAAAAAAGGATGGAGCGCTGACGGAGTGACCAAAACGGCATTTGTCATCGGATTGTCATCCGGTGTCTTCATCTATCTGGACCAGCCTGCTTTGGCAGTCATCGCACTTTGGCTATCCGGGTTTTTGGACGTGGTCGATGGGACGATGGCCAGGAAAACGAAACCTTCTCCTTGGGGGACTCTGCTCGATATCAGCTTTGACCGATTGGTCGAAATCAGCGTCATCCTCGGACTTGCCTTCCGCTTTCCGGATTCGATGTGGGCTCTGCTGTTATTGAGCGCAACGATTATCATCGCTATGACCGTCTTTTTGACCGTCGGGGCCTTATCCGAGAAACAAGGGATGAAATCGTTCTATTATCAAGCCGGTCTTGCCGAACGGACTGAAGGATTCATCCTGTTTACCCTGATGATCGTCTTTTCCCCTTATTTGACGGCCATCACCCTCTTTTTTGTCGCTGTGCAGATTTTCACCATTTTCCAGCGCATGGCTGAAGCTAAACGGATTTTAACGTAGATTGGAGTGATCGAAATGAAGATTCTCGTCCTGGTCGGAGGCGGCCATGCACATTTACATTGCCTCGAACAATTCGCGAAAAATCCGCGGAAAGATGTGCAGCTTGTGCTCATTTCCCCATCGATCCATCAATATTATTCAGGCATGTTTTCAGGTTTCACTGAAGGGATTTACAATGTGGAGGAGATCCGCATCGACTTGAATAAGCTTACAGAAAAAATAGGTGCTGCTTTTTATCAAGACACAATCAACGCAATCGACCCAAAATCCCGCGTGCTTACGGGCGACAGCGGCAAAACTTACCCTTATGATGCGGTGTCGTTCGATATCGGTTCGCAGACAAATAGCCCCGAGTCGCTAAGGAAACACATCTCGTCGATCAAGCCCAATTACCGGTTTCCAGAACAATTGCTCCAGTTCCGAAAGTCCGAAAAGCCCGTCATTGTCGGAGGGGGCGCATCGGGCGTGGAGTTGGCCTTCTCTACCCACGCGTGGCGAAAGCAACATCACTACCCATCCAATGCATCGCTGTTCAGTTCGGGTGCGTTGCTGTCTTCTCAAGGAGCGGCCGCTTCCAAAAAAATCGAAGCGATCGCCCGAAAGAAAGCTTTGCCTTTTTTGACGGATGTAAAGATAGAAGACATTGACGGAACTTCTGTTACCGCAAGCAATGGCATGTCCTATCCGCAAACGGACGTACTCTGGCTGACAGGCCCGCAAAGCCATCCGTTTTTCGAGCGGTCAGGAATGCCGGTCGACCGTGCTGGATTTTTGGCTGTCAAGGATACGCTCCAAACGACCCGTTTTCCCGAAATATTTGGTGCTGGCGATTGCGTTTCAATCGACCGCTATCCGGAACTTGCAAAAAACGGTGTCTATGCGGTTCGCCAAGGCCCTGTACTATGGGGAAATCTAATGAACTTCCTCATCGGTAACCAGCTGTCCCCTTTCATGCCGCAAAAGCGTTATGTCGCGATTCTTTCCACTGGTGGCGGCGAAGCGCTTCTGACCTACGGAAACCGGAGCTTTCATGGCAAAATCCCGTGGAAACTCAAGCAGCATATCGATAAGAAATTCATGAAGCGTTATCAAGACATCTATATGTAAATCAAGTCAAGTCAATGATCAATATTGACCGAGGCTGACGGAAACACAGAATCCCTGATTATCGGACATCTGCTGACCTTATTGAAAAGCGGCGAAGGCGTCCGGCCATTCGGCAATAGCGGCTTGAAATTTGCTTCCTTTCTCGCTATAATTCTTTATACAGTAGTTGAATAATCACCCGCTATCGTTTACGTGATGCGGCACGGACAGTTATGAGGAACGTAAAAAATGCAGCATGGGCTGCCATATTGGAATTGCGCAGAGTATAGACCTGACAATAGAGCTGGGAATAACGCCAAAGAGAATGAATCATTCTTTTTGGCGTCTTTTTTTATTTGATATCCGATTATTGAATGACTACTGAACAGTTGGTCCGTTTATCATCACAACCCAACGGCTAACCCCTCCCTTTTTAACTATGAATAAAAAAATTGCAATGGGATATTCGAAAGACACAACTTTATAATCTTTTTGCTAAACAATGATCAGAACAAGTCACAAGCGGTGAAGAATTAGCCGGCAGTTTCGCGCCGGGAAGGAGACAGGAATTATGCATGAAGCACGACCTATTCAATCAGAAGTTTCGGGATATATTTCAAATCTGCTCCGAGAGCATTTCGGAAAAGGCCCTTCTTCTGTTTACGTCACAATAAAAAGGCCTTATATTACGATACACTTCCGCGGGTTTGTCAGCCCAATGGAAAAAATTCTACTCGATCAAGAAGAAGAGACACGCGTATTGGAAACGAGGGATTTCATGTTCAATGCGTTGAAACCCGAAATTTTAAATGAACTCTTGAGTATTACCCAATTGGAATTTACCGAGTTGTACGCCGATTGGAATTTGCCGCTCAAAAGCGGGATATTCATCGGGGTGATGGGTGAAGAACCCCTCGTAGATCCACTTGAATGGCCCGAAGACGCGGAACGCGACATATTTCATGATCAAGTGAAGCTGGTCAATGAAGAAGCAGGACGCATCCCCGATAAACTTGAAACCTTATGGATGAGCAATCGAACTCTGCTGCTCAAACGCAGCGGCATTTTGGTCGGCATCGAAAAAGCCTTGATCAAGGAAGGTTTTACCGAAATCCTTAAATTGACCAAACGCCCACTCGAACAGCAGCTTCTGAAAGCCGCACCGTTGAACGACTCCCTTCAAAGGGACATAGATGAAATTTTCATGGATTGGAACTTCAGTCAGGATGTCGGCTATATCGCTTTCATATTAGCCTCCGAACATCGGCCATCAAAATAAAGCGCCTAGTCTGCGACTTATTTATAAAAAGGAAGTTCAATCATTCAAACAACCAAAAGCTTGACGATGCATGTGCAAGGATGCCCCTCATATCACATCACCAGAATCCGTGATTCCGGTTCACTTAAATCTTGATCCATTGAGATTGCGCCTGTCCTCCTCACGTTTTGTGTTAAAGACCGCCTAAAACGGGTATGGCTTAATACACAAACCAAAAAGGAGGAAGTTTATATGGATCCGATTATATGGCTTTACATAGCACTTGGAATCATTGTCCTGGGACTTATCGTCGCCGTTGTCGGTGTCGTCATGCTCCTATCCGGCATGAAAGAGCCGATGAAAGAAATGAAAGGTTCTGCTGATAACCTGAAAGGCCGCATGGACAAGCTGATGCTTGAGACGACCCATTTACAGCACACGACGAATGAATTGAAGGAAGACATTCAACAGAAATCCGAGAAAGTGGCCGTATTGGTCGACGGAGCAAAAGGAACGATCAATTCAGTCATCGACATGAATTCGGTTGTCCGCAGCATCACTACAGGCATTTCGGAAAAAGTCGAAAATGACCCGGCCAACCGCGCCCAAGTCAGCCAGTACAGCAATAACGCAGCCGGCTTGATGAAATATTTGGATAAGAAGAAAAGCCAGGAACAAACGAATGCAACTTACAACCCGGAACCTGCAGCGCCACAGCAAGTATCGAAAAATTATTAACGAAAAAAGCAGCCCTTGAGGCTGCTTTTTTATGCAAAAAAAACTTGCCGGCTCACTCACCGGCAAGTTGCTATTTTATGAAAAAGAATTTTTTGGACAAGAACAACCCGATTGCGAACAGCAATAAGGCCACATACGCCGGAAGGATATGGATAAAGCTCGTATACCCGATCACGTAGTGAATGATGATGGCCGCGCCGAACGCCGGCAGCCCGCCGAAAAGAAACGTATACCAGACCCACCGCTGCCCTTCTTGGAATCCCCATAGCGCGAGCATCAAAACGAGCAGCCCGACACTGATCAAGGCGCTGCCTAGCCCCGCCCGGTCGTGCGCAATGACAGGGATGAGCCGTTCGTTGATGGAAGCGATTTGTTCAGGGCTCATGCAAATATAGGCGAGATCGGTTTGGACGAATACGCCGTTCACGCCGATTGTCGAAATGACGAGACCGGCTGCAGCGAGCGCAAATCCGAGTGCGACAAACGCCAGCTGCCCCCAAACGCTGTGCTTCCAGGCCCGATGGTTCGTCCGGTTGCGTGAAGACGAATGTTCGCTATGGTTTTTGGTTGCCTGATAGCCTTTCCAGAAAAATGGCAGGAGAATAAGCCAGAGAATTCCATGGAGCCAGTCGAAATAACCGAATCCGATGAACAGCAAAATACCAAGGAAACCTAAAATGCCCGCTATATGGATTGCGCGTTTTGCCCACTCCAGCCCATGACGGACACCGTGCCTCGCCAGCTGCATGTAAAGGATGCCGCCTGAAACCATCGTACCGGCGACGGTCATCCGATCGTGCTGCATGAAATGGTAAATATTCGGGTTGATCGCAATCAATTCTTCCCTTGATAAATTCAAAAAGGCCTCGTCATAAGGCATGACGACGATGGTCATGCTGACGAGCATTGCCACTGCCCCTCCGATGAGCATGAAAAGCCCGAATAGCCAATGCCAAATCCAGCCGTCGTATACGGGGGGCGATGCTATTCGTTGATCCAGCAGCCCTTCATTGATCCGCTTCGGCAAGCCGGGGCCGGTCCTGACATAGCCGCCCGAGAGCATTACCAAATCCGCTCCTGCCCCGTATAGTGCCAAAGCATCTTTTGGTTCAGCTATTCCCCCAGAGACTATGATCGGGCCCGCGCCATGTTGCCGGATGGCCGATATTTTCTCTGTCAATAGTTCTATCTGTGCGAGCGGATATTCCATTCCTTTGCCTGTGTCTGTTCCCTGCTCATCAATGACGATTCCGTCTATGTATGCTTCGCTAGCGGCCATCTCCATAGCCACCGAATCGATTTTATTTATTGAACTGGCATATAAAATCGGCTTGCTGCTGACCGCTTCTTTTAAAAACTTCCACTGTTCCGAGCTGAACGGCTCTTCAATGATAAAAGCTTCACCGTATGCGGACAGCTTGTCCAGCAAGAAATGCGTTCGTTCAAAAGAACCGTTTTTTTCTATACGGATGAAAATCGGCTTGTTGAACGGGATCAGCTTCTCCAGCTTAGCAATCGTTCGCGTAAGGCCAGGCGATTCCAACTGGTATGGGAATGTCAACTTGTCTTTATCTTCGGTAAAAGCCGGTGCATCCGCCCCCACAGGATCCAAAGATACCGGACCGATTTCGATGAACCCCATTCCTAAATGGCTGAATGCCTTGGTCCCTGAAAGCCAAGGGTCGATTTTTCCGCTCAAGCCGACCGGGTTGGCGATCTTCAAACCGAAAATCTCGGTTTCCAGCTGTTTGGCTGGAGCGGTGTGCCCCAAGTATTCGATCAGTTTGCTTCCACCCGGTATTGAGGCAATTCTATGCATGCCCTTATGGATAAACTCTCTCCCGGTTTTTGCCGGCAATCGGGATAGCGTCGGTTCAAACATCGTATGATAAGTCCAATCCGGCAAGAAAATCACGTCCTAAAACTAAGTATGCTGTTATTTTACCTTATTTATTGGAAGGGCAGCGGAAATTCCACTAAAAACTCACTTAAATCGACGCACCATTTTCTGCTGTCTGTTCACTTTTTGCATCGCCCGTATTTACGACGCCTCTAGGTTCAACCAGCAAGATGTTCGCTTGCGTTTCGGCATAAGACTTGTGCTCCGTATTCTTTGGAATCAAAACATTTCCCATTGCACTTTTAATGTTCTCTACTCAACCAAAAATAGCCTACCTTTTACTGTTCAATGCTTCTTTTAACACCAACAACGCCATTTCATGATCATTCACCACATGCGGCACTTCTTCTGGTTCCACCCAAATGCGTGTCAGCGTCTCATTTTGGCGCAGAAATGGAAAACACTCTGTGACGTCCAGTCGGTAGAATAACTGGTATCCGACTTTCGGGTATTTTTTGCTTTCCAGAAATTTTTCATTCTCTGTATGGTCTACCTTGATTGCACCGATATAAGTTAGCTCCCCGGCTATGTATGCCTCTTCGTACACTTCACGGCGCAATGCCTGTTCAGGCCCTTCCCCATCTTCCACATGGCCGCCGGGCACATTAAATCCTCGCCCTTTTACTTGAACGAGCACAAGTTTTCCATCCAGAAAGCAATAGCCATGAACACTCGTCACGACATCCCTAGATTCGATCAGTTTATGAGGCTGCCAGGTCAGACATACAATCTGGCCGTCCCAATCTACGTACGCTTGATTTTCCATGAATTCCTCCCCCCCATTACCGTTTTCTTTTATTCGTGCTATTTAGGATTATGTTTTTCTTCACTAATTTCTTCCGCCGTTTTCCCATCCAACGAATACACATTGCCGACAAGCCCTTCGCTTGAAGTCACTGGAAAAGACCATCCTCCTATCACTTCACCCTGATAAAGATAGACTGTGGTTCGTGTTTTCTTGCTGCTGTATAGAATTTCCAGCGGATGATTTTGTATGATTAATTCCACAGAAGTAAGCTCTTTGTCTATGTATTGAGCCGAATCCAAGGGCTGGACTTGCCAAATTTGTGCATAGGCCGAATCCGTCAAATCTCGTTTCTCAAGAAGTAAAGACTCTTCTTCCACCACGGAAATCAACGTATACCCTTGCCTTTCCAAATAAGCTTCCGCTTCCAAAACAGCGATGCTCTGTTGTTGATCCTCATTGCAGGCAGCTAACAAAACAACAGCTAAAAGCAAGATGTAACAAAGGGTTCTCAACACACTCTCTCCAATCTGCTAGATTTAGCATTCGCCGGTTTTTCTGGATAGCCGGAATTTAATATTCATTTTTCAGCCGATCTCCTTGCAGCATCTTTTTCAATATCCGCAAATTGGCTTCATAGAACGCGATATTCTTCTCCAGGCCCCGTCTTTGGCTCCAGCCGATGCTGTTAAAGGCATCAATGAAACGGTAAAAAGGCAAGACGGCTCGCAAATCGATCATCGGCCGGATGCTGTTATAGCCCTCCAGGTAAGAGTTATGCAAAGCAGGATCCGACTTTAAAAAATCACGGTGAATTTTAGTGAAATCGATTTCCGTCGAACCGAAGCGTACACTCTCGAAATCGATCACGCCGGAAACCCGTCCTTCATCCACAATGATATTGGCTGGGCGAAAATCCATATGGACAAAGCTCGGTCCGTCTGGTGCTGGAAGTTCGCCTTTCATTTGCTCAAACTTCAGCAAACTGGCCATATATAATTCCTTATCCAACACTTCTTTTACATCTTCCGCGAAACTATAAAACTGCCTTTCGACAAATTCATGCCAATTGGGGAATTCATTTTGCAAAGCGGTTGAATCAAATACGCTTGGAGGTTCAATTTGGTGCATCGCCGCTTGCATTGCGCCGATTTGATACGCGATTTCCGGAGAAGCTGTTGCGGACAAAGGCTTCCCTTTCAGTTCGGACAGCAGTAAAGCCCCTGGGCATTTACCATCACCCGCCCAATAATCAAGCAACTTTGGAACTGGGACATGCCCAGCTAAGATTTCATAGGCGGCCAACTCGCGCTTATATTTCACACGTGTGTACGGGATTTTCACAAAGACCGTTTCGCCATTCGATAAATTGCATTTGTATACCGTTGAGCTGAAAGAATCTTCAACTTCGTTGACGGAAACCACTTGCACCTTGAATTGTTCCAACACCTGATTCAGCATGGACCTTTTGCCTCGTTTCTTATTTATTTTATAACCTCTTTCTGGCCTTTTCTGCGAGACCTGTAACAGTCCAACTATTGGTCTTCCTCTACAAATCAAAGCGGTCTTTGATCATTTTGGCGACGTGTTCTGGACCTAAATGTGTATTATCGATTCGCATATAGTTCTCTTCCCGAATTTCAGTTGGCAGAGAGTTTAGCCGGTTGTTTTCATATGTTTCGATTAAATGCACTTCGGATTCTTCGATATTGCGCTTCGTTGCTTTGTGTGCGAGGCGATGAGGCGTTTGATTTCGCATCAAGCGTTCATTTTGATCTGCTTCAAGTTCTACGAAATAGACTTCCCCGCCGGCCCCTTCAAAAATAGAACGAATATGGCTTACGAATTCCCAATCCTTTTTTGACTCGAATGACCAGACGAAAGTGAAAACAATGCCTTCCAAATCACTTTTAACGACCGCTCTAAATATCTCTTCCCGAATGATAGTGGAAATTCGCCATGTGTCTTCACCGAATCCGAAAAAAGGGTGCAGCAAGTCAATTGTCATATGATTATGAAGTAATTTTAGGGATGTTATCTTTTCTAGTTCATGGCCTATCGTCATTTTCCCGACAGCTTGTGGGCCGAATAATAAAACAAGTTTCATACTGCCTCCAATTGTGTATGCCAGTAATCTAAACATCCCAGCAACCACCTTTACTTGTAAATATTAGTATATCAAAAAGCATTTCTCATATAGTTCGTTTTCAGAACTTTTCCACAAAAACTACATTGACTTCATGACAAAAATTAATCGATGGATTAGAAAAACCCGAAGCCAATAATGGCTTCGGGTTTTCTCCTCATTTCATATGCTTCCGCTGGAAATCGGAAATGCTTTCATATTCCTCTGTCAGCAAACGCGACAAGCGGATATAAATCGGGAGCAGTTCACGGTAGATATTGCTTGCTTCCGTTTCTGGATGATGCGTATGGGTGCTGCCGATCATCTCTGAGACGATGCTGAAATCCTTGATTTCCCCAGTGGCATACATGCCAAGCACCACCGCCCCAAGGCATGAGCTTTCGAAGCTTTCCGGGATGATGACCGGTTTATCGAAGACATCGGCCAAAAGCTGGCGCCATAATTCCGAGCGGGCAAAACCGCCGGATGCTTGAATGCGCGCCGGCTCTCCGGTCAATTCTTCAACGGCAAGAAGCACTGTGTACAAATTGAAGACGATGCCTTCCAATACCGAACGGATCATATGCTGTTTTTGGTGATGGATGCTGAGCCCGAAAAACGAACCTCGCGCATTGGCGTCCCACAGCGGTGCGCGTTCCCCTGTCAAATAAGGATGGAACAATAGCCCGTCGGATCCGGGTTTGACTGTCGCTGCTATTTTTGTCAATACTTCATAGGTATCGATGCCCAGCCGCTTCGCTGTTTCCACTTCTGAAGACGCAAATTCATCGCGCAGCCAGCGCAAGATGATGCCGCCGTTGTTGACCGGCCCGCCAATCACCCAATGGTCTTCTGTCAATACATAGCAGAAAGTCCGTTCTTTCGGATCGGTTTTCGGCACCGGTGACACGGTGCGGATGGCGCCGCTCGTTCCGATAGTCACCGCAATGACACCGGGATCGATGGCGTCCACCCCAAGATTGGCCAATACGCCGTCGCTCGCCCCAATGACAAACGGAACGTCTTCCCGGACGCCCATAAACGCAGCGAACTCCGGTGCAACGCCTGTAAATTGCTCGGTTGTCGGCACGAGACGCGGTAATTTCTCCCTCGTCACGCACGATACATCCAGTGCGCCTTGGTCCCAGTCGAGCTGCTCCAAATTGAACAAACCCGTAGCAGAGGCGATCGAATGATCTTCCACGTATTCGCCGAAGAACTTATGGAAAATATAGCTCTTGATGCTGATGAACTTCGACGTCTCACTGCAGATCTCCGGTTTCTCGTCCTGCAGCCACAGCAATTTAGACAATGGCGACATGGCGTGGATCGGGGTGCCGGTCCGCAAGTAGATTTCATGTCCATTCAAATTGTCTTTGATGTGTTTCGCATGCTTCGAGCTTCTCGTATCTGCCCAAGTAATGCTATTGGTCAAAAGCGCTCCCTTAGCGTCAACCGCGATCAAGCTATGCATCGCTGAGCTGAATGACACAAGCCGCAATGACTCCCCGCTGATTCCGCTTTTCCTTAAGGTTTCCCGGACAGCTGTCAGCACAGCACGGAAAATCTCTTCAGGATCCTGCTCAGCCGTCAATTGATTCGGTGTGTGGAGCGGATAGAAAACCGTATGGCTATCTTTGATTTGTCCCGTTTTATTGAATAAGACCGCTTTTGTGGAAGTGGTCCCGATATCGACCCCTAAATAATAGGCTTGTTCAGGCATAACATTCTTCCTTCCTTATAGAAGAAAAAGAAAAAGGAGAATCCCTTTTTCTTTTTCTGTAATCATGTGATGAAGAAACTCAAGATCAATACTACCACGAAACCGGTAAGGCCGATGATGGTTTCCATAACGGTCCAGGATTTTAAGGTGTCTTTTACACTCATCCCAAAATACCGGTTAACGAGCCAGAAGCCTGAATCGTTGACGTGAGACAAGACTGTCGCACCTGCAGCGATGGAGATGACGATCAAACCAAGTGCCGGCCCTGTCATGCCGATGATTTCAAGAAGCGGTGCGATCAAGCCTGCAGCGGTTACCATGGCGACTGTCGCTGAACCTTGTGCCACGCGGACTGCGGAAGCAATGAGGAATGCCAGAACAACCGGCGGAAGCGCCGAGTCGCCCATCATTTCACCGAGCACATCGCCAACACCCGAGTCGATCAGTACTTGTTTGAAAACCCCACCGGCTCCTGTTACGAGAATGATGATACCGGCTGGTTCAAGTGCTTTCGTTGCGATGTCTTGAACTTCCTGGCGGGAATAGCCACGGCGTGTTCCGAGAAAATAAAATGTCAGCATTGTCGCAATCGTCAACGCCACGAACGGATGGCCAAGGAATGTCAAGATTTCGCGGACTTGATTTCCTTCTTCCAATATAACAGCCGATAATGTATTAAATAAAATGAGTACGAGTGGAATCAAAATCAACGAGATAATCATGCCGAAACTCGGCAGCTCTTTATCGTATTCCTGTTCTTTTATATCCATATAATCCGGAATCGTCAAATGAATGCGCTTCCCTATGTAGCGGCCAAAAAGCGGTCCTGCTAAAATCATCGAAGGAATCCCCGCGAGCACACCGAACAAGATGACCCAGCCAAGTTCCGCCCCGACCAGTTCCGCAACCGCGATCGGTCCCGGAGTCGGCGGGATGAAGCTATGTGTAACAGCAAGACCCGCCAAAAGCGGAATCCCGTAATGCAAAAGTGATTTGCCGGTCTTTTTCGCCAAGCTATAGACGATCGGCACCAAAATGATGAATCCGACATCGAAGAACACAGGAATGGCAACGATGAAGCCAGTAACACCGAGTGCCCATGGTGCTTTGTCTTCACCGAACTTGCCGATCATCGTAGCGGCCAAGCGCTCAGCGCCGCCCGAAACTTCAAGCATTTTCCCGAACATGGCGCCCAGGCCAACTACAACAGCCACAAAGCCGAGTGTTCCGCCCATGCCGTTTTGAATCGATTGAATTACGTCACCGAGCGGCATGCCCGCTGCGATACCGAGCAGTAAACTTACCAATAATAACGCGACGAACGCATGCAATTTCGTGCGCATAACCAAAAACAGCAAAACGAAAATGCTTGCGAGCGCTATCATAATCAATATTGAACCATCCATTTGATTTCCCCCTCTTCAGATAAGCATTAATTTATTTTTTGACGACTGCGTGTCCCCCGAATTCATTTCGAAGTGCCGCAACCACTTTCCCGGTGAACGTATCGTCTTCAAGTGAACGGTAGCGCATCATCAGTGACATCGTGATGACCGGTGCCGGCACGTTCAAGTCGAGCGCTGTTTCCACGGTCCATTTCCCTTCACCTGAAGAATTCATAACCCCTTTGATGCCATCAAGTTTTTCGTCTTTCGAAAACGCATTTTGCGTCAAGCCCATCAAATAAGAACTGATGATCGAGCCGTTGTTCCAGACGCCGGCCACTTTTTCGTAGTCGTAGTCGAAATCGCTCTTGTGGAGGATGTCGAATCCTTCGGCAATCGATTGCATCATGCCGTACTCGATGCCGTTGTGGATCATTTTCATGAAATGGCCGCTGCCCGATTTACCTGCATAGAGATAGCCGCCTTCTACTGAGATGTCGCGGAACAGCGGTTCGATGTCGTTGAACTTTTCCTCGTCTCCGCCGATCATCGCGCAAATTCCGTGGCGTGCGCCTTCTGTCCCGCCGCTTGTGCCGCAGTCGAAGAAATAAATTCCATGCGCTTTCAATTCCTCAGCGCGGCGCACCGATTCTTTGTAGTTTGAGTTGCCTCCGTCAATAATGGCATCGCCCTTGTCCAAAAGCGGCACCAATTGTGCGATGACCGATTCCGTAATTTCTCCAGCTGGCACCATCAACCACACCGTACGTGGCGCCTGTAAGTTCTGTACCAATTCCTCGAGCGATCCAGCAACTTTGAAATCGCTTACTTCCAAAGCGTTTGCATCATGCCCTACCACTGTATGGCCATGATCTGTTAAATTGAGCGCCAAGTTCTTCCCCATCTTGCCCAAACCGATAATTCCGATTTCCATCATAAAACCTCCTATAGAATAAAAGAATATTTTTCCCTAATGGATTCAGTATATCAAATATTTTTCCACATACAAGCATGTTATGATAGAAATATGAAAAAATTCCAAGCGACAGAAAGAGGCGTGGCAAGATGAAACAACAACAATTCGCACTAGCAGCCATCCGTGGCAGTTACCGGAACTTCAGTGACAAGGAAAAGAAAATCGCCGATTACATCTTGAATGACCCCCGCAACATCATCCATTTGACGATCAACCAAATTGCCGATGAGCTCGGCCTCGCGGAATCGACTGTCTTCCGCTTCTGCCAGCGCATCGGCTTCAAAGGCTTCCAGGCGTTCAAAATCGCATTGGCCGCTGAAGTCGTAGCGCCGCTGAAAGATATCCATGAACAGATCGAAGAAGGCGACAACGTGAAAACGGTGGCGGAAAAAGTATTCCGTTCCAATATCAAGACAATGGAAGACACATTGCAGATTCTTGATGAAGATGCCTTGGAACAGGCGGTCGCCGCAGTGATGGACGCCCGCAAAATCGAATTTTTCGGAAACGGTGGTTCTGCCATGATCGCCATGGACGGTTATCATAAATTCGTCCGCCTCGGCCTTCATGTGGCGATGAATATGGACGCCCATCTGCAGCTCATGTCCGCATCGCAGCTTACCAAAGGCGATGTGGCTATCGTCATCTCCCACTCCGGCAGCACGCGGGACGTCCTGGAAGTGCTTCACGTTTTGAAGGAAAAAGAAGTGACGATCGTCTGCGTAACCAATTTCGCAAAATCGCCTTTATCCAAAGATGCGGATATTGTCCTGTACACCTTGTCGGAAGAAACGGATTTCCGTTCGGAAGCCCTCGCTTCCCGCATCGCACAGCTCAGCTTGATCGATGCCCTCTACACGAACGTCATGATCGCCCGAGGGGACGAAGGCAAGACGGCACTCCGCCATATGCGCGAAGCCATGTCACAGAAGCGCTTGTAGGCCTTGAAAATTCCGGGAAAATAAAAAAGCTGGAACCTAAAATGGTTCCAGCTTTTTCGTATACTATTTAACATCTAGCTATCATAAATTATAAGATCGGGCTCAGTAAGCGGGCAAAACCTTCGCGCAGCTTGATGGTCCAATCGCGCTCTGCGTATAGTTCTTTCGTCAATTTGCGGCAGTCGGCGGTATCCGACTCGAACAAGGACTCCAGTTCCAGTGCGATCCGACGGTTGAACACGAGTGTATTGATTTCGAAATTCAAGCGGAAGCTCCGTGCATCCAGGTTCGTTGTCCCGACAGTTGAAATCTCCCCGTCTACGGTCATCGTCTTGGAGTGCAAAAAGCCTCGGTCGTAAAGATAAACATCCGCCCCGTAATCGAGCAGCTCGCCGAGGAACGACCAGGACCCCCACATAACGAAGGGATGATCCGGCTTGCCGGGTATCATGATATGCATTTTGACACCGCTTAACAAAGCCATTTTACAGGCGTCCATAAAACTTTTATCCGGAATGAAATACGGTGTCTGGATGTAGATTTCGCGCTTTGCCGAAGAGATCATTTTAATCTTCATGTTTTTCAAATGCTCTGTATGGGAGTTCGGGCCGCTCGTGACAATTTGCATCGGCGAGAAATTCTTGATTTGGTGCGTTGGAAAACAGAAAATGTCATCCCGGCTCTTATACTGGTTGGCATAATTCCAGTCCAAGACAAAACGGTCCTGTATATGGTGGACGACATCCCCTTCTATGCGCAAATGGACATCGCGCCAATAACCGAACTTTTTCACTTCACCTAAATACTCCGTCCCGACGTTGAAGCCGCCGATATAGCCGATTTCCCCGTCAATGATGCACACTTTCCGGTGGTTGCGGTTATTGATGCGGAAATTGATGATGCCCAGTTTGGAAGGGAAAAAGATTTCCACTTCGCCCCCATGCTCGATCAATTCCTTGAAATCCGACTGTTTTAAACTTTTTGAGCCGACTGCATCGTATAGAAGCCGCACCTTGACCCCTGCCTTGGCCCGCTCGAGCAAGGCATCGAATAGCCGCTGGCCGAGCGCATCCCGCTTGATGATGTAGTATTGCACATTGACCTCTTCCTGCGCGTTCCCGATGTCTTCGATCATCGTGTCGAATTTCTCGTTGCCTTCAGAGAATATCCGGGTTTCGTTGTAGAAGCTGACGAGCGATTTGGAAGACTGCAAATTCATGATCAGCAATTGTTCGTATTTGTTCAGCAGTTCTTCATCATACTCCGCTTCCCCTGCCCGGATGCGCTGGATTTGAGCATCGACTTGGCGAGTGAAATAGGATTGTTCATCTTCACTTAAATTGTAGAAGTTTTTGTTGGTCAAATGCCTGCCGAAAAATAAATAGACGATAAATCCGAGAACCGGCAAGAAGAACAAAATCAACAGCCATGCCCAAGTAGCCCCCGCATCCCGCCGTTCGTTGAAGATGATCACAAGCGCGAGCACGATGTTCAACAGCAACAAAGAGTTCAATGTCCAGCTCAGTACAACTACCCAATCCATTCCCGCCACCCCTTTCGCTCTGTCCCCTTTTATTCTCCAAATACGCAAATAGTCCTCTATCGAAAACAAAAAAGCCGCCGGCAACGGAAGTTTTTTCCGTCTCGACAGCAGGTTTTTGCCAGCCCATTCAGCGATCTTCACTGGCTGTTTTCTTGAATAGCCAGCGGAACAGCAAATACTGGGCCGCGAATAAGAAGAAGGCAGTCAAGCATAAATTAATATAATACCAGATGCCCTCACCGAAAAAGTCCAATGGCGAGACGGTGGATGGCCTCTGTGATAGATAAAGATAATTCGACTCCATCATTGGATTGACCCAAAATCCGATAAATGCTGCGTAAACGAGCAGCATGCCGTAGACCGAGAACACTGAACGCCAAGTGATGGCATTCGGGACAGCCAGGGCCAAAAACAAACATGCCCATGCGATAGCCGTATGATGGACAAAGAATTTCCAAAACCGGTAATGCTGGTAATCATACGGCATGTCCGGAGTCACCAGTGCCAGTGCAGCTGGGACGATCCCGATAAAAAAAGATAGCCGAATCCAAAATGGGTGCATAGTCAATAAGCCGAGCATGGCGGTGAGAGAAGCGACGCCGCATAAATGGAGCGGCATGTAGCGGTTAAAACGCCAAAACCCATGGCTGATCGCCCAGTACTGATAGGATACTTCGGAAATGAGCAAAACTGCAAACAACAGCCAGCGCAATTGCCGGAACAAGGTATCTTTTGCCGCTAAACTATCTTTCAAAAGGACAAGGCAAAGGAATCCGGTCAAGGCGATTGCCAATACCACCAAATGGCTTAAGGAAAAAAGCTCGAAAGGATAATCGGACCTTGCACCAAACCATGTTTCCATCGCTGCCCCTCCTCTATCCGATTATGGAACCAATTCAGCATTGTTCACACAAAACTATAAGAAATTACTCTCCAGTCCCTTTCTTCAGCACTTGATAAATGTCCTTCTTGTATTGCAGAAACTCTTCTGTCAAGGTGATGTCTTGTGCTCTCGGCCTCGCGAACCCCACTTTAAACTCAGCGACGACGTGCGCAGGTTTTTCCGACAAGACAAGGATGCGGTCTGCGAGAAACAAAGCTTCTTCTATATTATGCGTGACGAAGAGGATCGAGCGTTTATTGTGCTGCCAAATATCAAGCAGCCATTTCTGCATTTCCGAACGGGTGAATTCATCCAATGCCGAAAACGGCTCATCCAGCAAGATGAGCGGCTGTGGGCTCAGGAGGCTTCGGATAAAGGCGGCGCGCTGTTTCATGCCTCCGGACAATTGATGCGGATACGACTGCTCATATCCTGCCAGTCCTGCTTTCTCCATCATTTCCTTGGCCGCTTGCCGATCTTTATGCCCCGCCAGTTCAGCACCTAACAAAACATTGTCCAATACGGTCCGCCAAGGCAGCAAAGATGGGCTTTGCGGCATATAACTGACCGAGCCTTTTTCACCGTTGATGTTTTTACCGTCGAGCAGGATGGATCCTGTATCCGGTTCGTAAAGCCCGCCAATCAAATGAAACAAGGTGCTTTTTCCACTGCCGGAAGGACCGAGCAGCGCAACGAATTCATTTTTTTCGATATGCAGCGATAGCTCTTTCAGCACTTCGGACCCGTCAAAGCTTTTCGTCAATTGCTCAATCACCAATTCAGCCATTCGGATTTCCTCCCCCGCTTGTTTTCCAGCGGATGACCCGCTTTTCGAGTAACACGATCGCTGCAAAAAATATCACGCTCAAGCACATGATCAACAGGATCGCGACAAATACTTGCGTCGTCCTGAACGAGGAAGAGGCGAGCGTCATATAGACGCCGATGCCCTCCTGCGCCCCGAGCCATTCGGAAATGACTGCGCCCATGACACTATAGGTCGCCGCAATTTTCAAGCCTGAGAAAATCGAGGGCATGGCATGCGGCCATTCGAGCTTCCAAAAAATCTGGCGTCTGTCGGCTCCGGCCATTTTCATATAATGCAGCAACTCGCCGCTCGTCTGCCTGAACCCGTCAAGTGCAGCAATGGTGATCGGGAAAAAACACACGAGAATGATAATGATCAGTTTCGGCAATAAGCCAAAGCCGAACCAAATGACCAACAGCGGTGCCAAAACGATAATCGGGATATTTTGCGATAAAATCAGCAAAGGATAAAAGGTCTCCCGCAGTTTCGGCACGAGATGGAGGAGCATCGCGACGCCGAGCCCGATCGACGATCCGATGAAAAAGCCGAGAACCGATAAACGGATCGTCGCAATCAGATGCCCGCTGTAGTTTGGCCAACTATTTACCGCTTCTAGCCCGATTTGATAAGGGGTCGGCAATAGCCAATTAGGCACTTCAAACAGCGGCACCAGCACTTGCCAGATGATCAATAAAAGGATGAGGACCAGAACTGGTCTCCATCCTTTTCGCACAATCATCACGACCGGTATTTCTCCGTCAATTTATCCATCGATGCGCCGCTCGGCTGATACAGCACTTTGATTTGTGAGATGACGTTCGGGCTGCCGCCCTCGATCATCGCCTCGTTCATTTCCTCGACGATCGAAAACAACTGCGACAAATCCCCTTCCATCGTCGTCTCCAATGGATTGACTTGATACTTCACGCCCGACTTTTCAATGACGGCGATCGCTCTGTCCACATACGGAATGACATCTTCCCCGTTTTTCGTTTTCGGGATGATTTGAATACTCAATAGTGCATTGCCCATCAATTTTCCTCCTCCGGTAAAAATTCATTTGTGTACGCTTGCTCGACGTCCAGTTCCTCATCCAGCAAACCATTGTCGAACATCCAGGCAGCGTAATCCGCCCACACTTGCTCTTGCTGTTCGCCGAATTTCGCGGCATCGTCCTGATATTTCGGCGACAGCCATTCCTGGCTCGCTTTCACGAGTTCCGGGTCCAAATCCGGTACCGACTCGATCAGGATTTCCGCCGCTTGTTCAGGCTCATCGATGGCGAATTCATAGCCTTGTGACACCGCTTTGGTGAATGCCCGAACCGTTTCCGGATCTTCTGCGATCATGTTTTCGTTGGTCATAAGGATCGGGGTGTAATAATCCAGTTTATCCGAGTAATCCGTCAAATACTGCATGTTCAATTCATCGCCGCGCAGCTCGGCTTCAATGCCCGTCCATCCATAATAGATCCAGGCAAAATCGATATCGCGTTCGACGGCCGTGAAAAAGTCACTATTGCCGATATTGACGATGTCGACTTTTTCAACATCGGCCCCGTCTTGCTCCATGATGGACCCAAGCACCGCTTTTTCGACCGGCGCTCCCCATCCGCCGTAGGTTTTCCCTTCGTAATCGCTCGGTGACTCGATGCCTTTGCCTTTAGGTGATGCGAATCCGGATGTATTGTGCTGGATGAGCGCCGCGATCGAAACGATCGGAATGTCTTGGACTCTCGCTTCCGTCAGACTTTCCTGTGCCCCGATGCCGAATTCCGCCTGGTTGGAGGCGACCAATTGGTTGGCGCCCGCTTCACCCGGCAAGATGATCTCGACATCGAGCCCTTGCTCTTCAAAATAGCCCTGTTCCTGTGCCACATACAATCCGGTGTGATTGGTATTCGGCGTCCAATCCAAGACCATCGTCAGTTCTTGTAATTCTTGCTGTTCATTCGCCACTTCGCTGCCCGGGTTTTCCGCTTCGTCTGTGCATGCCGCCAGCAGCAATACCGGTGCAATGGCAATCGTCCATTTTTTCATGTTGTTTTCCCCCTCTGAATTTACTCATAAATGATGATTTCAGGAGCTGAGTCAGGGGACATATCCAATTGCGGATATAAAAAAGCGCCCAAGGTTATAGAAACCTTGGGCGCATATCATCGCAGAATAGACCGATTTGAATATGTTCCCTCCGCTGGTATTAGCCAGTTCAGGTTCCAAGGGTCAATATCTCACGGATATTCTCTCAATCGGCAACACCGATTCCCCCACATGTGTTTTATGAAATTAGAATTTGTCTTTCAAGGTCTATCTTGTCACAGATGCCCGATTTGTTCAAGCATTGTCTGGTATCTCGTTTAAACAAACAAGATTCCCTTACATTGGGACAGCTTCACCGCTGAACACTTTAAGGTCCATCGGCGCGCTCATGAATCCGGCCGCTTTTTTGGAGAATGCAGTGAAATGCTCGCTCGAATTATGGGCTTCGATCGCTTGCGCATCTTTCCACACTTCGACCATCGTATAATGGCCTTCCTGCTCGACTGATTTCATCAAATCATAGCTGATATTGCCTTGTTCTTTCCGCGATGCTTCGACAAGGATTTTGCTTTCATTTAAAAATGCTTGTTCCTGATCAGTTTTCACTTGCAGATGTGCATGGATAATCATCATTCGATTTCGCCATCCTTTAATTTATATTTTTTTAATAATCAACGATATTGTCTTGCATGCGACGGAGCATATCGCTAAGTGCATCCACTTCCTCAGACGTGAAATCACTGAGCATTTGCTTGACGAAGCCCATATTCTCTTTCCGGTATTCGATGATGCGCTCTCGGCCTTCATCGGTCAGGCTGACAAAAATCACGCGATTGTCCTCTGGATTTCTGCGTTTCGTGACCATACCGCTCGCTTCCAGTTGTTTCAAATGGCGCGTAATCGCAGCGCCATCGATATTGACCAATTTTTGAAGCGTCGACTGGTTGATTTCATCCACCTTATACAGTTGTGACAGTAATTCATAGCGCGACGCACTGATACCTGTGCAGCGCTCGAACTTCGGGCTGATCTGATTGGTCAGGCCCTTAAACTGGTGTAGCACTTGTTCCTGCTTTGAAAATGAACACGGCATAAAAAGACCTCCTAAATAATAGATGAAGTCAATTGATAGCTGTGCCCACTATTCATTGACCAGTCAAATATATTATATAAATATGGAATACTCAAGGTCGGCTGGCTTAGCTCCAAGTCGTAATCGTATCAACCGGCAAGCGGTACGACTGGAAGCCTTCGTTTGCAGCTTTGCCGATCGTCAGGAGCATGACTGGCAAGTAGCGCTCCTTGTCCATGCCGAACGTTTCAGCGATTTTTTCCTTGTCGTATCCGCCGATCGGGTTCGTGTCGTAGCCGAATGCACGCGCAACGAGCATCAATTGCATGGATACAAGTCCTGAATCCAATAGCACGATGTCTTTCATCTGTTCGTCGGACATGCCTTCATACATCGGTTTGAAGTAACCGAGTTGGAAGTCTTTCACATCTTCTGGCATATAGCCATGCTCGACTGCTTTTCCGTAAATTTCTTCTGCATACTCAATGTTGTTGCGGTCACCGAATACGGCAATGACAGCTGATGCACTCATCACTTTTTCCAAGTTGAAAGATGCCAGCGGCGCAAGCTTTTCTTTTCCTTCTTCGGTGTCGATGACGAGGAAGCGCCACGGCTGCATATTGATGGAAGATGGCGCCTTGGATGCCTGTGCGAGGATTTCCGTCATTTCCTCTCGGCTGATTTTGACCGTTGGATCATATTGTTTAATGGAACGGCGCCCATTGACGATTTCATTGAAATCATTGGTTTTTTGGTTTTGTAGTGTGTTCATGTTGAATTGCCCCTTTTTCTATCCTATAGTTTAGAGAGATATTAATTGACCCCTCATTAATTGATGCCTCACATAATATAAACCCGTCAAATGAAAAATGCAAACAGATAGTTTTAGAGAAGATTTCCTGCCCGCTTCTGTAAAGTTCGAAAAACCCTATTCTCCCTGAAAATCCTTAGGAAAAATAGGCAGTGACTAACAAGATAGCATAGAACATTGAAGGCAAACTGCTGATTATTAACCCAAGAACAGTTGTCTTTTTGATGAAAGATAAAACAAATCCGATCGCCCATACGAAGATCGGCAAAAGCCATTGCGGATTCGGGAAAGGATTATCCGTATAATTTTCCGCTATTCCACCTGAGGCGACGAAAGTGGAAATGACTATGGTAATAAAGCCCGTAATCAATAGATGAACAACACGGTACAGCTGAAAAATCATTTGTCTCCTCCTCATGGTGGAATTTATTTGAATAACTTCTCATCCTAGCTAATAAAAAGCCATCTGGAAATCAAATGATTTCCAGATGGCTTTTAGCATTTTCAAAAGGAACACACATTATGATCGCTATTTTTTATGCTTTTTCATGGCGTGTCCTTTGTTTTGGCAACGAGAGCCCTTGTTTTTGCGGCCTCTTTTTTTGTTAGCCTCACGTTCCAACTTGTCTTGGCTGGCAGCGAACATGAACGCAAGCCCAGTTACCATAAGGGGCACAAAGATAACAAGTTCGACCGGTACTATCGGCCGGTAAACCGCTTTTTCTGCTGTCACATCATAGATGCCTACAGGCTTGACTTGGAAAGAGCCGCCCGCGCCTTCACCGTGTCCGCCCCCGCTTTCCTCGGCGCCTGGAGATTCCGGGTCTTTGGCTCCGTTGCCGTAACCGCCGCCAGCCCCTGCACCGACACTGTATTTAATTTTAGCTACCGGTACGATGGTCCTGCCCTGCATCTCGATCGGATCGCCATAAACGAGGGAAACATCACGCACTTTTGAAAACTTTTCAAAAACCGGGAGCACTGGAGACGATTTGAACGGTGTGAAATTTTCTTCATCCATATTCTTCACTCCTTTTAAATAATTGTATTCATCTTAGTGTATGGCTTATGGTGCGACGTGCCTTGAGCAACCCCAGAGGCGAGCGGCATTGTTTCTTCACTTGCCTAACTGCTAGTATATAAATTCGCTTTATCTAGGGCGAACCCTTTATTTTATATTAGGAATTGATGCCTTATGCCAAACCCTTTAAATATCCCCATTATGCATTGACCGATATCCCTTTGTTTAGCCGCATGCCTTTAGGAAACACTCCGTGGGACGAGCCGGAAATTCACTCCACCACATCCCCCATAAGTTATATCAACTCAGCATCTGCACCCACATGGAAGAGTTTTGAATAGTTGAAGGCCAATGATTCGAATCAAAAATCCCCACGACACGTGTGATCGGGTTAATTGTCAGCTTCATACCGGTCATTTGCTTTCTGTTCATCTACGTTTCAGCATTTGCCATGTGAAAAAGCTGTTCATTATTTCGAAGCGAAGCAGTACAATAAAGAAAACCTTTTAAGGCTTTCCTTGTCTTGCGAGACATCGGTCCTTCCAATTACGTCGATTTCAGCTATTTCACCGGATAAACCATCTGATAGGAGGTTTGGGTCATGCTGTTGATTCCGTTTTTGATCGGCATTGTATTCATCCTGATCCATTTCTTCGCAAGTGCTCTAGTGCCTCGGGATAAACTGAAGCAAATGAAATGGTTCTCGTTTTCCGGAGGGCTTGCCGTCTCGTACATTTTCATCTACCTGTTCCCGACCTTGCACAAGCAGCAAGCAAATATTGAAGAGCCATACCGGCAGCTTACGATGGAGTCGGAAATCTACTTCCTTGGCCTTCTCGGTGTTGTCATTTTTGTCGGCATTCAAATCATCATCCAGCAAAACTATATCTCCCGCACCTCCACCTTTTGGTCAGTCATTGCCTTCTACGCCTCATATAACGGCCTTGTTTCTTACTCGGTGCTGTCTTTGGATGTATCGGCTATTCAGGCTTTGTTTTATTGCCTAGCAATCGGTCCGCATTTCGTAGCGGTCGCCCATGACATGTGGAGGAAATTCCCCGAGGAATACAATAAATACGGCCGTTATTTATTGGCTGTCGGAATTGTCGCCGGCTGGATCGTCGCCTTGACGACAGAACTGACGCCACTATTCAAATCGATCGTATTCTCGCTCGTTTCCGGTGCGATGATCTTCACCGTATTCAAACACGAATTGCCCAGCGAGAAAGAAACGCATTTCCCGACATTCCTCCTTTCCGTAGTCATTTATTCCGCGATTACGATTTCATTGAAATTTTTGTTTGAGTGGTAGCTATTAAATGATCAACTATTAATAAAAACATATTAACTAGCTCTTTAGTATTTCATAGTAAAATACAAAAAACCCGGTGCTGATATTAAACTGCACCGGGTTTGTATATTTCTCATTCTTCTTCTTCCTCTTCGTAAACCGGGAACACAGGATCTTCAATAATTTGATAGGTCCCTTCGAGCATATTGATTTCTAACGCATCGAATTCTATCCGGATCGATTCCGGTTCTGTGCCTTCCTTCATTCGGCTGACGTGCCCAAATGGATAAAAGGTCAATGAAGTGGCCAGAGGATCAAGCCCTCTCATCGTAGCTGTCCAGAAAATGTCTTCCCTAGTCCGGGCATCTCCATAAGCTGCCCCGCCATTATGGGGCACTTTATAGACATTGCCCAAATTATCTGCGGCGATCAGTTCAACTTCAACAGCTTCCCACACATCCAGTAAAGCAGGATCCACTAATTGTTGATAAGCGATATTCACTGCAACATCCGTGAAAGTTACTTCAGTAAAGTGAATGGACACACCGCCCTCCGAATCGATTTCGTCCAGTATGATCGGGTCTTTCTTCAGTTGATCGACCGCAAATTCAAACTTCCAGTCGCCTTCAATCTCTCCATCATCAGTATATAGACTCTTCGGCTCCCATATGACGTTGACTTGAGCCGCTTCTTCATCAAGATGTGGAATGGCGGCGATTCCCACTAATGTTCCTTTTGCCAGTTTCCAATCCATGGAGCCGGCAGGGCCTTCCGCTTCAAGCAATTCCGGGAAACCTGTAAGATGCGCAGAGTCATCTAATTCTTTATAGGAAGTAACCGTATAAGTAAAAGTGACATTCGTTCCGTCATAAACAGCTTTATCAATCGAAATGGTGATGCCATTGCTGGATTGGGTTAATTTCACTTCTTCACTAAAGCGGTCATATTGTACTAGACCCTCCTCTTCCTCCGCAAAAATGGAAAAGACATTTCCGATGACGGGCACTTGAGCCATGTAATTTGCAAATACGGTGGACGCAGAAAGAGTTGCCGTAAACAGGCTGATGAATAGAATGGATGCAGCGATAGCCGGAATCAGCCAATTCCGTCGCGTTTTTGTCTTAGGCGTGGAAGTTTCAAAAAAAGCGTCATCAATGATCGAGTCCAAGCGGTCTTCTGGCACTTGTATATTCTGCATTGCTTTTTTAATTGAAATCTCTTTGTCGTTCATCTGCATACACTCCCTTCAAATCCTTTTTTAACAATGCCAACCCCCTATGAATGAGCGTTTTCACTGTGCCTTCAGGACAATCCATGACGGCGGCAACCTGCTTGATGGTAAAATCTTGATAATACCTCAACATTAATGCTGTCTTGAATTTTTCAGGCAGCGAATCCAATGCATTCGATACATCCAATTGCTGCGCTACGTCAGAAGAGGAACTATTGTCTGAATTCCGTTGCTCAACTTCCCCCATATAGACCAATTTTTTATTGTTCTTCAAAAACGCTAGTGCTTTGTTTATGCAAATGCGTGTCAGCCAAGTCGAAAAAAAATGGGGTTCTTTCACTTGATGCACCGATTCAATGGCCTGAAGCACAGTTCGTTGAAAAATCTCCAACGCGTCTTCTTCATTTTTTACATATGTATAGGCCATTCTGTATAATTTTTCTTTTTCGGATTTCAATAATTGCTGAAGGGCAATTCGATCTCCCTGAATCGCCGCAGCAATCAGTTCCTCATCGTGCTGCATCTGCCTCAACCTCCCTTTGCCTATTAGAGATTCCAACGAGTAAAAACGTTTCGATTATTTTTATTTTTTTGTAAAACTTTGTAATTCTTATTAGAACTATCCCTTTTGCACTTCTCCTAGATAAATGATGAAAAAAGGAAAGAGCTTTGTCTGCTCTTTCCTTCTTGAGTACTTTGTCATTTCAGTTCATTTTTGGTCTTTTCAATATGAATCTGGGTGGAGCTCCAAAACTCTGTTCAGCTTCAAAATAGGCCAATTCACCGGGAAGGCACGAACTGATGGCAGGGAAACCAAAGCCCACCGCCGCTTTTAATGCTTGCTCTAGAGGCATCTCCTTGCCATCTATTTGTTCATTATAAGAAAGAGAATAACAAGTTTTATACGCGTCATTTTTTTAAGCAATTCAAAAATATACGCCGAATCCGAGTTGGGCGGTGGAATTTCAATCATATACTTCCTTTTCAACATTTTCTCATATTCATGGCAAAGCCTATTCAAAGCGTGAGATCTTTTCTTTGTTGAAAACAATTCGTAAAGCACTCTTTCCCGTACGTTTTTTTCAAAAAAGATTTGACGATTAGCTCTTCCATTTCTCTGTTCATCCTCTTTCACTCCACTCTATTTCGGAAGTAGAGAGCCTACTCATTTACACCGTATTTTTTAAGCCATATGGCAGTTACGATGACGATCGCAATCAAGCTCAGTCTAAATAGGAACATAAGCAAATGGATAAAATCAAATCCAGTATCAATACCTTCACTTCCAAGCTTTAAATTAAGAAACTAACGCTCTATGTACTTACCAGACGCAATTAAATCAGACCATTTAAACAAAATCAAAATAGTTCCGAATCAACTTGCCAATACCCTTTACTGCCATCAGCAAGACTCTAATCGGGAAAAACAGCAGTTCAGGGATCCAAAAAATAACCCCTTCTAAAAAATCGCTCTTATTTGTATTCTTCTTTTTCTGATTGCCCATTAAAGCAGCTCCCTTCGTTTTTCACGCTCGATAGCAAAATTTAGCGTTTCGTGAAACGGTAATTATGCATTATTCCTCTTGTTGGCAGATCCCTTTTTTTGGTTTAAATATATATTCCGAAAATTCTTTACAAATACTTATTTTACCATTTAATGAATTTAAGTACAGTACTGAAATTTGAAAGTCTTCCATATATTATTTTTTATCTCCAGATAATTGCCACTAGAGTGATTGAAAGACAAATAAAAAATCCGACACTTGATGAAACTCATCAAGTGCCGGATTGATCTGCTATTCTATGATGGCATTCATTCGTTCGATGAGCGCGGCGCATTTCTGTGCATCTTTTGCGTCGGGATGTGGCTCACCGAACTGTTCCTTATCGTTGTCGAAATACTTTCCTGTGGCATCTTTAAAATCATCTGATAGGGCGGCTCGACATACAATATCGGCTCCGATGTTAATATCATGCCCATCTGTACCGAATGCCTTTTTCACCATTTTACTGCCTAGCAACGATTTCGGGTTCACTGCGACGACTACTGGGGAAACCTCCTTGGCCAGCTCAATTGACCACATCGTTATGGCCAACTTGCTTTGTGCATAGGCTTGCCCATCGCTTATCTTCTCTTTGCCCATAAGCGCCTCCATATTCAACGGCTGCTGGGCTGCTGACGACAAGTTAATAATGCGGCCCGACTCATCCATCAACGGCAGCAAAGCTTTCGTTAATAGATAAGGGGAAACTGTATTAACCGCAAACCTTATGTCTAACCCATCTTCAGTCACCGTATCCGTTGCATTAAAAACACCAGCATTATTGATCAGCACATCCAAATGATCGTGCTCGCTTGCTATTTTTTCGGCAAGTTCCTTTACTTCTGCGAGCTTTGAGAAATCAGCTATCAGTTGTTCCGTATTTTCTTCGCCAAGCTCTTTTGCCACGGCCTTTAACTTGTCCTCATTGCGGCCATGCAGCAGTACATGATGGCCTCTGTCCACTAACATCTTCGCTGTAGCTAAACCAATGCCATCGGTCGCACCCGTAACCAGAATTTTCATCTCAATCCCTCCAAAGTTTTCAATTGCCTCTCGTTACCTAGCTGCTACCCATATCCAGTCAATCGCAACAAGTTTCCGCTTCAAGAACATTTGCAGGTATCTACTGTAGACAATTTCCTATCACAGCTGTGCACAAACATCCAAAGGCAATTGATTTCCCATAAGCCGCCAAGTCAGCAAATACTACCGCTACAGAATTTACGCCTGGTTTCTATATAAACTACGTCATTCAAGTATGCTTTTAAGCTCAGTTGTTTGTTCTTCATTCATGACATAGAACTCCTGGTCCTCTTCGACTGAAACTGCGCTTTCCCTGTTGGATAAAACCGAACTGCCATCCTCCTGATACCATACATATCGCCAGATTTCAGAGACATTTTCTTCTGGCCTGTCCAACGTAAAGACAAGATCCGGAGCTGCTATTAAGTCGTTTGGCCGTCCTATTTTCTCTTCCTTCTCGATAAGTGTCCGCAACTCCGAGATCGTTTCCGGATCCTTAAAGCTACTATGAAAATCAGCCCCTGTAGTTCCTTCGTTATTAAAAGGCGTACCTACACGCACCACTTCATCCTCAGCGCATCCAATTAACAAGATCACTGGAATAATGGCACTAACCAACAAAAGAACTCTTGTCATTTTCTTCAAGCCCCTTTCACTTACTCCCAGGTCATTACCTTGCAATAAAAAGTCGTTAATCAGCTCAAAACAGTAAACTTTTAACGGAGATACTGAATGGTTATTATCGATATCGGAAGAGATTCACTTATTATACTTTTTTAAAAAATAAAGAACGTGAAAATAAGTAAGGACTGGAATGACGATGAGCATATATGGCCCTACACTGAACAAATCTTCCTTTCTAACGAATAATGATAGCATTATTACACAAACCACTCCGTACAGTATCAATTTATCCACGTAACTATATGCCAGCGAATTAGGTTTTAATTTTTTTGAAATATAGTCTACTAAATACGAAACAGGAATTCCAAGAAACAAATAGACAGGAAGTGAATAAAAACCTACAAAAAGTAACCCTGCATAAATCGAGCCGCTATAATCTACACCTTCCCCCGTATAAGGAGCAAACCCTCCACTTAAATATTCAATCGCCAGATTTATCAGTAACATGCTTGGAATCGCAAACAGTACACTCACTAACCTTATTGCAAAATCTTTCAAAAAATCACGCCTTGCCATATAAATTTTAGTTGAACCAATTTTGGTTTCCCGTCAATAAAAGCTCTTTCATTCTGAAATATGTATAGGTGCAGAATCGAATTCACTTTTTAAAATAGAAAAGATTTTCGTGTCCCGGAATTCTCCCTTGATGCGTTCATTCTTTCTTAGTATGCCTTCAAATGTCATTCCGGATTTCAACATGACTTTTTCAGATCCGAAATTGTCTACATCACAGCCGCCTTCCATGCGATTCAACTGAAGCACTTCGAAACCGTATCTCAGGACTTCTTTTACTGCTTCCGTAGCGATGCCTCCCCCCCCAAAAGTTCCGATTTAACACAAACCCTATTTCAGCTTTGTGGTGTTCATCCGACCAGGCAACCAGTGAACACGTACCGATCACTTTCTCGCTTTCCTTATAAACAATTGCCCATACTCCGCTCCGGCCGTCTTTATATCCTTCCACAGTCGGCTGCAGGAAGTTGGACAAGGTTTCCTCTTTTGAATGATTTTTCTCCCAGGTCATGCGATGAGCTACTTCAGGATCGGATGAGAACTCAAAAACATCATCTAAATCGGATTTAGCTACTTTTCTTAATAGAAGACGTTCCGTTTCGAATGTCGGCATGTCTTTTAAGTGGTTTTCAATTTTCATGGTGAACCTCCCTGCATATGAATTGGATTTTCTAACTTCAACTATAATGATGGATTTTATGATTCATCTTTCTCCGTTTCAGACTTAGGCTTGCTGTTGGATTCCTGCATGCGGTCTATCGCATATAAAAACGATCCAGATAGCCGATAGCACAACAAAAACAATGAAAGGCATAGACGAGATTGGGATTCTCTACTCTAGCTTCAACGACAAAACTTATTTCGCTTTATTCGAGATTAAGGGTCATGCTGACAGTCCTTGTTGTAAATCCCAAGTCCTCATACATAAGTACAGCTGGATTTTCCGCTTTTGCGCTTAACCGGACTCCTGCATAGCCTTCCTGTTGAAAATGCTCAATGGCCGCATTCATTAATCGTTTTGAATGTCCCTTGCCACGGTAATTTTTTCGGATATACAGTTCATAAATAAACCCAACTGGCTTCTCGGTAAACTGGTCTTTTGTGGTGCCTACTAGAACCCAACCAAGGATTTCATCTTTCTCTACTGCGATAAAATAAAAGCCGCCTTTATCCAATAAAGGCTTAACCAAACTTTCGATTTTTTCGTTTGTAGGCATCACTTCACCCAAAGTACCATCGTAAATAGCTTGTGGCGATAAGGAAACAATGGCGTTCAAGTCGCTTTGACTCGCTTTTCTGATGTTCATTTATGTTGCCATCTCCTTTAGTGGGGCTATACTTGTTACGCGATTTTGTCTTTTTGACAATCGTGTATTAAGAAAACGGCTCAAAACCTCGAGAGTTTTTACATAGTATAGTCATCATGATTTATGAATGAAATTCGCATGTCGTAAAATGGCTTATTTGGATAAAAAAAGAATGTTCTTTATACTATACATTAGCGATTAATTGGAGCAGATACAATGAGGAAAATCGCGATAGGATGCTGTCTCTCAGATGTTTTTAGCTTGTTATGAATTGAGGAACCACAAGTTTTTTTAAAATGCAATTTGCTGAATTTGAAGTACTCTTCCTGCAACTATTAGGTAGCTTGCAAAGCCTTGACGTGTTCTGTAATCGTCATATCGGTTTTATTTTTGATAATGTAAATTCAGGATTTCCACTAGCAAGTTGTTCATTTCAGCAGCGGTTTGTCGAAAATCCTGGCGATGCCACTCGATGATCATTCCTAGAATCGCATTTGCTTGGTAGGCACTGAACATATTCTTATTTTCCGCACGATGCTTTTGTTCGATGTCCTGATTTAGCAATTGATTTACTTGATCAAATAACAAGTAATAATACGCCATCGGCACATATTTCGAGAAGATGATGCGATAAAACTTTTTGTATTTCTCGATATGATGAAATATCCGGATCGTTGAAGGATCCAGCTCATCGGATTGCAGTATTTGAACATGCTTATAGGGCTCCATATAGGAATCCGTTAAATCTTTCATAATTTCCTTAAAATATTCTTCAAATAAATCTTCTACTTTTCCGTAATGCATATAAAAAGTTCCTCGGTTTATCTTCGCTTCCCGGCAAATGGCCGTGACGCTAATCAAATGCAGCGGTTTGTCCTTCAACAGGCTGAGCAATGCTTCATGCAACGCTCCTTTTGTTTTAACGACCCGCAAATCAATTTCCTTCAAGTTTTTCACCTCTTATCGTACATAATCTTCTTTTCTGTTGATTACTGAACAATTCTCACTTTTTTGTCCATTGCAAACGCTTGATTTGACAACATATAATTTTATTATACACATGTTCAATAAAATTGGAGGCGACAGAAATGAAATTAGAAGGAAAAGTAGCGATAGTAACAGGAGCAGCCGGAGGAATGGGTCAGGCCATCGCGGAATTATACGCAGCTGAAGGTGCTAAAGTCATCGTAGCCGACCTGAACATAGAAGGCGCACAATCTGTAGCACAAGCGATTGTGGCAAACGGCGGTGAAGCCAAGGCTTTACAGGTAAACGTCGCCAAGCAACAGGACATCGACACAATGATCGATACCGCCGTGAACGATTACTGGACATTGGATATTCTCGTCAACAATGCCGGCATCATGGATAGTTTTGAACCAGTCGGTGATATCACGGATGAAAAGTGGGACCTGATTTTTGATATAAATACAAAAGCAGTCATGCGCGCTACCCGCAAAGCGATTCCGATCTTCCTTGAAAAAGGCAAGGGCGTTATCATCAACACCGCATCGACAGGCGGATTAAACGGCGCACACGCTGGAGCGGCATACGGCGCATCCAAACATGCCGTTGTGGGACTTACGAAAAACACAGGTTATATGTATGCCAAAGAAGGAATCCGCTGCAACGCGATTGCACCAGGTGGCGTGGCTACAAATATTGCTTCTTCCATAACTGATTTCAATCAATTCGGTGCTAGCCGTACCCAGGCAGTTCAAGCCATTATGCCTCGCATCGGACAGCCGGAAGAAATCGCGCAAGTCGCTTTGTTCCTGGCTTCTGATGATTCAAGTTTCGTTAACGGCACTGTCATCACTGCAGATGCTGGGTGGACAGCAGCATTCTAATCACCCAATGATTTCTTATTCATCAAACTGGCTGGTCTATTTTCGGTTATTCACCGAGTATAGGCCAGCCAGTTTTTGGTTCCGTTTTTCATTTTAAATTTCCGAATTGTTATTGTAACTTCTTTCTTTTGGGTCGTGGGTCTCTCCGTTCATAATCTTTGTACAATTTTAATACTTAATATCCTTATGCTAGTTTCACCCAAGCCCTTTCATGTCATGCCTACTACAGGATGCGCGCTTTGTTACCGGAAATTAATTTGATATGGATACTATATGAAGTTCCTGAGTCGATATGATTGGGAACGTCTGACAAGTCGATCAATTCGGTTATGTGGATGGTTTTTTTGCTATTGGCCTCTACTGTAATCAGGTAAGGACCTGCTATGTTCATGAGAGACTCCATGCGCATTTCATCCTCCATGAAAAATGAGTCTATAAATTCCAGTTTAAAGCTTACGTCCTCATTGCTTCGATTATGTAATACCAGATTGCATTTCGCGTCCATTGTTTTATCCAGCATCTTAAAATCACATCGGCCGTTGCTATTGTATGAAATAGCTTCGATACCATTCGCTGCGGTTTCTTGATAAGTCGTAATCATTAAGCTCGGTAAAAATGCATAGACAATAACAACCACGATTACTGTCCGAAATTGATATTTCTTTAAGCTGATGAAAAGTAAAATGATCGCGATTATAAACAAGATTGATCCAATAATTCCGAACAAATGGTATCCGTCTTGATCTTGGATTGGAAACGACATAAAGGTGGCCTGGGCATCTAAGATCGCATTATTCGGAAACGGAAAAAACATATACATACAAATCCCCAAGATTATAAAAGCACTAAAAAATGCCGGTTTGCTTTTTATCATTATACAACTCCTAATTATTTTTATATGAGGGTGAATTAACTTGCTTACTAATAAGTTCCAGTCATTGAGAAGACTTAGCTATGTCTTTTGCCATTGCCCTGATATCTGGATCAGAATCCTGCAGTAAATTGGTAATCGTTTTATTTAGCAGTGGGTGCCACTTTTCATCAGCATCTATTTTATAAATCTTCATATTATTATCTAAAATATTTGTCACTGCTTGTCTAACGAATAAATCGTCATGGCGGCTCAATTTTAAAAGATTGGTGAAATACCATTCATGGTCTTCTGGCCACATAAGATTCAACAGCATTTCTTCGATCGCCGCGACATCCGTTCCAAAAAAAACTCGTTCCGCTTCTTCCTGGGTAACGCCTCTCCAATTCTCATCATCTGAATCAGCAGCTGGTGCTTCAACAATAAGCCGGCTTAAAAAGTCATCAAAGTGATTTGCTACCCGCACTTTCACTTCAGAGTCCACTTCCAAATAGATGACTGGCGGATTTTGGGCGTCCTCGCCGTAATCCAATACAAAGAAGCCATTGCCGTCTCCACTTATCACAAGGATATCGCCACGTAATCCCCATTCTTCTATTAAGTAATCAGAGCTCAGATTGCCATCTGTTTCGATGCCGAGAAGGTGATCAATTTCTAATAGCTCTACTTCAGCAGCAGGATCAGCTACTCTAACCGAACGATATTGCAAAGGTCCGCCATTTTGTTGCAAAAGCACTTCTTTATAAGAAGCGGGTATGATCTTGCCTATCTCCTGCTCTATTCTCGTAAATTCATCTCGAGTAATTCCAGAGATTTCTTGGGATTCAGTAACATCACTTTCTAACCAGATTTCCATTCAAAATTCCCCCTAGCTTTGTTAGCAATCAAAACCGTTTGAAGCTAAATGGGCCCCGCTGAAGAGCACCTCTTCACCTATTTTCTTTTATTCCACTTTCTTGCCATGAGAATAATTAGAGTTAGGCTGCAAAATATTAAAATACAAACAGAGCTATTTAATATGGAAAACCAGTGATTTATCAGGTCTTGAAAAGCACTCCATTCAATGCATCTACATATCTTTTCGCCGACCTTTGTACAGCTTCTCCCGCATCATTCAACAAGATTCGGTGAAACGCATCATACACGCGATCAAAGCGGATTTCATTTAACTGTGTCGCCATTCTTTCGACGGTGGACGCAGGCAAAGGTATGAAGTTCGGATAGCTATACATAAAACTGACCCACTGGCGATCTGCAACGACGCGAACGATATCGCCTGTCAATAACACGCCTTTGCCATCATTTCCGCCTTCCCATTCCAGGATGGCTGCGCCTTTGAAGTGGCCTCCTATCCGATGCAGAAGGAGTCCAGCACCTACTTCAAGTGATTCACCTGACCAAAAGACAATTCGATCGCTCGGTCTAGTCACCCATTGTTTATCATCTTCGTGAATATAGATCGCCGCATCAAAGGTTTCAGCCCACTCCACTTGAGTCGAATAATAATGGGGATGGGATAACGCAATAGCATCGATGCCCCCCAGTGCCTTAATCGTTTCGATTGTCTCAGGGTCGAGATACGTTATACAGTCCCACAATAAATTGAAGTTCTCTCCTTGAACCAAATATGCAGTTTGCCCAATTCCAAAACTCGGTGCAGTCGTTATGCTTGAGAGCCCTTCCTCTTCCGACAGAATCTCATTGCTATAAGTATTGGATTGAAGCATCTCTTCCAATGTCGTCCAACTTTGCCCTTTCATACTGACGTATTGCCGTTCTTCGGTACAGATTAAACAGTGCTCAGGGGCTGTTCCGGCACTTTCGGTTTGTACGCCACATGTATTGCAGATGAAATTGTTCATTTCCCCAGTCCTTCCGCTTTAGCTATCCCGTAAACCCATCTATCCGAAACGACTGACTAAGTTCCGTTTTGCAAGTGTTCCCTGAAAATTAGTATATCCTAAAATTTTCAATTTAAATTCATTCATAGGTCTGGTTTTTTGTTTATTTATAAATTCGTCTTGATGGTAATGCACATTATTAGCATTGTAAAAAGCTCCACCTAATAATAAACTTTAGAAAATGGGAAATTATGAAAAAATTGACTAGCAATGATTAAACTGCGCTAGAACAAATTCAATAGATTTGGAGTGGATGACATGGTTGATATGTTTTTATACAATTGGCAGATTCGGGATGAGTGGTTTGAGTGGTGTAACAAGCTCCAAACTGAAGAATTAACGAAAAGAAGAGTTGGCGGCATGGGAAGTATTTTGCATAATTTGTATCATGTGATAGATTGTGAGCAAATTTGGATTAACCAGCTGCAAGGAACGCCCGTATTGACCACCGAACTAAAAAACGTCAACACCTTACAAGAAGCGATAGCCTTTTCTCATCCTACTCAAGCCATGACTCGACAATTTTTGGAATCCTTTTCAAAACAAGATCCGGCCCAAACTTTAGAATTGAAAAGGAAAGACGGTTCCGTCAAGTTGCTATCACACGAGAAAGTGTTGAAGCATATTATTGCCCATGAAATTCATCACATCGGCCAGTTATCTGTCTGGTCCAGAGACATGGGGATAAAGCCGGTTTCCTCCGATTTGATTTTCAGGGAGTTGATTTAAAACCGGCTTCATTCACATGATCAGAATATGTCTCTCTAGTGATGGACACATTATCTATAGCTTTTATTGCGACTAGATGATTTATCTAGTGAATTCTTCAATTCAGTCTTTTTATTAGTTCAATTTCATCTTTAATGGGTATTCCATCGTTTCCGATTAAAGGTATTTCCGGTTTTAACTTTCTTGCATGATCAACTCCACCTATAATAATTTTGGATAATCTATATTTTCTTTTTTGATAGAATTTAATTGCCAATAAATTATCATTCGTAGTTACAAGTTTTACGCTTGTGCACTGCCTTGATAAAGCTATCGCTTCTACTTGTTTTACAAGTCGAGTTCCTATTCCTTTCTCTTCTTCAATACTGTCCAATGAAATGATTTCGCATTCACCCTTTGAAATGACATAAGTAATCAATCCAATAATTTCATCTTTTTTATTCAACATAGTATAACCGTTTAATGTGCTGCAATCGTAGGTGCCACTAGAAATAACCATTTCAGTATTTCCCCACTGGTCTTTAAAAAAATCAGTTACTTTGTTTTTCAGTGAATTGTCTATTTCATACATTTTCATCACAATCAAATTTCATTCCTTTCGACAATGCTTTGATGGATCAACCGTGTTTTAACGCATCGCTCTTCATAGGTTTCTTCATCAGACCCTAATTTTTGTGTTCTTCTCCATTCAGAAATCTTTGAGTACTAGTAGAGAATTTGGGTTTCTTCAACTAAAGTACCTTTTGTTTAATTAGCTGCCATCAACTTAGAATATACAAAGGTGAAAAGTAGAGATAGTAAACCAAGAAGAACCATTCCCCCACCCAAGAATAGAGATATACCCATTCCTTCCCATTTTCCTACGTACAGACCCCAGTAATGAATTACTGCCCCTAAGAGGAGCAATATAAATCCAGATAAGTATTTTCTTTTTTTCAAAACACTCCAAACAATCCCGACACTAGCAATGGCCAAAACAACAATTGGAACGCTCAAAATTAAGCTATCCATCATTCCAGCATTCATTTTAACAACCCCTCCTCTTTGTTAAGTGGATATTCTGCTTTCACTTGATAGTATTTATTTAACTATGCCCTTACTCATCCAAATAATTCCACATTCGAGTAAGGCGATAATTTCTGTAACGATCTTGAATTAAAATCTTTCTCAGCCTTGAATCTTTAGATTAGCCTATTCCTCTTTGGTTCGATAAACACAAAACAATTTTCCGACTATTATAACTTTAACATAATTTACCTTTCTCCTATCTCCTAAATATAAAATGAAATCTCATTATCACCGTTCATAAAATCACAATATATCGAACGAAAAAGAAGAAGCCTATTTGGGCTTCTTCTCTTCTAATAGTTAAATCCGAGAATTTTTGTGTGGTCAATGGAATGCAGGTTTTGAACATAACTTCCTTCACAATAAGTTAAATCAAATTAACAAAAAAACCGCCCTTTTTTAGGGCAGTTCTTTTTCCTTCAATCAGTTTTCAGCTGCTTTTTTCTTCTTCCATGCATCCCCAATAATAAAGACTAACCCGACCCAAACCGTGATAATTGCCATCAAGATAACCCACGGCCAGTTAAACTCTTCAGCAACTAAATTGTAAATGACTGAGTAGACAAAGAGAACAATTACTAATCCAAAAGCGATGCGTCTAGCGTACTTCATAAATGCACTCCTGACTGTTTCCTGTTTTTAATCTTCTTCCCTCATACCGAGCCCTTTACACGTGGTTAGCACCGATTTCCAATTAACTGTTTTCAACAATAAATTTGCATGTAACTTACATCCTGATAAGTTACATCCTAATTAATAAGAAAAGGCCAACTTTAAAAGTTGGCCTCACCGAAGAACTTGATTCTTAAAGTGTTTTAATCACTTTCTTTTTACCGTTTCGTTCGTGTTTTTTGATGATTTTTTTAACGAATAGCCTCTCGGGTGTTGGATAATTTCGTTAGATAAATACTCATGATCACTAACACAATGACAAGGGGAATTGCTAAAAGCATTGATGTACTGAAATCTTGATTTTGCAAAGGACGGATCAAGACTACAACTATGAATGCAACTATTCCCATAATCCCTGTTAGGTTCCTGGATTTTTTAGAGACATATTGTGTTTCCCCGCAATGAGAGCATTTTCGTCCAACATTGCCGTTGAATTTAAAAGCGACTTTTAAAGTGTTTTTCAAACTCCATTTATGGCCACAATTCTGGCAGGTGGGCATTTTCTTCCCTCCTTTTTCGAGTTACTCTAAATTTATTCCCTGAAATGTTAATTTGAATCTTTGTTTAATAACTAATCGAATATTACTTAGCCGCACTTGATTGACATTCATTCTTGTTATTTTCGTAAACTCCTGAACAAGCTATAAAGGCGATACTTCGTGTGATCAACGCACATGATGTGGTAAGCCAAACTGTATTAACCACTATCCCCCCTGTTTATTGAAACTGCTGTTTCACGTTGACGCTCCAGATGAATTTGATGGCTTAGCTTTTGCAATTTGATTGTGAACCAGGTTTGCCGAAAAATACCCGAGACAACCACCTATAGTATTTAATAGTAAATCATCCACATCAAATGTTCCTCGCATTGTGAAAAATTGAAGTAGTTCGATCATCAAACTAGTTGAAAGAATAATTTTCCACGTAAGAGCAAATTTAATATTCTTTATCCTCAAGTAGACCGCCAGGGGAACAAGTAGCAGTAAATTAATCGATATAGCTGGTATAGAAATAGAAAGGTTCACTTCTGAAACGTAGTTTAAGAAATTGAACGGAATAAAATTATAATCCGACGATCTTATGTTTCCTTTATAAAGTGTTATTGAACCTACTAAGATGAAATACAGTATCATAGCCAAATCCACAAAGATAGAATCAATTTCGAATTCTTTTAACAAGAACTTTAAACTGACAAAAATGGTGAAACCGAGCAAGAACCTTCCGATTATATAAGGGACCGGTGAATTAACAAACATCACTATTACATCATCAATAAAGTAATACATAAAGAATTGGGAAACCATCAGCGCTATAACTATTAGCATAAAATTTTTAAGCATATTCCCATCATCACCTCCAAAACAACATTCTTATATCTATATTTTACCAAAAATCCGTGCGCAACAGAATACTCGTCTTAATACAAAAGAAGAAGCTCATGTTTGAGCCTCTTCTCTTTCAATAATATAACGATCTAAAAACTCAATTTTCATTAACTAATGTCATTACTGCTCAAACTCAATTTCACCCTGTAAAACTTCCACGTGTTCTTTCGTAGCAAAGAAACCTTTTAGTTCCTCTGCTGAGCCTGAATCCATTTGAAACGTAAGACTTTTGTGTGGATGTAAGCTCTGAAGATATCCTTCACCCTTATCTGTAACCCATAGATGGTATTTTCGATTCTCTTCAGATTCCATCAAAAACTCGAGTGAAAGCAGTGGTTTTGTTGTAATAACGTTTTGTTTATTTAATTCTTCGGCAGTATAAACCGCATTCTTAAAGATATTGAGCCCACTTTTTTCATCTATGTATTCTTCTTCTGGCATTTCTTCTGCCTCTTCTATTTCCCAGTAGTCTAATCGAACAGTTTCTGCCTCCTCAATGACATTTGTAGAACATGCTGAACAAAAAATTACAACCAGCATGGGCATCCATTTAATTATTCTCACTTTATCACTCCTTGAATTTTTCACAAAATATAAATAAGTGATTTGTTCCACTAACTTAATTTTACATTTAAAATTCAAGAATCGTATTTTCCGAAGCTTATGCTTCTTCCGATTATCCTGCAATATTTAAATCACTGCTTCTAACATTATGGACCACTTCTATTACTTATTATGCAGCTGTTCCCATTCGCTTAAATACATTCTCTCTTCGACTTTTCCGGGATTATCTAGTTTGCAGATGAATTCTAAGCTATTGCCATCTGGATCATTGAAATGGATTTTGGCATGTGCAAAATCACTATTCGGCATCACAAAAGGTTCAGTCGGTTCAAAGCCGAATGCCTTTCTCGGTTCATATCCCTTGTTTTTTAACCATTCGACAGACTGTTTCAAGTCTTCAATTGATACTTCAAAAGCAATATGCCTTAAGGATGGATGGTATTCTACTTCTACTCTTTCAGTATTCCATAGGCCTAACCAACTTTTTTCTTTTTCAATCCAAAGAAAAGCTAAATTGTCTTCAACTTGATGATCGAACTCCAAACCTAATCCTTTGTAGAATTCAATTGAGCGATTTAAGTTACTGACTGGCAAGTGGGCTTCATAAAGACCTTTAATCAAGATAAATCCCTCCCCTTCTTCTAAATCAACTTTACTGGGCTTATTTCTTTCGCTCTATACAACTTTTGGTTGAAATTCGGAAAATTAATTCAATATCGTTCTAAATAAGCTGTTTTATTTCTATAAAACCGTTCGTAAAAGAAAATTTCCAAAAAAAAAGAGACTCGAATATGAGTCTCTTTTTCCGATTGGTTGCTTTTAAAGAATAATAAATTATTCACAATCACTTTATTCTGCTGCAGTAATCTTGTAAATCAGACCGCCATCAGTGATTGCAATAAGCGCGCCATCCTCAGTTACAAGAATATCACGGAAACGTTCGCCTTCTTCAGTTAAGAGACGTTCTTCTCCGACGATGATGTCGTCTTCAATAATGACACGTGCAATATAGCTCGACACTAAACCACCGATGAACAAGTTGTTCTCCCATTCAGGAATTGCGTCGTTATCATAGAATGCCATACCACTTGGCGCACTTGTTGGATCCCAATAATATCTTGGTTCAACAAAGCCTTGCGCTTCGTGTTCTGAAATACCATCATTGATTAATTCACCTGTGTACTCGATACCATAAGAAACAATCGGCCATCCATAGTTATTGGCTGGTTCAATAATATTCAATTCATCCCCAGCTTGCGGACCGAATTCCACAATCCATAAGTCTCCTGTTTCAGGATTGAAGTCTATACCTTGAATATTACGGTGACCATAGCTGTAAATCCCATCCAGTGCGTCTTCATCTTCGATAAATGGATTCGTATCCACTGGTTCTCCATCTTGTGTAATGTGAATTACTTTACCCAAGTATGCATCTAGGTCTTGTGCACGTTCGCGAATTGGATCATCTGAACGTTCACCAGTTGTTAAGAATAGGTTGCCTTCCTCATCAAAGATGATACGGCCACCATAGTGTAAGTCACCCTCATATGCCGGTGTTGCTTGGAAGATCACTTCAAAATCTTCAAGTGAGGATTCATCTTCTGATAAAACGCCTTTACCGACAGCAGTGACAGTACCGCCTTCAACATCTTGAGAAAATGTCATGAATACTGCTCTTGATTCGTCAAAATCAGGTGCAACGGCTACATCAAGCAACCCACCTTGACCTGAGTTATTTACTTCAGGCGTACCTTCGATTGGATCTGAAACAGAGTTCTCATTAAGGTTTGCAATAAGAAGTTCTGCCGAATCTCTTTGCGTAACAAGTAAGCGGTTAGGTTCAAACTCTGCCATCCCCCAAGATACGCCCAGATTGTCAACAACAACTTCCACATCAAGTTCTGTTTCAGTCTCTACTGCAGGTGCTCTTGTTTGTTCCGGAAATGCCGGTTCAAACTCAGTAACTTTTGGTTCAGTCTCTGCAGCTTCTCCATCTGCACTTTCCTCAGTGCCCTCGTCAGTACCTTCTTCTGTTTCAGCGCTCTCTTCTGTTTCAGCCCCATCGTCAGCACTTTCTTCTGTTGCAGCATCCGAGTCATCCGTTGATTCTTCGTCTGAAGTTTCATCATTGCCACATGCTGCCAAAGCCAATACAAAGATCAGCATTGTAAAGAGCATTAATCTTGACCACGAAAATTTCGTCATCGTTTTTCCTCCCTTTTCTAAAATATTTAACATACTATATTAAAGTGCATTCCCTAAAACCCAGCATCAAAACTTGGATAATACTTTCTTGTTATAACTAAAAATATGATACTTCCCTAAAAATGATGTCATCTTAATTATATGGAAATACAAAATATACTTAATTGTTTCTATAATAAATGGAAATTATACTATTAATGTCTGGAATAACTGCATTGAGAATTAAGAGCCGGTTTCAGATATGGCTATATTGTATGCCTTCTTAGAAGAGCTGGATAACTCAAAACCTCTATCCCCTGAACATAACTCCGACCCGCTCGGAGAATCCCGGAATAATGAGTAATACAAAGAGTTGACTGTTCACTTGGATGACGGCTCAAGGATCCGCCTAACTCTTCTCAAGGATGGATTATCTATTGCGGGCTTATGGGTGTGTATTTTGAAATGCATCAAGATGTGTTTGCCACAATGTCGAACCTATTTCAGTAACAGCACTACGGAATACACGAATGCATTCCACACTAAGCGGTCGTATATGCACTTTTTAGGAAATAATTACAAAGGGAGAGAAGATGTGCCTTATCGGCTTCTTCTCCCCCCCTTCTATTTTGTAGCTTCCGATAATCCAGCAATATGTAAACTTCTTTCTATATAAAGAGGTAATTTTAAAAAACTTCAAGTCAATTTCTTTAGGAGCTTTACATATTCGCCATATTCGTCTTTGCCCTGATACAAAATATGTGTAAAACCTTTCTTTTCGTAGAGATGTCTTGCGTTTAAGTTATCTGTGTCTACACCCAGTGATATTTCCTCGTATCCGAGTTTCTTTGCATAATCGATCAAATAATCTAGAATGATGCTCCCTATTCCACGATTTCTATTCTCTTCTTTTACAATCATACGAGATAGATAAATTCGTTTGTCGGGAATGGTGTAATCCAGATCATTGTGGTGAAATACCAATGAACCTTCTCCTATAAACTCACCATCTTCCAAATAAATAAACGTAATCCGATTTTCCTTAACTAATTCTTCATAAAATCTTTCAGCCATTTTAGGATTTTGTCCCATCTCCCAAATATTACTGCACTGATAATAATCTTCGACGCTTAGTTTCTTCATTTGGTACGAAGTCATAAATTCTTTCCCCCTTCTTATGACTCTAAACTTCGCTTTTGGAAAAAAGAACATCGACCAAGCTATTGCTAATTTCTTCAATTTTTTGTTTTGGATAAAAAATATTGCTGAGAATAATGATTGTTAACATAGAATCCGTATATTTTAAAAAATTAGCGCTAAACCCATGAATACCTCCCCCATGATGAACCACTCGTTGATTTTTCTTTTGCTTGATCATCCACCCGAGTCCATGCTCCCCCAAACCGGCTTGGAACATCTTTTCAATGCTCTTTTGCTTCAATAGTTTGCCTGTATGAAACGCTTGGCCGAACACATATAGATCTTCAGTGGTTGAATATAACGAGGCAGCCCCATATGGATTGGACATATGGATAAGCGGAGCGTTGATTAGTTCACTGCCGTGGATGTTATAACCCGATGCTCGGTGTTGAATGATTTTTTCTTGCTTATCGATACCTGAGCTTTCCATATTTAGCGGCAAGAAAATATTCTCTTTTAAATACTCTTCATAATCTCGTCCTGTTATGAGTTCAAGAATGTAACTGAGTAAAATATAGCCGGAGTTTGAATACTTGTACCCTTGGCCAGGTGAAAAATCGAGAGGCTGATGCTTAAATCGATCAATCGTTTCCAAAACAGACGAGTAACTCTTTACCCATTCAAGAAAATCGGGAAGTTCAGTAAGATTGGCTATTCCTGACGTATGACTTAGTAAATGGAAGATGTTGATTTGCTCTCCGTTTGGATAATCGTTTATGTACTGACTTACCGTTGCCTCCAAATTGAGCTGCTGCCTTTCCACCAGTTGCATGATGGCTGTAGCCGTAAAAAGCTTTGTAATGGAACCAATCCGATATTTAGTTTTTGAAGAATTGGCCACACCCAGTTCATAATTGGCCATTCCAAAACTTTCATTAAAGATAATTTCATCTTCCTTGGCTATAAGTAGTGAACCTGAAAACTGCTGTTTTTTTAGTACATAGTTTATCTCTCTCTCGATTTCTCCTTTTAAGTTTTCCATCTATTGCTCCCTTCAACAACCTCAATCATTCTCTCGCCGAACATATTCAAAATTCAAACTTATTTTACCACTAAAAAATGGAAAAGTACTGTAGTAAGTAACATTCTTAAGACCTTTATTGATAATACCTTTTTAAAAATTCTCATTTACATTGGAAAAAGAAGCTCAGGCTTGAGCTTCTTCTCTTCCGATAAGGGGTCATATGTAAACTGGAATTTGATATGGTTTTCTTATTTTTATTTACATAAAATATTTCGCTCTCTATAAAACTAAGTTTCACAGTAAAATGAATGAATTAGAATAATAGTTGTAAAAAAAAGTACAAAGAAAGTCACCAAATGACACTTTCAAGTGTGTATTAAGTGAAGAAAGGAGTTGATAAGCTTTGCATCAGGTTATTTCTACAACTGATATAGAGATAGATATAGACCGAATGGTAGAGACGTACGGAAATATGTTATTTCGGATATGCCTAGTTATTTTATGCAACGAATCCGATGCGGAAGATGCTGTGCAAGATACATTTATTAAATATTTATCGAAGGCTCCTACTTTTAACGATTCCGAACACGAAAAGGCTTGGTTCATAACAGTAGCAACGAATCGCTGTAAAAATATACGAAGATACAATATTATTCGCAGGCATTTAGACATAAATGACTTGCAGCTATATTGTAAAAACGAAGAAAATTACGGTTTACTTGAAACTCTTATGAAACTGCCTCACAAGCAGAAGACGGTACTAGTACTCCACTATGTAGAAGGTTATAAGATTGAGGAAATAGCGAAAATACTTAATATTACAGCAGCAGCAGTTAAAAAGCGATTACAGAGAGGCAGAGAGTTTCTTCGCCAAAATTATCGAGAGGAGGAAGAATGATGGATGAACGTAAAATAAAAGATGCGGTCAACTCAATTGAAATGTCTAAAGCAATGGAAAATCGGTTGAAAGCGAAACACTTTGATCCAAACCGAGAAAAGTCGCGCCAAACTAATTTTAAAAAGTGGGGTTCCTTCGCAAGTGTGGCTGGCATTCTTTTATTGCTTCTGATCAATTTGCCGTTTAACAGTATTTACGGGAATTCCCAAATGTACACTTTTACAATTACAGCTTATGCGGCTGACAATACAGGTCATAAACTTTTAGAAGAAAAAACGACATTTGATTTAGCTACTCTAGATAGACCAGATGTTTTAACCAATATAAGTGGAGACGGTGATAATTTAATTTTCACCAATATTTCACTCGATGTTTCCGGAGAAAATATAGACTCTATTTTCTATGAAATCAATGATGGAACTTTTATTGAAGATGTAATGTTGTCTAAGGAAGAAGTAGCCAACCCGGATAAGCTGATACTAGAAAAAATTAATTATATAACCAATGAACCCAATTCAGAAATATTCAAAGGTATAAAAGACATTGGCCCTGCCTTTACGGTTAATTATAGCGAACAGCAGCAATCTAAATACTCCCTAGCGATCCCCTCGCAAAATTCATTAGAAGAGGAAATATTAATTAACGTAACTGTAACTTATACAGACGACACTTCTGAGCAACAGAATATTGTTGTAAATCAAGAATCAGATTCTATTTCATTAGTGCTTGATTAACACTGAACAATCGAACATTATTTCTGAGCTTTATTTTCAAACTGTTTGTAAAAGTATACTTTTATAGACAAAAAGGGTGAGAAGATGCTAATTAAAGCGCATCTTCTCACCCTTTCTATTTGTATAGCTTCCGATAATCTTATGATATGTAAACTAAATATTAGAAAAGTCTTTTCTTTCTACCCCATTTACACAAGATATTTTACGCTCTCTACAAATGCTGTTGGAATAGCTGGTACACTTATTCATTATGGCGGTAAATACACATGGAGACACGGTTGATCCATACTAATTCCGTCCAGGAAGAGGTGAAATTTTGAAACTAGATAAACTGATGTATACGATGGCACATGTTATCACGCCTATATTGCTACTGGTAATTGGAATCCTTTGGGGACACTTCGTTTCAGAAAAACCGATTGGGATGAACGTAACAGATAACCTATCAGTTATTGCAATTTATTACATAATCATTAGCGTGATTTGGACGCTTAATTTAAATACCATTCGCGAATTAGCAAAGAAAAATGAAAATAGTAAAAGAAGTCTTAAAAAATAAAGAGCGCCGCCAAGGAAAAGCGAACGCAGGGAAATCAACGATCTGAATGTATCTTTTTTTCTGGTAATGTCAGTTTTGCTCGTTTTTCTTGGGAAGTCAATGGAATCAGGGTTCTGAATGTAACTTAATTAGTATTAAGTTACATTCAAAATCGATAATTTTTTCTTTTTAAAAAACGAGACTTTTACTGGATAAAAATGGTATATATACTATTAATTAAATTATTAAGTTGTCTCTAGCGAAAGGAACGATGACATGTTTAAATCTAATCGCACGAATCAATTGCTTAAGATTATTGGTATCTGGATCATTTACTTTCTAATATTTACGAATGGTACCTTTTCCTATTCTCAAGATAAAATCTTTATTATTCTAGCTACAGTATTTTATATTCTGCTGACTATATTTTTCCTTTGGAGAATAAAAAATCCTAGTAAAAAAATGCGCTCAGAAGAGAATAGAGTCTGAAAATAATCCAGCTTAATAAGAAAGGCCAGATAAAGGATCTCTCCTCATCTGGCCTTTTTGAATGTAACTTAATTACTAATAAGTTACATTCAAATTTAAAAATAGAACTACTTATTAGATCTTTGTTTTCTCTTATAGAGCACAACCCAAGCATAATAGATGGCAAATCCAACAATTAATATAAGGGTTGGAATGAACTGAAACTCGTTTGGAAGAAAAATATATAGCAGCACGGCCAGTAAAATCGAAGGTAATACAAGAGCAAACCAAATCCTCACTCTTTTATTTTGAAAGCTCATATCGAAACGTTCCACCTGTTTCACCCCTTTTCAAAATGGTTCTTTTACTATTTTAAATGTAACTTAATTCACATTAAGTTACATTCAAAATCGTTATTTTTAGATGATTTGAAGAGTATTAAAAAATTGTATTTCAAAGAATTTATGAGTTTGAATCATCAAATGCAGCATATACTTTATATTTATTTTCCGCATTTTCATCCTTGGTATATACTCTGCAGTTTTCGATGGCAGCTAACCTAAAAGCTAGAGCATAAGCTATTTTATAGTCAGGAGTACTATAACTATCATAAAGCCTTCCGTACATTTCATTTGCAATTGAATCAGCCCATACATCAGCTTCACGCATCGTATCGAATATGATTTCCTCTTCTTTGCATCGATTCATCGCATTTTCATCTCCAGTATGGAAACTTATTTTACCGTGTGCCTTTCTTTCTTGCTTGATCTGAATGTAACTTATCTGCACTTAAGTTACATTCAAAACCTAGTCTTTGCCCCAAAACTTCCACTTGGATTTTGCCGGGGCTTTTTCAATTTGTCCAGATCGGTTTGCAGCTGCTGGATAATGGCTAAAAGTTGCTCTTCTCGTTCCTGGCTCTTTTTCAATTCATTTTTCATGTCAGCGAGCACTTCCGTATAATCCACCGGATCTGGCAATTTTTGTTTTGGCTGCTGGTGCATGAGTTGCTGCAGCTCATTGATTTTTTGGTTCTGCCCCATCAGCAACTCAACAATCTGATTGAGAGACTGCGGAGGAACTACCAAATCGGTATCGATTCGCTTTACTTCGCCCCCGAATCGTTCCAATAATTTAGCTTCAACTTCCGCTAAGTCTGTTCGCTTAATGCCTTTTTCTCGCTGCACTTGAATGGTATCGGCAATTAATTGAATTCGTTCCACTTGTTCTTCTGTATAATCTGTTAATTAAGTCAGCCGTTATTTGTAGAGAGTACTTTGAAAGTATCCCAGTCGACTATTTCTTGGTATTTCTCATCATTTACTGTGAAATTAATTTTTGCAGCTCTATTTTCATCCTCTACTACCTCGCCAAGCCGAACTTCTGCTACAATTCTGCTCTCTCCTTGAAGTTCAAATCCATTAATATCTACTATTTCCCCAATATTGCGTTCTCCTGAATATAAACCCGTTTGTTTTAAAGGGTCGGCACCGTGAAATGCATATTCGATACCATCTTTTCCAAACGTCACTGGTTCTTCGTTTTCTTTAACTAATTCAACAGAAGTAATTACCGCTGGTTCTTCACCTGTCCATTCAAATGGAAGAACAATGTAGTAGCTTTCGTTGGATTCGAGTGAATCTCCGTACATATTTCCAAACATAAACTCTCCATCAACTGATTCTTCTGAATCACTGCAAGCAGCTATTAGTAAAAACAAAAACATAATAGGTACTAGCTTAAGTGTTTTCATAAATGGCCCCCTTTATTTAATATCATCTTACTTCTAATGGTATCTATTTTTCAGGTTAAATGGAAGTAAAATGGAATTTATTAAACAATATTCAATAATTATTCATTACAACTTTGAAACCGTTCGTAAAAATACACTTGTGCGAACAAAAGAGTGGATCTTCATACGAAGTTTCTCCCTTCCTGTAAGCCGTCATATTAAAACTAGACATTAGAAAAGTATTCCCTTTCTATCCCATTTACACAAGATATTTCACGCTCTCATTCAACGATGATTTTAATCAGTTATTGCTTGGATATCTTACGTTTTATGAAAAACATTAATTAGTAAGCAGGTTAACGGTGTTATTGAGACTCTTTACTTAATTTGTTTGTCTCTAAAATAAAACCTGGATTGCTCTACTAAGAGCGATCCAGGTTCTATTGATTTTCATGTACTGCCGTTCTTTTTATCCATTTTTAGAAATATAAAGTAGATCACAAAAGCAACTAAAACTACAATCATTAATAAAATAGATGGAATTTCTCGATCGCTGAAAAGACTATAAATCAGAAAAGCAAAAATTAGAAGACTTAAGACATAAAGTACTTTACTCATATATACCCCTATTCTAAAAGTTATGGAATATCCATATAATACCACACCGAAATTTTGAACTAAACCCCCGCTCAACAAGTTTGCAAGACTCATATTCAATCGAAGTTTTAATTCCAAAGCACTGAAACATCATATCGATCTATTCCTATTAGGATCAGTTAATATAAAAACACTTTCTCGCCATATTATGAATTATTATATTTTTCCTCATTCTCTTTTCTAAATATAAAATTGAAGTTTGTTACAACCGTTCGTAAAAGTACACTTTTCCGAACGCTCTCAAAATAGTTTAAATCCCGAAAAAGAACGTTCGTATAAGTCTCAAAGCCCTTTACGAACGTTCGCTGGATTCCTCGCACTTTAACGAACTTCTCTATTTAGAAATAAGCAGTTCCATGTACAATGAAAAACCGCCATCCAAAGTGTCCGATCGGACACTTTGGATGGCGGTTTCAAAAATCCTTATTCGTAAATACCTACATCGTCAAATCCTTTAGCCGTAGCTTTCTCTTCTGCGCTGCCTTCTCCGTAGATATCAGCCGCTGATTGGACAATAAGCTTGCGGGCTTCGCTGAAGTTGGAAGTTGGCGTCAAGTAGACCGTCAATGCGCGGTAGAAAATCTGGCCAAGTTTTTCCTTGCCGATTTCTTCGCCGATCAAGTAAGCTGCGTGGTTGGTGATGGATGAATTGATATGGACGCCGCCGTTATCCAAGTTCATCGGCAAGTCATAGAATTCATCCATATGGGAAGGGTAATTGCCTTCACCGTCGCCATACGGTACATAATCTTCATTAACCGGATATTTGCTTGGATCGCTCAAGCTGCGCAACGAGACTCTTCCGTCTTCTTTGGCATCAGGGCCCATGATGTCTTCCCCGACTTCCCAATCGTCCTCATCAACCAATGCGCCGAAAATATCCGCAAAGGATTCATTCAACGCGCCGGATTCAAAGCGGTACTGGAGATTCGCTGAATTGGAGATCACGCCATGCGTCATTTCATGTGCTGCCACGTCCAAGCCTGCCGATAATGGCACCATGAACGAGCCATCGCCGTCGCCGTAAGTCATATGGCGGCCATTCCAGAATGCGTTGTTATAGTTTTCACCATAATGCACATAGGAAATGATCGCCATTCCGTTGTCGTCGAGCGAGTTGCGATCGTGTTCATCATGGAAATATTCATACACTTGTTCCGAGTTATAATGCGCGTCTACAGCTGGGCGCAAGTATTCATCTTTCCACGAGGCGCTATGGTTCGTGACAATTTCCCCGTCGTTGGCATCAAAAGTATAGATGCCTTCCAAGCCGTCATGCGACTCATCGGACAAGCTGAAAGTCGTGCCTTCTTTGGCTTCTTTACTCTTCGTCGTATGAATCTTGCGCTGTTCGCCGAGTACGCCGGTTCCGACAGATTGATGGATGTCTTCAGCATGCATGATCGCATTATACTGGTCGATCACCTCACCGCTTTTCGCATCCACAAAGATAAACCAGTTGCCGGGCTTGTCCCCGAGGAAGTTGACGTTTACCTTATAAGCTAGATGATTTTCACCGTCAAACGGATAGACGACTACTTCCGATTCTGGAGCATACTCGAGCTGTTCCGGTGCGTCAACTGAGCCTTTCGCTGTTTGAACGGCCTTGACGACGCTCACAGTCGGCGTCGTGTCGACGCTGCTGGCGGACGCTTCAGGGAAATGGCCGCCGTTAACGGAAACTAATTCGTCCTGTTCGTTGTAATGAACGACCACTTCCGCTCCTTCCACCGGCACCCCATTGACAGCCTGGTTAAAGCGGACGTGCGTCATGCCAAGCGCATCCTTTTCAATCGCTTTTTGCTTCAAGTTTTTCTTGGGATTTTTCAGGCCGGTCTTTTTCTCGTTTTCCGCTAGATACTCAAGCGCATTCGACGCATTGCTTGAAGCCCGTTTCTCAGCGATTTTCTCCTTCACGAATACAGGTACATTAGCATTTTCATTCCATGTTTTATCTGAAGCTCCATTCCCCTGTTGGCCATTTGCCAATGAGGTGCTGGCTGTGAACGAACTTGCGACGAGTGCAGATGATATAATCACAGGTACAATATATTTTTTCTTCAAATTTTTCCCTCCTCGACATTAATGAAATTTAGTATATCGAAGTAAATTTATACAAGCAATAAGATTACAGACTATTTGATATATTTGAAAATTAATACCTACAGTTTCTCAAATGTCTTCTATCCTTGTATATAAAGGAAAAAATTGGTTTTTTAAAAAAACCGACTTAGTAGGATGAAAGGCATAAGTGGAAATGAAAAGTTTTTGTCTTAAGACATAAAAAGAGAAAACGCTTAGTTTTTCAGCGTTTCCTCTTTAATAAGTGGAGTTATCGATTTTTTTGCTTGCACTTCGTTTCTCATGAGTGCTACTTGACGTCGAATTCTATACTTCAGCGTACTTCCACGACTTCGTCCAAAGGCAGCTCCAGAGCACGCAGGCATAAGTCTTTCTTAAGGATTTTGAATGCTTCGGCTTCTTCCTCGGTTAATAGGCGTTCCCGATTTTTCTTCGCTAAATCATAAAAGGCAGAGGGCAGGAAGTCCTTCTTCAAGCTGACTTCCACTTCTTCTCCTGTCACCCTTGAAAAGATGAACGCGTAGGAACTCGTGCTAAAGGGATCGTACCGTGCGGCTGGGTAATCCGGGTCTACGATATATTTTCCGCGGGTCCTGGCTCTTGTGATGAATTCGAAGGCATCACGGAATCCCGTGCAGCTTTGTCCCGCTTGGATGGATATATCTTGCCGCTCCGGCACGTCTACACCGTAAAGTGCTTCAAATGCGGCTTCTGCCATGCGGTACGCGACACCAATCGCCGCCACGTCTTTTGTTCCATGATATTTACGGATGTCGTCAAAAGCGATGTGGAATATTTCTTGATCATCGTAGATTTGAATGCCCGTCAATTGAAAAACCTCCTGAAATGAATAATTTACATATATGTAATGCCATCTGCTATTTCTAATCGCTTCTTAATCAAATTCCTGCTTACGCTTTCTGTTCAGCCAAAAGACAAATAACGCAGCGGCCGCCATGACCATAATGGTCTTCTTATTCACTTTGCCCGCTTGTGCATCGATTCCATCTTTGATGAGCCCATTCGCCTCTTGCTTTGGGCTTAACGGCAATAAGCCGCTTGCAGTGGCTATCAACTCACTGCGGATCGGCGCATCGCCATAACTTAACGAGGTTTCACCGTATCCCGCTTCATTCACTAAATTAACGTCCATGACAGCGGATGCTGGGCTGGAGAGCGACAAGCTGACGATTAAAAAGAATAGGATTTTCTTCATATGCTCGCCCCGTTTCTGTAGCAGAACTGAAAACTTATCTGAAATGAAACTAGCGTAAATCGCCGTTCCTCTCTCGCTGTGCCACTTTAATCTATCATCATTGAGAATCGTTATCAACTAACGTTTATTTAGTGCATATCGATTTCTTCTTTTCCCAGCAGGCTCTGTGCCGCTTGTATTATTTTTCATGATGGCTGTATAAAGATTTCTTATAATAGGAAAGCTCTCCTCATCAAAACGAGGAGAGCTTTTCCGTTATATGGTCGCAATAGGCTTGTTCCGATGGGCTTAGCTGTTGTTCCGGGTCGATGACCAGACCGTTTTGCCGGACGATCCGCAGCCCTTTGACCGAGCGATGGACCAAGGAAGCATCAGTTAAATCCAGCGCTTTTAACGGCAAAAATGAAACGGCCTCGCTTTGCCCCAGCGCTTTTTTGATAATCTTGAAATCTGTCATCTGCATATAGAATGCCTCGACGCCTTTCGCTTCGAGCGCCTGCTTAATGAGCGCTTGCATATGCTTGCTTTGCGTCTGCAATACCGCCGCCTGTTCCAAGTCCTTTGCATAGATCACCTTACGGGCCGCTAAAGGATGGCTTGCCGAGAAAACCAAATGGAACTCTTCTTCAAACAAGCCCCGAATCGCATAACATTGTTGAAGTACATCATCTGCATAGATCGGCATGACGGCGAACTTGGCTTTTTTGGCCATCAACTGTTCACGCAGTTCGATGTAGCAGCGGCCATTGATTTCAAAAGGGCATGTCTTGCAGCAAGGAGTGTCGGGGTCGAATAACTCGTCATAATAATTTTCGGCCAGATGGTTGCTCATATAGATGGAGACCGGTGTCAGGGCGGCACGCGCGGACATGAGCTCATGCGTCGCCTCAAATAGATCGTGCATTTGCTTAGCCTGTTTATTCAAAAGAACGCCGCGCTCTGTCAGTTCGATGCGGTGGTTCTTGCGGGCGACCAGTTTCACGCCGTAGTATTCTTCCAAATAGCGGACCTGCTGGCTGACTGAAGGCTGCGAGCAATACAGCTGTTTCGCCGCCTCGGTATAAGAGCCGCATTCAGCCAGCACTTGAAATGTATGCAATTTCCCCAACACAGCGTTCACCTCTTCCAATTGATAATAATTCTCACTATATCATAACATAAAAAATCCCGCTCCCATGTCTGAAAGCAGGATTATGTACAATAGCTATATTCATTCAAAGACAGGTTCAAGAGTCGCCTCGTTCGATACCTTCGAGCGCATCTTTCGGCTGGTTGTCCTGTTTTTGGATGATCGATAACGTGCCGTCACCTTCCAACACGATCGCTTCTACTTGTTCAAAAGAGCTCAAGCCTTGCTGCCGGACTTTTCCGCGTAAATCGTCTTTTCGGATACGGTGCTTTTGCATGCTTTTCTCATAAAACTCGCCGTTATGGTAAACAAAGCTTGGATTCGCTTTGATCAAATCGGCAAAGCGTTTGGATTTCACCGATAATATCGAAACGATATACTGCAATAAGGTGAGCATGAACAAGACGGCCGCTCCATCCGCAAAAGACACTTTGTCGCTCGTGATAATACTGCCGAGCGTTGCCCCGTAAGTCACGGTGATGATAAAATCAAAGATATTCACATTGGTTAAGCTGCGTTTTCCAAAAATCCTCAATAAAATGATGAGAAAAGGATATGCCAGCACACACATAATTGCGATGCGCAACACGCTTTTCCAGCCGTCGAATAAAATCGTATCAAGCATTTAAAGCTCCCCTCTCATGTTACCCCGGATTCTTCTTATGCTTCCCAATTACCCTGCCCCTATGTAGTTAAACGGCTGTTGCCTAATCAAAATGGAGAACTTGCACCTCTTCACCAAAGTCATTGGCGATCAAATAGAAAACGAGTGAGAGGTGATTGCGTGCACATCATTCTTATCGAGTTGGTGCTCTGCACAGCTACCATATCATCTGTATTAATTCAGGCCATGAATTCCTAGGCGAATACATAATCTATTCAATATCACCGAATAAAATATCAACATTCAATTCATCGACTTTTGAACCTATATAGATAGATTTTATTCATAAATTCATTCAATTTAACCGCGAATAATTCATACCGCCAGGAGTTATCGACATGAATAATAATGAATAATAAAGAGGCTGAAATGATTTCATTCTATACACACCACGTTTACAACCCCTGGTTATTCATGCTTCACCGTTAAAGAATAATCTATTTTTATTCAGAAAACTGCACCTCTTGATATCCCGTGAATCGAACCCCATTCACATTAAATGATTTTGAATAACTACTATGCATTAATGTATCCAGCGCGTTCCCATATGTCTTTACCGGTTAATGATTCAACGCCTCCTTTTATTTGTTTAGCCGAATTGATCATAGCCTTGGCTAATACTTCAGTAGGAAGTGGCTGGTGGGAGCGGAACAAGCCTGCTTTATTCATGAATTGAATAGCTTTCAGCCCCATCACTTCGAACGTGCGATTGCTATCCTTTCGTTTGAGGATTGGCGGCTTGATGATGGTTAAATGTGCAAAACCCAATACTTTGACCGCTTCTTCCAACTCTCCTTTCATCCTCGAGTAGAAGCTGCGGGCTTTTGGTGAAGCAAACTCAGCAGAAACCAACACATACCGTTTCACCCCATTTTTCTTTGCGGCTTTGGCGAATTCGAATTGATAGCCATAATCCACCTTCCACTGTGCGTCTTTGCTGCCTGCCGCTTTGATCGTTGTGCCTAAACAGGAAAATAGCACATCCCCTTTGACCAAGTCCTGCCACTCATCGGGCAGGTCAAAGTCGATGACGTGGATCTTTAGTTTGTCATGCTGAATATCCAATGGGCGCCGGACAAATACATCGACTCGATCGAATGAGTCATCTTTCATCAATTGTTCCATGAGGTCTTTCCCCGTCGCTCCAGTTGCACCGATCACTATTGCATTCATATTTTTCCTCCTTGTAAGATCTCTTTTGGAATTACATTTCATTTTCAATAAATGTAATTGCCATTGATTTTATAGTCACCTAACGGATTGACTTGTACGCGAATCGTTTTCTTCGTCCAATTATCCCAAGTCTTGAAACCCTATACTGTGTGCGTTCTCCTAGAGTGAGTGCAACATCAGCTGATCTTTGCAATAGATCGTCGTATAGATAGAGTCTGCAATTAGCAGGACCAACTGACAGTCGTTCGCTGCGAACTCTTCGTAAGTGTCAGGGTGTAAAATCACATCTCCTTGAAAAGCACGAAGTTCCATAAAAACTAGATAAGCCTTTTCTTTTTCGATTACCGCCTGCAACTCTGAACCTTTCAGGATCGCTCCATTGTCTTTTAGAAAACTTCCAAAGTCATTCGGCAATTCAAAACTTATTCGTCTGGGAAAACTCCTCATCTCCCTAAAATGATACACGAAATCAACTAGTTAATCATTCAACAAAAAAAGCGCCAATCCTTTTTATGGCGGCACTTTTTCTTAGCGTATCAACATCTAACAAATTTGCGCTTGAATCCAAGACGCCCTTTTTCCAATCCTTGTTGGATGCTGTCATAGGCATAGAGCTGCGCCGGTTTCTTATTTTCCCGTTTGAGCTCGACTTTGCCGACAGCTTTCGCGGTTTTTGCAGCTTTGTCGCTCAAAGGCTTATAGGAAATACCGACGGTGTAGAGAAAATTATTCATCGATGCTTTCGTCCGTTCAGGGGCTTGATGGATCGTTTTTTTCACCGTATCCAGCATGGCGGAAATTTTGTCTTCCGAGAATTCATTGTCCATGCGGTTGCCGAGCAGCCAGCAATAGCAGCTCCAGCCGGCAGACATGCGCAGCTCATCGCCGCTTGCAATCCACTTATCTGCAACTTGCTGCGCGATATCGGATTCCGACAAAGTGACCGCCACGACATAATCCGACAGCATATAGAAATAAGCCCCGTCCATCCAGCGGTCGAAATCGGCTTCCGTCATCGCTTTCGGGTCGGCGATAATGCCCGCAAAATACATCGCGTCATAATTGCCTGTCGCATACAACTCTTCTGCTAAAGGCTGGTCGATTTTGATTTGTTTGGCGATCGGCTTCATCGCGCCTGTGGCTACGCCGAACACCGGCTCTTTTGCACCGCTCGACAGGTACATTTTTTTCGTCCGTTCTTTCCCCAAAGCTTCCAGTTCTTGCATGACTGTATTGAAATCCATGTTTACGCACTCCCTTCCCAAAACTTTTCAAACAAATAAAAGACGTTTTCCTCGTTGCTCTATTCGATTCCATCGAAACAACCGGAAAACGCCTGTTACATCATTTTTCTAAAACCTTCACCATTTGGCGCTCTTTTTTATTCCATCCAAATTCATCGAAATCGTGTGCAATTTCGCTGTTTTCATGGACTTGGCGCATGCTTTTCAATAACTCCTTTTCATGTTCCGGCATAAACCTCGCACTCATATGGTTGACGATGAGCTTTTGGGCACGGGCTCGGCTTGCCACTTTTGCCGCATCCAAAGTCGTCGAATGGCCGTATTCCTTGGCGAGTTTCTCCGTTTCGCCGTCGAACGTCGCTTCGTGGACAACCAGGTCAGCATCTTGCGATAATTGTTCCGACTTTGCGCAATACTGTGTATCGCCGAGGATTGCGACCGTAAAGCCGGGTTCTGCCGGGTCGGTCACTTCTTTGGATTCCACTTTTCGGCCATCCTCAAGTTCTATGGTTTCGCCCGCCTTTAACTTGGCAAGCAGCGGGCCTTTCGGAACACCGAGCTGTTTCGCTTTGTCCATATCGAGCTTCGGCAACAACGGTTTTTGCTTGATGCGATAGCCGTAAGTCGGGATGACGTGCGCCAAGAGACCCGCTTCGACCGTCATCGTGTCATCTTCAAAGATGAGGCCTTCTTTCACTTCATGGAAACGGATCGGGTAAGTCAAATGCGTCCGGCTCAAGCGCAAGGTCATTTCAACGTATTCCTTCAGCTCTTTCGGCCCGTACAGGTCGAGCGGTTCATCGCCGCCTTGGAACGAACGCGATCCCAATAACCCCGGCAGGCCGAAAATATGGTCGCCGTGCATATGGGTAATGAAGATCTTCTCGATCTTGCGTGGCTTGATGGTCGTTTCGAGAATCTGGTGCTGGACCGCTTCCCCGCAGTCAAACAGCCACACAGCTCCCCGTTCTTCATGTAATTTCAAGGCGAGCGCAGATGTATTTCGTTGTTTCGACGGCATGCCTGCCCCTGTTCCTAAAAATAATACTTGCATTAGCGTTTCTTCCTCTCATGGTCACTCAGAAAATCTTTGCTTAAGCTGGTTTGTGCGTCGTGCTTCGACTGATGATACGGCATTCCTCTAGAGACGGAACCTTTGCCGAAACGGCTTTCGAGCTTGGCGACCAAATCCAGAATCGGTTCATCTTTCGCGTGTTCCTCAAAATTGAAGAGTGATAATTGCTCGGTCATGTCGCCCTTGTCGACGACGTTTGAGACGGTGACGCCGACGAGCCGCAACGGTTCGCCGTTCCAATGCGTTTCGAACAATTGCCACGCCTGCAGCATGATGTCTTGCTCTTTCCAAACGGTATTGTTCAAGGTGACGCTGCGGGTCCGGTTTTTCCAGTCCGCACTGCGCGTTTGGATGCTGACGGTCGGCCCTGCCAAGTTTTTCGCATGCAGCCTTGCCGCGACTTTCGCGCTCAATGTCCGGAAGATCTTCTGTAAGCTTTCGAGGTCGGTCTCATCAAACGGCAAAGTCGTCGAGGTGCCGACGCTTTTCCGGTCATAAATCGAATCCGGATCGACTTCACGGCTGTCTTCTCCTCTTGCACGTGCCTGCAGCCGCACGCCGTTTTTGCCCATTCTTTCTTTAATCAATCCCTCCGGCGCATTCGCCAAATCGCCGATCGTATACAACTTCAAGCTATTGAGCTTTTTCGCGGTGCTTTCCCCGATGCCATGCATTTCAATGACTTCTCTTGGCCACAGGATGCGCTGGATATCACGCTTTCTGAGGATGGTGATGCCAAGCGGCTTTTTCATATCGGACGCTGTTTTGGCCAGGAATTTATTCGGCGCGATGCCGATGGAACAAGGCAGATCCAACTCTTTCAGGATTCGCTGCTGCAACTCTTCGGCAATCTCCACCGGGTGCCGGTCAGCCGATAGTTCCGTCACGTCGATATAGGCTTCATCGATCGACACTGGCTCCACGGCATCGGTATAGGTGCGCAAGATCTCGAACATTTGCCTCGACGCTTCCCGGTAGCGGTCGAAGTTCGGCGGCATCAGCAATAGCCCCGGATACTTTTTCTTCGCCTCATGCACTTGCATCGTCGTGTAAATGCCATGTGCCCGCGCCTCGTAAGAACAGGTGACGATGATGCCTTTGCGCTCTTTCGGATTCCCTGCAATTGCCAGAGCTTTTCCCTTCAGCGTGGGATCATGCGCCTGCTCGACGGATGCATAAAAGCTATTCATATCAATATGGAAAATAACTCGCCCCGCCATAACAATCGCTTCGCTTTCCTTTTTCTTTCAGTGTATCAAAAAATAGGCGAACAGGCATCCTGTTCACCTTTTGATGTGGAGCATGGAGCACTGTTACATCAAGTATATCCGCTTGTTGTAATACTTAGTTGGACTTGTGTGCGTGGTGTACTGATTATTGTTTGTTTCATCCATTAAGTAGCCGCCTCCCGCTTTGGGCTGGCCTCTCACAATAAGCCAAGAAGAACACTTGTCTTATTGCTTCGGCTCGCCCGTATTCGCGGTTCGACTTTTAGATTTCATTGGATACTGCATGCGAAGAAGAATCGTGTTTAGTTTAGTTCATCCACTGGTGCACATCACTTAGTTGGACTTGTGATTGTGATGTGCCGACGATCGTTTGTTTCATCTATTAAGCACCCGCCTCCCGCTTTGGGCTGGCCTCTTGCAATGAGCCAAGAAGAACGCTTGTCTCATTGCGTCGGCTCGCCCGTGTACGCGGTTCGGCTTTTAGATTTCATTGGATATTGCGTGCGGAGACGTATCACTATTGATTGAATTCATCCACTGGTGGGGACGCTTAGCTAGACTTGATGGTTATGAAGTTGCCGTGGCTATTCAACTTGAACTTACAAAGCTGAACAAAACTATTCAAATTAATTCCATTGCCAGATACATTTGATTTACTTTCTAAAACTAGAGATGAAGCGGAAAGGGGCCGACGCCTGAGGGACCGCGCGGGCTGGCGAGACAAATGTGCCGCGCTCTTTGCGGCACATTGGCGGGGCACCCGCCCCATCCCCGGGCAGCTGAAAGCGCGACGTCCTGTCGCATCAGCTGCATGACTCGCATCCTGCGAGCCCCAAGCGTGCCCCTTGCAGCGCAACCTCTTCCACTCACCTCTCTACTATCCATCTTTAAAATAGTGACGTCCTGTCGCATCGGCTGCATGACCCGCATCCTGCGGGCCTAAAGCGTCCCCTTGCAGCGTAATCTTCAGAACTAAAAAACAGCCCCGATAAGCCAAGTATAATGGCCTGTCGGGGCTGTTGTTATGGTTTGATTAACGTGTGGCTGCTTCTTTGACGATTTCGACCAATAGCTCGGTCAGTTTCTCAAGCTCCAGGACCGGCATGCGTTCGTTCGTTGTGTGGATTTCTTCATAGCCGACACATAGGTTGACCGTCGGGACGCCGTGGCCGTTGATGATATTGGCATCGCTTCCGCCGCCGCTTGTGAGGACAGGCGACGGGCGGCCGATACGTTCGGCTGCGGCTTTCGCGATATCTACGACAGGGTCCATTTCATCGAAGCGGAAGCCTGGGTACATGAGCTGGACGTCTGTCTCGGCACGTCCCCCCATTTCCTTGGCGACTTCCTCGAACACCGTTTCCATATGTGCCGTTTGATCCGCCAATTTGTCTTCGCTGATCGAGCGTGCTTCAGACAGGATATGGACTTCGTCGCAAACGATATTGGTCGCTTTGCCACCTTCGAAACGGCCGATGTTTGCGGTCGTCTCTTCATCGATTCGCCCGAGTTTCATGCGGGCGATCGCTTTTGAGGCGATGGTGATCGCGGATACGCCTTTTTCCGGCGCTACTCCGGCATGCGCGGTCTTGCCGTAGATTGTCGTCCATAATTTCGCTTGGTTCGGCGCTGCCGTCACGATGCCGCCGACTTGCCCGTCGCTGTCGACTGCATAGCCGAATTTCGCTTTCAACAGGGATGCGTCGAATTCCTTCGCCCCGACCAATCCGCTTTCTTCGCCAGCTGTGATGAGGAATTGGATGTCCCCGTGCTCGACGTTTTCTTCTGACAGGTGACGTGCGAGTTCCAATAGTGCAGCGACGCCAGCTTTGTCATCAGCTCCGAGGATAGTCGTGCCGTCTGAATACACATAGCCGTCTCGGACTTCTGGCTTGATGCCTTTGCCCGGGACCACTGTATCCATATGTACGGTGAAATAAATCGGCGGCGCGTCTTTTTTTGTGCCTTCAAGAGTCGCCACTAGATTTCCTGCCCCGTGTCCTGTGCGTTGTTTCGAATCGTCTTCGACAACACTGAAGCCGAGAGCTTCCAATTTGTTCGTCAACACTTCCGCAATGGCGGCTTCTTCTTTCGTTTCGGAGTCGATTTGCACAAGCTCCATAAATTCTTCCAATAATCGATCGGTTTTCATTCAAAAAACTCCTCTTCTATTCCATTTATTCCAGTTCCTATTATAGCCCTAGGAACTTCCGACTTCATTCATAACGCATCAATCTCTTCCCTTTAACAGGAAGAGATTGATAGTAAAAGCTTTTATAGCGGCATATTGCCGTGCTTTTTCTTCGGGCGTTCATCTTGTTTATTGCGCATCATTTCCAGTGCTTGAATAAGCTTGATGCGTGTTTCGCGCGGATCGATGACATCATCGACCATCCCGCGCGCAGCGGCGACGTACGGGTTGGCGAACTTCACGCGGTATTCCTCAATTTTCGCAGCACGCGTCGCTTCGGGGTCATCGCTTGCTGCAATTTCGCGTGCAAAGATGATATTTGCGGCACCGTTTGGCCCCATAACAGCGATTTCAGCGTTCGGCCATGAGTAGACCAAATCCGCACCGATTGATTTCGAGTTGAGCGCGACATATGCCCCACCATAAGCTTTACGTAGGATGACCGTCATTTTAGGCACGGTCGCTTCCGAATAGGCATAAAGGATTTTCGCTCCGTGGCGGATGATTCCCCCATGCTCCTGCTTGATCCCTGGGAAGAAACCGGTGACGTCTTCAAAAGTGATGAGCGGGATATTGAAACTGTCGCAGAAGCGGATGAAGCGGGCTGCTTTATCGGAAGAATCGATGTCGAGCCCCCCTGCCATCACTTTGGGCTGATTGCATACTAGCCCGACTGTTTCCCCTTTGATGCGTGCGAGGCCGACAACGATATTGCGCGCGAATTCAGGCTGCACTTCCATAAAGCTATCTTTGTCGACCACTTGCTCGACGACTTTGCGGACGTCGTAAGGGCGAATCGCTTCATACGGTACAACATCCGCCAAATCGGGACGGTAATCGTCTTCGTTATCGACTTCTAAGCGCGGCGGCATTTCCTGGTTGTTCTGCGGCAAATAGCTGATCAATTGGCGCACCATTTCCAAAACTTCCTGTTCTGAACCTGAACGGAAATGGGCGTTTCCGCTGATGGCGGTATGTACGCGTGAACCTCCGAGATCTTCGGACGAAATTTTTTCTCCCGTAACGGTTTCGATGACTTTCGGGCCGGTGATGAACATTTGGCTCGTCTTGTCGACCATGAAGACGAAATCTGTAATGGCAGGCGAATATACCGCACCTCCTGCAGATGGCCCCATGATTACCGAGATTTGCGGAATGACGCCCGAATAAATCGAATTGCGGTAAAAAATATGGCCGTAGCCATCAAGTGACAAGACGCCTTCTTGGATACGGGCACCGCCGGAATCGTTCAACCCGATAAATGGTGCACCGTTTTTGGCGGCCATATCCATGACATTGGCAATTTTTTTCGCATGCATTTCCCCCAACGCACCACCGAAAACAGTGAAATCCTGGGAAAACAAATACACAGGACGGCCATTCACTTTCCCGTAACCGGTGACAACCCCATCGCCGGGTCCTTTGCCCATGCCGAAATCGGTTGTCCGGTGTTCCACAAACGGGCTCAGTTCTACAAAACTGCCTTCATCCAACAACAGTTCGATACGCTCACGGGCTGTCAGTTTGCCCTTTTCGTGCTGCTTGTCAATGCGGGCTTCGCCGCCGCCAAGCTCTATTTCTGTTTTTCTGTCATACAACTCATTGATGCGCTCATAAATGTCCATTTCCCCACTCCTCCGTCACTTCTTTTCGCATAGTTCGTATAAGACGCCGTTTGATGATTTCGGGTGAAGGAAGGCGACCATCGCCCCGCCGGCACCCGGTTTCGGCTCTTCACTCAATAATTTGACACCGTTTTCACGAAGTTCCGCCATCCGCTCTTCGATGCCTTCGACGCCGAATGCGATATGATGGATGCCTTCCCCCTTTTTATCGATGAACTTATGGATCGGGCTTTCTTCGCTCATCGGTTCGAGCAGCTCGAGCTTAATATTGCCTGCATCAAGAAAAGCGACTTTGACTTTCTGCCCTTCCACTTCTTCGATCTTCATCAACGGACACCCGAGTGTCTCTGTGTAATAAGGCAGGACCTGCTCTAAATCTTTTACAGCGATTCCGATATGATCAACTTTCTTCATCCTTATTCACTTCCTTTTTTGGCTTCCTCTTTATTGTACCCATTCAGTGGCAAAAACTCTAGTTGTTATCGAATATTACGAAAATGATGTAGCTGTCAGTTTAAAATTTATCCGGATTGTGGTATGATTTCCTCAAAGTCCAGTAATAAAGGAGCTATGCTATCCATGAGAAACCAAGCTTTCCGTAAAGTCATTGTCTACGCAATGGTCGGATTGATGCTGCTATCGAGCCTGATGATGGGCTTAAGCTTCGTCATTTAAATTGAAATCTGCAAAAGAGCGCCATTACACGCATGCATTAAGCGTTCTGGATGCTCTTTTTTTCGTGCATGAATAAAGAATCCATAAAAAGCGCCAGGAGAAGCTGACTTCTCCTGGCGCTTTTTCATGCCGGGCTTGGATTCAGCCCTTTTTTATTGTGGAAACCTTTATAGCTTTGTTTAATTTCCAAATAAGTCTCCATCTCCTGGATGATGGCATTCAAATCAGCCATCGCCAAGAACTTTTCATGCGTATCCGGCAGCGGCATTGCAGCGAAGTTCGCTTTGAGACGATCCAGTTTGTGGATGTATTGATCTGCCGTGTTGCCCGAATGCACATGCTCCGATAAGTCTTCGAGAAAATCAGCGACAAGCTGCGTCTGGCCGACAATAACCGGGAGAGCCGTGATCTTCGGCAAAATGCGCTCGATGATTTGAAGCTGCTGCTCCCTCATATCGAAATAATGGTAATACTTATTTTCGTGGCGCAGCAAATGATTCTCGACGTCCTGATAGGCCAGCGCTTTTGCTTTATCGAGCAGTTTTTCCGATTCCATCAATTCCTTGCCGGTCCAGTCTGACTCCCCTTGACGCAAATAGATGGTCGTTTCCTTGAAAATCGTCGAATACAGCCGCTCGATGTCTTCCCTATAGCGTTCCAACTTTTTTTCGATGCTCGGCATATACATATTGACGATCAAAGCCGTCCCGAAACCGATCGCCATGAGCATCACTTCATTGAGGAATAATCCACCGGTCAAATTTTGGGCGTCGTATAAATGAAGCAAGATGACGGCACTGGAGACGAATCCATCCGAAAACCCGAGACTTACGAGCACTGGAATGAACAGCAAGATCATGATTCCAAGCATGATCGGATGGTAAGCCCCCATTTCGAAAAAGACAAAAGCGAAGCCAATAGCGATGATGCTGGCGACAAAACGTGAAAACGCAGCACGTACTGATTTTTTCTTCGTAGGCTGGATGCACAGAATCGTCAAAATCCCGGCCGATACATAATATTCGAGCCCGATCAACTGTGCCAAGTAAATGGCGATGGCGGCCCCGAGAGCCGTTTTCATCGTCCGATAGCCTATACGGTATGGTTTCAGTTTCATAGCCCTCTCCCCTCAAAATAGAAAAAATGCCCCGCAGCGGGGGCATTTTTAATTACATTTCTTCGCAATGCTCTTCGAAAATCGATTGGATATGCGTAATGACCGACATCGGATCGTGCCCTTCGATTTCGTGGCGGCCGATTTCATCCACTAGTTTGCCGTCTTTCAAGAACGCGAAAGATGGAGAAGAAGGCAAGTGGTCATCGCCGAACAACGCACGCGCTTGTGCAGTCGCTTCTTTATCCTGGCCGGCAAACACCGTGAAAAGGTGATCCGGGCGTTTATCATAATGGACCGAATGCAAAGCCGCTGGACGTGCGATGCCGCCTGCACAGCCACAAACCGAGTTGATCATAACAAGGCTCGTGCCAGGTTTGGCGAAAGCTTCTTGGACATCCTCAGCCGTTTCTAATTGTGTATAGCCACCATCTGTTAGTTCTTGGCGGGCTTGTGTAACGATATCATTCATTAGGAAGTTAAAATCCATGCTCATCTGTACCACTCCTTCATTATTGCTGTTCTTATCATATCAGGATGGCGGCAGAGTTGCAAAAGAGCTTACTTGAACAGTTCGGCGACCGCCTGGGAGACCGTCAACCGATCGGTGAGTATGCGCTGTTCCATCTCTTTCACCTGCTGTTTGCGCTCCGGATCCCCGTAGAAACGGCCGAGCAGTTCATCGGTGATCATTGAATGGAACCAGTCTTGCGTCTGTTCCTGGCGACGGGTGCTCCAGTAGCCGCTTTCTTTGACCAAATGCTCAAATTCCTGGACCATATCCCAAATTTCCTGCATGCCGGTCCCTTCGAGAGAAGAAGCCGCCAAAGGCCGGGTCGTCCAGCCTTCGGTCGCCGGCTGGAGAAAATGCAGCATCTGCTTGTATTCCCGCACTGTTTTCTTGGCGAGCGGCAAATTATCCCGATCCGCTTTATGGACTATCATCGCATCCGCTAATTCCAAAATGCCTTTTTTCATGCCTTGCAGTTCATCACCCGCACCGGTTAGTACAAGCAGCAGGAACATATCGACCATTCCGCGCACAAGCGTCTCGCTCTGCCCGACACCGACCGTTTCGACCAAGATCACGTCGTACCCTGCCGCTTCGCACAAGAGCATCGTCTCACGTGTCTTTTTATGGACGCCGCCAAGTGTGCCAGCAGTCGGAGAGGGGCGGATGAAGGCTTGTGGATTTCTCGCCAGCTCCTCCATGCGCGTTTTGTCTCCGAGTATGCTGCCGCCTGTTCGAGAGGAGCTCGGGTCGATCGCAAGCACCGCCACCCGGTGGCCGAGCTCTGTCAGCATCGTCCCGAAGGTTTCGATGAATGTGCTTTTGCCGGCTCCTGGAACTCCGGTGATGCCGATGCGGATGCTATTGCCCGTTTTCGGCAGCAGCTCATTCAATAATTCCTGTCCGCGCTGTTTATGGTCCGGGTTGGTGCTTTCAAGTAAAGTGATCGCCTTTCCCAAATGCAAACGCGAGCCGCTTTCGACGCCGCGCGCGAGCTCGTCCAAATCGAACTGGCTCGTACTGGGCTTCTTGAATTTCTTCCTTGGCAATGCTTTCATGCCATCATGCTTATCCGAAACACCCGACTTCACCTGTCTGGACTGCTTGTCGCGATCCATCAGTCGGCCTCTTCCTCGTACCCTAGGCGCGCATAGATTTCTTCGATGACTTTTTGGGCAGCAACCGGGATGACCGTTCCTGGACCAAAGATGGCGCTGGCGCCGTTATTGCGCAGGAACTCATAATCCTGCGCCGGAATGACACCGCCGACGACGATCAAAATGTCTTCGCGCCCGACTTTCTTCAATTCTGCCGCAAGATCCGGCACAAGCGTCATATGGCCTGCCGCGAGCGAGCTGACGCCGATGACATGGACATCATTTTCTGCCGCCTGCTGGGCTGTTTCCGCTGGCGTCTGGAACAAAGGCCCGATATCGACATCAAAGCCGAGATCGGCGAATGCGGTCGAAATGACTTTCGCGCCGCGATCGTGTCCATCCTGGCCCATCTTGGCAATCAAGATACGCGGGCGGCGGCCTTCATTTTCAATGAATTCTTCGGTCATTTGTTTGACGATCTGCATTTCTTCCTGGTTGGAGAAGTTTGAACTGTATACCCCGCTCACGGAACGGATCACCGCCTTATGCCTGCCGGAAGCTTTTTCGATGGCATCCGAGATTTCACCGAGTGATGCCCGGTGGCGCGCTGCTTCAATCGCGCAGGCCAGAATATTGTCTTCGCCGGTTTCGGCTGCTTTTGTCAGCTCAAGAAGTGCTTTCTCTACTTTTTTCTGGTCGCGCGTATCACGCATTCGATCGAGTCGCTCGATCTGCTTTTTGCGCACCATCGTGTTGTCGATGTTCAAAATATCGATTGGGTCTTCTTCGTCGAGACGGTAGCGGTTGACGCCGATGATCGTCTCTTCATTCGAATCGATTTGCGCTTGTTTTTTCGCAGCCGCTTCTTCGATGCGCATTTTCGGGAGGCCCGTTTCGATCGCTTTCGCCATGCCGCCGAGTTCTTCGACTTCCTCGATCAATGTCCACGCTTTTTCCATCAATTCTTCCGTCAGTTTTTCGACATAATACGAACCGCCCCATGGATCGATCGTATTGTTCATCAAGGTTTCTTCCTGAAGGAACAATTGCGTGTTGCGTGCAATGCGAGCCGAGAAATCGGTCGGCAAGGCAATCGCTTCATCGAGTGCGTTGGTGTGCAAGGATTGCGTATGGCCCATCGCCGCAGCGTTTGCTTCTAGCAGCGTGCGCGTCACGTTATTGAACGGGTCCTGCTCGGTCAAGCTCCATCCCGAAGTTTGGGAATGTGTGCGGAGCGCCAAGGATTTGGCATTTTGCGGATCGAAGCTCTTCATCATCTTCGCCCAGATTTCGCGCCCGGCACGCATTTTTGCCACTTCCATGAAATAGTTCATGCCGATGCCCCAGAAAAATGACAGGCGCGGCGCGAACTGGTCGATGCCGATTCCTGCGTCCAAACCGGTACGGACGTATTCCAAGCCGTCTGCCAAGGTATAGGCAAGTTCGATATCTGCCGTGGCGCCCGCTTCTTGTATATGGTAGCCCGAAATGGAGATCGAGTTGAATTTCGGCATGTGGTCGGATGTGTATTTAAAGATATCCGCAATGATCTGCATCGACATGGCCGGTGGGTAGATGTATGTGTTGCGGACCATGTATTCTTTCAAGATGTCGTTCTGGATTGTGCCGGCAAGTTGCTCCGGCGACACGCCCTGCTCTTCTGCAGCAACGATAAAGAACGCCATGATCGGCACAACTGCACCGTTCATCGTCATGGATACGGACATCTGGTCGAGCGGGATGCCGTCGAATAGAATCTTCATATCTTCGACGCTGTCGATCGCTACACCTGCTTTCCCGACATCGCCGACAACGCGCGGGTGATCGGAGTCATAGCCGCGGTGTGTCGCAAGGTCAAATGCCACAGACAAGCCTTTTTGCCCCATCGCCAAATTGCGGCGGTAGAAGGCGTTGCTTTCTTCAGCTGTTGAGAAGCCAGCATACTGGCGCACAGTCCATGGCCGTGATACGTACATCGTCGGGTATGGCCCACGGACGTTCGGCGCAAATCCAGGCAAACTCGTCTGCTCTTTATTCAAGTCTTTCGAAGTATAGAACGGCTTGACGGCAATGCCTTCATTGGTCATAAAAGCGCTATCATCCCGCTCGCCTAATTTTGCAACATCTAGCTTTGTAACATCAATTTTCGTAAAATCAGGTGTCGTCATTTACAGCGCCTCCTTTCCAAGCGACAAAACATCTTCCAATTTGTCGATCAACGGCTTTCCGGCGTAAAGGGAATCCCGGATGCCGTAAGCTTCCCAAGCTTTTAATGTGTCGGAATCGACTTTTCCAGCGACGTCGATGGCAGCTTTCGAGTCAAGTTCCGGAATGACTTTTTCGAATATTTCCCGGCTTCCGCACAGAACTGCATAATCAAGCTCTTCAGAACGGATATAACGGTTCACTTCGTCAGCGGATGAAAGATACGGGCTGATTTCAGGTTCGATTCCTGCGACGGAAAGGAATCCTTGCACAAAATCCGCCTGCGGTTTCACTGCTTTTAGCGGCTCTAAAAGAATAACGGCCGATTTGATTTCCGTTTCACGGCTTTTTGAACGCAATTTTTCGAATGGCGTAGCCAAACGCTTCGCTGTCATATATTCCAAATGAGCGGCATCGATTTTGGCATCTTTTACCGGCTCCTGCGGGTTGGCGTAAATATTCGTCCCGATCAATGAAGCTTTGCGGTTGGCCACTTGCTGCTCGCGTTCGAGCCATTTGGCTTGGATATCATCCGTCAGCCAGCCGGTCCGCTTCACTTCGGAATATCCTCCAGCTTCCTGGATCTCCAAGAAATACTTCCATGCCGCTTCCACGTATTCACGTGTCAGGCTCTCGATGTAATAAGATCCGGCGGCGGCGTCGGTTACATGTGAGATATGGGATTCTTCTTTGATGACCAATTGCACATTGCGTGCGATTCGGCGGCTTGAGCCCGTCGGAACCGTCAGGAAATCATGCGGATGAACAGTATGGCCGTCTGTTCCCGCTAATACTGCGGAAAATGTCGCATTGCCAGCCCGCAACAAGTTGACGTATGGATCCAGTTTGGAATACGAGCGCACAGAAGTTTCCGTGAAAACAGGAATACGCGGTGCCTCTTTGCCGTATGCCGAGCAGAACGCCTGCCATAAAACACGGAATGCGCGAATTTTAGAAATTTCCTGGAAGAAATGGGTGTCGATCGCAAAGCGCACCCAGAATGTATTCGCCGCAGCTTCGAATTCCTGTTCTTCCAGAGCTTCTGCCATTATGCTCAGTGCTACACCAAGCTCATGGATAATCGTTCCGCCTGCGTTATGTGTCGGCAGTGTATCGATCAGGCCAGTACGGACCTGGTCGGGTGCTTGGACCGGCTCCTCGCTAAAAATTACGCCTTTAACTTCTGCTTGCTGGTCGCTTGCGACCATTTCAAAGACACGTAAAATTGGATCATGGTCTTCGGTCACCTTGAAATAAATCGGATAGCGCACTATCAATTCCGCGAGTTGTTCAAGTTGTCCATCGGTCCAATCAAATGGCTGTGCGCCTGAATAGACGACAGCTTCATTGCCGCGGGACAAGCTGTCATGGGTAGCGTCTAAGAATTCCTGTGCATCATGTGCTGTGACTTCCTGCGCAACGATCCAGGACGGCCCGTATTTCCCGCTCTGGACAGCGGCCACTTGGGAATCCACATCGGATACGCTCCGCTCCAGCATACTTTTTGTATAGAGGGGTTCGAGGGTGATGTCCTCAATGGTGGAGGTTTTCATCACCTTTTCAAAATCTTTTCCTTTCAATGCAGCTTCTGCCGCTTGTTTCCATTCATCGTATGTACGCTCAGGAAACTGAATGTTTTTCATCGATTCAATCGTCAAACTATTCCCTCCTCAAAGCTTTCTGTTTCCATTTTACCTGACGCAGCAAGTTACTGAAAGGAAAAAAAGCTTGAAGTCCGAAGACTCCAAACTTTTCATCAATAAACAGATGTATTCTCTTTGTTCATTTTCTCTAGGATTTCTTTGACACGTGCCAGGAATTGGCCACATACCAGGCCATCGAGTACACGGTGGTCTAGTGATAGGCACAAGTTGACCATATCACGCGCAGCCATCATTCCGCCTGGCATGATAACCGGGCGTTTGACGATCGACTCGACTTGGATGATTGCAGCCTGCGGGTGGTTGATGATGCCCATCGACTGGACAGATCCGAACGAGCCAGTGTTGTTGACGGTAAATGTGCCGCCTTGCATATCTGCCGACTTCAATTTACCTGTGCGCGCTTTTTGCGCCAGTTCGTTGATTTCGCGGCCGATGCCTTTAACGGATTTCTCGTCAGCATTTTTGATGACCGGAACGAACAAGGCGTTGTCTGAAGCGACAGCGATCGAGATGTTGATGTCCTTCTTCTGGATGATCTTGTCTCCTGCCCACATCGAGTTCATCATCGGGAACTCTTTCAATGCCTGGGAGATCGCTTTGACGAAGAATGCAAAATACGTGATGTTGAATCCTTCTTTTTTCTTGAAGTCGCCTTTGATGGAATCGCGGAATTGCGCAAGATCCGTCACGTCGACTTCGATCATCATCCACGCATGCGGCGCTTCGTGCTTACTCTTGAGCATATTAGCTGCAATCGCTTTGCGCACGCCGGTTACCGGAATCTCGATATCGCCAGGAGCCGATTCAATCGTTTCTTCCTTGGCTGCCGGCGCTTTCGGTGCTTGTTGCGGAGCAGCTTGTTGAACAGGTTCAGCTGTTTCAGACGCTTGTGGCGTCTCGGCGCCAGCTTGCGGGATGTTGCCGCTGTCGATCAATTGCATCAAGTCCTTGCGGGTGATGCGGCCTTCGTTACCGGATCCTTCGACTTGGTTCAAGTCGATATCGTGATCCTGCGCAAGACGAAGGACAGCTGGTGAATACCGTGCTTTTCCGCCTTGTGGCTTAGCCGGTTTGGACGAGCCTTTCTCACCTTCGAGCTTTTTCGTCGGTGCCGCTCCTGCAGCCGGCATTTCATTGGCTTTTTCGCCTTCAGCGGGTTTTGCTTCTTCTACTGGGGCAGAATCTCCGCCTTCAGTTTCGATCGTGCAGACCACTTCGCCGACTTCCAATGTATCGCCTTCAGAAGCGATCAATTCCTTGATCGTCCCAGTGAAAGATGAAGGAACTTCTGCCGTAACTTTATCGGTATTGACTTCCGCCAACGGGTCATACTTGTTTACATGGTCGCCTGGCTGGACGAGCCATTTTTCGATCGTGCCTTCTGTCACACTTTCGCCAAGTTGGGGCATCGTGATTTTTTCAATAGCCAAAGGGATTCCTCCTTTTCAATCTGTATTGCATGTTCATTTATAAAGGTTTAGGGATTCGGCCAGCTTCTAGGGTCTATGCCTGTCGAAGCTTACCGGCCATTTCCGCTTTTCTTTGTCCAGCTCCGTTGCCCAGCCCCTCGAGGTCGCTTCGGTCCCGCCTGCACTGGCAAAAAGCGCCAGTGCTGACGTGACCTCCAGCGCTTGTCGGGGCTAGATGGGCAACTCCGCTTTTCTTCTGTCTAGCTGCAATGGCCAGCTTCTAGGGTCATAAGCCACCCCGGCTGTGCGGCAAAGAGCGCCGCTTCGCCGGTTTGTCTTATGCCTGTCGAAGCTAAACGGCCATTTCCGCTTTTCTTCTTAAAAATCGGCTAGTTCTCTCATGGCTTTTTCTACTTTGTCCGGGTTGATCATGAAGAATTTCTCCATTGTCGGCGCATATGGCATGGCAGGGATGTCCGGTCCTGCGAGGCGCTTGATCGGTGCGTCGAGGTCGAATAGGCAGTTTTCAGCGATGATCGCTGCCACTTCGCCTATGATGCTTCCTTCTTTATTGTCTTCCGTGACAAGAAGGACTTTGCCGGTCTTTTTCGCTGCTTCGATGATGCCTTCTTTATCCAATGGATATATCGTGCGCAGATCCAGGATGTGGACCGAATAGCCATCTTCCGCTAAACGTTCTGCTGCTTGCAACGCGAAGTGGACAGCCAAACCGTATGTGATGACAGTGATGTCTTCGCCTTCGCGTTTTACGTCGGCTTTGCCGATTTCGATTGTGTAATCATCTTCAGGTACTTCGCCTTTGATCAGGCGGTAAGCGCGTTTATGCTCGAAGAACATGACCGGGTCTTCGTCGCGGATCGCGGCTTTCAACAAGCCTTTAGCGTCGTATGGAGTGGACGGGATGACGATTTTCAATCCAGGCTGGTTGGCAAATACCGCTTCGACTGATTGCGAGTGGTAAAGTGCACCGTGGACGCCGCCGCCGAATGGAGCACGGAAGACGATCGGGCAAGACCAGTCGTTATTAGAACGGTAACGGATGCGTGAAGCTTCCGAGATGATCTGGTTGACTGCCGGCATGATGAAATCTGCGAACTGGAATTCAGCGATCGGGCGCAGGCCGTACATGGCTGCTCCGATTCCGACTCCGGCGATGGCGGATTCAGCAAGTGGCGTATCGACTACGCGGTCTTCGCCGAATTCGTCGTACAGCCCTTGTGTCGCTTTGAAGACGCCGCCTTTTTTCCCGACATCTTCCCCGAGTACGAAAACGTTTTCGTCACGCGCCATCTCTTCTTTCATGGCAAGCGTGATGGCATCGATATAACTCATAACTGCCATTATTCGTTTCCTCCTTCTTCTGCATAGACGTATTTCATAGCACTTTCAGCTGGTGCATATGGCGCGTTTTCCGCATAGTCGGTCGCTTCATTCACTAACGCCATAATGCGGTCATTGATTTCTTTTTCAAGTTCATCATTCATGATGCCATTTTCTTTCAAATAAGCACCGAACAATAGAATCGGGTCTTTTTCTTTTTGTGCGGCGAGTTCGTCCGCAGAACGGTATTGGCGGTGGTCATCATCCGATGAGTGGGCTGTCATGCGTTCTGAAACCGTCTCGATCAAGCTCGGGCCTTCGCCGTTGCGTGCGCGATCTGCCGCTTCTTTCACGTGTTTATAGACTTCGATCGGGTCGTTCCCATCAATCGTCACGCCAGGCATGCCATAGCTTGCTGCGCGGTCTGATACGTTCTTGCTTGCCACTTGGCGCTCGAACGGGACGGAAATTGCGTAGCGATTGTTTTCAACCATTGTGATGACCGGCAATTTATGTACACCGGCAAAATTCAAGCCTTCGTGGAAATCGCCTTGGTTGGAAGATCCTTCCCCGAGTGTGTTGAACGTGATGAAATCCTTTTTCTTCATTTTTCCTGCAAGCGCAACGCCCACTGCATGCGGAAGTTGAGTCGTAACAGGAGAAGAGCCTGTCAGGATGCGGTTTTTCTTCTGCCCGAAATGCCCAGGCATCTGGCGGCCGCCGGAGTTCGGATCTTCCGCTTTGGCAAATGCCGACAGCATCAATTCTTTCGGCGTCATGCCGAAATGCAGGACGACGCCAAGATCGCGGTAATAAGGGGCAACATAGTCTTTTGTGTTATCGAGCGCGTATGCCGCTCCGACTTGTGCTGCTTCCTGTCCCTGACAGGAAATAACGAAAGGAATCTTGCCTGCGCGGTTCAGGAGCCACATGCGTTCATCGACGCGGCGTGCCGTCAGCATCGTTTCATATATGTTCAGCACATCTTCATTCGTCAAACCTACTTCTTCGTGTTTCGTAGCCATTGAATTTCCTCCTTTAACTATGGATCGCTTTGCCGTCTACTGCTAAAGCCGCTTCGCCCATGACCTCTGAAAGTGTCGGGTGCGGGTGGATCGTATCTGCAATTTCCCAAGGCGTCGCGTCGAGCACCATTGCAAGCCCTGCTTCTGAAATCATGTCCGTTACGTGCGGACCGATCATATGGACGCCGAGGATATCATTCGTTTTCTTATCTGCAATGATTTTGACGAAACCATCCGACTCACCGTATACCAGCGCTTTGCCGATCGCTTTGAATGAGAATTTTCCGGTTTTCAATTCATAGCCTTGTTCTTTCGCTTGATCTTCGGTAATTCCAACGCTTGCCGCTTCTGGATTCGAATAAACGGCGCGAGATACTAGATCGTAATTGATGGCATGCGGCGCGTTGCCTTTAATGTGTTCAACTGCTGTAATGCCTTCATGCGAAGCAACATGCGCGAGCTGCATGCCGCCGATGACGTCGCCGATTGCATATATATGGGATTCTTTTGTCTGGAATGTGTTTTTCACTTGGATAAAGCCTTTATCAACGATTATATCTGTGTTTTCGATGCCGATGTTTTCGACGTTCGCTTGGCGTCCGACCGATACCAGCATTTTCTCTGCAGTGAACGTTTCGTTGCTGCCGTTGATTTCGGCTTGGATCGTCACTTTGCCATCGCCTTTTTCAACCGTTTCCGGCAAGACTTTCGCGCTTGTCGCGAATTTAACGCCTTTTTTCTTCAGTAATTTCTGCATTTCCTTGGAAATGTCTTTGTCTTCAGTTGGGACAATGCGGTCTGCATATTCGAGAACCGTCACTTCGACGCCGAAGTCGTTGAGCATTGACGCCCATTCGATTCCGATGACGCCGCCGCCGACGATCAAGATCGATTTCGGAAGTTCGCTCATGACCAACGCTTCGTCTGAACTCATGACGAATTCCCCATCGATATCAAGTCCAGGCAAAGTACGTGGGCGTGAACCGGTCGCAATGATGACATTGTTCGGAATCAGCATTTCGTTTTCTTCGCCGTTTTTCATTTCCACTGAAATCGTGCCTGGGTTCGGAGAAAAGATCGATGGCCCGAGAATCCGGCCAATGCCTTCGTAGACATCGATTTTGCCTTTTTTCATCAAGCCTTGTACGCCAGCATGGAGCTGGTCGACGATTCCTTGTTTGCGCTGTTGGACACGCGAGAAATCGAGCGATACTTCGCCTGTGTTGACGCCGAATTCTGCGGCATGGTTTTTTGTCGTTGCATAAACTTCCGCGCTGCGGAGCAGTGCTTTACTCGGGATACAGCCTTGGTGCAGACATGTTCCGCCCAAATTGCCTTTTTCGACAATAGCAGTTTTAAGGCCGAGCTGTGCTGAGCGGATTGCCGCCACATAACCGCCCGTACCGCCGCCTAGAATGACGACATCGTAATTTTGAGCCATTAGGTATTCCTCCTTTGGAATGATTAACCGTTTGGATAGATTCTAGCTTGTTCTTCACCGTCGAGTACACGGCTGGCGCCTTCAGCGAGTGCTTGCAACTCGTTTTCACCGGGAAGGACGATTACATCGGAAATCCATGAAATACGGTCCGAAATCGATTTGACGAAATCTTTTCCATACGCCAAGCCGCCCGTCAAAATGATGGCATCGACTTGCCCTTTTAATACGGCGCTTGCTGAGCCGATTTCCCGTGCGACTTGATACGCCATCGCATCGTAGATCAACGCGGCTTCTTTATCGCCTTTTTGGATGCGCTTTTCGACCGTGACTGCGTCGTTGGTACCGAGATAGCCGACCAAGCCGCCTTGGCCGACTAATTTTTTCATGATTTCGTGGCGGTAATATTGCCCCGAAAAGCATAATTCGACCAAATCACCTGCCGGCACCGTTCCTGCCCGTTCTGGGCTGAATGGGCCATCGCCGTGCAAGCCGTTATTGACATCGACGACTTTGCCGCCTTCATGGACGCCGACCGTGATGCCGCCGCCCATATGCGTGACGATGAGGCGCAAATCTTTATACGCACGTCCGGTTTCTTTTGCATAGCGCCTTGCGACCGCTTTTTGGTTCAGCGCGTGGAAGATCGACTTCCGTTCGATAAGCGAAAAACCGGAAACGCGGGCGACAGGCGCAAGCTCATCGACGACCACCGGATCGACGATAAATGCGGGAATATTGAGCCCTTCTGCAATTTCATTTGCAATGATGCCACCGAGATTGGATGCATGTTGGCCTGAATAGCCTTCCCGCAAATCTGTGAGCATCTCCTCGTTGACGGCGTAGGTGCCGCCTTCAATCGGACGAAGAAGCCCGCCTCTTCCGCATACAGCGGCAAGCTTGGAAACGTTCATGCCTTCCTCATCCAGAGCTTCTAATATAGTTTGTTTACGAAATTGAAACTGGTCAATAATGGCAGGGAAATCCGCCAACTCTTCAGTTGAGTGGCGGATAGTTTTTTCAAGGATCTGGACATCGTTGTCAAAAACGCCGATCTTTGTCGAAGTAGAGCCGGGGTTAATGACCAGAATTCGATTCAGCTGTTTTTGCACATCGATTCCTCCGTTTTCTTCTTTCAAATTTAACGTCTGCTTAAAATGTCATGGCCATTGCGCAAGAATTGGCTTCTGGAGTTGCGTACGCGCTCGATGCGCTCTTCGGCCATGCGGTCTGCGGCGATATAGCTCGGCACTCCGTCGCGCTTAGCGATTTCAAAGATGCGTGTGATGCTGTCGTAAATCGTTTCAACACGTTTCATTGCACGTTCGTTATTATAGCCGTAAAGCTCATCCGCAACGTTGATGACACCGCCTGAGTTAATGACGAAATCCGGTGCATAGACGATACCGCGCGCTTCAAGTTCATCGCCGTGGCGCTGTTCTTTCAATTGGTTGTTTGCAGAGCCTGCAACCACTTTCACTTTCAATTGCGGGATTGTCTCATCGTTGATGATGGCACCCATTGCACATGGTGCGAAGATATCCGCTTCCTGTGAATAAATTTCGTCCGGCTCCACCGCTGTTGCGCCGAATGCTTCGACAGCACGCTGAACCGCTTCTTTATTGATGTCCGTAACAATCAATTTCGCGCCTTCTTTATGCAAATATTCGCATAGTGGGTAAGCGACGTTTCCGACACCTTGGACTGCTATTGTTTTGCCTTCTAAAGAGTCATCTCCGAATGCTTCAAGAGCTGCAGCTTTCATGCCGATATAAGACCCGTAAGCAGTGACTGGCGACGGGTTGCCTGAAGAACCGAATGCAGGTGAAATTCCTGTTACAAAATCAGTTTCTTCGTGGATGATGTCCATATCGGCTACTGTTGTCCCGACATCTTCTGCTGTAATGTAGCGGCCGTTCAAGCCTTGGATAAAGCGGCCGAAAGCGCGGAACATTTCTTCATTTTTGTCTTTCAACGGATCGCCGATGATAACGGTTTTGCCGCCGCCGAGGTTTAGGCCGGCTGCTGCGTTTTTGTATGTCATGCCGCGCCCGAGACGGATAGCGTCTTCGATCGCTTCTTCTTCTGTTTCATAGTTCCACATGCGCGTGCCGCCGAGAGCTGGCCCGAGTGTTGTGTCGTGAATGCAGATGATGGCTTTAAGCCCAGAGTTTTTATCTTGGCAAAATACCAATTGCTCGTAGTCATGTTCTTCCATCTTTTTGAAAATATCCATCGTAAATTCCTCCTAATAGTTTATCCGGCTCAAATGGCCGCATATGTCTGTTCCGATCAATACACACCAAGCCGGTGTAGATCCCCTGCTTGGGGTTGATCATTATTGAGTCGCTGAGCGCAAGGCTAAAGCGAGAGAGAATAGTTTGCTTTCCGCACTGTCGGCGCGTGATGTCAAGACGATCGGCGCTTTAGCGCCCGCAATGATGCCGCCGACTTTGGCTTTAGAAAAATAGACAAGCGATTTATAGAGGATATTGCCGGCTTCGATATTCGGCACAAGCAGGATATCTGCATGGCCCGCCGTGTCCCCTTCGATGCGTTTATGCTTTGCCGCTTCGGTAGAGATGGCATTATCCAGAGCAAGAGGGCCATCTACGATGCAATCAGTGATCTGTCCGCGCTTATTCATCGCTGTGAGCGCTGCTGCGTCCAAGGTTGCCTGCATAGCGGGATTGACAACTTCCACCGCTGCAAGAGCAGCGACAATCGGCAATTCCACGCCTGTTGCCCGTGCTACCTGTACTGCATTGCGGATGATCTGTGCTTTTTCCTGCAAGCTCGGTTCGATGTTCATTCCGGCATCTGTAACGAAGATGAGCCGGTCGTAGCCATCGACTTCAAAAGCTGCAACGTGGGATAAGACCGAACCGGTGCGAAGTCCATAGTCAGCGTTCAGTGCCGCTTTCATAAGCGTCGCTGTCGGGATATGCCCTTTCATCAAGACGCTGGCATCATTCATAAAGACAGCCCGCACGGCTTCTTTTGCCGATTGCTGCGGCCCCTTCACGTGATGGATCGTCAGTTTCGGATGGCCTGTCAGATGTGGGAAATCAGTAGCAATCAATTGCTTTAATGTCGTTTCGTCATCGTATAGATGAAAGCTTGCCAGATTCTGATCGATCGCTAACGAAATTGCTTCCATCACCGCATGGTCAGCTGCGGCTGCAACTGCTACCGCGTGATCATCCTGCAAGTCGATTTCATCGACGATGTTTTGCAAAGTGGTCATATCTATCACCTCATTCTTTTTAATTAAAACAGAAGAAAGCTTGAGATATAAGGGATGTAAGCGTTTTATTTCGAAAATACAGCAGTTCTCTTTGCAAATTCTTGCAAAACCTTGCAAAGAGTTGCAAAACACTAAAGGAGTCCGAATTTTTCCAATTTATAGTACAAGGTCCTTAAGGAAATTTGCAGATTTTTTGCCGTTTTTGATTTATTTCCTTTCGCCTCTTCGAGTGCACGGTGAAGAATGCTGCGTTCTAGCGTTTCCAATTGTTCCTGCAAAGGGGCTGAAGCAGGGATGACCACTTCGTTTTTCGCTTCTTTTGCCTTCAGCATATTGAGCGGGATGTGTTCTTCTGTCATCGTCTTGTCGTTCATCTGCATAAAAATCATCGAACGGCTCAAAATATTCTCCAGTTCCCGGACGTTCCCGGGCCAATCATACATCTTCAAATACTGGAGTGCTTTCTCCGACAGGTTTTCCACATTACGGCCATATTCCTGATTCAGTTTCAATAACAATCGGTCGACGATGCGCGGAATGTCTTGTTTTCTGCTGCGCAGAGCCGGAATTAAAATGGGCATCCGATTGAGCCGGTAATACAAATTCTCACGGAATGTTCCATCCAGCAAAGCCTTTTCCATATTGGCATTGGTCGATGCGATAACACGGACATTGATTGGAATCGGTTTCGTGCCGCCGATCCTCATCGTTTCATGTTCCTGCAGCACCCGAAGCAGTTTACTTTGGATCTGAGGAGACAATTCCCCGATCTCATCTAGGAAGATACTGCCGTTGTTCGCTTCTTCCAGCAAGCCGCGCTTTGCCCCTGTCCGGCTTTCAAGCGTCGCGCCTTCTTCATAGCCGAACAACTCTGCATCAAGCTGTTCACTCGATACCGCCGCGCAATTGACACGGACGAATTTATTGAATTGCCGCTCACTGGCGCTATGGATCGCATGCGCGAACAATTCCTTTCCGGTTCCTGACTCTCCGCGCAATAGCACCGTGACAAGTGTCTGCGCTGCGAGTTTTGCCTGCTGCAGCGACAATTGCATTTCCGGGGACAAACCGATGATATCATCGAATGTATATTTCGATTCCAAAGTCCGGATGATGCTTCTTGCGCGGTCCAGTTCTTTCATGAGCGATCGGATTTCCGTGGTGTCGTGGATAACGCCGACACTTCCCTTCAATTGATTATCAACGATAATCGGGGCCACGTTGACGATGACTTCGCGTTTTGCGGGCCCAACCTTCAAATTAACCCCTCGAACAGGCTTGCGGGTTGTCAAGGCTTTGACGTGCATGCTCTCGCCTTCTGATATATCAGCTGTAGCCGGGCGGCCGATCACTTGATCCATTTCCAGTCCTGTAATCCTTGTATATGCTGGATTGACAAGCAAGCCATTGCCTTTTTCATCCACTACGGAAATGGCATCGTCACTCGATTGGATAATTGCTTCCAGCATCGTCTGGATCTCTTTCAAATCCGTGATTTCTTCTGCGAGAGACACAACTTCCGTAATATCTTTGAAGACAGCGAATGCACCGATCAGTTCACCCGATTCATCGATCATCGGGAAACGGCTAGTGACGATTTTTGAACCATCTTTCAGTTCCAGTTCACGATTCAATTCCGTTCTGCCCGATTCCACGATCCTGGGCAGCTCACTCATGGAAATCAATTCATGTATGTGGCGGCCAATGGCATCTTTCTGCGTCACCGATAATATACGGGCTGCACTACGGTTGATGAAGTTGATGTGGTTATTGCGGTCTATGCCGACCATTCCTTCATCGATTGAATTGAAGATAATGGACCCTTTATGGCTTTCATTGCTTAAGCGGTTAATATAATGTTCTTTTTCATCCATTAGGCGAACAAATATATTCGCTACACTTCCAGGGATAATAACCGTACGGGGCGGGTAATAGCGGCGCAGCCGCTGCGTCAATTCGTCGTCACCCGTCACATTGAAGACAATATCGACTGTTTTCGGCAATTCCCGATAATCTGTTGTAGTTGAAATACGGAACTTCTCAGCCTCTTTTAAAGCCGGTGCCGCCTGATCGATATCCGCTACTCCTTCGACGTGAAACCATCCGGACTCGACAAGCAGCTTTAAGATCGCCGATCCCCCTATCCCCCCGCCAATAATGACTACTTTTTGCAATTTACTTCAAACCTTTCCTGGACGATTCGTGCAAAGTACTGCACACATAATTCTAGCCTACAGCAGGGGAGAATTCTTGACAACTATAAGCAGATTGGAAACAATAGAGGATGAAGGATGTGGAATAGATGGGACGATTGATTGCATTTATCATTTTGCTAATCCCCGGCATCATGGCCGCTTATGGCATCAAATTAATGAGGGATACCCTTTTCAATAAATTATTGGAACCTTACCCAGCCCTGTGGATGCAATTCACGCTCGGAACGCTCTTTACAGTGATCGGCATCGGCTTCTTTGCCGGCTTCCTGTTGAACCGCGACCGGAAAAAAGGCAATGTATCTGAACGGTTCCAAAAACGATAAAGTGATTCCCACAATCAAGCAAACACAAAAGACAGTCCGGAAAATAAACTCCGGACTGTCTTTTCGTTTCTATCGCTGTAATTGCTTTTTAGGGACCAGTTGAAGGCCATGGATACGTGCGGGATAGTCGGTGATGATTCCCTTCACCGATGGATGGAGTGACCGAAGGATTCGTTCATTCCCCGAAACCCCGTATAGCCTCACCGGCTTATCCATCTGCGCTATCGGCTCAAGCCATTTCGGTTTGTGGAACCTCTTATGGAAGTGGAAGCAGTCGAGCCAATCGTAATTCTCCAGTTCGTTCCACTGGACGGCACGTTTTAAGATCCATGCTATTTCAATGTGCGGCAATAAACTTTTCATTTTCTTTAGAAGCTCAGCATCAAAAGAGGAAAGATGGACATCCTCCACCCCTTCAAGCAATGCTGAGACAATTTCAGGACCGTCCGGATGCTTGGCGACCGAAGACTTCAATTCGATATTCAACGGAATGCCTTTCTTTTTCGCCCAATCGATCACTTCATATGCCAACGGAATCGAATGGCGGCCGAAACGCCTGAATCTTTTCCTGATTGAAAGCGGCTTCAAAGATTCATACGGCATGTCATAGATAGCCGCCTGCGTCCCCGCCAATCGCTTCAATTGATCATCATGATAGACGATTGCAATGCCATCGCTCGTCATTTGTATGTCCAACTCGATGCCGACTTGCAGTCGATGCGCCAATTCAAACGCTTGCCATGTATTTTCGAGCGCATGCCCCGATGCACCGCGGTGCGCATAAATTTCAATTTCACCCATAGCTTTCTCCCCCTTTGTCGATAGGATATAGCTTTAATCATTTATTCTATCACTTAATGACTTAGCTGCAAATCTTGTGTTTGTTGGTTTTTTAAAACTTTCCTTATGTAGTTAAATACATTTATTACAGAAACGCTGACGCGTGTAAAAACTTCTCGTTTCACCCCGACAACATGTCGAGCGCATGTGCGAAAAAAACCGGTGCCCCTTGTAAAGGCACCGGTCCGTGTATTTTTAGTTGTCGGTTCTACCGAGACTGTCGACGATCATTGCAATAAGTTCAGAATTCGAAGGTTTAGACTGCAAATGGGCTTCGCTATATCCAAAAACATTGGCGATGTGCGCGACGCTTTCGCTGCGCACCCATACTTGTTCAATGGCGTGGCGTATCGACCGCTCGACCCGCGCTGCTGTCGTGTCGAATTTCAAGGCGATCTTCGGATATAGCTCCTTCGTCACCTTGCCGAGCAGAGCCGGCTCCTCCAACACAAGTACTACCGCCGCTTTCAAGTACATATAGCCTTTCAGATGAGGCGGCACACCGATGTCTTTTAACCTTGAACTAATGAGTTCATCTGTTGTCACCATGCTTTTTGCAGTGTTGTCCCCGTTTTTCATAATATGATTGATTTGAACGACAAGCCGTTCCGTCTCAAATGGTTTCATGATGAAATAGGATGCACCGTAGTCTGCAGCTTGGCTCATGATCGATTCCTGTCCGAATGCAGATAACATGATAACGTGGATTTTGCTCAAGCGCTCATCGGAACGCAGCACATCAAGCACAGCAATTCCATCGAGATAGGGCATGATAATGTCCAGCAGCAGAATATCCGCATCGGTCTGTTCGAGAATACCGATGCATTCCCTACCGTCGTAGGCGATGCCGACCACTTCCATATTCGGCTGCGCTTCGAGAAACTCCGTCATCAGTTCGACAAGTTCCCGGTTGTCATCAGCAATGGCGATTCTAATTTTCTCCATTTTTTTCTCTCCTAAATTACAAGCTCCGGACCATTAATTCATCAGCAATTTCCGATCTTTAGCCAAACTCAGCAATTCCTCGGCATGCTGTAAGGTCAAATCGGTGATTTCCGCTCCAGACAGCATACGGCTCATTTCTTCGGTGCGTTTGCGCCCCGTCAATTCCTTCACCGCTGTTGTCGTGCGTTCTTTCGATACTTTTTTCTCGATAAATAAATGCTGATCGGCCATTGCGGCCACTTGCGGCAAGTGGGAGATGCACAGCACTTGGGAATGGCGTGCGATGGCAGCGATCTTCTGTGCAATCGCCTGGGCCACACGCCCGCTGACTCCTGTATCGACTTCATCGAAAATGATCGAAGTGATGCCTTGGTGTTTCGAGAAAATCGTCTTAAGGGCAAGCATCATGCGTGATAATTCCCCGCCTGATGCGACTTTTGTCAATGGCTTCAGTGGTTCTCCGACATTTGTCGATATGTGGAAAGCGATGCTGTCCTGTCCGAAACGGTCGAATTTGCCTTTGGGCAATAGCTTGAATTGCACATCAAACGATGCTTTGCCCATATGCAGCTCTTTCAATTGTTCCATGATCGCTTTCGATAATCTAGCTGCGGCCTGCTTTCTGAGCATGGTCAACTCTTCCGCTTCAACACGCAAATCCTCGGTCAATTCTTTCAGTTTTTCCTGATCGAGTCGCAGGCGCTGGTCGCGGTTGAGCAATTTATCGAGTTCGTCCGCCCGCTCTTCATGGTACAGCAAGATATCTTCAGCAGATGCGCCGTATTTGCGTTTCAAAGACTGCAGCATCGCCAACCGCTGTTCGATTTCATTGAGGCGTTCCGGGTCGAATTCAAGCTGATCGAGGATGCGCTTGATTTCTGTCGAAGTGTCCTGCAATTGATAGAACGCCCCCGCTACGGACTCCGAAGCCTCCTGGAACTGCTCATCCACCGCTGCAGCATGTTCGAGTTCGCTCATCGCGTTGCCGACCCAATCAAGTCCTTTCGACTCCCCTTGTATGGCTTCATGGGCTTGTGAGATCGACTCGAAGATTTTAGTGAAATTCTGCAGGCGCTTGCGTTCTTCCAACAGATTTTCTTCTTCCCCCGGTACCAGCTGGGCTTCTTCGATTTCACGCAATTGGAATGTCAACAAGTCGATGCGCTGTGCGATCTGCTGTTCATTTTCATTATAGCTGGCGAATTCGCGCTTTAATTTCGTGTACTTTTCAAATGTATGGCTGTATCCTTCTTTTGCTTTCATCAGGGATTTTCCGGCATATTGATCCAATAAATGGAGATGCTGTTTCTCATCCATCAATTCCTGCGTTTCATGCTGGCCATGGATATCGATCAACGCAGCCCCGACTTCACGCAAAATGGAAATGGTCACAAGCTTCCCGTTGATGCGGCAGACATTTTTCCCTTTATTGTTGAGTTCACGACGCAGCAGCACATCGCCTTCGCTCGCCTGAATACCGAAATCCTCCAGTTTTTTGTGGACTGGATGTCCCGCGCTTTCAATGTGGAATAAGCCTTCGATTTCAGCTTTTTGGGCACCGTGGCGGATAAATTCCTGGCTGCCGCGACCTCCGGCCAAAAGATGCACCGCATCGATGATAATTGACTTCCCTGCTCCCGTTTCACCCGTCAGAACCGTCATGCCTTCTGTAAAACTGACCGATAATGTATCGATAATTGCAAAATTGCGTATGTCCAATTCACGCAGCATATACATCCACCTCTTTATTAAAGCATTTCGATCAAACGCTGTTTAAGCACTTCACGGTGTTCCACATCCCGGCAGATGATCAAACACGTATCATCTCCGCAAATCGTCCCCAAAATTTCCTCCCAGTCCAAATGATCGATCAATGAACCGATAGCATGGGCATTGCCCGGCAATGTCTTCATTACGAGAAAATGGCTGGCACCGTCGATGCTGACGAACGCATCAGTGAGCGCACGGTGCAGTTTCTGCATCGGGTTGAAGCGCTGATCTGCCGGCAAGCTGTATTTATAGCGCCCATCCTGCAAAGGGACTTTCACTAAATGCAGTTCCTTGATATCACGGGAAACGGTCGCTTGCGTCACCTCATAGCCCGCAGCTTTCAATAAGTCGACCAAATCATCTTGCGTTTCGATTTCGCGATTTGAAATCAAGTCGCGGATTTTGATATGACGTTGTCCTTTATTCATGGTGCTCCCCCTTGAGTGAATAATTATTCCATATACTTTATATCGTACATCTAAACCGCTTTGAAAACAAGGAAACTTCCTGGGCATACTAGAACTATTTACCCCTTTTCAACCAGCTTCACTCATTTTTATTGATATTGCAACCGAATAAAAAGAACAGGGAGAAATCCCCCTGTCCTTTTAGGATGATTGCGTATTTTTTTCCTTAAATGCAGCGTGTGCATGTTCGACCACTTGCGCAACCGAACGTGCATCCGGCAATTCGCTTTTTGTGACGTGTTCATTGGAGACGAGATGGAATAAGAACTCGATATTGCCTTCTCCTCCAGTGATCGGGGAATGGGTCATCGCCTTTACTTCAAAACCGCAGTCGACTGCATAGGCTGCTACTTTTTGCAGCACTTCCTGATGCACTTTCGGATCGCGGACGATGCCCTTTTTGCCGATTTTCTCACGTCCCGCTTCAAATTGTGGCTTGACGAGCGCAATACAATCGCCGCCCGGGACCAATATGGTCTTCAGCACCGGCAAGATGATGCGCAGCGAAATGAAGGAAACATCGATGGTCGCCACTTCCGGCAAGCCTTCCTGAAAATCTTCAGGCTTGGAATGTCGGAAGTTGGTGCGTTCCATGACTGTCACGCGCGGGTCTTGGCGGATTTTCCAGGCCAGCTGGTTATATCCGACATCGAGCGCATAGCCATGGCGCGCACCGTTTTGCAATGCGCAATCGGTGAACCCGCCAGTCGACGAGCCGATATCGAGCATCATTCTGCCCTCTACCGTCACATCGAATTCAGCTAGCGCTTTCTCCAATTTCAAGCCCCCGCGGCTGACATAGCGCAGATCATTGCCCTTTTTTTCAAGCGGCGCATCTTCCGGGATCTTTTCCCCGGGTTTCTCGAGGCGTTCAGTCCCTGAGAAAATCACACCGGCCATGATGGCTCGCTTGGCTTTTTCACGTGTTTCGCAGATGCCCCGTTCAACCAGAAGGACATCCACCCGTTCTTTTTTCACTTTATTCATAGAGCGTTCGACCGCTCCTGCTGTTGCGAATTTTGTTTTACACGCATTTTCACTTTCTTGACCACTTCGTCGCTATTGAGATCGATTTCGTCCATCAATTCGGCGACATCGCCGTGTTCGATAAACATGTCCGGAATTCCCATGCGGTCGATGACAGCGCCCGTGTGGCCATTGTCATGTGCGTATTCGAGTACCGCGCTGCCGAAGCCGCCTTGCAATACCGCTTCCTCGATTGTCAGAACCGGCACATTGCGGCCGAAAATCGATGCCAGCATCTCTTCGTCCATCGGTTTGATGAAGCGTGCATTGACGACTTCCGCTTTGATGCCTTCAGCGCGCAGCTGTTCCGCTGCATGAAGCGCCATCGGGATGGTCGTGCCGAATGTCAGGATGACGGCGTCCGCTCCCTCTTCCAGCACTTCCCAGCTGCCGATCGGGATCGCCTTCAGCTCGTCGTCCATCGGCACTCCAAGGCCGTTGCCGCGCGGATAGCGCAAAGCGATCGGACCGCCGTCATAATCGATGGCCGTTTTGACCATATGCTGGCCTTCGTTCTCATCTTTCGGCATCATCAGCACCATATTCGGGAGATGGCGCAAGAACGCGATATCGAATACGCCTTGATGCGTTTCACCGTCCGCACCGACAAGGCCGGAGCGGTCGATGCCGATAAAGACATTCAAGTTCTGCCGGCAAATGTCGTGGACGACTTGGTCATAGGCGCGCTGCAGGAATGTAGAATAAATCGCTAAAAACGGTTTCATGCCTTGTGTCGCGAGTCCTGCGGCCATCGTAGTCGCATGTTGTTCGGCGATGCCCACATCAAACATGCGCTCAGGGAACTCAGAGGCAAAACCTTCCAATTTCGAGCCGACAGGCATTGCTGGCGTGATGGCGACGATGCGCTCATCCGTGCGGGCGAGCTTACGTGCGGTTTCAGCGATCAAGCCGCTCCAGGAAGGCGCTTTTGAAGATGATTTCACCAAGTCGCCGGTTTCCATCTTATAAGGCCCAATTCCGTGCCACGTGCCGATTTTATCCTGCTCAGCCGGCAAATAGCCTTTGCCTTTTTTCGTGATGACATGAAGCAAGACAGGGCCTTTCGTTTTCTTCGCATATTCCAGGTTATCTTCCAGTTCTTCCAGGTCATGCCCATCGATCGGGCCGAGGTACGTGAATCCAAGCTCTTCGAAGAACATGCCGGAGACGACCAAGTATTTCAGGCTGTCTTTGACACGTTCAGCCGTAGAAGCGAGCTTGCCGCCTACTGCCGGGACTTTCTTCAGCAAATATTCGAGATCGTCTTTTACTTTATTGTATTTGCCGGCTGTCCGCATCCGTCCAAGTACGCTATGTAGCGCCCCGACATTCGGTGCAATCGACATTTCGTTATCGTTTAGGATGACTGTCATATCGGTCTGTGCATGCCCGATATGGTTCAGCGCCTCGAAGGCCATGCCGCCGGTCAATGCACCATCGCCGATGATAGGTATGACGTAATTCGAGTCTTTTTTAATATCCCGCGCTGCCGCCATGCCCATAGCCGCAGACAAGGACGTAGAGCTGTGGCCGGTTTCCCACACATCATGCTCGCTTTCATTGCGTTTCGGGAAGCCGCATAGCCCTTTGAATTTTCGCAGCGTGTCGAATTGATCCGCACGCCCTGTCAAAATTTTGTGGACATAGGACTGATGTCCAACATCCCAGATCAGTTTATCGTCCGGGCTGTCGAATACACGGTGAAGCGCGAGCGTCAGCTCAACTACCCCGAGGTTCGGCCCGATATGCCCGCCGGTTTTCGAAAGATTTTCTATGAGAAAACGACGGATATCTTCACTTAAGAGCTCCAATTGTTCGTGATTCAGCTCTTTGAGGAAAGATGGACCAGTTATCGAATGAAGATCCATTTGCCATCACACACCTTTTTCTATATTTTCCTGTATTGTTGTCTCCTCATATTATAGCAAGACACTACAAATGTACAAACAAGAGCACTATAATCAGCTTTTCCGATGGACGATGAGTTCGGTCAACTCTTTCAAAAGCTGCTGCTCTCCCGGAAGTGAAGCTATCGCTTTGAGCGCCTCCTGTGCATGGAAATCCAGCTTTTCTTTAGCTTTCGGCAAAGTCAAAATGCCTGGATATGTACTTTTATCGCTGGATTCATCTTTCCCAGCCGTTTTTCCGAGTTCTTCGGAAGTGCCGGTAACATCCAAAATATCGTCCTGGATTTGGAACGCCAAGCCCAGATGCCGGCCGAACGTTGAGAGCGCCACCAATTGCTCAGATCCAGCCCCGGCAAGGATTGCGCCGGAAACGATGCTGTACGTCAACAATGCACCCGTTTTCAATAAATGCACTTGCTCCAATTGTTCCAGACTCAGCTGCTTTTCTTCCCCTTCGATGTCGAGAACCTGCCCGCCGACCATGCCTTCTGCGCCAGCCGCTGTCGACAATAGGTCGATGAGCCGCACTTTATCTTCCGCGGAAACATCTTCCAAACGGGACAAGATGCCGAAGCTGAACGTCAACAAGGCATCTCCCGCTAAAATGGCAATAGCTTCGCCGAACACTTTATGGTTGGTCGGCATGCCGCGGCGCAAATCGTCATTGTCCATGCTCGGCAAATCATCATGGATCAAGGAATATGTATGGATCATTTCAATCGCAGCCGCCACTTTCAAGGCATCGGGATGCGCTGCGCCCTGTTCATGCATGACGGCGAGCAGAAGCATCGGCCGGATGCGCTTGCCGCCTGCCTGAAGTGAATAATGCATCGATTCCTTCAACGATTCGGGAATGGCCAATCCGCTGATCAATTCCGCCATCTCCTGCTGGATGACCGGCTCATAATGGGTTCTGAATTGTTTTAAGTTCATTGAGCATTTCCTTCCCCTTCGATTTCAGCAGGGACTTCTTTTCCGTCTTTCATCATCGTCACCAGCTGGGTTTCGGCATTTTTCAATTTATCGTGGCACAATTTCGAGAGCTCCATGCCCTTTTGGTAAAGCGTCAGCGCTTCTTCAAGCGGCACATCGCCTTGTTCGAGCAATTTGACGATTTCCTCCAACTGCTCCATTGCGTCATTGAACATCATGTTATTTTCTGCCATTTAGTCGCGCTCCTTATCATTTGGATTGATCGCCTCAATTACACTCTGCACTTCCCCGTCTTTCAACGATAGGCTCAACCTGTCTCCCAGTGCAAGCTGGCCGACTGATTTGACCACTTCGCCTTCTTTGAAAGGGATTGCATAACCGCGGTCCATAATTTTCAAAGGACTCAAAGCATCCAGCGTGCGGAGTGCGGATTTCAGCTGCTGCTCACGTTGCTGGAAAACATTGGCGATGCGCTGGTCGAGCCGTTCTCCAAGAATCGCCAAGTCACGTTCAGCTTGCCGGATGCGGTCGCCCGGGTTGCGGTTTTCCAGTTGGCGCGACAACATGGACAAACGGTCATCCGAGCGCCTTACCGTAAGCATGGCCTCCCGCTGCAGCGCATCCGCTGCCCGTTCCACGCGTTCGATGAATGGCCGGTAGAGCCGGTCCGGATAAGCCATCGGATAGGAATTTTGCAGCTGCGTCAAACGGATGCGCCGCTGTTCCAAGTCGTTCGACATGAACCGGAACATCACTTGGCGCTGCCCCATGACGCGCTCGAGCAACTCGATGCGGCTCGGTACTGCGAGCTCTGCGGCGGCTGTCGGGGTCGCTGCACGTAGGTCGGCCACAAAATCGGCGATCGTCGTATCGGTTTCGTGACCGACCGCCGAGATGACGGGAATGGCCGAATCATAGATCGCCCGTGCCACTGCTTCTTCGTTGAATGCCCATAGATCTTCGATCGAGCCTCCGCCGCGCCCGACAATCAAGACGTCGCTATCCGTTCGGTTGGCCTGCTGGATGGACTGGACGATCGATTGGACCGCTCCCTGACCTTGCACCAGTGTCGGGAACAGCACAATCTGCGCGAGCGGGTAACGGCGGTTGAGGGTCGTGATGATGTCACGCACCGCGGCTCCTGTCTGAGCAGTGATGACTGCGACTTTTTCAGGGAATTCAGGCAGCTGCTGTTTATGCGCAGCATTGAATAAGCCTTCTTTGCTGAGCTTTTCCTTTAACTGCTCAAACGCCAAATAATAATCGCCGATGCCGTCGGGCTGCATCGACTGGGCGTATAGTTGGTATTGCCCTGATGCTTCGTAAACGGAGATATCCCCGCGGATCAGGACGGTCATGCCGCTTTCCGGACGGAATTTCACCGTTTTCGCCCTGGCTGAGAACATGACACCGGGCAGGCGGGCTTTCTGGTCTTTCAACGTGAAATAGATATGCCCGCTCGTATGGATTTTAACGTTCGATAATTCGCCCTTTACGTAAACATCGCGCAGATGTGGGTCGGCATCGAATTTCTTTTTTATGTATTTCGTTAACGCTGCAACACTTAAGTACGGGTCGGTCGCCAAAATGTCAACCCCTGTCTATGGAAAGTAAAAAGCTGTCTTTCTTTCGAAAAACAGCCCTATTTGCTATTCATTTTACACGCTTTCGCTGGCTTTGTCTTTCGATAATCCTTTTTCAGCCGACAGCAATGTGTTTTCCATGAGCATCGCGATGGTCATGGGCCCGACGCCGCCCGGCACAGGAGTAATATAGCTGGCCTGCTCGCGCACTGCATTGAAATCGACATCGCCGCATAGTTTTCCATTTTCGTCACGGTTCATGCCGACATCGATGACCACGGCACCTTCTTTAATATGGTCCGCGCCGATGAATTTCGCACGGCCGATCGCTGCGATGATGATATCCGCTTGCTTGGTCATCGCCTTGAGGTCCGGTGTTTTGGAATGGCAATAGGTCACGGTCGCATCTTTTTGAAGCAGCAGCTGGCCGACCGGTTTGCCGACGATATTGCTGCGGCCGATGACGACGGCATGTTTGCCGGCTGGATCGATGCCGTAATGCTCAAGGAGTACCATCACCCCGTGAGGCGTACACGGCAAAAACGCATCTTTGCCGATCATCAAATTGCCGACTGAAATCGGGTGAAAGCCGTCGACATCCTTTTCGGGTGCGATGGCCATGATGATCTTGAATTCATCGATCTGTGCAGGAAGCGGCAATTGCACCAAAATGCCATGGATTTCCGGGTCTTTATTCAGTTCATCGATTTTTTCAAGCAGCTCACGTTCGGTCAGTGAAGCAGGATATAAATGGAGATCTGAACGCATGCCGAGTGACTCGCAAGTCTTCTTTTTATTTTTGACATAGGTTTGCGAAGCGGAATCATCTCCTACCAATATGACCGATAGGCCGGGTATGATTCCGTTTGTTTTCAGTTTCTCTACACGTTGTTGCACTCGCTCTTTAATTTTCAGGCTTACGGCTTTTCCGTCAATCAATTCAGCAGTCACGTAGATTCCTCCAATGATTAGTTCGCAGTTTGGTCGGTGAATTTCGAAAGTACGCCGTTGACGAAACGGCTTGATTTATCGTCCCCGAAAGTTTTGCTCAGTTCGATCGCTTCGTTCAAAACGACACGGCTCGGCGCATCATCCATATACTCAAGCTCAAACACAGCCATCCGCAAAATGGTGCGTTCGACTTTCGGCAAGCGTTCCAATGACCAGTTTTGCAGATGGCCTTTCAGTTTTTCATCGATTTCCTGCTGCTTGCTGTTCGTGCCTTCTACAAGCAGCTTGTAGAATTGGTCGGTTTCCCCGTCCATGACATGCTCCATCGCTTCTTCAATTGTCAGTTCGGTTCCATCGAGCTGGAATAGCGTCTGAAGCGCCTTTTCGCGTGCTTCGTGTCGTTTCATCATAATTCCGGTCTCCTTTTCAAGCTGATTACCCCTCATTATACAGGTAATCCCGTGGAACTTCCAAGTTTGAAATGTTCCAACAAATCTCCTGCTCAAGTGCATAAAAAGAAGGCCGGCCGGTACATGCAATTGCACGTCCGGACAGCCTGCTGGTCAATCCACCTGAGGGTTGTCGAAATGTATACCCGTAATGTGGACGTTGACTTCCTGCGTCTGCAGGGAAGTCATCGTCTCCAATGTCTGGCGGACTTGTTCTTGAATTTTTTTGGCGGTGTTCGGAATCGACACGCCGTACTCGATGACGCAATACACATCAATTGCAAGCCCTTCATCCGACAGCTCGGTTTTGATGCCTTTGCCATGGACTTTCTTGCCCAGGCGTTCAACGACGCCTGACGCAAAATTGCCGCGCATGCTGGCGACGCCTTCGATATCGGTAGCGGCAATGCTGGCGATTATTTCCAGCACTTCCGAAGCGACTTCGATGTTTCCAAGGTCCTGCGCACCGGGTGATTTCATTTTTACATAGGGAATTACCTTTTCTGCCATCTGTATGTTCCTCCTTAGGAGCCCATTACATCGTATTTTTCCAGGAATTTCGTATTGAAGTCCCCTGATTTGAACACCTCATGGTCCATGAGGCGGAGATGGAATGGAATGGTTGTAAAGACGCCTTCGACGACAAATTCATCAAGTGCGCGCTTCATCTTGGCCACCGCTTCCTCGCGCGTATCGGCGAATGTAATGAGCTTGGCCACCATTGAATCGTAATAAGGCGGAATCGTATAGCCAGAGTACATCGCTGAATCGACACGCACGCCCATGCCGCCCGGCGGCAGGTACATATCCACACGTCCGGCTGAAGGCATGAAGTTCTTCAACGGATTCTCGGCGTTGATGCGGCATTCGATCGACCAGCCTTTGAACGTGACGTCTTCCTGTTTGTAGGCGAGTGTTTCGCCGGAAGCGACTTTCAATTGCTGTTGGATCAAATCGATGCCCGTGATCATTTCAGTGACCGGGTGTTCGACTTGGATACGCGTATTCATTTCCATGAAATAGAATTTCTGGTTTTCTACGTCAAAGATGAACTCGACCGTCCCAGCGCCGCGGTAATTGACCGCTTGCGCAGCTTTTACGGCCGCTTCGCCCATTTCAGCCCGCAATTCGGCTGATAATGCTGGAGACGGGGCTTCTTCGACGAGCTTCTGCATGCGGCGCTGGATCGAGCAATCCCGTTCACCGAGGTGGATGGCATTGCCATGCGAATCGGCGAGCACCTGGATTTCGATATGGCGGAAATCCTCGATGAATTTCTCGATATAGACGCCCGGGTTGCCGAATGCTGCAGCTGCTTCTTTTTGTGTCATATTCAAGCCTTTGACAAAATCTTCGCGCGTTCTCGCTACGCGGATCCCTTTGCCGCCGCCGCCTGCTGTCGCTTTGATGATGACCGGGAAGCCGATTTTTTCGGCGATTTCCAAGCCTTCCTCTTCGCTTCCGACGATTCCAGTAGAGCCCGGAACGACCGGTACATTTGCTTTGCGCATGGTTTCGCGGGCTACATCTTTTGTGCCCATTTTCGAAATCGCTGCCGCTGTCGGACCGATGAACATGATGTCGCACGCTTCACATAATTCAGCAAAGCTCGAGTTTTCAGCGAGGAAACCATATCCCGGATGGATGCCGTCGCAATTCGTCAGCTTTGCGACGCTGATAATATTGGAAAAGTTCAAATAGCTGTCTTTTGATAATTTCGGTCCGATGCAATACGCCTCATCGGCCAGTTCGACGTGGAGCGCTTCTTTATCGGCTTCTGAATAAACCGCTACGGTTTGGATATCGAGCTCTTTGCAGGCGCGGATGATCCGAACGGCGATCTCCCCGCGGTTGGCAATCAATACTTTTTTCATCATCGTCAGCCCCCCTTAGTTTGCTTTTACGAGGAACAAAGGCTGACCGTATTCGACCAATTGGCCGTCTTTGACTAGGATCTCAGCGATTTCCCCATCCACTTCTGCTTCGATTTCGTTAAAGAGCTTCATCGCTTCAACTATGCAAACGACTTGGTCTGCAGAAACTTTCGTTCCGACAGCTACATAAGCATCTTCTTCCGGTGATGGCGATTGATAGAACGTGCCGACCATCGGAGACAGGATTTTGTGCAAGTCTTCGTTCGATGCACTGCTTGTTTCAGATGCTTCAGTTTGGACCGGCTGTTCAGTCGGCGCAGCTTGTTTTGCCTCTGCTTGTTTTGGGGCTGCTGGTGCTGATGCCTGTGCCGGCTCTTCAAGCACTGGAGATTGGACTGCTGGCGATTGTGAAGAGCTGGATGAATTTTTCTTCATCTTGACTTTGACGCCGTCAAATTCATAGCTGAATTCATTGATGGATGAGTTATCCACCAATTTGATGATTTCTCGGATTTCCTGGATTTTCATATTTTACCTACTCCCCTATTATGTAATTAATTTGTCTACTACACCATTTTAGACTTTTTTGAATCATTTTGAAATAGCAAGGCCGACTTTTTAAAAAAAGGCCCCTTAAAAGAGGCCTTTCCTACTTATTGAGCGCGTGATACGTATGAAGAATCAGTTGTATTAATGATTAGTTTATCGCCTTGATTGATGAAAAACGGCACTTGGACGGAAAGTCCTGTAGACAGGATCGCCGGCTTGGAGCCGCCGCTCGCTGTATCCCCTTTGATGCCCGGGTCTGTTTCAACCACTTCCAAGACGACCGTGTTCGGCAATTCGACGCCGAGTACTTCACCTTCGTATTGAATCACTTGCACATCCATATTTTCCTGCAGGAATTTCAATTCGTAGGCGATGCTTTTTTCCGGCAATTCGATTTGGTCGTATGTTTCTGTGTCCATGAACGCATGCATATCACCGTTTGCATATAAATACTGCATCTTGCGGTTGTCGATCTGCGCTTTCGCCACTTTTTCGCCTGCGCGGAAAGTTTTCTCGTTAACCGCTCCAGTCCGCAAATTACGAAGCTTCGAACGGACAAATGCCGCCCCTTTACCCGGCTTGACATGCTGGAATTCCATGACGCGCCAAATGCCGCCTTCCACTTCAATTGTCAAGCCTGTTTTAAAATCGTTTACTGAGATCATAATAGTTCCTCCGTTTGTTATAAAATGCGAAGCTCTTTCGAAGAATGCGTCAAGCGCTCGTTCCCCGTTTCGGTAATCAGTATATCATCTTCGATGCGCACTCCGCCAATCCCCGGCAAATAGATGCCCGGCTCGACCGTCACAGCCATTCCCGGCTCGAGCACGGTTTCGGAACGGAACGACAGCCCCGGGCCTTCATGGACTTCCAGGCCGATGCCGTGCCCTGTCGAATGTCCGAAGGCTTCCCCGTAGCCTTTCGCTTTGATGTAATCGCGTGCAATCGCATCCGCTTCGATGCCTGTCATGCCCGGCTTGATTTTTTCAAGGGCCAAAACTTGGGAATCCAAAACAACCTGATAAATTTCCTTCAGTTTATCCGACGGCTCGCCGACCGCTATTGTGCGGGTGATGTCGGACACATAGCCATTATATAACGCACCGAAATCGAGCGTGATGAGATCGCCCTGTTCGATTTCCTTGTCGGATGCGACACCGTGAGGCAATGCGGAACGCAAGCCCGATGCGACGATGATGTCGAACGAGGAAGATGTTGCGCCTTGTGAACGCATGAAAAATTCCAGTTCGTTCGATACTTGCAGCTCTGTCATCCCCGGTTTGATATACGTACAGATATGTTCGAAGGCGTCATCGGCGATCTTCGCCGCCGCTTTCAGCACTTCGATCTCTTCCGGCGTTTTCACCATGCGAAGTTTTTCGATCAAGCCGCTTACCGGTTCAAGCGTGGCGGATAGTTTTTCTTTATATTGCGAGTAAGTCGCGAACGTCATATAATCCTGTTCGAATGCCAGGCGCTCGACAGCCGCTTCCTGTGCAATGCGGGCCACTTCGTCAAGCAATCCTTTTTGCGCCTGGACGACCTTGAATTCTTTCACTTGTTCCCCCGCTTGTTCAGTGTAGCGGAAGTCGGTAATGAACCAGGCATCGTTCGGTGTGATGAGCGCAAGCCCAGCCGTCCCGGTGAAGCCTGTAATAAAACGAAGATTGTACGGATTTGTCACCAGCAGGGAATCCAGTTCCCGCTTTTGCATTTGTTCGCGCAGTTTCATCAATTTCATCGGTTTCATCCTTTCTGTTGTCGAAGCAAGAGTGCTTGGAGTCCAAGCCGGTAGACATCTTTGCCGAAGCCGGCGATTTGCCCGATGGCTACCGGTGCGATATGGGAATGATGGCGGAATTCTTCCCGTGCATGGATGTTGGAGATATGTACTTCCACGACCGGCACCTTGATCGATGCGATGGCGTCGCGTATCGCGATGCTCGTATGCGTATAGGCGCCGGCATTCAAGACGATACCGGAAATGGCGTCATCATCCGCACCGTGGATCCAATCGATCAATTCGCCTTCGTGGTTGGACTGTCGGCAAATCAGCTCAAAGCTTTCCTTGTCGGCGAATTCCGTTAGTTCCTGCTCCAGCTCCTGCAATGTAAAACTTCCGTACGCTTGTTTTTCGCGTTTGCCGAGACGGTTCAAATTGGGACCGTTCAACACCAGGACTCTCATGCCCTTGCACCCCTTTCATAGCTTTCCTTTTCCATTTTAGCATACGATCAATTCGCATCAAGCAGGAACCCGTACGCAATCGCGCAGACAAAAAAGCGGAAGCCCATTTCGGCTCCCGCTTCTTGTCATTGGGTCGTGATATCCCCAAACTATTGATATTTTTTACAGTCCACATTTCAATTGGGCTGCACAGTTGGTGCATGTATTGCATCCGCCCATTTCTTCCACTGTCCCTTTGCGGCAGACAGGGCATGTGTTTCCGACTTCCGAACCGATCGTAACGTTCGTGGAACGCAAGTCCTGGATCGTGTCGATCAAGACGACCGGGCGTTTGCCAGTGTCTTCTTCCTTGTGGTCTTCTTCGAAAGTATTGTCTTCGGCTTTCAAAGTCAGCACTTGTGAATCGCGGCTGCCGTCGACGTAGACTGTGCCGCCTTTGGCACCGCCTTTGTAGAGGCGCTCATAGACACCTTCGACCTGTTCGACGGTATAGCCTTTCGGCGCATTGACCGTTTTCGAGATCGAGGAATCGATCCATCGCTGGATGATGCATTGGACATCGGCATGTGCTTCCGGCGCGAGGTCCATTGACGTGATGAATGCCTGTGGCAAATTGTCTTCATCCGCGTCCGGGTTGTTCTTCAAGTATTCACGGACGATATCCGCTTTTACTTCGATGAATTTCCCGAGGCGACCGCTGCGGTAATAAGTAAATGAATAATACGGTTCCAAGCCTGTCGATACACCAACCATCGTGCCAGTCGAGCCTGTCGGCGCAACCGTCAATAGATGGGAGTTGCGGATTCCTTTATCGAGCACCGCTTGGCGGATTTCTTCCGGCATCCCTTGCATAAAGCCGGTTTCGGTAAATGCACGGCGCAAGCTCTCCGTTTCTTCATCTGTTTCGCCGACGAGGAACGGGAAGCTGCCGCGTTCTTCAGCGAGCTCTGTAGAAGCTTCATAAGCAGCGACTGCAATCGTCTTGAAGATCTCATCGACCAGCTCGTTGCCCTCTGGAGAGCCGTATTCACGGTCCGAATAGATCAGCAGGTCGGCAAGGCCCATGACGCCAAGGCCTACACGGCGTTCGCCGAGTGCCTGGATGCGGTTTTCTTCCAGGAAATAAGGAGTTGCATCGATGACGTTGTCTTGCATGCGGACGCCGACGCGCACCGTTTCTTTGAGCGCTTCAAAATCGACTTGCTTCGTTTTCGGATCTGCAAAGCGCGCCAAGTTGACTGCCGCCAAGTTGCACACCGAATAAGGCGCAAGCGGTTGTTCACCGCATGGGTTGGTCGCCACGACTTTTTGGCCGTAAGCTGTCGCGTTCGTTTTTTCATTGGCATTATCGATGAAGAAGATGCCGGGTTCTGCGGAATATGTCGCGCATACATTGATCAAGTTCCACAGTTCGCGCGCTTTGATCACGCGGTATGTCCGGACTTTATGGCCCATTTTTTCCCAATCGCGGACATCGCCGATCTTATGCCATTCTTCGTTATAGACCGCCATCTCTTCTTTCGAATACGACTCGACTGCCGGGAAGCGCAATTCGAAGTCTTCGTCTTTTTCGACTGCTTCCATGAAGTCTTTCGTCAAAGTGACGGAAATATTGGCACCAGTCAAAAATTCTTCGTTATGAACGGAGAATGTGCCGCCGTCGCGCAGTTTCGTTTCCGCGTCGCGCATGATTTTTTCATTGAATCCGCCCATGCCCGGGATGGTCCGGTAGTTGAGCAAACCTTGGTACATCGCTTCTTCCTGCTCAGTTAACGGCTTGAATTTCAATTTATCGTTCGCCAGGCGTTTGATCGTTTCGTCTTCAGTGTTTTCGATCAAATAGCGTAAAATACGCGGGTTTTGCATTTTGGAAATGATGAATTCCGCGATATCCGGATGCCAGTCGGCAAGCATGATCATCTGGGCGCCGCGGCGCGATCCGCCTTGTTCGACCAGATGAGTCAGTTTTGCGATATCATCCAGCCATGAAACCGAACCGGATGATTTGCCGTTGACGCCACGAGCAAGAGTGTTGCGCGGGCGAAGTGTCGATCCGTTCGTCCCGACACCGCCTCCGCGGCTCATGATTTCCATCACTTGCTTGCGGTGGTCTGAGATGCCTTCGCGCGAATCAGCGACAAATGGCATGACGTAGCAGTTGAAATACGTGACATCGGTGTCAGCGCCTGCACCGTATAGGACGCGGCCGGCCGGCACAAAATTCAAGTTGACGAGCTGCTCGTAGAATTTGGTGAACCATTCGCTTTGCTTTTCAGGGGTTTTCTCGACTGCAGAAAGCCCAGTGGCATTACGTTTGGCGATTTGCTCGTAAAATACTTCGAGCGGTTTTTCGATGACATCGATCGGCCGGTTGACGATGCCTTTTTCTGCTTCATCGGAATTATCTATCGCACTGCGGTAATCTTCTTCGATCCACACACGCGCTTTGTTTGCTTCGCGGTCGATCGAAACGATATACCCTAGCCCGCGCGCAGGGAATTTCGGGTCCTCTTTGACTGTCAGGACGACGAAATCACCTGGCTTCAATGTTTTCTTGCTCGTGTCCTTGAAGGAATAGCGATCGATCATGACCAGGCGGGATACGCCTTTATGGGTCTTCTTCATGTCCTTCGTCACTGCATGGACTTGAGGGAATGTTTCGATGTCTTTGTTCAGGGACTCGACGTTTAATGTATATTCGGATTGTGTGGCTGAAACCATTTGACAAATCCTCCTTTATATTATATGGAGTAAACACTATATATAGTATTATAACAATTCCCATGATACTATATATTGAAACCCGACGGCAATAATATTTTTCTGATGGAAAATTCATCTGGCCGGATAACCGAGGAATGGCAAGGGTTTCGCATTTCGGTTTTATTGAAAATGAGACGAAAGACACGTATGTTCGCATTATTCAGCGCAAAAATAGATTTACTTTCTTGACGAAAGCACTTGACAATTGAAAGTATAGACAGGGCGCGCACCCTGCAATCAGGCTTCACAGGATTGTCTCCTTTTTGCCCAGATTACTGTAACATAGCCATTGAATATCCGTCACCTTATCTCTTATAATGAGTAAGTATAGAAAGGGGCAAGAACAGTGGAATTTTTGTATATCACATTGGGTGTCGTCATCGCCATCCTCATTTTTGCGGTCGTCTCCTTCCTGCGCATCCGCAAAGCGGTCACCGATCTGAACCAGGAAGAGTTTATCCAGGGCTACCGAAAAGCGCAGCTCATTGATGTCCGGGAACCGAAAGACTTTGCAGCCGGCCATATTCTCGGAGCGCGCAATATTCCGCAATCGCAATTGCGCCAGCGCTATAAAGAAATCCGTGCCGACAAGCCGGTCTATTTATACGACCAAAACGGGGCTAAAAGCGGACGCGCTGCGTTGTTCCTGAAGAAAAAAGGCTATGAGCAATTGTTCCAATTGCAGGGCGGCTTCAAAAAATGGACAGGCAAAATCAAATCCAAATAATCAAAAACCCCGGAAGCATTTGCTTCCGGGGTTTTTTGTTCATTCGCTGTCTGTCGGTTTCTGGTAACGGAGAACCGGCTTGCGTGCAGCTTTCGTCTCGTCCAGACGGTTGATGACCGTCGTATGCGGCGCATTTTGGACGATTTCTGGATTTTCTTCCACTTCACGGGCGATTTGGATCATCGCATCGATAAAATCATCGAGCGTTTCTTTCGACTCAGTCTCCGTCGGCTCGATCATCATGCCCTCTTCCACGTTGAGCGGGAAGTAGATCGTCGGCGGATGATAGCCGAAGTCGAGCAGGCGCTTCGCCATATCGAGCGTTCTGACACCGAGTTTCTTCTGGCGGCGGCCGCTCAGCACAAACTCATGCTTGCAGTGGCGGTCGTACGGCAAATCGAAATGGGGTGCCAGGCGGCGCATCATATAATTGGCGTTCAACACAGCATATTCGGTCACTTTCTTCAAGCCGTCCGGACCCATCGTGCGGATGTACGTATAGGCGCGGACATTGATGCCGAAATTGCCATAGAATGGCTTGACGCGCCCGATGGACTCAGGGCGGTCGTAATCGAACGTAAAGCCTTCAGCCGTCTTGATAAGGATCGGCTTCGGCAAATACGGGATAAGGTCCGCGTTGACGCCGACCGGGCCGGATCCAGGCCCCCCACCGCCATGCGGGCCGGTGAAGGTTTTATGCAAGTTCAAATGGACAACGTCAAAGCCCATGTCGCCAGGGCGTGCTTTCGACATGACTGCGTTCAAGTTCGCTCCGTCGTAATAAAGCTTGCCGCCCACTTTATGGATAATCGATGCCATCTCAAGGATATCTTCCTCGAAAAGGCCGAGCGTGTTCGGGTTTGTCAACATAAGTGCCGCGGTATCATCGCCGACAACGCGCTTCAAGTCTTCCAGGTCGACAAGGCCGTGCTCGTTCGATTTCACGGTCACCGTCTCGAAACCAGCGACTGTCGCAGAAGCTGGGTTCGTTCCGTGGGCAGAATCCGGCACGATGACTTTCGTACGGTTGAAATCACCGTTCGCCTCGTGGAAGGCGCGGATCATCATGAGCCCCGTCCATTCACCGTGTGCACCTGCAGCCGGCTGAAGCGTCACTTCATCCATGCCGGTGATTTCCTTCAAATGTTCCTGAAGGTCATACATCAATTCCATCGCGCCTTGGACAGTCGATTCCTCCTGCAGTGGATGGATATTCGCGAAGCCTGAGAAGCGGGCAACAGATTCATTGATTTTCGGGTTGTATTTCATCGTACACGAGCCGAGCGGGTAAAATCCGGAATCGACGCCGTGATTACGCTTCGACAACGCCGTGTAATGGCGCATGATATCGAGTTCCGAGACTTCCGGCAATTCCGCTAATTCTTCGCGGACAAGCTCCTGGCCGAGCAATTCATTCAAATCCACTTCCGGTACATCAAGTTCCGGTAAGCTGTAGCCGACGCGGCCTTGTTTGGTCATTTCAAAAATGAGTGGCTGGTTGTCTTTATGCATGGGAAGCCTCCGTTTCTCGCACGAATGCATCGATTTCCTGTACAAACGCGTCGATTTCTTCTTTAGAACGCTGTTCCGTGACCGCGATTAGCATATGCCCTTGCAGCTCGTCGTAGCTCAAGCCGAGGTCATAGCCGCCGATCATTCCTTTTTCAAACAAAGCCGCATTCAATTCCTTGACGGAAGAATTGATGTTCACTACCACTTCATTGAAATGGGCACCGTCAAAAGCGATCTCAAACCCGGATTTTTTCAGCTGCTGCTTCATATAATGCGTTTTGGTGATGTTTTGTACTGCAATTTCCTTTGTGCCTTCCTTGCCGAGCGCTGTCATGGCGACAGAAGCCGCCAACGCGTTCAAGGCTTGGTTCGAACAAATATTCGACGTCGCCTTATCGCGGCGGATATGCTGTTCGCGTGCTTGCAAGGTCAGAACGAATCCGCGTCTTCCTTCATCGTCTGTCGTTTCCCCGACAAGGCGTCCTGGTACTTTGCGCATCAATTTCTGCGTCACGGCGAAATAGCCGCAATGAGGTCCGCCGAATGCTTCCGGAATACCGAATGGCTGTGCATCGCCGACTGTGATATCCGCGCCGAATTTACCTGGAGGCGTCAGCGCACCAAGTGCCAGCGGGTTGGAAGAGACGGTGAAAAGAGCCCCTGCTTCATGGACGATCGGTTCGATTTCCTTCAAGTTTTCCACTTGACCGAAAAAGTTCGGGTATTGAATCATGACGGTCGCAGTATTTTCATCGACCATTTCCTTCAAGGCTTCAAGATCCGTCCGGCCGTCTTTCAACGGGATTTCCACGACGTCGATCGATTGGCCGAGCGCGTAAGTACGGACTACATCACGGGATTCGGGATGGACGGCACGGGAGACCAGGATTTTCTTGCGGCGTGTCTGCCCGGCTGCAAGCATGCCAGCTTCAGCGAGTGCTGTGCCGCCGTCGTACATGGAGGAGTTCGCGATATCCATGCCGGTAAGTTCAGCGATCATCGTCTGGAACTCAAAGATTGCCTGCAATTCCCCTTGGGAGATTTCAGGTTGGTACGGCGTGTATGCTGTATAAAATTCAGAACGGGAAATGACGTGATCGACAATGATCGGTTTGTAATGGTCATAAACTCCTGCACCGAGGAAAGATGCATAGCGGACCGAATCCGCATTCTTGCCGGCAAGCACTGCCAATTCTTTCGTCAATGCCGATTCGGATTTTGCAGGCTTGATGTTGTATTCGCCTTTAAAGCGTACTTTTTCAGGAATGTCCGAAAACAATTCGTCGATCGATTGGACGCCGATCGTCTCGAGCATGTCTTTTTCATCTTGGGAAGTCATTGGTAAATAGCGATGTTTCATCATGTGCAGTCCCCTTCTTTAGTCGGATTATTTAGAGCGTTTATAAAATGGCGCTGCGACAATTTTTGCTTTGAGGCGCTTGTTGCGGATTTCAACATCCACTTCCGTGTCCAGCTCATTATGATCAGAATCCAATAATGCCAGTCCGATATTCTTTTTCAATGTCGGTGACTGTGTACCGGTTGTAACTTCGCCGATTTTCTCATCGCCTTTGTAAACTGCATAGCCGTGGCGCGGGATACCCTTGTCAATCATTTCGATGCCGACGGATTTGCGGGGTACCCCAGCTTCTTTCTGTTCCACTAAAGCCTCTTTGCCGATAAAGTCGGATTCTTTTTTCAGTTTGACCGCAAAGCCGATGCCAGCTTCAAGCGGAGTGATATCCTTCGACAACTCTTGCCCATATAAAGCGAGACCTGCTTCAAAACGCAGCGTGTCGCGGGCACCTAACCCTGCCGGCACGACGCCTTCCGATTCGCCTTCTTCAAGGATCCGGTCCCATAGAGCCGTGACGGCTTCCGGGCTTCCGTAGATTTCAAATCCATCTTCCCCTGTGTAGCCAGTGCGCGAAACCAATACTTGCTGTCCAGCAACTTCTACATTGTCCTTGAAGCGGAACGGGCGGATCGATGACAAATCTTCTTCGGTCAACGCCGCCAGAACGTTCTCGGCAAGCGGCCCTTGCAGCGCCAACAAGCCAAATCGTTCCGATGCGTTATCTAGTTCGACTTGTCCTTCGAGCTGTTCTTTAATCCAATTGAAATCCTTGTCGATATTCGACGCATTAACCACCAGCAGATAACGCTCATCCTCGAGTTTATAAACAAGAAGATCGTCGATCGTGCCCCCATCTTCGTAGCACATCGCCGTGTATTGAGCCTGTCCGTCCTGGAGCTTTGAAACATCGTTGGTCAGCAATTTCTGCAAAAAAGATAAACTGTCCGGTCCTGATACGAATATCTCACCCATATGGGAAACATCAAACAATCCCGCTTTCGTGCGGACTGCTTCGTGCTCTTCTTTGATGGATGAGAACTGCACCGGCAATTCCCATCCGCCGAAATCGATCGTTTTGCCGCCATAGCGGGCATACGAGTCAAACAAAGGTGTTCGCTTCAATTGTCCCAATCTTTTCCCCTCCTGTTTTCAAGGCGCACAAAAAAGGACAGAAAATCCCCTTTTCCAAAAAGGGAATTCTCTGTCCTGGCACCTGAAAGTTTACCGTAACGGCTTTCCTCATCGGTAGCTGCACAAAGTCAGCATTCTCCAGAGATGCGTCCTGTACGAGTCTTTTTGCCTGAGAGATTCATGATTGCTCATTTGCTCCTTCGGCGACGCCTAATGCGTTCTCTCCCCATACAATCATCCGCCCAAATCAATGATGAATTGGTCCATTCCGTTATACAGAATAGTATAACTTCGACTACATCCTAACATTGAATCGACGAAAGCGCAATCTTTTTTACCTTATCACTCTAAATACGAACTTTTAAATTAAATATTTATAAATTGTTCGTCTTTAGACGTGTGACTTGAAATGCGGCATATTGAGTGATCTGTCTCAATGTGCGATGTTCGGTACGAATGGTGATATGCGCTGTCCGCTTGTAATCACGATATCGCGATTTGTGGAGCGCTTCGATTTCCTCCCGCGTCGAACGCCGGACGATCGGGCGGTTGGGATCTTTGTGTATACGCCGCCAAATCTCCCGGAATGGGGCATCCAAGAACAATACGAGACCCGTCTGCCTCATGATGCGTTGATTCACTTTGCGCATTGTGACGCCACCGCCGGTAGAGATGATGCAATGATCCTGTTGCAAATTTTGCAAAAATTTCGTTTCGAGATTCCTGAAATATTCTTCGCCAAAACGCTCGAAGATTTCCGGTATCGTCATGCCCATTTGACGGACGATTTCTTTGTCCATGTCATAATAGGGCATCTTCAATAAAAAACTTAGCCTCCTGCCGACCGCACTTTTGCCGCAGCCCATAAAACCGATCAAATATATTCTGTTCATTGTTCCCACCCGTACTACCCTACTCAGGGATTTTATTTTGCCCAATTTCCATCAGTAGTTGTATAGTAGCATTTCTATGAACATTTTCCAAACTATCATAAGTTTGATATTCAATCGTATAGAGCAGTGCCATATGCGATAAGAGTGTAAGAGCCGACAGGAAAAACACGAGCGACAGAGGGTAAAGTGCGCCGGATTGGCTATTCGGGAAACAGGAGCGCATATTCAACCTCCTCTACTGCACCGCTACGGAACTCCAGCTGGATATACAAGCGCTTGCCCTTAACTTCAAAATAATTGTTTGCCACATCTGTCAGCATGATTTCGTGGCCCAGCTGATCTTTCCGCTTGCGAATCACCGTGCCGTACAATTCAATATCATAGACGACGGTCCCTTGGACGATGCGCATGCCTTTTCCGTCGCGTGTAATATAAACTTGTTCGCTGCCATCCAGATACTGTTGCAGCTCCAGCGCAAACAGCCGGAACTCTGTCGCGCCGGAATCCAGATCCACCAAAAATTGAGAGCTGAACAGATAGAACATCGCAGCAAGCGGCAGCATAATCGACAATGCCAACAGCTCCAACAGGCTATCCAGAAACGTAAATCCTGCTGATGACCGCAAGTTCACTCGATGCATAAGCGCACCTGCTCCCCTTGAAAATCCTCGTACTCGACACAATGACCTTCAGCTTGCCAGGAATATAAGATACCGTTCACCGAGCGCTGTCCTTCAGTGCTGCCTGTCGAGGCAATGGCTTTTGCCGCTACATGCAAAGTCTCATAAGCCGCGAGGCGCTCTTTCTTCAGTTCGAGCCTTACCTGCATGTCATGGACGAGCGGCAGGAGCGAACCGAAGACAAGAAATACCATAAATAGGCTGAGCATCGTTTCGGCCATGGAGATGCCCTTGTCATTTTGAAACAACCACGCGCCCTTTACCAAGATGGACCGTCACCGTCCTTTCGCCGCTGCTGGTCGAAAAGCGCATGGTGCCTGGCTGGAGGATCGACCCACTCTGAGTGAAGTATATTTCACTCAGATTGCTTGATGCGTTCAAGGTGATCGACTTCGGCATGGCCCTGGCATATCCCGGGCGGGTCACGCCATACATCACTTCATAGCCTGGCTTGTTGTCACGAAAAACCAAGAACACTGATGTACCGAGTGAATAACTTTGGCTTTGGGCATGATGGATGTCTTGCTCCAGCAAGGCGAAAAAACGGTCTTCTTCGCGCTTTTTTTCGAGCGGCGCAGCAGATGCCACAACAAGCGAAGCGCTTATTCCGACCGCCATCAATACAATCAGCATTTCGATGAGTGTAAAGCCGGAATTGTTTTTTAGGATGCTTTTGATGAGGTCACCACTCCATCAACTGAGATATTGATCACTTCACCGTTCGGGCAGCTCGTTTCACCTGTCTTCAAATAGCCTTCCGATACCAGATCAGCCATCACCGGCACCGCTTTTTTATCCATTCGGTAGGATTCCACTTGCCCCTGGACCATCTGGACGAATGCCTTGCATCCTTTTTCATCGACAGCCGAAGTCTGTTTCGAGACATTCGGGATGGCGATGGCGATCAATACCGTGATGATCAACATGACGATCAGCATTTCGATGAGCGTAAAGCCCCGTTGGTTTTTTAATCGTTTCATCGTATTCCTCCTTATATCGTATGGACGAGATTATACATCGGCAAGAGAATCGCCAAATATGCGGCGACGATACAAACTGCAATCAACACGAAAAAACTTGGCTGGATGATTTTCAAGGAACGCTGTGCTTGCAGTTCGATTCTGTCGAGCAGCACTTCGCTGTAGAGCATCAATTCTTTCCCTAGCATGCCGGTCGCTTCCCCGTGGCGGATGAATGCCGCCATATCGTTCGCCGTAAATACATGGCGGTCTATGGCAACTGACAGCGCGATGCCGGTCTTGACTTCGTCGTGAAGCGATTCAGCGATCCAGCTGATGATGGGATGATGACGCTGCTTGCGCAACAGCAGCAGCGCTTCCTGCAAGGAAATGCCGCTATGCAAAAGCGTGCCGAGTTCCCTAGAGGCGAGCTGCGACCAATACAGCCGCATTGCAGGCCCGATGACCGGCAGCTTGATCATTAACCCGATTTGGCGCTCGGCAGGCTGCCGCTTGAGATACTCACGGAAGCCGATCCCGATCAATACCGCAGCAGTGAAAACAGCAATCGCCACATCCGGAATGCGCAGCAGATAGACCGGGACCCCTTGGCCTTCTTCGCCGTGCTGCAGCGAAGAAATCAAGGCAGTCAGGTTGGGCACATAATTGGTCCTGAAAAACAGGAACAAAGCAGCGGTAAGAATTAATAGCGAGACGGGATAGACCAGTACATTGCGGAGTTTCTTCTGCACTTCTTCCGTCCGCTTGAACCCGACAGCGATGCCATGAATCGCCTCCCCGAGCTTGCCATGGAACTCGGCAATCTCGACCGGAAACAGCACGCGTTCGCGGAACCCGAGAAATTTCAGCACTTCAGCAGCATTGCCTCCGCTTTTCAATATGCGGTCCATGCCTGCAAGAGCCTCTTCTACACGTCCCGTATGCATCGGCAGCAGGAGCGTCATGGCGACGGGAAACAAATAGCCTTCCGCCATCAAAACCGAGAGTCTCGTCAAGAATTGGGCACGTTCGCGAAACGGCAAGCGCCTAGAAGTCAGAGCTGGAATGAAGCGCACCGATCCTCACCCCTTCCCGGATCTGCCCTCCGAACGATAGATGCTCAGGCAGTTCATAATCCTGTTGTTTTTTTGCGGAGCGGATAGCATCAGCCAAGCTGACACCGCTGAGGATTTCATACAACGCACGGTGCTTCATCTCGAGTTGGTCTAGATCTTCATACATCGGCACAATTTTTTGTGCAGCGATGCCGATGAGCGTCTGCAGCATATCTTCATAAGGGATGCCAAGGTCATGGAGCCTGTGGAGGCAGCCGACCGAATGTCTCGCATGGATCGTAGAAAACACCAAATGTCCTGTCAAGGCAGCCCGGACCGCTATTTCAGCCGTTTCTGCATCACGGATTTCACCGATCATGATGATATCCGGGTCATGCCTCAAAATGGCTTTCAAACCGGTTGCATAGTTCATCCCGGATTTTTCGTTCACTTGAATTTGCAGAAATGCTGGATTTTGGCGTTCGACCGGATCCTCCAATGTGATGACATTGCGGTGGAGCCGTTCGGAGCAATGACGCAGGAGCGAATACAGAGTAGTGGATTTACCGCAGCCGGTCGGGCCGGTCAGCAGCATCAAGCCTTGCCTTTCACCGGCGAGCTTTTCCAGCAGCCTGGCCGAATCACGGAATGCCGCCAATTCGTCAAGGAACAATGCTGTGCTGTCTGGAATGACACGGATGACGATGCTTTCTTTCGTCATCACTGAAGGCAATGTGGAAATGCGGAAATGATGGGTATGGCCATTCATCTGGAGATGGAATGAGCCGGTTTGGGGTTTGCGTTTTTCGCTCATGTCCAAAAGGGAGAGGTATTTGAAATAAGCAATCATGCGATCGCCTAAATCGAAGGGGACTTTCGTTACCGGCTTGAACTGGTTGTAGGTCCGGTAAGTTATGCTGTAATCGCGGGGTTCGGGCCTCATGTGGATATCGGTCGTTTTTTCTTCGACGGCTGAATGCAATAAGTCGAAGCAACGGCGTTCGATTATATCTTGCATACTCACCTCCTAACCGGGTCTTGGAGCGGAGGCTGCCCTCTCCGCTCCCCATTAGTATAAGCCCATGGACTACAGCTGAATATCGAAAATACCAAAATAATTTTTTGAACGCGCCTAATGCTGTAAAAATCGGTTTTCAGCGTGTGTCCGCACGGCTTCGGAACGCTTTATCGATGCGCCTACACCGCTTTGTCACAAACTAGCCCGAAGTCCTTGTTTACACATAGACTTGTCTTCCTATATAATGAATAGGAGATTATTGTATTGTGGCAAAGGAGGGATTACCCATGGATAATATGTTCAAATTAATGGGATGGTGGACTGGAATCTTTGCAATTTTATTTTACGTCGGCGATATGGTTGAAGTGTCACTATTGATGGTTGCCAATACCGGCTTGTTCGTTCTACTTGGCTTCTTGAACATTTCCGAGCGCATGTATATGTACATTTTTGCTGCCTATCTGACAGTTTTTTTCGTAGGCTTCACTTACTACTCTACGTTCATCCATATCCCAGGAGCAGATCATTAATAAAAATGAATGTGAACACAAAAAAACGGCCATTTCGGCCGTTTTTTTATATCCTTTTCAGTAAGCGCGCAAAAAGGGATTGTGCTGCTTTTCTTGCTTTGGCGTCGTTTCGGGGCCGTGCCCGGGAAACAGGAACGTTTCTTCCGGCAGCGTCAATAGCGATTCACGTATTGATTTTAGCAGCACCTGTTCTGAGCCTTCCGCCAAATCGGTGCGCCCGATGCTTCCGGAAAACAAGGTGTCCCCGACAATCGCGAAACGGTCCTCTGGAAAATAAAAGCTCACGCTGCCTGGCGAATGCCCAGGTGTATGGAACAACTCCATTTTGAACGGTCCGATTTCAAGCGATTGTTCATCGGTGATCAATTCGTCCGCATCCGCTACACGGTAATCCGGCAATGCCGCATATTTACCCGAGCCATTCAAATTCGGCCGTCCAAGGAAATCGCGTTCTTTGTAATGAAGGTAGACAGGGATCTTATATATCTCCCTCAATTCGTCGACCGCCCCGATATGGTCGAAATGAGCGTGTGTCAGAAGAATCGCAAGCGGCGTCAATTGCTTGCGTTTCAGCAGGTCCTGGATCTTCCCAGCTTCCTCACCGGGATCGAAAATGACGCATTGCTTGCCTTCTCCTGATATGATATAGCAATTCGTTTGCACTGGGCCTAGTTCCAGCCGATCAATTTTTAACATGACTTTCACCTCATTAGCAGTATATCATGAACACCTTCTTTTGCTTGTTCAATAGAATGACATTTTTACGCCTCGACAAACTTGCAGAATTTCTTTACAATATAAAGAGTAGAAGACGGCACTGGCTGTTAAAGTTGAAGGGAGTGTCATAAGATGAGTATTATTTTAATGGTTATTTTCGGCCTCACAGCAGTTCTTGCTGCGATTGGGACAGTTCAAACCCTTAAGAACAAAGAAGTTTTAGGATTTTTATTTAATTTTGGAACTTTTGTTATTTTCGGCGCTTTCACTGTAGCAACGCTCATTACACAAGGCTACCCCGCTCCAATTTAATGATAGAAAACCGGTGCATCCGCACCGGTTTTTTATTTGCGTATTTTTAACCGAAAAAAGAGCGATCCGTTTATGTT
>JBNJJS010000007.1:0-183898 GCA_051750505.1 Bacillota bacterium
TTCATTTCTTGGCGCTTGTGTTATGGGCCGGCGTATTGATCCACATCGCGTGGTTTTTACGCGACGGGCGCAATTGGCGCGCGTTTCTCAAATGGTTTACGCCGTTTTCTGTGGCTATGATGATCGTTTTGATCGGCAGCGGAATCTGGCTCATGTTGTTTTTCGTGGCACCTGAAGATTACGCGAGCTCATGGATCTTGCCTTACGGACAGCTGTTGCTGTTGAAGCATTTGAGCATCGTGCCGCTGTTGCTCGCCGCTTTCATCAATGCAGTTTTGTCGAGAAGCGATGCGCCGAATAGCTCTTGGCTCAAAGTGGAGAGCTGGCTATTGCTTTTGGTGTTATTGATCACCGCATTCATGAGCAAGCTCGCTCCCCCGCATAATATCAACGAAACGTTCCGCATGGAAGGCAGCGCGCCGTTTGTCGAATGGTTCGCCGGGCCGCAATATCTTCCGGTGCACGCTTTATGGACGCCGAATATCGATGGTTTCCTGATGATGGCGATCGGCGTGGTATTTTTGGCCATGCAATGGCTGGGGTATCGCAGACAGCTGCCTGAATGGATATCCTTCGTATTTGGCCTTGGGTTTGTCGCCGCAATGTATACCGGGTTGATGTTCAGTTTTCTATTTTAAGGTAAAGCTTGGCTGTTAATTGGCTAAGCTTTTTTTGATGGGAATGAAAACACAAAAAAGCAGAAAGCGGAAATCTCCGTTTTCTGCTTGGATTTACGGATTACATCCGGCCCTTCATCATGCCATGCCAGTAAATGAGCGGAAGTCCATATTTTTTCATCAAAAACATACTTTGCCGTTCTTTGCTTTGATCGAACGGGAAAGTCTCATCCGGAACGTTGCCGTATTTGAATTCGGCCATAATGAGTGAATGGTAGCCTGTGGCAATTGGGCACGAGGTGTAGCCTTCGTATTTACGCCACGGTTTTTTGTCCTTTAACAGGGCGTATAGGTTCGAAACGACGACAGGTGCCTGCTTCCGGACGGCTGCGCCAGTTTTAGAAGTTGGTAAGCTTGAAGCATCACCCAAGCCGAATATGTTTTCGTAATGATTGTGCTGCAGAGTATAGTCATCGACATCGACCCAGCCTGCAGCATTGGCTAATGGACTTCTTTTGATAAAATCCGGTGCACTCATGTATGGCACCGCATGGATCATCTCATAGTCGAGCGTTTCTTCCTCTTGGGTGTCCAAGTCCTTGAATGTCGCTTTTTTATTCGGACCGTCGATCTTGATCAGATCCTTGCGATACTGGACATGGATGTCGCGTTCTTTCACGATTTTGTTTAAGGTATTGGCATATTTTTCAACTGCGAAAATCGTCGGGTTCGCTGTTTCGAATACGATTTCCGATTTATCGCGGACGCCTTGGTTGCGGAATGCTTCTTCGGCTAAGTACATAATCTTCTGTGGAGCGCCTCCGCATTTGACCGGCGAGTTCGGGTGAGTGAAGATAGCCCGTCCGCCTTTGAAATTGCGGATCATTTCCCAGGTGTACTCAACATGGTCATAGGAATAATTACAGCAAATCCCGTATTTGCCGACATTGCCTTCGAGTCCTTCGATTTTATTCCAATCGTATTGGATGCCAGGGCAGACGACCAAATACTTATAGTAGATTTCCGTCCCATCTTCCGTTATGACCAAATTATTTTCGGGCTGGAACTGGTCGGCTGCTTCCTGATACCATTTGACCCCTTTGGGAATCTGTTCAGCTTCGGCGTGCTTGGAAACGCTTTTATCGAAAATACCTGCTCCAACCAGTGTCCAGATCGGCTGGTAAAAATGGTTTTTCGACGGTTCGATGATGGCGATATCCAAATGGCTGACCAACCGTTTCAATCTGGCTGCGACTGTAATACCGGCCGCGCCTCCGCCTACAATAACAACTTGGTGGATATTCATCTGTTCACCTCATTTTTAGAATAAGTAGCCCCGAGACAAAAACTAGAAACAATGCCGTTTGTTATAAAAACCATTGATCCGTTACCGCCCCCCCCTTGATTACTGATTATTCTGTCTATTACCACTTTATAGAAATTTAGTGATTTGTCAAAGTGATTTTTGTTTAGAAGCGAATAAGAATATTTCGACTATCAGCTAAGCTGTTGAGACTTCCAAATGGTTCCGGTACACTTGAAAATGGCAAGGAATGGGTTTTTATAATGCGAAAATTTCCAGTTCAACATTAATCTTATAGATTCTATCATCTTTAGTTTTTGGTTATTCCTTTTCCGCAAAATTGAAGAATGGCGAGGTACGATAAATGACGGATTTACGAGTGCCTGAAAAGCGTTTCCGTCCGGAGTTAGAAGGAATCCGGGCAGTTGCAGCGCTTTTGGTGGCAGTCTATCATATTTGGATCGGGTCGGTATCCGGCGGGGTCGATGTCTTCTTCATCGTCTCGGGGTATTTGATCACGACGTCTCTCTTGTCACGGATGGTGCGCGATGGCCGCATCAACTATTTGGAAAATCTGTTGGGGCTCGCGAAGAGGCTGTTTCCATTGGCCTTTACGGTAATGGTCGTCTCCGCGATTCTATCGATTGTTCTATTGCCGCTCAGCACTTGGCGCCAAACGATCGCGGAATTGTTTTCGTCGATGTTCTATTTCCAGAACTGGCAGCTTGCCAATAGCGCCGTCGATTATTTGGCGCAGAACAACCAGGCGAGCCCGTTCCAGCATTTCTGGGCATTGTCGATACAAGGCCAGTTTTACGTAACGTGGCCGATCGTCATCACGCTCGTCTATTTGCTGGCGACGAAACTGTTGAAGATGCCAGTGCGCAAAACTTTGCTGGTGGTGCTGTCAGCTATTTTCATCGCTTCTCTCAGCTATTCGGTTTACATTACCGCGGTCAATCAGCCGTGGGCGTATTTTGATACGTTCGCACGCGCTTGGGAATTCTCGCTCGGCGGGATGCTTGCGCTATTGCTGCCTTATCTGAGGTTTTCGGACCGTGCGCATCTCATCATGGGGTGGGCGGGTCTTGCGATCATCGCTTTCACCGGAATGGTGTTGCCGGTGTCGACCGTGTTCCCCGGATTTGCGGCATTGCTTCCGACCGGCGGGGTGATCCTGGTCATCATCGCCAGTGAAAACGGACAGGCATTCGGCGTGCAGAAATTGCTCGGCTCGAAGCCGTTCCAATATTTCGGCAGCATTTCCTATGGCTTTTATTTGTGGCATTGGCCACTGCTTGTATTTTATTATGCATACTTCAATACTGAGACGGTCACAGCGCTCGGGGGCTTCGGCATTCTGGCATTGACGCTCGTGCTGTCGATCATGACGATACGGCTCGTCGAAAAACCGGTACGCGAAATGCCGGTCAAGCATTCGAAGAAGCGTTTGGCGAAAGTGCTCGCCTCACTGATGATGCCGGCTATTTTGGTTGGCGCCACATGGGGAGCATTCGTTCAGGCGAGTAGCGCGGGATCCTTCACAACAGAAGATAATCCCGGTGCCCGCGCAGTGTCAGAAAATATCCAGCCTGTAAAAGGTGCAGAAATCCAGCCCGATTTTCTGACGGCAAAAGAAGTATTGCCAGCCTTTTACAATGAGGATGATTGTACGACGAATGGCGGAAAAAGCACGAAGCTGAAAGATTGTTCGTTCGGCGTGACGGAGGATCCGGATTATGTCGTGGCTTTGGTCGGTGGTTCGCATTCGGGGCATTGGTTCCCGGCACTTGAAGAGGTGGCGGAAGAATTGAACATGCGTATCGATGTCTATATTAAAGATGCCTGCCGCTTTACGAATGACGATTTTGATGGACTGTTAACCGAAGCGTGCATGACATGGAACGAAAATCTGGAGGAACATTTGATGGCAGAGCCGCCGGATATGATTTTCACGACCGCGACGGTGGATAATGGTGATACCGTGCCAGAGGGATATATCGATAAATGGAAGCAGTTCGAAGGCATATCGGAAATTTTTGCGGTGCGCGATAACCCGCGCATGAAAGTCGACCCGACGCTTTGCCTCGACGAGCTGAGCATCGCCAATTGTTCGGTGGAGCGCAGTGAGGCGTTATCCGAGGTCGTGCCGTGGGAAAATACGCAAGGCATTTCCAAAAACGTGGCTTTTGCCGACATGTCCGAGTATTTCTGCACGGATGATACGTGTCCGCCGGTGGTCGGGAATGTGCTCGTCTATCGTGATGAGCATCATTTGACGACGCTTTATTCACAGACAATGGGGCCGGCATTGAAAGAACATCTCGAACCGGCTCTTGAAAACTTAAACTGATCGACGACTAACGCCTCCGGAAGGCCAAACTTCCGGAGGCGTTTTCTATTGCTCTATTCCGGCAGGGAAAACAGTCTCCGTGTCGAAAGCTATAGGCAGGGAAAGTTTGCGGAAAAGAGCCTAGCAAAAATGGAAAGGGGTATGACACATGAAACGCAGATGGCTGATTCTGGCATTGTCATCGCTCGGCGCATACGGGGCATACAGGAAATATAAGGACATGACGAGGCTCGTCAAACCGACATGGCCGGAAGTCCGGCATGGCGGGGAATTGGATAAAGCACGCACGGAAAATCTACCGGTGCCGATTGCCAAGTGGCTGGAGAAAATCGGCGCGGTAGGCCGTGAGCAAGTGATGGGTGTCTATGTGAAACAGGTGGGATGGATGAAGACCAAACCGGAACAACCGGAATGGGCGGAAGCAACGGCTGAGCAATACAGTTTTGTCGAACCGCCGTCGTTCTACTGGAAAGCGCGCATGAAAGTGGACGGGCTGTTTGTCACAGGATCCGACAGTTTCCGGGACGGCCGTGCAGGCATGCGCATCCGGTTCGCAGGGCTTGTGCCAATCAACCGGGCGATGCCGGACGGCAAGCTTGATGAATCCGCCTTGCAGCGCTTCCTGATGGAAATGGCGTGGCTGCCGGGACTTGCCTTCAGCCCGTACGTGCGTTTCTTGAATAGCAATGAACGCTCCGTGGAAGCGGAAATGACCTATAACGGCTCGACTGCCAACGTGACTTTTGAATTCGATGAAGATGGACGGATGAAGCGCGCGCGTGCGATGCGCTATAAAGATATCGACGAAGATGCCAAGCGCCTGCCGTGCATTGCCGAAGTGCACGAATGGCAGAATGTTGAAGGCATCGAAATACCACGCCGCATCGACATCACGTGGATCATAGATGGCCAAGCGTTTACCTGGTATAAATTTACCGTCGAATCCGCCAAATTCAATCCGCGCGTTCCGGATTCCTGGTGAGCAGATCAGGAATGTAACAGAAAGTTCTTTGTTTTTTGATAAATCACCTTGACCCGAATCACCGCAGGGGGTATCATGTGGGAATACTAAAAACTGCATAGTGAATTCTTATCTAGAGAAGTCGAGGGACTGGCCCGATGACGCTTCAGCAACCAGCCGTAAGGTCAGGTGCTAATTCCAGCAGGCACACGCCTGGCAGATGAAAAGGAACGAGTCCGATATCGTAAAGCCTTCTTTTTCATGGAAGGCTTTTTTTATTTCATATCGATGCGTCCGCAGCTGCACGGCAAAATCAGATGGAGGAGGACGAATCATGTTATTAGATGAACTGAACAAACGGATGCTGACGGCGGACGGCGCCATGGGAACGCTGTTGTACTCCTACGGCATCGAATATTGCAACGAGGAATTGAATATCCAGCGCCCGGAAGTGATCGAGAAGATCCATCGCGATTATATCGCAGCCGGTGCGGATATCATCCAAACGAACACATACGGGGCGAATGCCCATAAACTGGCGCGTTACGGGCTGGAGGAACAGACCGAAGCGATCAATAAAGCGGCGATTACCATCGCCAATAAAGCCGCAAAAGACGGCGGGCAGTTTGTCGTCGGTACGATCGGCGGCATCCGCGGCATCCGCAAAAGCGATGCGACTTTGGATGAGATCGTTGCCATGGTCGACCAGCAGGCCCAGCATCTGTTGTCCGGCGACCCGGACGGCCTTTTGCTCGAAACTTATTATGATTTCGAAGAGCTCGCAGCAACCGTCAGCCATTTGAAGAAAATGACCGACGCGCCGCTCATCGCGCAATTATCGATGCACGAACCCGGCATACTGCAAAACGGCATGAGCTTGAATGAAGGGCTGAAACGGCTGGAAGCGCTGGGTGCGGAAATCGTCGGCGTCAATTGCCGACTCGGCCCGCACCATACAATCCAAGCGTTCGAAGGCGTCGAGCTTCCCGAAAAAGCCTTTTTGTCGGCTTACCCGAACGCATCGCTCCTTGACATCGAAGACGGGCGCATCGTCTATGAATCAGAAGCCGATTATTTCGGCCGTGCGGCACTATTGCTGCGCGAAGAAGGCGTGAGACTCATCGGCGGCTGTTGCGGCACGACGCCGAAGCATATCGAAGCGGTGAAAAAGCGGATCGGACATCTGCAGCCGATCATCGAAAAGAAAGTCGAAGAGAAAAAGCCGATCGTCATCCGTGAAGCGGAAGCCTTGAAGGACAAGCCTTTGCACGAAAAAGCGAAAACCGAACGGACGATCATCGTCGAGCTCGATACGCCGCGCCATTTGGATATCGATAAATTCCTCGAAGGCTCGAAAGCGCTGGATGCAGAAGGCATCGACGCCATCACGATGGCCGATAATTCACTCGCTTCGCCGCGCATCAGCAATATGGCGATGGGTTCGATCATCAAGCACAAGCAAGACGTCAGACCTCTTGCGCATATCACGTGCCGCGACCGCAATCTGATCGGGCTGCAATCGCATATCATGGGGCTGAACGCACTCGGCATCCACGATATTCTCGCCGTCACGGGCGATCCGACGAAAGTCGGTGATTTCCCAGGCGCGACAAGCGTCTATGATGTATCGAGCATGGAATTGATCCAGCTCATCAAACAGCTCAACGAAGGCATTTCATTCTCCGGGAAACCGTTGCGGAAAAAAGCGAATTTCTCTGTCGCCGCAGCGTTCAACCCGAACGTCCGCATCGTGGAGCGGGCAGTGGCGAGGCTCGAGAAGAAAATCGAAGCCGGTGCGGATTATTTCATTTCGCAGCCAGTGTACACGAAAGAGAAAATCATTGAAATCTACGAAGCAACGAAGCATCTGGAGACGCCGATTTTCCTCGGGGTCATGCCGCTGACGAGCATACGCAGCGCGGACTTCCTGCATAACGAAGTGCCGGGCATCAAATTGTCCGAAGAAGCGCTCGACCGTATGCGGGCTTGTGGCGAAGATAAGGAAAAAGCGACAGCGGAAGGCATCCAGATCGCGAAAGAATTGATCGATACCGCAGCGGAATTGTTCAACGGCATTTATTTGATCACGCCATTTGTGCGCTACGACATGACGGTGGAATTGATCCGCCACATCCGACAACTAGATTTAAAGAAAGCGAGCGATAGTGCATATGCCCAAACATCTAATTGAAGAGCAGTTGGAAAAACGCATTCTGATCATTGACGGCGCGATGGGGACGATGATCCAAAACGCGGACCTGTCGCCGGAAGATTTCGGCGGGGAGGAATATGACGGCTGCAACGAATACTTGAATATCGTTCGCCCCGATGTGCTTGAAGGGGTGCATGACGCTTATTTGGAAGCGGGCGCCGACATCATCTGCACGAACACATTCGGCGGCACTCCGGTCGTTTTGGATGAATACGGGCTCGGACACCGGGCGGCGGAAATCAATAAAAAAGCGGTGGAAATCGCCAAAATCAGCAAAGCGAAATATTCGACGCCGGAATGGCCGCGCTTTGTCGCGGGTGCACTCGGGCCGACGACGAAAACCTTGTCGGTGACAGGCGGCATCACTTTCGATGAATTGAAAGCCGATTTCCAAGTGCAGGCGAAAGCCTTGATCGAAGGGGGAGCGGATCTGCTGCTCCTTGAGACGAGCCAGGACATGCTCAACGTCAAAGCGGCGACGATCGCGATACACGACGCCTTTGAAGAAACCGGAGTGGAATTGCCGGTGATGATATCAGGGACGATCGAACCGATGGGCACGACGCTTGCGGGACAGACGATTGAAGCCTTTTACGTGTCGATTGAACATATCAAGCCGCTTTCTGTCGGTTTGAACTGCGCGACAGGGCCTGAATTCATGACCGACCATTTGCGCTCGCTGTCTGAACTGTCGACAGGCTATGTCAGCTGCTATCCGAACGCTGGGCTGCCCGATGAGGAAGGGCATTACCATGAGACGCCGGAATCCTTGTCGAAAAAACTGCGCGGCTTCGCTGAAAAGGGCTGGCTCAATGTAGTCGGCGGCTGCTGCGGCACGACGCCAGCGCACATTGCGGCGGTGCGTGAAGCGGTCGACGGGCTGGCACCGCGCGAACGCAATGAAACGGGCCATGGCCATGCGGTGTCGGGCATTGAAGTGCTTGAATATGACGATTCGATGCGCCCGCTGTTTGTCGGCGAACGCACGAACGTCATCGGCTCACGTAAATTTAAGCGGCTCATTATAGAAGGGAAATTCGAGGAAGCGGCGGAAATCGCCCGTGCCCAAGTGAAGAACGGCGCGCATGTCATCGATATTTGCCTGGCGAACCCGGACCGCGAAGAACTCGAAGATATGGCGGCGTTCATGCAGGAAGTCGTCAAAAAAGTGAAAGTACCGCTCGTCATCGACTCCACGGATGAAGACGTCATTGAAGCTTCGCTTAAATTCTCACAAGGCAAGGCGATCATCAACTCGATCAATTTGGAAGACGGCGAAGAACGTTTCGATGCGGTCATGCCGCTTGTGAAAAAATACGGCGCTTCCGTCGTCGTCGGCACAATCGACGAAGTCGGCATGGCGGTAACGCGTGAGCGCAAACTCGAAATTGCGGAACGCTCGTATCAATTGCTGACGGAAAAATGGGGACTCGCCCCGGAAGACATCATTTTCGATCCGCTTGTGTTCCCGGTCGGTACGGGCGACGAGCAATACATCGGCTCGGCGGTTGAAACCGTTGAAGGCATACGCCTCATCAAAGAAAAGCTGCCGCGCGCCTTGACGATTCTTGGCGTTTCGAACGTGTCGTTCGGCTTGCCGCCGGTCGGCCGCGAAGTGCTGAATGCAGTCTACCTGTATCACTGCACGCAAGCAGGGCTTGATTACGCGATCGTCAATACCGAGAAGCTCGAGCGCTTTGCTTCGATTCCAAAAGAAGAAGTGAAGATGGCGGAAGAGCTATTGTTCGAGACGACCGACAAAAACTTGGCGGACTTCACGGATTTCTACCGCGACAAGAAAAAGGAAAAAACCGAGGACGATATTCCGGATACCGTGCCGGAGCGCCTCGCCTATTACATTCTCGAAGGCACGAAAGAAGGGCTTATTCCCGACCTTGAAAAAGCGCGGGAGATTTATGAAGATCCACTCGAGATCATTAACGGCCCGCTCATGGAAGGCATGGCCGAAGTCGGGCGCTTGTTCAACGACAACCAACTGATCGTCGCAGAAGTGCTGCAATCAGCAGGCGTCATGAAAGCGGCAGTATCGTATCTCGAAGGCTTTATGGAAAAGAAAGCGGACGATAGCGGGAAAGGCAAGGTCATTCTCGCGACCGTCAAAGGCGATGTCCATGATATCGGCAAAAACCTGGTCGATATCATCTTGTCGAACAACGGCTTTAAAGTGATCGACATCGGCATTAAAGTGACGCCAGCTGCCTTGATCGAAGTGATCCGCAAAGAACAGCCGGATATCGTCGGCTTGTCAGGGCTGCTCGTGAAATCCGCCAAGCAGATGGTGCTGACGGCACAGGATTTCCGTGATGCCGATATCGATGTGCCGATTTTAGTCGGCGGTGCGGCACTGTCCCGACGCTTCACCGAAACGAAGATCGCCGCCGAATACAACGGCCCGGTCATTTACGCCAAAGACGCGATGCAAGGGCTGGACCTTGCGAACCGTCTGCAAAGCGGTGCCGGAAAAGCGGTGCTGCTCGAAGAACTGGATGCCCAACAGGAAAAACGCCAAGTGCAGGAAGCGGCGCGTGCCGAAAAAGGGAGCGTCGCCATTTTAGAAAAACCGGTCAAGACGGTGCGTGAAGATGCACCTGTTTACGTGCCGAACGATTTGCGCAGACATGTATTGAAAGATTATTCCGTGTCGCATCTGTATCCGTACGTCAATATGCGCACATTGATCGGCCATCATTTAGGACTCCGCGGCTATAGCGATAAACTGCTTGCGGACGGAGATGCGCGGGCGGTCGAATTGCACGGACTCGCGACGAAGTTTCTCCAGTCAGGCTTTTTGAAGCCTTCAGGCATGTATCAATTTTTCCCGGCACAATCCGATGGCGATGACGTCATCATCTACGACCCGGCGGATGCCAAAACGGAAATCGAACGTTTTACGTTCCCGCGCCAAGCCAAAGCGCCGTTCCTCTGCCTTGCCGATTATTTGAAATCGGTGGACAGTGGGGAAATGGATTACGTCGCGTTCATGCAAGTGACGGCAGGGCACGGCGTCCGAAATGAAGCGACACGCTTGAAAGAGGCAGGACGCTTCCTCGAAAGCCATGCACTGCAGGCGACCGCTTTAGAACTCGCAGAAGGCTTCGCTGAACGCATCCATCAGGAAATTCGCGACCAATGGGGCTTTTCCGATTCGACCGACTTCTCGATGCGCGACCGGTTCGCGGCGAAATACCAAGGGCAGCGATTCTCGTTCGGCTACCCGGCCTGCCCGAATCTGGAGGACCAGGCGAAACTTTTCGGCCTCATCAAACCGGAAGACATCGGTGTCCATTTGACGGAAGAGTTCATGATGGACCCGGAAGCATCGGTATCGGCGATCGTCTTCGCCCACCCGGATGCGCGCTATTTCAATGTAGAATAAAGGGAACGGACCAGGGAAGCCTGGTCCGTTTTAAAATTATTAAAGAAGTAATGACTATTGAAACTTATGATAAGAGTAGACACTGTTACCAGATTAAAATAATCAGTGATGAAGCTAAGTGGTTTGGAGAAGTGTCTGTCCGTAAAACCTTTTGCTCAATAATGCTGCGCATTACTTCGCAAAGATAATGTCTCACGTAGTTCGACCTTATCTTTTCTATGGGCTCGAGTGGTATGATGAAGAGTAGAGATTAAAAGGAGGTGCGGACGTATGACCGTCTTGAATATTTTGGATTACTCGCCGATTGATGAAGGCGAAACGGCAGCTTCCGCGCTTCGCTCAACTGCGGAATTGGCGAAACTGGCAGATCGCTCGGGCTATAAACGCTATTGGGTCGCGGAGCATCATCAAGTGTTTTCGGTCGCAGGCAGTTCTCCGGAAATGCTCATGATGCATTTAGCGACGCTCACCGAACGACTGCGTATCGGCTCGGGCGGCGTCATGTTGCCGCATTACAGCGCCTATAAAGTGGCAGAGAACTTCCGCTTGCTAGAAGCACTCCATCCGAACCGCATCGATCTCGGCGTGGGGCGTTCGCCGAGTTTCCGGCTCGTCAACCAGGCGCTCAATGAATCAAAAGGGCGCCGCGTGCCTTATGACCAGCAACTTATCGATTTGGAGAAATATTTCACCGACGATGTGGACAGTGAACACCGCTTCCAAAAGTTGAAAGCGACACCGATCACAGAGACAGCGCCTGAACTATGGCTGCTCGGCACGGGGGAAGGCTCGGCGAAACTTGCGGCTGAACGTGGCATGGCCTATGCTTATGCGCATTTCGCCCGCCCTGAAAAAGCGGGCATCGATGCAGTCGAGCGTTACCGGGAGACCTTCATCCCGTCCGGATTGCGTAACAAGCCGTATGTTGCCGTCGCTGTTTTTGCCATTGTCGGGGAGACGGAAGAGCAGGCCGAACAGCTCGCGAAAGCGTTCGACTTATGGCTCCTGTTCGTGGAATCGGATTTCCAGCCGCCGTATTATCCATCGGTCGACACTGCTGAAAAGCGTCGCCTTAGCGCGACGGAACAAGAGCGCGTCGCCCGCAACAGAAGCCGCATGCTCGTCGGGACAGCAGAACAAGTCAAGCGGCAGATTGAAAAGGTAGCTGCGGAATTCAGTGCAGACGAAATTACCATCATCCCGAATATCGCCGGCCATCAGGCGCGAATGAACACGGTGCGTCTATTGGCTGATGCATTCGAAATGGAGTGATTATATTAAGAAAACCAATATAAGTAAGGATTTCTTAGTGTTTTCCTGATAATGGGATAGTTTAGGTGAATAAGTATTCGGAAAACTCTATAAAAACTGAGAATATCCAATATTGCCTTTTATTTAAGGAAATTGTCCTTTATAATAGTAAAAAACCTATTAGGAGGAGAACAGATGAATAAATATAAATTAAGCGCTTTCACTGCAGTAGTAGCCGGCGCTATGACACTAGCTGCTTGTGGCGGCGATGAAGAAGGCGGATCCGGCGGCGAGAGCGGCGAAAGCTTAGAGACGAACATCGTTACAATCGCAACGGGCGGTGCTTCAGGCCCTTACAATATCATCGGCTCAACATTGGCGGATGTGTACAGTAATGAATACGGCGTCAACTCCCGTACGCAAACGACGGGGGCTTCTGTCGAGAACGTCAACTTGCTGAAGGAAGACAAAATCGAAATGGCGTTCACGATGAGTGATGTCGTCAGCCAAGCTGTTGAAGGCGAAGAAAGCTTCACCGAGCCGACAGACAAAATCAGCCAAATCGCGGCACTTTACCCGAACTATGTGCAAATCGTCACAACAGCTGATTCCGGTATCGAAACATTCGACGATCTTGCCGGCAAACGCATCGCGGTCGGCGATCAGAACTCAGGTGTCGAGGTCAATGCCCGTACACTTCTCGAAGGACATGGCATCACGTATGACGACATCGAAGTCGATTACCTCGGCTATGCGGAAGCGGCAGATGGATTACGCGCGGGCCAGTTGGACGCAGCGTTCTTGACAAGCGGTTTACCGAACGCCTCATTGCTTGAGCTATCGGAAACACTTGATATCCGCATGGTTGAAATCGATCCTGCAGATGTAGAGGAAATCGCACAAGACAAGAGCTATTTCGTCGCACTTGATATTCCGGCAGATACGTACGGTAATGAAGAAGCAGTACCGACAGCGGCTATCATGAACGCATTGGTCGTCAGTTCGGATATGAGTGAAGATGATGTCTACAAATTGACGCAAACTTTCTTCGACAACTTGGAAACACTCGGAAATTCCCACCAGGCAGCGACAGATATTACGCTTGAAGAAGCGCAAGAAGGCCTGGTAGCACCATTGCACCCAGGTGCTGAACGCTACTATAGTGAACAATAAGAAGCTTTTGGGGGGAGGAGCATTCATTGTGGTGCTCCTTTTTTTCCTGTTGATAAAACTGCCGGTCATCTCGTTTGAAGCAGAAGGTGAGCAGTTTTATCTGAAGGAAAAGGCATTTGAATTGTCGTGGATCCATTCAGTCGAAAAAGAAGAATGGCGTGAGTTCTATGAACGCAACGGGCGGACGCTCATGCTGACGGAAACACATTTTAAAACTTTCGGTGCAGGGGTCCCGTCAGACGGCACGATTTTGCCGTCCGATGATGGCTTTGTCCACATGCAGATCGACCGGGAATTCGAGGAACTGAATTTGACAGTTTCTGAAAATGCCCAAACGACGATCCGCACAGACAGCCGGGAAATCCAACTTTATCCGTTAATCGATGATTACGGAACATTCCGGATTTCGGTCGAATACATTCATATTTGGAACTATGTAGGAGGGCAGACATTATGACTAAAGACAACAGGGATTTGGATGTCGAGAGCGTTTCGGCACACCCAGAAGACAAATCCGTCAATCAAGAAGTGTTGGAGAAATACGATACGGATGCTAAAGTCCGAAAGCTGCGCAACCGCAAAATCGCCTTTATCATCGCCGCAATCGCAATTGCCTATTCCGTCTTTCACCTATGGGTGACATTCAATCCGCTGCCGGCGCTTCAGGCGCGTTCCATTCACGTAGCGGTTGGGATGGGGCTAGTATTCCTCGTCTATCCAACATTTAAAAAGCAGGACAAAACGAGCATACCGTTCTATGATTGGATTTTATTCTTATTCAGTTTGGCGACCGCCGGATATTTAATCTATGAATACGAAGCGATCATGACGACGCGTGGCGGGATCCCGAACACACTTGATATCATCATGGCAATCGCGACAGTCGTCCTGGTACTAGAAGCGGCGCGCCGTGTAACGGGCATCATCCTTCCGATTCTCGCGCTCGTGTTCCTCGTCTATCCGTTCATCAGCCATTACATATGGATGCCGGATATGCTCATGACACGGCCGTTCGACCTTGGCGATATTTTCGGCCAGCTGTATTTGAAGACGGAAGGCCTGTACTCAACGGCGATTTCCGCTTCCTTGCAATTCATCTTCCTATTTATCCTATTCGGTGCGTTCCTCGCAAAATCCGGCATGGGCCAGTTGTTCAATGACTTGGCGATGGCTCTCGCCGGATCCAAGCAAGGCGGGCCGGCAAAAGTTGCGGTCATCTCGTCCGGCTTTATGGGAAGCATCAACGGTTCTGCGATCGCAAACGTCGTCGGAACCGGCGCCTTCACCATCCCTTTGATGAAAAAGATCGGCTACAATAAAAACTTCGCAGGCGCCGTCGAGGCCAGTGCTTCGGTCGGCGGGCAGATCTTGCCGCCGATCATGGGGGCGAGTGCATTCATCATGGCAGAAACGACGGGCATTGCGTACGGCACGATCGCTCTTGCAGCACTTCTGCCGGCTGTCCTGTACTTCCTCGGTGTTATCATGCAAGTCCATTTCCGTGCTGGCAAAGACAGCCTGAAAGGTATTCCGAAAGCCGACTTGCCGCGCACGAAAGAAGTATTGAAAGAAAAAGGGCATTTGCTCTTGCCGATCGTCGGCCTCGTGTTCATGCTCTATACCGGCATGCCGATCGCTTACGCGGCATTCTATACGATTGTTTTGACGGTCGTCGTCGCAGCCTTCCGCAAATCGACACGCATGGGCCTTCGTGATGTATTGGAAGCGATGGAAAACGGTGCACGCCAGTCGCTTTCCGTTATGATCGCCTGTGCGGTCGTCGGCATCATCATCGGTGTCGTCAGCCTGACAAGCTTCGGTACGGTCATGACGTCTGCAATCACTGCATTCGGTGCAGGCTCCCTGTTCTGGACATTGTTCCTGACGATGCTCGCATCGATCGTGCTCGGCATGGGCTTGCCGTCCATCCCGGCTTATATCATCACAGCGACAATGACAGCGCCGGCACTTGCCGAATTCGGCATCCCGGTTCTCGTTGCACATTTGTTCGTATTCTATTTCGGGATTTTTGCGAACATCACGCCTCCAGTTGCGCTCGCAGCATTCGCGGGAGCGGGGGTATCCGGAGGGGATCCGATGCGCACCGGCTTCAATGCCTTGAAGCTCGCGATTGCCGGATTCATCATTCCGTATCTGTTTGTCTATAATCCAGCGATGCTGATGATCGATACGACAGACGTGGCGGTCAATGCGACGGAATTCGCCTTCCCGCCGATACTGGAGGTCATACTCATCACAGTGACGGCGATTATCGGCATTGTTGCGCTGAGTGCTACGGCAGAAGGTTACTTTAAGACGCGCATGAATGTGGTGACGCGTATTCTGCTTGGTGTTGGGGCATTGATGACGATTTTCCCGGAGACTTTGACAGACACGATCGGTTTAGTGATCGTCCTTGGAATCTTCGCATTGAACTATATGAATGCACGCAAGAAAAATCAGGCGCCAGACACGGCCTGATGAATGAAATGAAACCGCCGGGAATTTTTCTGGCGGTTTTTTGTGCTTTAGTTGTGTGCTTTGCGAAGAGCTATCACAGTTTTTGAGGAAAGTAAGTAAGTAGAATAGCTTGCGCTATTAGACTGCGTTGCAGGGAGCTGCTTGCCGTGGGGCGGGTGTTGAGCCAACGCGCCAAAGAGCGTGGCACGTTTGTCTCGCCAGCCCGCGCGGTCCCACAGGCGTCAGCCCCCTTCCACTCCGTCGTTAGTTCTAGAGTGGGAGTTCATTTCTTCGGTCCATTTAAAGTGAAGTGTGGAAATGCATCATATTCTATAACTTGCTTCAAGCAGGCCGAAGAATGAAATGTCGCATGTCTCCACTCACTAAACAAAACAACAAGCTTATCTATTCAAGCACCGGCCTTTCAGGCGCACCATCTCAAGAAGCGATTTCCCCACTAGCCGGCAACTGCATATAAAAGCAGATCTGTTTGAACAAGCTGCACACCAAGAAATCTCCAAGCCGCTCAGCGCCACGGGTGAGCCGATGCCGTAAGACAGTCGTTCTTACTGGCTTGCGGCAAGAGGCCAACCCAAAGCAGGGTGGCGAATACTAAATGATGCTCAAACAAGACAAGGCAACTTTTCCACAAGCAAACCCTCGCTATCTCCATCCATCACTTCCAGTCCATTCATCAAAAACAGTACAATTAAAATCCTCCATGTATAATGGCAGTAAAGATAGCAAGCTCCTTGTGGGGGAGGGAAAGAAGAATGCGGATCATTTTGATATGAGGAGGTCTTGAAGTGGGTGAAGCTTTATTATTCAAGGACATTTTAGTCATCAATGTGGATGGCGCGGAGCGGGCGGATGTACTGGTCGCGGACGGGCAAATCCAACAAGTGGGTGCCTCGATCGCATCGGGCGCAAAACAAATCGACGGGCGCGGCAGGATCTTGATGCCGGGGTTCATCGATATCCATGTGCACGGGGCGAACGGGTTCGATGTGATGGATGCCGACGAGCTGGCGCTTTCCGGATTGGCCCAGGCTTTGCCGAAAGAAGGCGTGACGGCGTTTGTTGCAACGACGATGACACAGAGCACGGACCAAATCGCCCGTGCAGTGGAAATAGCAGGGAAGTATACGAGTGCGGGCGGGGAAGCGGAATTGCTCGGGATCCATCTCGAAGGGCCGTTTCTGTCTCCAAAACAAGCGGGAGCCCAAAACGCTGTGCATTTCCGGAATCCCGACCTTGCTTTATTTGAACATTGGCAAGCGCTAAGCGGCGGCAATATCCGCATCGTGACTGTGGCGCCGGAACTCGAAGGGGCGGAGGGGTTCATCCAGGCACTCGTTGATACGGGGGTCATCGCCTCTATCGGGCATTCGGCAGCGACTTATGAACAAACGGTCGCATCCAAAGCGCAGCACGTGACGCATCTGTTCAATCAAATGTCGGCGTTTCATCACCGCGAACCTGGCATAGTGGGGGCGGCGATGCTGGATTCACGGTTCCGCGTCGAATTGATTACGGATTTGATCCATAGCCACCCAGCTGCAGTGGAGCTTGCATACCGGCAGATCGGTACCGGGCGCTTGATCTTGATTACCGATGCGATGCGCGCCAAAGGCCTCGGTTACGGAAAGTATGATCTCGGCGGCCAGGCCGTCGTGGTCGATGAAACGGGCGCAAGGATTCAAAATGGCAGGCTTGCCGGCAGTGTGCTGACGATGGATCGCGCTATCCGGAATGTTCAGGAATTGACGGGATGCAGTTTGCCTGAACTGGTGCGGATGAGTTCAGGCAATGCCGCTAAATCGCTCGGCCTTTCCAAAAAAGGCGGAATCGCTGCTGGAATGGATGCGGACGTGGTGCTGCTGAATGAAGAGCTGGATGTGGAAATGACCTTATGCCGTGGAGAAATCGCTTTTTCGTCCATATAAAAAACGCCTGGAAAAAATCCAGGCGTTTCCCTATTACTCTGCTGTCAGTTCACTTTCTGTGACCCATTTATGGTTGACGATTTCTTCGCCAGTTTCGGTATCTTCAAAGTCGACCATGTAAACAGTCGTCTGTTCAACAGAATCAACTGCTGCACTCGCGCCTTCCATACCCATCATATGTTCAGCGTCGAGCGTGATGGCATCGCCTTCTGCGTACGGATCGTCCTGTGCATCTTCGAGCTCCTCATGGATGACCCATTTATGGTTTTCGACCGGCGTTCCACCGTCTGTCGGTGTGTAGCTGATGCTATAGGCTGTCGTATCATAAGCACCGACGATGGTCGCTGTAGCCCCGTCCATGCCAGGCATATGGTCTGCTTGGATGATTGCGGTATCGTCCACTGCGTAAGTTGGGTTTTCAGCTTCTGCCAAATCGTCCGGTACTTCGCCGGAGCTGGAATGGTCCATGCCGTCATGACCGCCGTGGCCGTCATCGCCGTCATCGCCTTCTTGCATTTCACCATTTTCTTCTGTATCTTCCATTGCCTCATCGGCCTGTTCGGTCGTTTCCGCTTGCTCTTCGGGATCTGCAGGATTGATGGCTTCTTCATCAGCGCCGCCGCAAGCTGAAAGTGTCAATGCGGCAACTAGTGATGCGCTGCCCATCATGAATTTCTTTTTAATCATGGAATTCCCTCTTTTCATAAAATCTCTTGCTAAGAGAATCATACCCGTTGCGGAGACGAGTATGTATTATGTGACAAAAATGAATCATTGTACGCAATTAGTTGACCTTTTTTTCATACGATGAAACTATAGATATAGTAAAGTTGGAGAGGGAAGAGCTATTGATGAATAAGAACGGCTTAGCGCGGTTTGAAATGAGACATTTGGAAGGGAAAGTGCGGAGAGCAGCAAGAATGATTGTTTCTTTCTATCCTGAAGAGCCCGAGGTAAAATCTGGTAGGGCGAGTGGAAAATTGCTGTGGCCAAAAAAAGTCCGGGAGCTGATGTCCCGGATCTCTTGATTCATTCTTCCATTAACTCACTTTCAGCAAGCCATTTATAGTTGACAATTTCTTCATCAGTCGTTGTATCAATGAAATCGACCATATAGACAGTAGTTTCAAGTGCAGAATCGATCGTGGCTTCTGCGTTATCTACGCCGACCATATGATTGACGTCGAGTGTAACCGAGTCGCCTTGTGAATAAGGTTCAGCTTGGGCATCCTCCAGCTCTTCGTGGATGACCCATTTGTAGCCTTCAATCGGATCATCGCCTGTCGTCGGGGTGAAAGTAACGCTATAAGCGGTGGTATCATAAGCCCCGACAATGGTCGCTGTAGCGCCGTCCATTCCGGGCAGATGGTTGGCTGAAATGGCGGCAGTGCTGCCAACTGCATACATCGGATCGGCTGCTTCTTCAAGTCCGTCCGGGATTTCGCCGGAGTTTGAATGGTATATCGCTTGGTCCCCAAGGGTATCCTCTTCAGAATCTTCTAGGGTTTCTTCTACCTCTTCGGGCATTTCAACTTCATCATCTGGGTCTACAGGATTAATGGCATCTTCATCAACGTCATCACCGCAAGCGGTGAGCATCAGGGTCGCTATAAGCGCTGTACTGCCCAACTTGAATTTTTTGTTAATCATGGAAAGCACTCCTTTCCTGGAATCGTTCCTTATAGGGACTATACCCGATCACGAATAGAGTATGTAGTTTTTGATGAATATATGTCATTTTACACAATTAGTTGACCTTTTTTTCATACCATGAAATTATAGGAACAGTATAACAAGAGAGGAAGATCGAGCGATGAAAAAGAACTGGTTATGGCCGGTCATGGTGGCTGGGCTATTCGTCTCAGCTTGCGGTGCAGACACAACGCAAGACGAAACAAATGACACAGCAGAAAATTCCGATGCAGCAACTGAAGAAGCAGAAACGGCATCGGCTATAGATAGTGCAGCGATGGAACTTGAAGTTCCGTTCGACGGCACAATGGATCATGTCCATGGAATGGGATATATCGAGGAGAATGGTGGTTTGTATTTCGCCTCGCATCATGGATTGAAAGTGAATCGTGACGGGAAATGGACAGAAATAGAAGATCAATACCATGATTTCATGGGCTTTAATGCCACGGCAGAGGGATTTGTATCATCGGGGCATCCTGATATGCAATCCGGCATGCAAAATCCGCTCGGCATTAAACGCAGCAACGACGGGGGAGAAACTTTCGACGATCTCGGATTCGAAGGGGAAACTGATTTCCATGAAATGGCGGTCGGTTACAACAGCAACAATTTATTCGTCTTCAACCCGCAGGCGAATTCCGAAATGGAAACAGGCTTCCACCGCAGCGACGATGCCGGAGAGACCTGGCAGCAAACTGCGGCAGAAGGGCTTGACGGAAAAGTGACCTATCTTGCGATGCATCCCGATGATTCGATGATGATTGCAGCGGCGTCGAACCAGGGAATCTTCTTGTCGGAAGATGGCGGGGAGAGCTTTTCCCGCATAACGGAAGGTGAACTTGGCACGGCGGCATTCTTTAGCGAGGAAGCACTTTACTATGCCACTTACAGCGAAGAAGCAAAACTTATAAAACGCACATTGTCAGGCGACGAGGAAGAAATTCCGCTGCCTGAAATGACTGAAGACGGGGTCGTTTACTTCGCGCAGCACCCGGCGGATCCGGAGCAGCTCGCCATCTATACCGCAAAAGGCCATGCATGGCAGACCCAAGATGCAGGTGAAAACTGGACACAGATTCTAAACACTGGACAAGTGCAATAAGTCAAAAACCGGAAGGGGAGCCTTCCGGTTTTTGTTATATGCAGAGCGGATTTCAAATGGATTTCACAATTTCGGTGTATACTTTCATCAGCAATCGAAAAAGGGTGAGGAATATGAAGCGTTGGATCTCCGGGCTGGTGCTCATCATCATACTTGCAGGCTGTACGGACAAAGAGTTATATGTATTTCCGGATGATGGAGGCGAACTTGTTTTTGTCGCGCATTTGAAAGAGCCGTTATTGACCGTCATCGATGCAGAATCGGAAGACATCGTGGGTGAACTGGAGCTGCCGTTTATCGCATCAGACGTGGCGCTCGTTGACGGGAGGCTAATCCTATCCTCGGTGGAAGAAGAGCAATTGTATGCATTCGATTTTGATACGCAGGCGCTGGATGCCATCGGGCAAGCCGGGACAGGCATATCGAAACTGCTGGAAGTGGACGGAGCCTTATATGCGGCGCACGCGACAGAAGACAGGGTATCGAAGATTTCGGTCGAGCCATTCGAAGTCGAAGCGACGGCAGCGACGGATGCCCATCCGCAAAGCTTGACGGCCGGCGACGGCAAAATTTATGCGGCCAATGTATATGGGCATAGCGTACAGGCGATGGATGAGGAGACGCTGCAGATTATAGAAAGCTACGATATCATCGACCGCCCGAATGGCCTCGCATTCGCAGACGGACATCTATTGGTCGGCGGGCACGGGCCTAGTGGCGCTTTAAACCGGGAACTTGTGAACTATTCCCTTGGACAAAAAGAAATCACCGAGCGCATTGATGTCGGTTTGATGCCGATTGAAGTAATAGCGGACGAGGACAAGTTCTACGTATTAAATCATGGATCCCACGAAGTCGTCGTGCTCGCTGAAGACCTTTCCGAACAAGGACGCCTTTCTGTCGCCGATAATCCGTATTACGGGGCGGTCCAAGACAACCGGCTATACGTCAGCAGCCTCGACGGCGACACAGTGACGGTCATCGATACGGACAGTTTCGAAAAACTATCGGAAATCACGGTATCATCCGGCCCGCATGCAATGGCCATAAGGGAGGCGCGATGATGAACATTCTTGTGATCGACGATGAACAGGCGATGCGTGATTTATTGGCGCGTACGCTTGGGGATGCAGGGTACTCGGTCCTTGCAGTGCCGACGGGAGAGCAAGGGATCGAACGGATCCGCTCAGGCGGGATCGACTTTGTCATCCTCGATATTATGATGGCCGGGCAAGACGGCTTTTCCGTGTGCCGGCGGGTCCGGGAGTTTTCAGGCGTGCCGATATTGATGCTGACGGCGATCGCCGGCAGTGAAGCGGATAAAGTGAAAGGGCTGCGCGCCGGAGCTGACGACTATTTGATCAAGCCGTTCAGCCGCGGCGAACTGCTTGCGCGGATTGAAGCGATTCTGCGCCGCACGAAAGGAACGGCCATAACACCTGAACCGATCCTGACAACTGGGCGCATTGAATTGAATGAAAGGATGCGCCGCGTTACAGCGGACGGAAAGCCGGTCACATTGACGCGTAAGGAATTCGATCTGTTGGCGCTATTTTTATCGCATCCCGAACAAGTGTTTTCGCGCGAGCAATTGATGGAAAGGCTATGGGGCGAACAGGCTTTGACCGTTACAACGCGAACCGTCGATACACATATCAAGACTTTGCGCATCAAACTCGGGGATGCCGGCTCGGCGATTGAGACGGTATGGGGCCTCGGCTATAAGCTGGTGATCGCGTGAAGGGAATCAATGCGAGATTGTGGTTGCTGTTCGCGGGCATAAGCTTTGCGGGGCTGGCGCTATTGGCATTTGTAACGGTTTCTGTATTTGATGCCGTGTATGTCAACAGCGAACGTGAACAGCTTGCCGATATGGCAGGCGCTTTAGCGGATGTTTACGGAAACGGCAGCGAAGAATCGCTTGCCGCAATCCAAGGATATTTAGAAGATTCCGGGCTGAATGCAATTACGGTCGACGACCCGATGGTGCTCGGTTCGGCCTTGCCGCTGCAGGCGCCAGAAGAAGATGTCATCATTACATTCGAAGAACGTGAACGGCTGGCGGGCGGCGAAACCGTGATCATCGAACGGCAGAACGCCTATCTCGGCGCTGATTTGATCGGCGCAGCTGTTCCGGTCGTGACAGATGGCGAGTTGACTGCTGTGGCGCTTGTCTACCGGCCGGTATCGGATTTGTCGCAAGCATTTTTCAATGTCTTGCCGGTGCTTATTGCGGCTGGTGTTTTGGCGTTGGTTGCCTTGTTATTGATCCGGAAGCGCATCCACAAGGAATATACGGGCCCACTAGAAGCGCTCGGTATTTCGGCAGACCGCATGGCGTCCGGCCGTTTCAGCGGCCAAACCGGAGTGACTGCCGACAATGAAGTCGGTGAACTGGCGCGTTCATTCGAGGAAATGGCGGCTTCGATCCAAGCAGAGGACGCCAACAAACGGGAGTTCCTGCAAAATGTCTCCCACGAATTGAGGACACCGCTCAGCTATATAAAAGGCTATAGCGAAATCCTTCGAACAGAGGCAAAAGACCAAACGAAAATTGCGGCCATTCTATATGATGAATCCGAGCGGATGGAACGGCTCGTCAATCAACTGCTCGACCTGACGCGGCTTGAAGGCGGGGAAGGGCAATTGAATAAAGAACTGCTCGCATTTGCGGAAATCATCCGGGAAGCGGTCGGGAAAACCGAAGTGAAATGGCACAGCAAACATCTCCGCGTCCGGGCTGAACTCGACGAGGGGCTGCTCGTCGAAGGCGATAGCGACCGGCTTCTGCAAGTGCTTGTCAATCTATTGGATAACGCCATCACCTACACCGAAGCGTCCGGAGAAATCTCGATCCGTTTGATGGGATCTCACGGCGAGGCGCTATTGGAAGTAGCGGATTCAGGAAGCGGCGTTGCGCAGGAGCATTTGCCGCATTTGACCGAACGTTTTTACCGTGCTGAAAAAGGGCGCGTCCGGGCTGGCGGAGGTGCCGGTATCGGTTTGTCGATCGTCAGGGAAATCGTCGAACTGCACGGCGGCTCGCTCACGGTCGACTCCGAAATAGGCAAAGGCACAACGGTTCGCATCCGCTTGCCGAAAAAGGATATATGACAGGAAAAGCCCATCCCCGAAAAAAACGGGGATGGGCTTTATTACGTAAGCAATGCTTTGCCGGATATCGAGCGGGCACAATGGATGCCGCTCGCTGCCACACCGATCGTGCCGCCGCCTGGAAAGATATGGTCGCCTGCAAGATATAGCCCGGGCAAACCGCTATGATGCGAAATGGACTTGAACAATGCTGCATCGAGCGTTTGTGCAAAGCCGCCGACATAGCCGTTCGGGCGCCCGGTGTAACGCTGCCAGGCGAGCGGGGCACCGCTTTCGAAGTGGACAATCGCAGAACGGAAGCCGGGGATGTACTGTTCGATCAAGGAGAGCATGCGCTCAGATAATTCGGTGCGCATCGATTCGTAATCTCCTTGTGCTTTCCAGTAGTCCGGATTCGAATGCGTCGAGATGGTCACCGTCTGGAAGCCTTCCGGAGCACGCAAACGGTCGTCCGGACGAGATGCCGACATAAAGAAATGATGGCCTTCATCCATCGAGGCACCCCCAGAAAGCTGGCGGAATTCGGGGAGCGGCTTGTTGATTTTGCCCGTATCGATCGCGAGATATAAAGTCAAAGTCGTCCATGTTTCCGCATCGATGCCTTGTTGCAGCGGGCGCTTCAGTTTGGGGTGTAGCCCCTCAGGCAGAAGTTCCGGCAAGCGCTGGATCGGCGCATTGAACACGACCGCATCCGCCGTGTACTGATTACCCCGCTGATCGGTTGCATGCCATACGCCGTCCTGTCGATTCAACGATTGGACGGTGCGGGGCTTTTTCACCTTTCCGCCGTGTTCCTTGATGCTGTCTGCCATCAATTCCGCAAAGCGGTACAAGCCGCCCGGTACGTAATACGCACCTTCATGGTAAATGTCGAGCGCTACCGCCGCCAGCAAATACGACACATCTTCACTTGTCGTTTGCATGCTGTCGATCAAGAGGCCATCTAGCACGTGGCGGAACGCATCGAGTTCGTGGAGCCCGTGTTTTTTCAAGCGCTGCCCAAGCGTCTGTTTAAAATGAGGCAACAAGCGCACATGCACCGGTCGCAGCGCCTTTACGAGCGCCGCCCATTCCCGCAGGTTGTCAGGCGGCAAAGCAGGGAGCGGCCCCATCAAAGTCCGGACAATGCGCGCGGTGCGGTACAGTTCAGCGTAAAACGACATAATCGCTTGTTTGTGCTGAGGAAAATGAACAGCCAGCTCCCTGACATGGGTCATGCGGTCTTTATGGAAAGTGAAGGCGCCTGACGGATGGATCATCTCCATGACACGTTCGAGCGGTTGGAGTTCCAGCGGCCTGCCGAGATGTCGGAACACCCGCTCGTGGATGCCGCCGGGTTCTAAGCCCATGCCGAGTGTTGCGCCGACCGGGAATAGATACGGATGGCGTTTGAATTTTCCGGCACAGCCGCCGAGTTCTGCTGAGGCTTCAAGCACCGTCACCTCATAACCTTCTTTTGCAAGCAATGAGCCGGCCGTCAAACCACCGATGCCGGCGCCGACGACCAATATGTGTTTTGTCATCATGTCCCCCTCATTTCTTCCATGAAAAAACGCCCGGCATAACAGCCGGGCGTAGCTTTTCTACGCCACTTGTTTGCACGCTTCTGCACATTTAAAGCACGCTTCCGCGCATTTCTGGCAATGATCGTGATCGTGTTTCTTGCATTCGTTGCCGCACGCTTCGCAAATTTCAGCGCATACTTTCGCTAGTTGTGAGACGAAAGGCGAGTTGCGTTCGATTGCTTGGGCAAGATAGCTGCAGATGTCTGCGCATTCGCGGTCAAGGCGGATGCACTCGGCCATCATTTTCACATCATCTTCCTTCAGGCAAGCATCGAAGCAATGATTGCACGCCACCATGCATTCATGGAGCGTCTTGGATAGTTCTGCATGTTTTGCATGTTCCACCATTCTGAAAAACCTCCTGTATGATAATATCGTTGACTTATTCCTTGGATTTCCCGGTTGACAGAAAATTAAACAACGATTCATTACGAGGAGCCGTCTGTATTTTTCGAGGGTGGCTGTCCGCTCAATTCTTTCATGCGTTTGCGGTATTCCTCTTCCGTTAATTCTCCGCGCGAATAACGTTCTTTCAATAACTGCGCTTCGTGATGGGGCGGCGGAAGTTTGTGTACTTTGTGGCGGTTGTAGAACAATACGAGACACAGGATGATGAGCACGACCATCAAGACAATGATGACAATAATCAGCCCGGACATCGGCGTTCACTCCGTTCGCTTCTATTGTAACTAGTGTACTACAGAAAGGCGGAAAGTCATGTTCTGCTGTCCTGGAATTTTATTATCCGGCAAGGTTGGGAATGTGCTACGCTAATAGATAATTTCAAGGAGGTGGAATTTGGATGTTCATCCATAAAATAGATGGAGAGCTCGCATTGAAACTGGTGGAAATGGGCGATGCCGATCGGATATTCGAGCTGACCGACCGTTCTCGTGAAGGGTTGAGGGAATGGCTGCCATGGCTTGATGGCACAAAAACGGTTGGCGACACGGAAAACTTTATCGCTAGCGTACTCAAGGACTTCGGACTCGGCAAAAGCCTCAACTGCGCCATCGTATATAAAGGGAAAATAGTCGGCATCGCCGGATTCAACGAAATCAATGATGCGAAAAAAACCGCCTATATCGGCTATTGGCTGGATCAAAAGTATATCGGCAACGGCATTATGACGCGTGTCGCTTCAGCTTTGACGGATTATGCGCTGGTGGAGCGCGGGTTGAACAAAGTCGAAATCCGCGCAGCCGCCGAAAACATGAAAAGCCGCAATATCCCGATCCGTTTAGGTTATACGGAAGAAGGCACTATCCGCCAAGGCGAGTGGCTGTATGATCATTTCGTCGACAGCGTCGTTTACGGCATGCTGAAATCGGAATGGATCTCTCGGGGCGAACATTTTGCTGCGGCAAAGGGCCGATAATTTTTTCGCGCAATGTTTCCCACAACCTTAATGATTTAGTAAAATGAAAAGGAAAATAGAAACACAGGAGGAATACTACTTATGAAGCATTTTGTACTCGGCCTTGTCGTCGCAGGCCTTATCGCGCTCATCGCCTTTCTGGCGGAGGACTGGTCGCTATTGTTCCCGATCGCTGGGATCGTCGCCGTCCTCGCACTCGTTTGGGCGATCGTTACGTCCATCACAGCAGGCAAACAAGTGAAGTCTTCGTTCAACACGACTTCCGAACGCCGCAGAGCCCAGCGTGAACGCAACGCGAAAGTGAAGAATCTTGTATTGTTCGCATTGCCGAACCTAGTCGCGGCGCTTATCGGATTGTTCATACTTTCTTAAATTAGGAAGAGGGGGATGTCATGCTCAGCTATTACAGTTCGTTATCTGCGGAAGTTTATGATCTCGACAAGCCGATCGGCAAATCGTTCGGCGATGTGGAGTTTTACCGGGAGCGGCTTGCCGCTAACAAAGGGCGTATTCTGGAGCCCGCAGCCGGGACAGGGCGTATACTTATTCCTTTATTGGAAGACGGGCTGCGCATTGAAGGCTTCGACAGCTCCCAGGAAATGCTGGATATTTGCCGAGCCCATTGCAGAGAACGCGGCTTGCACCCAAAATTGTTCGAAGCGGACATGGAGACTTTCCGCATCGATGTCGAATATGACGCCATCATCGTGCCAGCTGGAACGTTTCAATTGCTCGCCGGGCGTAAACAGGCGATCAAAGCCTTGAAGAACTTCCGCAAGCATCTCGCACCGGGTGGGCGCTTGCTCATCGATCTGTATGTCCCGCAAGGCTTTGAAATAGACCGGCCGAAAACGCGGACGTGGCAAACGAAGCATGGCGAAGTGATCACGCTCGAGAGCAAGACGGTCGAAGTCGATTGGATCAAGCAATATTCCGTCTCCCACAACCGCTACGAGAAATGGCATGATGGCAAGCTGATCCAAACCGAACTCGAGCGCTTCCCGATGCGCTGGTACGGTGTCGAGGAATTCAAGCTCTTGCTCGGCAGCCAAAACTTTGAAGACATTATCGTCTCGTCGAATTACGAATATGGGCAATACCCGAAAGACGCTAAGCATGCCGTCACCTTTGAAGCAATCGCGCATATTTGAAGACATAAAAACGCTTGGAGAAAAACTCCAAGCGTTTTTTTATACCTGCATTGAATGATAGGGAGCTTGTTCATTTGGAGTTGAGCAATTTGATGGACGGTGCATCAGCGGAGATGACATCCACTTGATGTTCCATGCAAGAGAGGGAGAAATGCTGATAGCTAAGCTTTCTCTCTTTTTCTTGAGCTTCCAAATTAGTCCGCTGTTTCATAAAGGCAAGTAAATCGGATTTTCGGTAAATGCGATAAGCGTTCCCAGTATAAGAGTCGGGCGCTGACCACACTGTAAAGTCTTCAAAAGTCACAGAGTAAGTGGCGTATGAAGGAAAATCGAATTGCCAAATATCTAAACTGCCAGGGACGTTCAACAGCAGGTCCGTTTCGTTCTCGCTGCCATGTACAATAATACGCAGTGCGGATTCTGGGCCATCCGCTTCTACAAAACGCTCAAAAGCAAGGAAATAATCCTTCCGTAATAAATGTGAATGCATAGATTTTCTATCCTTTCATCATGCGGCGGGTTGGAGATTTTCGAATAGCTTTATCAAGTTTACGAAGTCTTGAATAACCGGTTCGAAGCGAAAAACAATAATACTGGAGGCAATATAGTGAAAATTGACAGTACCCCGGCTAATGAGAACAGACTGGCGGGGATGAACCGGTTCATCTTGACTGTCAATATGCCCATAAAACTCAGCAATACAGCTGCGATGAGAAAATAGAAAGGGTAGAGAAGAAGCCCTTTTGTCATTTCCAAAACATCTGTTGCGAACGTTTCGGAGTTCATTTGTGCTTCTGTACGGGTCATTTCACGCTGTACTTTCGGATCATTTTGGAAAAGTTCGGCCAGTTGATTTTGGGCGGAGCGGTTTTCTTCGATCGTGAAGATAAAAGAGCCTGTTAGACCGGCGAGTAATAGTAATAAGATCAGTGATGCGACACTCAGTTTAACGGGTGTCAGTAATTTAGCGGTAGAGATTTAAAGCCCCCCTTTGGAATGTAGTATTAATTTATTTCTCCAATAATTTGGGAATTCCTTCCTGGAATTTGAGGGGAGTGGAAGCCCCTGTTATTCACGGAACCAAAGCCGGCTGAAAGTTTGAGCGGGAGTTTTTATGGCGAGTGCTCTAGATGACTGTCGGCATATACTAAAGGAGAAAAAAAGTAGAGGGAATCTTTCTGGAGTTTAAAAAAACCGGCAGCTTGTCATATGACAGGCTGCCGGGTTTTTGGCGTTATGAAGTTAAGCAAAGTGATCAACGAATTGAAAGCCCCGATTTATTTTACCGAACCGCTTTTCCGTGTCAGTAAATAAGCGGTGATCCAGGAAGCGATCGGGATGACGAGTGCGATGCCGATGCCCGCGCACAGTATCGTAATCATCTCGGCGGTGAAAACTTTCGAATTGACGATGTCGCCGAGCGAATAGGAAAGGTCTTTAAACCAAATCAATAACCCTAGATAGCTGCCGAAAAAGGCGAAAAACAAAGTGTTCGTGCTCGTGCCAAGCAAATCGCGCCCGATGGCGAAACCGGCATGGACCAGTTCGCGGCGGCTGATGCCGGGGTTATGGAAATGGACCTCGCGCATCGGGGAAGTGATCGAAATGGAGATGTCGGTGATCGCCCCGATTGTGCTGATGATGATGACGACTGCGGCAAGTTCGACAAAACTGATGCCGATATACAAGGAGAACATGCTCAGTTCATCGATTTCTTCTTCGCCGAACCCGTTGATCATCGTCAAGTCGGTTGTGATAAAGATGAAAAACAACAGCACGATCATCGTGATGACTGTCGATAGAAAAGCGGCGACAGTAGTATTGTTGACGCCGTTGATGAAAAACAAATTGACGCAGCTGATGATGACGCATGCGATAACGGCCCAAATGATCGGGTCATTATCGGGATTGGACATCATATAGACGGTAAACAGCAGCACCAGAAAATTGATGAACAGGCTGAGAAACGAGATTGCCCCTTTTTTCCCGCCGATCATCACCATGGCCATACACAACATGACGGCTAATATGATAAGTACATTCATTGTGCCGCCCTCTTTCTCTTAATGAAGAAAATGGACGTGTAGATGCCGATTGGAATCGTCAGGACAATGCCGAGGCCCCCGGCAAGCGCACGTGCGAGTTCCAGCGACAAATTGATCGAAAAGGCAAATGGCCAGCCGGCGCCGTTTGATAAATACAAGAGCAACATCGGAATGGAGCCGCTAAGATAGACGAAAAACAAAATATTCGTCATCGTGCCCATAATGTCTTTGCCGATTTCGATGCCTGAGGTTTTCATCGCTTCGATGGAGATGTCGGGATCTTTTTCGTAAAGTGTGAAGATCGATGCCGACATCGTAATGCCGACGTCCATCACGGCGCCGAGCGAGCCGATAAATAAGCCAGCCATGAATACGACTTCATAAGGCCTGGAGAGAAACTGCATTTCTTCGTAATTCAAGCCGTTCCCGCCGGATGTCCATATTGCAAAATAAGCCAATAAGAGCGCGACAAAAACGCCGAGCGTCGTCGAAACGATGGCCGCATAAGTTTTTTCATTAAAGCCGTTCACGAGTAAGAGGGAAGTGACCGTAAACAACAAGATGCTGATGCTTGCGATCAACAGCAAGCTGGCATTTTCCGTCCGGATATAAATGTCCAAAGCGTACGACAGGATGACTGCATTGAGCGCCAAACTGACGATTGAGTAGAAGCCTTGCCGTTTACCGATGATGAGCAACACGAAAATGAAAATCCACGTAAGTGCGACCACATACTTATCCCGCTTTACATTATCGATCGTTCCTGACAATGCCTCACCATCCCCTGCTGCTTCGTCGATATAGACGAAGAGGTCCTGACCGACACGGTATTCGTGGTCGTTGGCTCCGGATAACGAATATTCATTGTCGAGCTCGATTGTTTGCCCTTCGTATTCGCCGTTCTGGATTTCGCCTGTGAGCTGCTGGGTGTATAAAGCATCTTCGTTCCCGTATATGTCAGAGAGTTCTTGTGTGTCTTCGATAACAGCCTCGGTGATTTTGACTATCGGCTGGTCGTAAAAACCATAATTGAAATTAATGAAATACATGGAACCGATAAAACTGATCAACAGCACTGCGTACATAGAGAGCTGAACTGCTGTCATGTTTTTTAGTAACCGCTTCAAAATAGAAACCCTCCAATCCAACCGTTTGGTGAAAATTTTCAACGATTGCGTTTCAAATGGGCTGAATGCTCGTTCTTCGTTGATTGTAACAGAAAATTTCCCCGCTCTCCCGATTCCTCATTTTTCGCAAGATTTTCTAATCTGCTGATGAAATGACTAGGCATCGGCTTCGCTATAGCTCTAGGTAAATGCCTTGTTGCTCAAAAAATATTACACGAAGCAAAATGAAAACTGAATAAAAAGAAAATTATAATACACTTTACATTTTTTAGGTATAGGTATAGTCTTTTGGTAAGTTCTAATGAAAATTACTGATACTTTATTCACACTAAATGAAAGTGAATCCTATTTTCCGAGGACGTATACATAATTTTAATATTTTAATGTGAATATATACTTTCTATTTCATTTTGGAGGTAGGTGTTTGGACTAGTGAACTCCTGCCGCTGTATAGAATGCTACAGCGGAAAGAATGGACGGTTGCGTGCTTCAAAAAGCTCCCGCAGAACACCGGAACCCCAAAGAAAATTCGGGAATGGCTGATAAATGGCTAACTAGCAGCATTCCATTCAACCCCAGCAAATGCAACTGCTGCTCTGCGCTCTACGGAATTTCATCCCTACACTATTCATAATTATTCAATCAGCAACAGTGCCAGTGTGCTCTATCCTTTTTTGTCTGAAATTTGTCAATATTTCATAAATGTTCTTTGGGTGTGAAAAATGTCACAGTGCATTTTTTCCGAATAGCATAAAATGTAGGTAAGGGCAGAAAAACATTAATGGCAAACAGCAAGCTAGTCCGCCGGAACCATCAAATGGCAAAACGGCTGGAATGAAAAGGATAAAAATGAAAAGGGGTGCCTCAAAATGTTGTTAAAAGAAGTGGAATTCAAGCTTCTCGACTTTGTTCAAACTGATGAGGAAAAATGGTTTTCCATCGGCTTCATGGATAACGAATACAAAAAAACTCTTTCCAAAAAAACAGCTTACTCCATGTATGAAAAAGGCCGCATTGTTAAGAAGGCAGAAGCAATTGAAGGCGAAACCGTATACGAGGATTTAAGATCTCATACGTAAAGTGACAAAACCTCCCGTTTTCGCTGCTTTGGCGCTGTCTATGCAGTTGGAAGGGGATAGAGCGTGAAAATAGCCGATTCCTCATACTGGAATAGAAAAGGGAGATGGATAAAGTGGGTGTTGAAGTAAAGAAACCTATGAAAATGGCGCACGTGAATAAACGGCGTCAGCAATCATACCAAGAGTTCATCCAAGGCTATAAACAATACAAAGAAGAGAAAGAAAAAGTCTTTAAAGCGACATGATGATTGATGCATAAATGTCTCCAAGATACGGATATCCACTTGCTGCACAGTCGGGTCACATTGACCCGAACAGTTGGCACATAAGAAAAGAGCCACATTCTTACACGAAAAGGGGAATATATCATGGAAAAAAATCAATCGGTACTATTAGAGGAAGCATTCAACTGGAAGATTTGCGATTATGAGGAGTACATCACCGGATACAAATTGTATAAGCAATTAAAGCAAAAATGGGATGCCAGTGAAAAACAAGAGGCATCCGAAGCCATCCAGTAAATAGATGCTGATTTTCAAGTTGGTGCCCTTCAGTTGGAGAAGACTTCATCGACCCCATTTCAGACCATATTCATAAAAATAGGGCAAGCTTAAACGTGGCGTTTTCTGGAAGCTTATAATGCCAAGCGCCGAACAATTAATTTTTATGTACACAAAACGCCCAGGGAATCCCTCTGGGCGTTTTGTGTGTAATTTCGCATTTCGCCGCAACCACATCGATTCCGGTTTAAAGCTATTACTTTAATAGTCTTTTTGGCAAAAGAGCGGAGGATTGCTTCGACGGATGCAACGATCAGTGGCCGCCGAAAAGAGGTCTTTCCAACTTTCAACTTGTAATGGATGCAATTTCAATTTAAGTGGAATGGATTAACTCACCCCATTTTAGCAGCTATCGCTAAAGCAACATCTAAGTCATTGACTTTTTAAGTGAAAAGATGCGGAATTTCGGGTATCTTGTTCTTTGATTTCTTCTAAACCCAATTCCACTAAGATAATAATATAGTAGAAAAATATTTAAATATTTTTAATTGCAAGAATATTATAAAAACCTTTACATATATCCGGTTATACTATAGGTTTATGGTAACGATAAATAAAAATTGAATAATAATTTTTAGATTTTATGGGGTAAAAAGTTATACGTTTTTTAAATATAAATGAAAGCCCCTTATTCCAAGCTCTTGCATAATTGTGTACGTAAATTATCCATTTCGAACAAACGAAAGTGGATCATATGAATGATGAGATACAAGAATGCTTCGAATAGAGGAGAGAAGTGAAAATGAAAAAGATGGAGCAGTTGCCTAGTCAATCGGTTGGCTATTATTTTTTCAGATCCAAAGATGTGCATGTGGAGAATGGCTCCGCTTTTATCACTTTCTTTGTGCGCCTGACAAAGGAAACTTCTTTTAGAAAAGAAGGAAAGATACAGACCGAGGTTCAGTCGCTATGGGTGGATATAGATGAGGTGAGGTTCGGACACGCATCAGAGAAAGTAAGGGAATTACCGGATTGCATGCAGCGGTACGAACTCACGCCAAATGTCTTCTATCATTTATATGAGTTATCCAATAGTTGCCCTAAAGAGCTTTTTTTCATCACGCCTTATCATAGGAAGTCCACACGCAAGAAATTCATTACCTGAAACTACATCAGAAATGGCCTTAGCAGGAGCGGGGAGAATCTGTATTCAAGTGTATTTTTTTCGGTTGATAAGTCAGAATAATCAATCTTCTGTAACCGCCATGAAAATAATATGGCTGACAAGAAAAATATCGATATGAAACCGCAAGAAAGCACGCCTAACCCAGCGGCTGGATAAGATGATAATAAAACGGGAGGGAACCAATATGTTAGTGAAAGAAGTGAACTTTAAACTTCTGGACTTAGTCCAAACTGCCGAAGGGAAATGGTTCACTATCGGCTTCCTGGACAATAAATACAAAAAAACCCTTTGTAAAAAGACCGCTTACTCGATGTATGAAAAAGGGCAAATCATAAAAAGATCGGAAAAAGTTGATGGGGAAACTGTCTATGAGGATTTCACATCGTATTAATGGCCTTCTGATTGCCTTTCGACTGCCTGAGCCGTTGGGGAGGCAGCGTGATAAGAGAGCCTATGATCAGGGGAATCTTCATCCAGCTGATTGATAGTCGATCCACCGGGACCGTTAACGCTTGATGAATCCCCCGTACCACAGTGGTTCGAGCGATCGAATTCTTAAACTAAAGGAGGAATATCCCATGGGAACACATCCATCTGCGGAAATTGAAAGTACATTCAATTGGGAATCGAACGGTTACGAGCGGTATATCGCCGGCTACCGATTGTACAAACAATTGAAGAAAAAGTGGGGCGCCAGCGAAAAGGAGGCGAGCTCAGATGCTATCCAGTAAACACTTGTCAGAATTCCGTGATGAAGAGGTTTATACGATGCTGTATCTTTACCACAATAAAGGCATCCCTTTAGAAACTTTAGAGCACCGGTTTTCAATCGGGCAAGAAGAACTTCTAGGTTTTTTGGAAGGGCGCTGCCGGAGGGAATGCTATGACAATTACAAGACTATCGAGAAGATGTTCCAAGGCAGGGATTAAAGCCGGAACATCAGCCGGTAGATGCTGGGCATATAAAAACGGCTAACCTGAATTCAGGTCAGCCGTTTTTGATTTGTAATATTGATGCATAGCTTTTTTCTGCTAGCTAGACTATTCAGGGCGTCAAGCTATTTTTGGCCTCCAAATTATACAAGAGATTTGCTGATTTCAAACGGTTCCTTACTGAAATGCCGATCCATGCAGCAAGCACGGCTTTAATGACACCTACAAGAACGAATGGCACGAATCCGCCCGCAAAGGCGCCAGCCCAAGTGAGCTCAGCGAATATCTTTAGCCAGACGGTGCCAAATGTCAGTGCTACAAACATGCCGATAATATTTGCGATAACGGCATTCATCACTGTAAAACCTGTTTTCTCCAAGTAGTAACCGATAACAAAAGCAGTAGGGATAAATCCGAATAAATATCCGCCGGTCGGTCCGAACAAGCTCCCTAAGCCACCGGACATTTGTGCGAATACAGGGATTCCGACTGCACCGATCCCTAAATACACTAAAATGGAGATGGTTCCCCAACGTGCCCCCAAGATAGTGGCAGCGAGCCCGATTGCCAGCGTTTGCCCTGTAATAGGGACGAGCGGCAAGGGGATGGTTACTTGCGCAAGGATGCCGATAATTGCTGCAAATAATGCTGTCACAATCATCATTCTCAATTTCACTTTCGATTCTGTCATATTATGTACGCCCCTTTTAATGAGTTAACCTATTATTAATTTTGGTTAACTAATATGTTAGCTTATGTACACAAACCCTGTCAATAAGCTTTTGGCACGTTCATAGCAAACTTCTATACAGTTTAACTGTATAATCAGTTGCGTCATATTCTTTCCCTTTATGAAGAGAGTGCAGGTCATGGGGAAGTTTAAGTTGTTCATGGATATCAAAACAGGATAAAACGCTTTTTAGGAGGTCTATATGCGAATCATCAACGAGCAGCAAATCATGGCAAACTATAAAATGGGCGATGCCATCCAGGACGTCACCAAATTGCTTCACGCTAAGCAGCAAGGAAAAATCACCAATCCACAGCGCACCGTGCTCGATTTCCCGAAACGCCAGGCGTCTGCACTGTATATGCCGAGCGCCGATACACAGGAGGAACTGGCCGGCGTCAAAGTGGTGACGATTTTCCCGGACAACCCGAAACAAGACAAGCCGACGACACAAGGGATGATTTTATTATCCGATGCGACAGACGGCGAGCACGTTGCGATGATGACGGCATCGTATTTGACGCGCCTCCGCACCGGCGCGCTCAGTGCCATCGCGACAGATCATCTCGCACGGGAAGACAGCCGTGTGCTCGCGGTCATCGGAACCGGCGCCATGGCGTTCGAGCAAGTGCTCGGCGTGCTGGAGGTCAGGGACATCGAGACCATCCTGCTGTTCAACCGGACAGAGGAAAAGGCCATCCAATTTAAAGAACAGTTGGAAGCGTTCGGAGTCCAATCGCGGATCGAAGTCTCAGGCAGCGCCAAACAAGCCGTCGAATCGGCGGATATCGTCTCTTGTGCTACGCGCTCGACAGACCCCGTATTCGACGGCAACGATTTGAAGCCGGGCACGCATATCAACGGTGTCGGATCCTATTTGCCCCATATGCGCGAAATGGACGAAACGACGATTGCGCGGGCGGATAAAATTGTCGCAGACGACCTCGCAGGCGTTCAAGAGGAGGCAGGCGAGCTGATCCATGCGGCGAATTCCGGCAACTGGTCGTTCGACCGCATCCATGCTGAACTGACCGAACTTGCATCGGGACAGCGCGCGGGGCGCGAGTCCGATGAGGAGATCACCTTCTTCAAATGTGTCGGGGCGGCGTATTTCGACCTTGCTGTCGCAAAAGGCGTCTACCGGAAAGCACAGAGCGATCATTTCGGAACGGATGTTGAACTTTAAATGGAAAGATAAAACTGCCCAGAGGCTTAGCTTCTGGGCAGTTTTTTGAACTCGCATTAACTTACTGCTGCGATAACTAAAATTCTCATAATCCCATATATATGCATTTTTATATATTTTTTGGAAAAACATACTCTCAACAGCTTTTAGGACCCAGTGGAGGGGGTACGAGAATAATAAGGAGGCGTTATGAGTGAGGAATATAAACAAAATGGCTGGTATGGCTTTTGCCGCACTTCTACTCGCAAGCTGTCAAGAAACTGAAAATCCACCGCCTGGCGCAGAGGACACGGATTCTCCAAGTGAAACTACTCCTGATGAGCAAGAATTGGTGGAAACAGAGGGGAGTAGCGAAGATAGCCAAGACAATGAGAATGAAGAAACATCGGATAAAACGGTCGATCATACTGATGACGATGCTTCAGATGATTATGAAGAAACTCAGGCGAGTCCATCCTATTCTATCGAGACCCATGCATATGTTACAGAAACCGGCTATCTTACAGCGTTCAACATTGAACGCGATGAAAATGAAGAAGTCACATTTGAAGAAAGCTTAACGCAATCTCTGATTGAAAACGATCCTACCACACTAGAAATTCTAGGATCATTTGCTGAACTGACTGTGGATAAGCCGAAGCTTAATGTGAAATTTACTGAAGAGGGAGGTACATTATCCACAACTTCTGCGCAAACGACCTTTTTCTATAGCTCGTTGTTTGGAATCAGTGATCTATATGGCATTGAAGAAATCGTGTTTACCAACCCCGAGGGCGAAGAAAATGTCATTGTAGCTCAGCGCTTAGTGGATGAGCCCTTGATTGTTGAAGAAGAAAGAGGAATTTCGCGCGGTTACTATACAATCTACGACAAAGAGCTGGAGCAGACCAACTTCTTAGCTGGCGTAGATGTGGGAGAGCAAGTGGCGAATGAAAATGGTGAGCCATTGTCCTTCCCTGAAACGGTGGAAGCGATGAAGACAGCAGATCAGGAAGAGGCAACTTACTCATCAGCCATGGTGGAAGGATTGGAAGTGGTTGACGCTTCACTTGAAAACGATACGGCTATAGTTCGCTTCACATCAGATGAAGAGACAGTGACAGAACCCGACCTGATCGTCTTCGAGAACGCAATGCAATTGGCAGCCCTTGACTTCCGCGTAGAGGAACTCCGTTTAATAAACGAAACTTTAGAAGAAAGCACCACGTACCCATTTGCGGTGAAGTAAAGATTTAGGCAGGAAAAAGCCCAGAGATCATGTCTCTGGGCTTTTCACATTCAAACATTATTCAGCTGGAGTGCCAGGTTCAATTTCGTAAGATTTCTGGACGGTCTCGTTACGTTCGCCAAGTCCGTCATCAGTCGTTTTGCTCCACATGGCTTCCATGCGTTCTTTGACTTGTGGAATCATTTTTTCTGGAATGACGTTGCGGTATTGATTCGTTTCTCCGAGAATCACTTTTACCGATGGTTCGGTGACTTCTTTCGGATCGAATTGTTCGTAAGGGAAAGCGGCCTTTTCATAGTCGAAGACCGTGTTTTCTGAATCGGACTGCCAGTTTTTCCATGTTTCAAACTCGCGGTCATTGAAGCCGGTCAAATATGGCCCTGGGTTGATGGTTGCTACTTCCACATTGAATTCCTGCAGCTCTTTGCTCAAGGCATCCGCGAAGGCTTCAGTTGCATGTTTCGTTCCGCAATATGGCCCCATTAACGGATCTGCCATCAAGCCGGATACAGAAGAGACGAAGACGATGCGGCCGGATCGTTTTTCGACCATTTGGCGCGCGAAACCTTTCGTCAATAAGGTCGGCCCGAACACATTGACCTCGAATTGGTGGCGCAGGTTTTCTTCCGGGATGTCGACAAGCGATCCGCCTTCAGACACTGCCGCATTATTGACTAAGACATCGATATCCCATGTCCATGCTTTTTCGCGGTCTTTCGGGTTCGTGACGTCCAATTTCTCGATTTGCATCGATACGCCGCGCTCTTTCGCTTCCTGTTCCAAAGCAGAAACCTGGGAAATGATTTCAACACCCGCGATTACGGATTTGCCTTTTTCCGCCAAGCTGAACGCAATGTTCTTGCCAAATCCGGTGCCGGCACCGGTAATTAGTATTTTTTCGTTTGCCATTCTAAATTCCTCCTCGTATTATCTGTTTCACTTGTTTTGGATTCACTCACATTACATACCCTTAACGGTCCTTTAAAAAACAATTGAGAGTTTCATAGAAAGAGAGGGGGCCCTTCCTTCTGTAGTTGTAGAATGTCCTTGAACGAACTGATATTTCATTCATCAATTGAACGGGGAGGTATCGATGGAAGTGAAATGGATTCCAAGTGGATAGGAAAAATATGTTAAAATCAATGTAGATTTAGTTAATTGAGTTGAAGAAGCTTCTACACTAATAATTTCTCAAGGAGTTGATGGTGCGTGTTCGAGTATCAAACGTGGATTCCGCTGATTGTGATCACGATTGTATTTAATATCGTAATGGCGCTTGTGTACAGAAAGAAGAGGAAGGTGGATAAAGATTTCCGGTTTAACTACTACAAACTATCATACCGCAGAAGGTTGAAGCGGCTGGTCATTGGTGCACCTCTCGTGCTTGTGGCTATTATGGCATTGTACTTTTTTTCAGTCATTAGTTTAGATGTTTTCATTACTTTCCTGTCATTTGTGCTGCTGGGGCTGGCGATAGAAATTACATATAATTATTGGATGTGGGCAAAACGAGAAAAGGAATATTGAAAATGTCTGCTCAACGCTTTTGTGCCATACGAGTTTCACCAAATTCTACCGCTTCACAAATCGGGAGGGATGAACTTGCGTAAATATTTAGGGATTGTCTCGATATTAATACTCGTTGTGACTTTCTTGGTTTTACAATCACTCGTCGGAAAGTATATTGGCCAGGCATGGATTTGGATTATCGGCATCGGGTATGTGTCTGCGGCGTTAGCCTCTTGGTACGCTGCGAGCGGGTTTTGGAGAAAAGCATCAGCGACGATATTGATCATACTGCCAGCCGCTTATTTGATTGTTCTCGGTGTCTTCATCCTTGGCTTGTATGGTGTTTAAAGCGATCTCCCCGTATATGCCGGCCCTGCCGCTCAGCGCAGTGCGGGGAATTTCAAGCGGATCAGCCGGTAGATATTCTGCATAACGGCCTTGCCGACAGCATAGACAGGAATGACGAGGATCATGCCGATGATTCCGGCGAAACTTGCCCCGATATATAAAAGGAAAATGATGGTGACAGGATGGACTTCGAGTTTATGGCCCATGACGTTCGGAGAGATAAGATTGCTCTCCAGTTGCTGTATGACGATGATGGCGATGGCCGTCCAGAATGCCAGAATCGGTTCTTGGAAAAATGCCACGATCAGCACCGGGATAGCGCCGATGAACGGGCCAAGAAAAGGAATCAAGTTAGTGAACAAGGAAACGAGTGCCAGGATGATGGCGTATTCCAAACCAAGCAGCATATAAGCGATCAGGCTCAGTACGCCGACAAACAGGCTGACGATGGCCTGTCCCTGGATATAGGCGCTCAAATTCTCATCCATGTCCTGAAGGATTTTCCGTCCTTCTTCACGTGAATCCTGCGGCAAAATCTTCAGGAAACTATCAGGCAGGCGCTCGCCGTCCTTCAGCAGGAAAAACAGCACGAACGGGACGATGACCAGCTTGGATAATAAGCTGACAAAGCTTCCGAGAAAAGCGACGACACTGGAACCGAATCCTGCAGAGGTGGCGAAGAAATCATCCATCAAGGTGGATGGCTGAAGCGCAGGCATGACATTCTGCTCTTCAATGTATTGCCACCAGTCACTTTCCAAGGCCATATCAATCCAGTTTTGTACACGTTCGACGATGAATGGGAAATTATTTACAAATGTCATAATCTGGTTCGCCAATAAAGGGCCGAGCCAACTGCCCAGGAAGAACATGATGATAGTGAAAATCATGAAAATCGACAGAATGGCCGTCACGCGCCCGGTCCGTTTTTCAAGCAACCGGACGAGCGGCCGGAATATGTAATAGAGGATGCCGCCCACAATGATCGTCGGGGCAATGGTCGAGAAGATGACTTGAAAAGGATAAAGAAGAAATGGCATACGGGCTGCCAGATACATAATGATGAGTATGAGAACAACGCTGTACAGGAATAGAAACCATCTTGTTTTCGGCATGCACTGTCCTCCTAGCTTGCGGCTGCTTTTATGTAAACCGCACCTTAATTCCCTTATTTCCTATAAGGCATGGGGTTAAACAAATAGAGTCAGGCAGCGGTTGCTTTTACATAGCAACCCATCAGCAAAAAGCCTGGCAGGAGACGCTTGTCCGTCTCCTGCCAGGCTTTTGAAGTTTTCTGACGGCTTGTATTGTGCTTACCCATAGACTTTATAGTCGTCTTGATTCAGTCTTTTCGCTTCATACAAAGCCATGTCCGCGCATTTCAGCAATTGCTTTTCGTCGGTGGCATCATCGGGATAAACGGCTATGCCGATTCCTGCTCCCATATTTATTTCAAATCCATTAAAGACAACAGGAGCCTCATACGATTCCAAAATCCGCTTTGCCGTACTTTCAGCCAGTTCCATGGAGTCGAGATCGGGCAAAATAACCCCCATTTCATCACCGCCTAAACGGGCAGGTGTATCAATAGGCCGGATGCAAGACTGAAGCCGTTTGGCCATTTCCTTGATGACAGCGTCTCCGGCATCATGGCCGAATTGATCGTTGATTTTCTTGAACTTGCGACCGTCGAGCATCAAGACCGCCACCTTCTTACCGGAATCGGCAGCTTCGCTAATGGCTTTCTTCAGTTTGTCGTCGAAAGTCCGGCGGTTCGGTATGCCGGATAGATGATCATAAAAAGCCATTTTCGCCACTTCATTCTGCAGCTTTCGGCGCTCGGTAATGTCCCTTGCGATCGTAAACAATTGGACCACTTCACCATTCATCAAGACGGGGGTGGGGGATACTTCCATCCAGATATAATGGCCGTCCTGGTGGCGAAAACGCGCTTCAACAGTGACCGGTTCGCCGCCGTTGATGAGGGAAGCGACACTCTCGATCAAATCGAATGCATCGTCCGGATGAACATTTTGCGTGAACGGGCTGCCGATATAAGACTGCCCGGGATGGCCGAGGATTCTTTCGTTCGCAGGAGAAACGTATTCGATTTGCCCAGAAAGGTCGATCATCGTGATGATGTCAAATGTGCTTTCCGTGATCAGCCTGTATTTTTCCTGGCTTTTCTGAAGTTCACGCTCGGCTTTTTTCAATTCCGTCACGTTTTTATAAATAATCGTTGCCCCGGTGACTTCTTTGTCCGCATTCCGCACCGGTGAATAAGATGAGATGATGTTCAGCGGTTTCCCCGATTTGCTGATGCGCAGCGTGTCGTGGGAATTGACCGTCTCCCCGTTTAAAATCCGCTCGACGATCTGGTCTTGGTCAAATCTCATATGGGAGGGGATGATGGTGCCTTTACCGCTCACCATTTCCTCTTCCGTAAATCCGAAGATTTCTTCAAATGCCGGATTGACCTTCAAGATGTCTCCTTTCGTATCGATGTAAAAGATAGGGTCTATGGAGTTTTCCCAGAAGATTTCAAGCATTTCTTTCGTTTCGGTCAAGGCCTGCTGCGCCCGGTTCACTTCCGTGACATCGGTCACAATCCCGTGGATCCCCACCAATTCCCCGTCCACCATGATGGGGATATTCATCGCTTGAAGATCGATCAGCTGGCCATTTTTATGGCGGAATACCAAAGCATGCCCCTCCGGCTGCTTGCCGTGGATGGTTCTTTGGAAATGCTGCCTTACTTTTTCTGCTTCCTCGGGTGGAATGATCGACATAAACGGTTTGCCGAGCAATTCCTCCAAGGAATAACCGATGATTTTTTCCGCTCCGGCGTTGATGCTTTCCAAATTCCCTGACCGGTCAAACGTGAAGATCCCGTGCGGGTGGTTATCGAATAAAGATTGATAGCGCTGTTTGTTTTCATGCAAAAGACGCTCTGTTTGATGCTGCTGTGTAATGTCTTTGGCGATGGCGTAGATACCGATCACTTTTCCATCGATAATAATAGGGATCGTATTCACTTGCAGGATGGCCAGCTGCCGTTCTTTCGTATGGATGCTTGTTTCAAACTCACCCGCAATTCCTGCAAACGCCTTTTCAAAATGAGAGAGTGTCTGCTCCAAGGAACTGTCGGCCACTAGGGGAAAAATCGAACGGTGGAGCAATTGTTGTTCGCTGAAGCCGGTGACTTCCGTAGCTGTTTTATTGACACGGGTGATTTGCTGTTGCTGGTCAAATTCAAATACAGCATTCGTATTGTGTTCGACCAAGGAATCCAACCTTTTACGTTCTATTTCGATGTCCTTCTTGGTCTTTTCGAGATCGCGTTTTTTTCGCTCCCTTTCAGTGACATCCCGTACAACGGCTAATATATGCCGGCATTGCCCATCTTCTGTCACTATCGGATTGAGCACGGTTTCGCCGTTGAATTCACTCCCCGCGAGTTCAATTGTTCCGATGAATTCCAAAGGTTTTTGGGTGGCTTGAACTTTTTTATAATATTGAAGCAGGCTGCTGCTTAGTTCCGGCGCCAGCACCTCTTCGATGCGGCTGCCGATGATCTTTTGGCCAGGCAGCAATGCTAAAGCCGGTGGGTTAACGTAAAGATATCGATAAGAATCCTGATCCTCCTCCATCAAAAAAATGGGGTCTTCAATCAAATCAAAAAGAGCAGTAGAAGTTAAAATATCCTGTCCTATATTTCTTGAAAAATACTTCATCATCTTCGGTCTCCTTTCGGTAACTAACGATAACCGTTGCAGATATATTTGTAACGAATGATGCATTCAATTTTGAACTTTATATTTCCAAAAAGAAGGGTATTAATTACTATAATGCTTAAGTCTAAAGTATTGAGAGTGATGAAGATAGTCATTTGTATTGAGTTTTTAGAAAATATTAGTATTTTTCCGTTATATTCTATTTAACGAACTGTTCGGGGGAGCAGAAGGGGGGCAAACAGGAAAAAGGGGGCGAATCGATGTGATTCGCCCCCTCGTCCTGATTGCTCTTTAGTTAATATTTCAAACGTGATTCATTACGCTTCAATCATTTTAATGATCTCCGCCGGATTGCCCCCGACCACAGCATTTGCCGGAACGTCTTTTGTGACGACTGAGCCCGATGCGATGACGGCATTATTGCCGATTGTCACGCCTGGATTGATGACGGCGCGGCCGCCGATCCATACATTGTCGCCGATGCGCACTGCTTTTCCGCATTCAAGGCCGGCGCGGCGCTGCTCTACGTCAAGCGGGTGCGTTGCCGTGTAAATGTGGACGCCCGGCCCGACCAGGCAATTATCCCCGATGCGGATGTCGCAAACATCGAGGAAGACACAATCGAAATTCGCGAAAAACTGATGCCCGACATGGATATTGTACCCGTAATCACAGCGGAAGTTCGGTTCGATATACAGGTGATCGCCGCTTGAACCGAGCAATTGGCTCATGAAGCGCTTGCGTTCCTGGCTGTCCATCTCCATCGAAGTGTTGAATAGCCGCAACAGCCGTTTCGCATTCATCCGTTCGCGCACGAGCAATGGATCATCGGCTCGGTACAGCGCTCCAGCCAGCATCTTGTCTTTTTCCGTATGCATGAAAATCCCTCTTTTCCCGTCTCGTTAAAAACCGAACAGCCGTCTGGCAATAAAAGCGAACGCCGCCACTGCCGTAATGAACGCCGCGACAAAAAAAGCCACGGCGTAACTTAAGAGATTGCCTGGCAGCACCGCTTCGCTCAGTTCAAAGAAATAAAACTGGATGGCGACCGGCTCCGTGGCATGGCGCATAAGCCAAACCTCCACGCCTTTGACAGCGAACAGGATGCTGATGACCATAAGAACCGAAAACGCTGTCCAGCGAACGCCTTTCCACATAGAACCGCCTCCAATTTTAATGTTATGGATATTATAACAGAATAGGAAAACGACCCGTAATGAAGTTTTCGAATTCTTAGAAAAATTTACACGCAATTAATGTGAAAAACTTTATAATATAGGAAAGGAGTGGAAACAATGAAAACGATCAACCGAACCATCAAAGGGTATAAAGACCAAACCATCAATTACAGCCTCGTCTTCAATCAGGACCAGACGAGAAAACTGGCGATTTTCCTTCCGGGCATCGGCTATACGGCGAAAAGCCCGTTATTCCATTACACGGAGCGGCTGCTCGCAGAACAGGAATACGATATCCTGCGCATTAATTACGACTATACGAATCCCTTATATGATCAGTTCACGATGGCGGAAATCGATGAAGCGGTGAAGCATGATGTGAAACAAGTGATCGATCAGGTATTGAAGGGTAGTATCTATGAAAAATTCTTCCTGGCGGCGAAGTCGCTCGGCACCATCGCGCTCGCAAGCGAACTCGAGCGCCAGAAATTCAAAGGCGCCAAAACCGTCTGGCTGACGCCGCTCATCAAGCATGAGGACGTCTTCCAAGCGATGAAGCAATGTTCGAATCCGGCCTTGAGCTTTATCGGCGACAAAGACCATTATTACGAACGCAGCCGGATGGAAGAGCTACAGGCCAACAGCCAGCTCGACTCGCACGTGTTGAAAGACGTCAACCACGGCATGGACTTTATTGGTGATCCGCTGAAATCGATCGATATCCTGAAAGATGTCATCACAGACATCCAGGCCTTCTCGAAAGCAAGCATCGAGCACGCCTGATAGACTGCCGCCCCCGAGGCGGTTTTTTTTCATGCCGTTTTTCAAGCGGGGCGAGAGGGTATAGTTTCAGCAAAAGGAGCGATGAACCATGGCATTCGATTACGATCTGGACTATAAAAATTTGGACTTGCGGAAACATCCCGAATTGTACCGAGTCGGCAAAGGCGAGCAGGGCGTCTTGATGGTCGAACCGTATAAAAGCGAAATCCTGCCCCATTGGCGATTCAAGACGCCGGACATCGCCCAGGAATCATGCGACAAAATTTCCGAGATGTTCGAGGAATACCGCGAAAAGGATGATTTCGTCGGCATGGACATGGCCCGCAAATTCATCCAGATGGGCTACACCCGCGCACGGCGCTATACGAATTATAAAGGCGGCCGCAAATACAACGAAGACGGCTCGATCAAAGACCGCGAGATTGATGAAGAAAAAGCTGAATCCGCCGCTATCTTTAAAAAACGATGGGACGAGATCCGCGAAGACGAAGACTATTTGCGCCGTAAAAAAGAGCATCAGAAAAAGTATGGCTGAGCCTAAAAGCAGCCTACCCGGCATGAGACAATAAAAACCGCAGCCATCGATGGCTGCGGTTTTTTCAGGCTGTCGAGAAACGCAGGAAACCGTATTTTCCGAAGCTTATCGCTCGCTTTCCGTGGGGCGGGAATCGAGCCTCCTCGTCACTAAAACCGTTGCTCCCACATCTGCAAGCAGATGCGTCGCAAATGAATGTGCTCAGCACAGCTTCGCTCATTCATTGCCTGCGGGGTCTCTCAAACCCGCTAGTCCCACAGGAAAGATAAGGTCGAACTAGGTGAGATCTTATCTTTGCGAAGTAATGCGCAGCATTATTGAGCAGAAGGTTTTACGAGCAAACGCTTCTTCAAATACTTAGATAGAACATTGATTTTTGAATGCAGAAAAGTTGATTCCCTTTTTCATTCATAGCGGATTATAGACTTCTTCAACACTCTGTAAAAACCGCAGCCATCGAAATGGCTGCGGTTTTTTATCGGTATAAATGAAGGAACTAGGAGCAAGCAGCTTTAAAGTTCCATCAATCCCAATGCCGCCCGGTTGTAATCGGCCTTGTCAGGGGGCGATGAGATTTTTTCACTTTCTCGTTCCATGCTCCAGATCCGTCAGCATTTCATCTGCAAAATCCGGCTTTTTCGTAAAGAGGCTGACCACAACGGTGACAATCAGCGACGCGAGGAATGCCGGAACCGCTTCATACGTGATGCCGAAGAAGTAATCCGTCAACAGCTGCTGGATATCCGGCAGGAACGCCAATGTCCATTCAGGCTGCTGCTTGACCAAGATGACCACGATCAATCCGACAATCATACCGCTCAACACACCCGCTTTCGACAAGCCTCTCCAGTAAAGTGAAAGGACAAGCGCCGGGCCGAAGCAGGCACCCAGTCCCCCGAAGGCAAACAGCACCATCCAGAAAACAAGTTCCGCCGCCTGGAATGCCAGTATGATGGCAAGCCCCATGATGACGATGATTGCCAAGCGGCTATACCAGACGAGCCGCTCGTTGCTGATGGCCTTCCCACGGCCGAGCGTTTCACTATAAATATCCCGCACTAAGCTAGACGCCCCGACAAGAAGTTGGCTGTCTGCGCTCGACATGATGGCCGCCAGAACCGCGACGACCATGACACCGAACAAGATCGGCGGCAAAACTTCCGCGCCGAGGGCGGTGAATGCCGTCTCTTGATTGGCATTCGGCAGCAGTTCGACATCCGGGAAATAAACTCTTGCCGATAGTCCCGTCATGACCGCGCCCCAGCCCATCAATACATTCCAGAACGTCGAAATCAAAGCTGCCTGACGCATTTCCTTGACGTTTTTCAATGACATATAACGCACCAGGATTTGCGGGTTACCCGGGCTGCCGAAACCGATCCCGAGCAAACCGATAATAGCTCCGAAGCTAAAGTAGAAAGGATCGACAAAGCCGGCGCCTTGCGTTTGCATCATATCAAAAACCGCCCCGATGCCGCCGAGGTTGAAGATCGCCACGATCGGCAGCAAGACAAGCGAGAACATCATAAACCCGGCTTGCAGCACATCGGTGCGGCTAACCGCAAAGAATCCGCCGACTACTGTATAGAACAATAGGATGCCGGCCATGAACCACATGCCGCCGGTTTGCGAAAAGCCGAGCGTCGACGAAAACGCGATACCGCCGCCGACAATTTGGGAGCCGACATAGGCCACCATGAAAAACACGAGAATAAGTGCACTGACGATGCGCAAAATATGCGTCTTGTCTGCAAAACGTTTTTCCAGAATATCCGGAATGGTGATGGCATTGTATTTTTGGCTGAACCGTCGGAAACGGCGAGCCAGGAAGAAGAACATGAACACCTCGACTGTAATGAATCCTGCGAGCGCCCAAACTGCCTGCAGGCCACCTATGTATGCTGTTCCCGTAACCCCTAAGATCAGCCAGGAACTGCGCCCGGAACTGACCGCACTAAGTGCAACTGTCCATTTGTTCAATCCACGGCCCGCAAGGAAGAAATCAGTCAAGCCGCCGGAACTTCTTTTCGAACTGTAAAAACCGATGCCGATCAACAAAAGAAAATAAAGAATCAATACAACCCAAGTAGTAGTAGCTACCATTTTCCAAAAACCTCCCGTCCGTTACAAATTGTCTTCCTGATCATAATGGCTGGTCGTAAAATAAAACAGCACACCTAAAGCTAAAATGCCTGCGGGAATCAAAATAAGCCCCAAAACCATCCCAAATGTCATCAACTCACCCCCTCAACTGAAATTTATTATATCAAAATATTCGTTCTATTTCGTTGGGATTTTAGATGCTTTTTCTCGGAATGGGCGAAGGCGGCAAAAAAGGGGGGAGTTTTCATCGATCTGGGAGTCGCTGCCCGGCTTTGGGTTGGCCTCTTGCCGTGAGCCAAGAAAGTACACTTGTCTCACGGCATCGGCTCACCCTTGGCGCTGGGCAGCTTTGATATTCCATTGGATTGAAACTGTATTGTTCGTTTGTATTTCTAAAGTTTTCGTCCGGTGGAGGGGGAATCGCTTCCTGCTTCTTGTTTTGGTGTGTAGATGAAGACAGCAAGAGCTGGTTTTGAGTGTTGAAATTTTCATCGATCTGGTAGTCGCCGCCTTGCTTTGGGTTGGCCTTTGGCAGTAAGCCAGGAAGAACGCCTGTCTTACTGCGTCGGCTCACCCTTGACGCTAGGCGGCTGAGAGATTTCATTGTTTGTCGCCTGTTTAAATAGTTCTGCTTCTGTAATGAGTTGCCGGCTAGTGGGGGAATCGCTTCCTTATAAATAATGAGAGACAGCAGTGTTTTCTATAAGATACTTCTCTGTAGTCTTGGTATGTGGCAGTCATTATGACTAAGAACGATTTTGGATATTTATTTAAAAAAGTAAGAATTAGGATATAATTATAAGAAGACATAGACCCTGTTTCTATATAGAGGAGTGGTTTTATAAACAAGAAATATAAGGTTGCACTAGGAATAATTTTATTCGTAAGTTTGGTCGCCATTATTATCAGATGGAATGATTATCGGGAGAAAGAAATGATCGATGTGCTGGATGCCAAGGAAATCGAAGAAGTTCTTTACACAAAACTCCCACTAGAAAATGAAATGGTCTATTTTAATCGCGCTATCGACAATCCCGCCTCAATTGAGGAACTAATAGGTTTTCTGAGCCAATATAAAGTGAAAAAGACAGGCGTAAGAAATTTCAATTCTACATACCCTAATGAACAATTCAGTTTCGAACTTGTATACAGGGACGGCCGCAATACGATACCAGCTTTGATTGAGAGGGATATACTCCTCAATGAACACGATCAATATGAAATTACCAATGGGCCCGTAGACTATGAGTGGTTGCAGGAGTTTCTGGAGAAACATGAATGAAATTGAACGAAAACAGTAAGGCTTTCAGAAGCCATGCTGTATTTCTTTTTCATATCACAATTCTTGTTATATCAGTGGCATGACAAAGTCCCGCCATCGCAGTCTCATAACAAAGGCTATTCATACATTCAAAGTTAAAATAATTTTCATAGTTCCATAAAAAAGCCTCCCGACATCGCCGGGAGGCTTGCTTGTATTATGCTTCTTGTGGGTTCATTGCTTCTTCAGTTTCCAAGCCGTGCTTTTTCTCCGTTTCTGCGACCATCATTGCACAAGCCGCGTCTCCGGAAATATTAATCGCTGTACGCGACATATCAAGCAAACGGTCGATCCCGAGCACAAGCCCGATGCCTTCGACCGGCAATCCGACGCTCGACAATACCATCGCGAGCATAATCAGTCCGACACCAGGAACACCGGCAGTCCCGATACTCGCAAGCACCGCCGTCAACACGACCGTCAGCAACTGGCCGAACGTTAGATCCACCATGAATGCCTGTGCGATGAACATTGTCGCGGCACCTTGCATGATGGCCGTTCCATCCATATTGATCGTCGCGCCGAGTGGCTGGACGAATGAACTGATCGACTTTGGAATTTTCAGGTCACGCTGCGCCACTTCCATTGAGACCGGAAGCGTGCCCGTGCTGCTCGAAGTACTGAATGCCACCGTCATGGCTGGCATAAAGGTTTTGAAAAACCAGATCGGGCTCTTTTTCGCAATGAGCCACACCGTGCCGCCGTATGTAAATGCTGCATGGATCAGCAAAGCGCCGATGACGACGAGCATATAGGAGCCCATCGCTTGGATCGCGGCGAGGCCTTGCGAACCGATCGCCGTGGCTATCAACCCGAATGTGCCGTATGGAGCAAAGCGCATGACGATCCCGACCAGGTACATCATCACTTCATTGCCTTGTTCTACTATATTCAAAATGCCTTTTGTCTTGTCGCCGAGTGCTGTCAAGGCGAGGCCGACAAATACTGCGAAGACGATGATCTGAAGCATATTGCCTTCGGTCATCGCTTCGAGCGGATTTTTCGGGATGATGTTGAGCAAGGTATCAGCAATCGATGGGGAATCGTCCGGGCTGTAGGTCGCTGCGTCGATATCGAAGTCTCCCGCTGCGCCAGGCTGGACGACCGCTGATAAGCCAAGTCCGATGGTGATCGCTATCGTAGTCGTCACCAGGAAATAACTGATTGTCTTTAAGCCGATGCGGCCAAGCTTCGCTGGATCGCCGAGACCCGCCGTACCGAGAACAATCGATAAGAATACGAGCGGCACGACAAGCATGCTGATAAGGGCAAGGAAAATTTGCCCGACCGGCACGAAGACGTACGGATTAAGTACTGCAAACACGTCCGGTGCAAATAAATTCAAGAGAAGTCCTGTAATCGCCCCTAAGATCAAGGCGCTGATAACTTTAAATGTTAAACCTTTCTTTTTCTTCAATCGGTCCACCCGCTTTCTTTATTGAATTTTGTGCATAAAAATAAGTGTACTCGATACGCAGGAAAAGCAACAGTTTCGACAGACCCCTCTGCTTGGGAAGAGATTCCCTAAAAAACTGCAACTATTCCCATAGGCCCGTCGTCTAACATGATAGAATTACGGCGAAAAGAGGTAAAAATATGGGGAAGAAAGCAGTTATCGCAGGAGGTACAGGGTTTATCGGAACGTATTTGAAAGAAAAATACGAACGTCTTGGCTATCGTGTATACATCATTTCAAGGCAACCCGAACACATCCAATGGAAAGATGCAGCCGGTATAAAAGACGCGCTCGACGGTGCAAAGTTGCTGATCAATTTGGCCGGGAAATCAGTCAATTGCCGCTATAACGAAGCGAACAAACGCGAGATCTTCAATTCCCGCACCGAAACGACCGACATGCTCGGCTATGCCATCAAAGCTTGCAACACTGCCCCTGAATTATGGATCAATGCGAGCACAGCGACGATTTACCGGCATGCCGAGGACCGCCCGATGACTGAAAGAAACGGGGAAATCGGAAGCGGATTTTCCGTGGAAGTCGCCAAAGCATGGGAGCATAGCTTCTTTTCATTCCAGCTGCCGGACACGCGGCAAGTGGCACTAAGAATCGCCATCGTCCTCGGGGAAGGCGGCGTCATGGAACCGTACCGTAAGCTTGTCAAATACCGGCTCGGCGGAAAACAAGGCAATGGCCGCCAGATGTTCAGCTGGATCCATATCGAAGACTTGTACCGCACCGTCCGTTTCATGCAACACCGCGATGAACTCGCTGGCGTCTTTAACGCCGCTTCCCCGAACCCCGTGACGAATAAAGACTGGATGAGGGCGCTGCGGAAATCGATGAACCGCCGCACCGGGCTGCCGGCATCGAAATGGATGCTCAAGACGGGCGCAGCCGCGCTTCGAACCGAGACGGAACTCATTTTAAAAAGCCGCTGGGTACTGCCGGAGCGGCTTGAGCGGGAAGGCTTCCGGTTCCGCTACCCGGGGCTCGGTTCCGCCCTGGCCGACTTGAATAACTGATGGGCACGCAGGCATTCCGGAAATCGGGATGCCTGTATTTGATGCGTGCAAGCCTGCAAATTGGGGTATGCTAAAGAGAAAACGAATATGGGGGAAACGTTAAATGAAAGAACGCTTAGATCCGATCCATGCAGCAAGAGTATTTGTTGAAACGAATTTCCGCCATTGCCGTGGCGCGCTGCTGGCGGGCAGTGTCGTACGCGGTCAGGAAACGGCGACATCAGATCTCGATATCGTCGTATTCGATGAAACTTTGATGAATTCGTACCGTGAATCCTTGGTCGCTTTCGGCTGGCCGATTGAAGTATTCGTCTATAATCTCACATCATACAAAATATTTTTCGAAAAGGATCGGAAAGCCGCTAAGCCAAGCATGCCGCGCATGGTCAGCGAGGGCATCATCTTGAAAGATACCGGCATCATGGCGGACATCCAACAGGAAGCGAAAGAGCTATTGGCGGAGGGGCCTGAAATCTGGACCTTGGATACCATCCGCACGAAACGCTATTTCATCACCGATGTCTTAGATGACCTGCGCGGCAGCGTCAAGAGACAGGAGCGGCTGTTTTGCGTCAATGCCCTTTCCGATTTGGTGAGCGAATTCATCTTGCGCACCGAACGTAAATGGATCGGCTCATCCAAATGGGTGATCCGTTCACTTGAAGCACATGACCCTCAGCTCGCTGAGGAATTTGTCGAGGTGTTCGATGAATTTTACCGGAACGACAATACGGAATCGCTCATCGCGTTTGTCGACCGGGTGTTGGAGCCTTATGGCGGCAGGCTATTCGAAGGGTTCTCGATCGGGAAAGCGGAAGCCGAGAGGAAGATGGAGAAACTGTGAGGGCATATGATGAAAGAACATATGATTGCCAGCTCCTAACTTCCAACTGAAGCAACAGCTTTACGCTTCTAGCATCGGATTGGCAGATGCTGCTTCCCGGGAAGCGATTCCCCCATTAGCCGGCAACTCATTACAGAAGCAGATCTGAGTAAAAGCGCCCGAATCAACGAAATCTTTCAGCCGCCTTAGCGTCAAGGGTGAGCCGATGCACTGAGACAGGTGTTCTTCCTGGCTTGCTGTGGGAGGCCAACCCCAAGCAGGGCGGCGACTCCTAGAAAGAAGAAAAACTGAACGCCAAAACAATTCCAATCTTAATCCCTCGCTATCTACTTTATTCAAATAGCAGAAACAAAAGTGCACAACAAAACCGCCCAGACAAATCTGGGCGGTTCTTTTAATACATTTCCAAACGCTGCAATTCCTGTCCGTCTGCATCCAGCAACTGGAGGGGAATCGGCCGTTCTTCCGGCGCGTTTTCGATAAACCATACCGCTTTTCCGGCAAGCCCGGTTTCTTCCAACAATTCGATAGGGAATCGCTCGCCCAGCAGCAATTGATCGGCCGGCATCTCGCCGATCTGCACTTGGCGGCCATCTGTTGGGTCAAACAATCCATAGACGAAGTCGCTGCTGTTCATATAGCTGTCGATCCGATCAGGCTCATCGAGTGAGGGGATAGTGCCCTCGCTTTTTGATTCCAGCCGCCAGCCGAACCATGTTTCCGTCGCCGTCGCCGCGCCGAAATGGTTATTGCCGCGGATGAAGAAAAACAGCGCACGGCCGTTCAGCTCATAGACAGGCGTCAACACGATGTCATCGTCGCCTTCGCGCACTGCCTGTTCCGGGGAATCGGCCGAATCTGAAGTCTGGACGAGCGCGATGATCAAAATGGCTGCTGCCACGAGGCCGATCAACACGAGCATACGTTTTTGAATTAAGTTTTTGAGGGCCATCATCAACTCCCCTTCCGTTACACGATATTTCCATTATACGGCATTTAAGACGTGGCTGGGAAATGAAAAAACGCCCAAGGCACTTAGCTGGGCGTTTTCATCAGTCTTTTTCCGTCAAGAACGTAATGACCGCAAAGAGCAGGAAGGCAAAAAGCAAAATCGTACCGCCCACGATAAAGAAAATCAGGACGAAGGTATCGTTGAAATTGAACGGGTTCAAGTTGTAGAACCACATGCCCGATGTCAGGCCGATCGCCCCGATGAGTGCAAGTATGCCATGGATGGTGACGAGCTTCTTATATTTCACGGTATACATGCGGTAGAAAATGCCCCAGGCAAAAACCGATAGCCAGCCGACGAGCAGGATATGGGCGTGGATCGGACGCAACCCATAATCCATCGTCCCTGCCATATGCGAGCCGAGGTAGGTGCCGAGAAAGCCGAAAATGGCCGACACTTGGATCAAGCGCAAACTCCATTTTCTTTCTACTGTGTTGTTCGTTGTTGTCGATATTGTGCTGTTCATCAAAATCCTCCTATAGCTTTGGGCCCGAAGGCAAGATCACGGAATGTCATCTTGTGCCCGATTCATTCTTCTTTCATCATAACGCCTGAATATAAACTCCATATGAACGGGGCGTGACAGATCATCGACAATTTTCCTCTATTGCTGGAATTCCCGCTCCGGCAAGGGCTCGGCAATTTCGCGCTCGCTGATTTTCTCCTGCAATCCTTTTGCCAGGCGATAGATGATCCACGCCGTCAGCAGCGCACTGACGCTCATGATGATGATGTTTGCCAACGCTTTCGCTTCAATGTCGGCAGCCGTCGTCACGATAAACCAGTCGATCGCGAAAAAATTTTCGAACGGCACGTAAATCGATAAAGCGGCAAGCGCATTATTGAGCATATGGAATAATATCGGCAGCAATAAATTGCCGGTGCGCAAATACAAGAGCGAAGCGATGATGCCGAACAAGAACGAGCCGACAAAATCGAGGTGCAAGACGCCGAACATCAAACTCGAAATCAAAATGCCGCCCCACATCGAGGTTTTTGCCGCAATCCGGGTCAAGAAAACGCCGCGGAAGACGAATTCCTCAACGATCGGCGCCAAGATCACGAGCGTCAGCAGCATGAAGTATTCGTAACCGACCCCGCCCGGCATCTCGACCGGCGCCAGAAACAGTTCGGCAAGCCACGGGAACGCGGGATAGAGAATCGCGAGCTGCAGCCAGAACATGGTCAACGAAAATGCGATCGACACGAGCACCATGCCCCCAATCCATGGCAGCCACGGTTTGATGCCTTTGGTGGTCAGCACATCGCTAAGCGACCAATCGGGATTTTTGCTCCAATAATAATGAAAGAAAAAGTACGGGACGACGATATAAAAGGCGAGTTGCACCGCGATTTCGGTCGTGACGGGATCAGCGCCGATGAGCATGAAGATGATCAAAGTCGCGATGACGCCGAGTATGGAATAAAGAATCAAATAACGCGATTTCATTTCAGCGAACATAAATGGCCTCCTTTTCTTCCTTAATTATACGGAAGATGCGGCAATTTGTTTCACAATGTATCAGATTCGTTGTTTTTAATGGGATATCTCCGGGAGCGGACATGTCGTAGCACTTATGAAAGACGAGCATTCAAGGGGGAAATAGCGGATTTCCGGTTTCCGAATCACATATTTAAAAATTTCCGTATTGAAGCAAGCGTTTTCAGGGTAAGATGATAGAAAGGCAATGAAACGGGGGGATGTTTAAATGGGGAAAGGAAAACTGTGGATGATCGGGCTCTGCGCTGCGTTCGTGCTTGCGGCGTGTTCGGAAGAAGAAGCGGAGACACCGGCTCCGGAAGAAACGGAGGCGGAAACGGTCGCCTCACCGGAACCGCGCGTAGAGGAGTTTGTGGAGCTGTGGCAAGATGGGGAATACAAGACGCTCTACGAGGAATTCTTGACGGACCGTGCGAAGCAAGCTTACGGCGAAGAGACCTTTGTCGAGTGGCAGCTTGAACTCGAAGAACAACTCGCACTGTCGGACCGGCAAGTGGCTTGGGAAGTGGAGGAGCAGCCGTGGCTGAAAGACCAGCCCGCGGATCTGCCGCTGCGGATTACGATGGATAGTGTCGTCGGCCCTATCGAATTCGACAAGACGATGAGCTTTGTCTATGAGGGATCGCAAGAGGAAGGCGAGTGGCTGGCGGAATGGGACCCGTCCTTTATCCTGCCGAATCTTTCAAAAGGCGATAATGTCTCCGTGCAAATCAGCGATACCGAGCGCGGCGAAATCGTCGACCGTAACGGCAGCGTCATCGCCGGCAATGCCGAAGCGTATGAAATCGGCGTCGTGCCGGGGAATTTCGACCGGGAAAATTATACGGAGCGGCTCGCGGGGCTTTTGGATTTGTCCGTCGAAGACATTGACGAAGAACTCGAAAAGCCGTGGGTGCAGCCGCATTATTACGTGCCGCTCGGGACCGTGCGCCCGGACCGCGAAACCTTGAACCGCATTTTCGCAATCCCCGGGACGAAACGGACGAAAGTGACGATGCGCGAATATCCGTACGGCGAATCGTTGGCGCATTTGACTGGCTATATTGCACCGGTCACCGCTGAACAACTTGAAGAGCGGAGCGGTCAAGGCTATAGCCAAGGCGATATTGTCGGCCGGGAAGGTCTCGAGGAAGTCTTCGAAACGGAACTGCGCGGCGAGCGCGGCGGGAAGATTCTGATTGAAAAGACGGCGCAAAACGAAACGATCACCGCTGTCGACAATTCATCGGCATCAGGCGAGACGATCGAACTGACGATCGACGCCGATCTGCAGCGGGCAGCGTACCGCGAAATGGATGGGCAAGCGGGCACCGCAGCGGCGATCGATCCGTATACCGGAGAGACGCATGTATTGGTCAGCTCACCTGCCTATGACCCGAACGATTTCATCCCGGGCATCAAGCAAAGCCGTTACCGTGAGCTTGCAAACGATCCGGGACAACCGTTCTTCAATCGCTCGGCAGCTATCTATCCGCCGTCGCACATCATGCAGCCGATCACTGCGGCGGTCGCGATGAAGGAAGGCACGCTCGAACCCGAGGAAGGCATCGAGATTGAAGGCGAGACGTGGCAGAAATACCGTTCGTGGAACGATTTCCGCATCACGCGCCCGAACCCTGGCGTCAGCAATCCAATCGACTTGGAAAAAGCGCTCGTCCATTCCGATTCGATTTATTTCGCGATCCAAGCGACGAATATGCCGGATGATACATTCCTGGAAGGATTGGGTGAATACGGCTTCGACGAGACATTCGATTACCCGGTGCCGCTCACTGCGTCCCAGATTTCCGAAAGCGGCACGTTCGGCTCGGAAGGCCAGCTCGCCAGTTCCGCTTCCGGACAGAGCCAAGTACGTGTGAATATCCTCCACACAGCGCTCATGTACGGCACGTTTCTGACGGATGGCGAAATGAAAAAGCCGCTGCTGTTCGGTGACGCTGAAGAGGAGACCTTGAAGCAAGACCTCATCAGCACGGAACAAGCGGAACTGATGCAGAACGCGCTTGCTGAAGCGGGTGAGGAAGATGGCCACGATTTTGCGGGGAAAACGGCGGTCATCAAAACCGATGACGGCGACATGGGCTGGTTCGCCGGCTACGACCCGAAAGTCGGCAATCTAGCCGTTGCGATCATGATGGAAGATGAGGAAGACGCGGCAGAAATCGCCGGCCAGTTGTTCAACGATGACTAAACGGGGAGCGGTGGATATGAAAAGCTTTGCGACGCACGACGAACAACTCGACATCTTGAAAAGCCGCGGACTCATCGTTGAAGACGAAGCGGCTGCAAGGCGGGTACTGTCGCGCGATAACTATTATGCGCTCATCGACGGCTATAAGGAGCCGTTTTTAGAACGCGACGAAACGAAGAACCCGTACGGCGAGGAATTATATGAATCCGGCACCATGTTCAGCCACATCCTCGCGCTCTATCATTTCGACCGTAAATTGCGTTTATTATTGCTCGGGGAGTTATTGAAATTCGAGCGCAGCATCAAATCGAAGCTCGCGTACCGGTTTTCCGAACGCTTCCAGGAAGTCGACAGCTTCCTCGACAGCGCGAATTACAGCCCGGATGAAATCCATTTCCATGAACGCGACCGCATCACCGCAACGCTCAATAACCTGATCGAAAGCCATAAAAAGCGCCACCGCGTGCGCTACCCGGAACTCCGCGAATTCTACGAGAAGCATAAGAACTTGCCGCTGTGGGTGCTCGTCAATTACTTGTCGCTCGGCCAGATCACCAATTTCTACACGGTTATCGACCCGAACTTGCGCACCCATATCGCACAGGATTTTGCAGATGACGCGGGAGAACACCGCATCGAACTGAGCGCAAAGGAACTCGACGAGATCCTCTCGATCGCGTTTCCGTTCCGCAATAAAGCGGCGCACGAGGAAGTGCTGTATTCGTTCCGGCTCCGGTCCCCGCTTGAACTCTCTCGGCTCGAAGCACAGTTGCATCAGGAGAAAGGCCGAATCACTGGCGGTACAACAGCATCGCTCATCAAGCTATTGAAAGCCGTGTCGCCGCCGGATGAGTACGAGGAGTTCACCAGAGAGCTATTGCAGCTAATCCGTGAGCTGGAGGAAGCTTTGCCGGAAAGGCCGTATGTCAAAGTAATGAAAGAAGCTGGGTTTCGATGATAAGGTGTACATTTCACTCTTTCACTTCCAGTAGTGAAAACGAGGGATAGAGCTTAAAAACCAGAAAACAATCTTACTATTAACTATTTAAAAGGTGCATAACACGAAAAGCCTGTCGGAAAATCAATTGATTTTCCGACAGGCTTTTATTTTTTTCGCAACGATTTGTTCGAGAAGAAAGGATGTATCATCCATCTTTTACTTTATGGAGGAAATAGCTGGCATTTTATTTACATAATGTCCAATATAATAATTTTTTTTAATAAGTTAGAATTGTTTCATAATTTAAATTTTGACTGGGGGGAGAAAGATGAAGGGGATGGAAGAAAATGAAGACTGGCGGTTTAAGGTTGCCAATCGGGAAGCATTAATCGGAATAGCATTAGCTATTTTCAATTTTATCTGGTGGTTTGGTTTTGCTTATGGTTTAGGATCAAGGCCGGTAGAAGAATATACGTATGTTTTCGGACTACCAAGTTGGTTCTTCTATAGTTGTATTGTAGGGTTCATCACGATTGCCATATTAGTTATTTTAGTCGTTCGCTTTTTCTTCAAGGAAGTGCCGTTTACAGAAGAGGGGGATGAGGTATGAATTGGTCGGTAATAATTCCAATGCTAGTATTTCTTGTGATTATATTCTTTATCGGGATTTGGTCTAGCCGAAAAACAGCAGCTTCTGGCGATGGCTTTATTCAAGATTACTTCCTTGGCGGTAGAGAGCTAGGCGGATTTGTTCTAGCGATGACTATGGTAGCAACTTATGGAAGCGCTTCCAGTTTTCTTGGAGGACCAGGTACAGCTTATACGATGGGCTTTGGATGGATTCTTTTGGCCATGTCTCAGGTAGTGACCGGCTATTTCGTGTTAATGATTCTAGGGAAGAAGTTCGCCATTTTAGCAAGGCGTTATAACGCAATCACTTTAGTGGATTTTTTGAAGATGCGTTACCAAAGCACAGCAGTGGTCCTATTATCTGCTTTTGCGATTATCGTCTTCTTGTTCTCCGCAATGGCCGCCCAATGGATAGGCGGAGCTCGCCTTGTCGAATCATTAACAGGAATTTCATATAACACCGCATTGTTCATATTTGCCATTTCAGTATTGGTCTACGTAACAATTGGTGGATTCCGTGCGGTAGCTGTTACCGATGCGGTGCAAGGCGCCGTCATGGTAGTAGGGACTTTCGTTCTTCTTGTAGCTGTAATCATTGCGGGAGGCGGTATCCCGAACATTATCGGAGATTTGGTCAGCGAAAACTCGAATCTAATCACCCCTTATGGGAATGAAGGGAATCTATCGAAAGCCTATGTATCTTCTTTTTGGATTTTAGTCGGGGTCGGGGTTGTAGGCTTGCCGCAAATTGCAGTTCGTTCCATGTCTTATAAAAGCTCTGTATCCATGCATCGAGCGTTGATTATCGGAACCATCGTAACAGGAATCATTATGCTTAACATGCATTTAATCGGGGTCTTTGCACGGCCGATCCTTCCAGGGATTGAAGTAGGAGACACGGTGATTCCACTTATTTCAATGGAAGTGTTGCCGGCATGGCTTGCTGGAATTGTGCTCGCTGCTCCAATGGCTGCCATCATGTCGACAGTAGATTCGTTGCTGATTCTGGTCAGTTCGACTGTAGTAAAAGATGTGTATTTAAATTACATCAAACCGGATGCATCCATGAAAACTGTTAAACGGGCAAGCTTCGGAGTAACGGCAGTTCTTGGGATTATTGTGTACATGTTAGCGCTGAACCCGCCGGATCTTTTGATTTTCCTGAATCTTTTCGCTTTCGGCGGCTTGGAGGCTGCATTTATTTGGCCGATCGTAATGGGGCTTTATTGGAAATATAGCAATAAATATGGGGCTATTGCTTCGATGATTATGGGGATATCGAGTTATATCGGTCTTCATTTCTATAATCAGGCTAATGGCAATTTATTCGGCCTTCATACCGTAGCTTTGCCGGTTCTCTTGTCATTTTTAGCATTTGTCATAGGAAGCCTGGCATTTGAGCGGAAAGCATATAGCTTTAAACAAGCGAGAAAGGAGCAATTAAAACATGAATACGCGACTGAAGAGTGATTCTTATACAAGAGATCGTAAAGCCGTAATTGACTTGACACAGCAACTGGTACAGATTCCGAGTGTTTATAGAGGTGAAGGTGTAGAAGGAGGCAACGAGGAGAAAGTAGCGAATTACGTCGCTGAACATCTGAGAGGAATTGGAATTGAAACACATATAGAAGAAGTCGTTCCTGGACGGCCGAATGTGATCGGCATCATTGATTCTGGAAAGCCCGGAAAAACATTATTGTTTGAAGGGCATACTGATGTCGTGACGGAAGGAGATCGAAATGCTTGGAAATACGATCCATTCGGGGCGGAGATTGTAGAAGGCCGAATGTATGGCCGAGGCACGAATGATACGAAAGGAAACCTGGCGTGTATGATTACAGCGGTCCACTCGATTTTACAAGATGAAGAAGAATTCAGCGGCAAAATCATCTTGTGTATTCCTTGTGATGAAGAAGGCCTCATGCTTGGCATCAAACATTTCATAAAGCAAGGGTGGGCAAAAGGTGTCGATGGTGCCATTATCTGTGAGCCGGAAGAAAATAATGTATGCATCGCGCAACGTGGGGCCATTCGTTTACAAGTAGATTTTCACGGAAAAATGGCCCACGGCGCAATCTCTTGGAGCGGCATCAATCCGAATTGGCGCTTGGCACGTTTCATAACAGAAATAGAAAAACTTGAAAAAGCTGAAACAAAACGCCTCGGGGAAGACCCTTATCTAAAATGGCCTTCGATAACCCCGACGATTATCCAGTCACCTGTAACTGGCGATGCACAAATCAATGTCATCCCCGACCATTGCCGTTTGACGCTCGATATCCGCACGGTACCGGAGCAAAATCATGGCATACTGCTTCAAACAATCGAAGGAATCGTTTCCAATATGAAAGCGGAAGATTCGGATTGCCGGATCGACTTGACGGTACTAGATAATCGTCCACCTACCGCGACAGCGAAAGAAGATGCAGTGGTAAAGGCAATCTACGGCGCGGTCGAGGAAATTACCGGCAAGGAACCTATTTACAACGGAGTTCCAGGAGCGACGGATGGAACTTTCCTGCACATGGAAGGCATCCCTATTGTGACCATTGGAGCTGGAGATCGTGAAATTCCTCACCAACTCAACGAATATGTAGACATTGAAGAACTCGCTGAGACAACGGCCATCTTTAAAGAAGCCGCACTTCGATTCTTGAATGGGTGGGTGTAAACAGGATGGGGTCATATAAAATTGCCATCATCGAAGGAGACGGTATCGGGAAAGAAGTAATGGCAGAGGCATTACGCGTATTGCACGAACTGGAACAGTTGGAACCCGAAATTTCATTTCAATTAGAACGATTGGATTGGAGTTCGGATTATTACTTGGAGCACGGGCGCATGATGCCCGAGAATTGGCGGGACATTCTCATGCCGCAAGATGCCATTTTGTTCGGGGCCATTGGAGACGCCCGGGTGAAAGACGAAGTGACCATCTGGGAATTGATTATGCCGATCCGCAAGGAATTCCGCCAGTATATCAATTACCGGCCAGTTCAATCCTTGCCGAATATTTCTTCCCCGCTCGAAGACAAAAAAGGAATTGAGTTTTCAATCTTCAGGGAAAATGCCGAAGGGGAATATTCGAATAGCGGCGGCCGAATGTTCAAAGGGGAGCCATCGGAAATGGCAATCCAAAATACCATCATGACCCGTGCAGGAATCGAACGAATCACTCGTGCAGCCGGGGAGTACGCGAGAAAACATGGGAAGTGCAAAGTGACGAGTGCTACAAAATCGAATGCGATTATTCATACGAACACATTATGGGACGAATGTGTAGAGCGCGTTATGCGCGAGGAATTCCCTGAACTGGAATTAGAATCGTATTATATCGATGCTTTAGCCGCTTATTTTGTCCAACGTCCGAAAAGTTTTGAAGTGGTGCTCGCTTCTAATCTATTCGGTGATATTTTATCGGATCTCGGATCAGGAATTGTCGGAGGACTTGGCTTATCGCCTTCAGGGAACATCAATCCTGAAAAAGACTATCCTTCCATGTTCGAACCGGTCCATGGCTCTGCTCCGGATATTGCAGGGCAGGGCATCGCCAATCCAATCGCCCAGATATGGTCAGCTGCTTTACTGCTGGAACATATAGGAGAAACAGAAGCGGCAGGCAAAGTGATTAACGCGATACAGGCAGTGCTGGACGAGAACCGTGTCTTGACAAAAGATATCGGCGGGCAAGCGACGACAGTGGAGATGGGCACAGCCATTATCGAGAAACTGAAAGCACAATACACATAAAGGGCGTGTAGAAATGGAATTGAATGAAAAAGTAGTGGTCGTCACCGGTGCCGGCGGCGGAATGGGAAAAGCCATCAGCGAAAAGCTATTGGCAGAAGGTGCTCGCGTGATTGGCATGGACTTGAAAAAAGAATCGATGAAAGACCAGAATCATTCACAATTTACGGCTATGGCCGTTGATATTTTGGATGAAGAAGCGGTAGCCGGCGTTTTTGCGGAAGCTCATAAACAATCTGGAAAAATAGACGGCTTAGTGAACGCCATCGGGATGGCGCAGTCTGCATCTCCAATAGAAGATGTTTCCCTGGAGCTTTGGCATAAATTAATGAACGTGAACGTCACGAGCTTGTTTCTTACTTCTAAAGAGGCAGCCAAATATATGAAAAAGAGAAATCAAGGATCTATTATAACGATTGCTTCTATTTCAGCCGTGCGTCCAAGACCAGGCCTTCAGGCATATATCGCTTCAAAAGGAGCAGCAGAAAGTTTTTCCCGCGCATTAGCGATTGAACTTGCGCCGCACGGAATTCGAGTGAACACGGTACACCCTGGTCCGACGGACACCGGCATGCTTGGGCAATTTGCTGCATCGGGGGCGGATGTGGAAGCGACTAAAAAGCAAATTTTCGCCGATAGTGTACCGCTGGGAAGGCTCGTCGCCCCGAGTGATATTGCAGAATCAATTTCCTACCTAATATCGGATAGAGCTGCGATGGTGACCGGAGCCGTTCTTCATGTTGATGGAGGTAGAGGCTTATGAGTAAAGAGGTGCTGAATTCCGAAGGAGTTCAACGGGTTCCACTTTTAATAGATGGTCAATGGATCGGAGCCAATCGTGAAGAAGTTTATTTTGTTTATGCCCCAGCCACGGGACGCAAGGTAGCAGAAATCGTCAGGGGCAACGAACAAGATGTGGAACGGGCCGTTCAAGCTGCGGAGATAGCATTTGAAAGTGATGCTTGGCAAAACATTAAACCATTTGAACGCGGTCAATTGCTTGTCCGTTTGGCGCAGCACATTCGCGATCACCGCGATGAATGGGCAATGCGTGAATGCCAGGATGTCGGTAAACCTTTGAGTCAAGCCTACGCAGATGTGGAAGCGGCAGCGCGTTATTTCGAGTTTTACGGTGGGGCGGCGGATAAAGTGGCCGGTGAAACCATCCCGATAGAAAATGGGCTTTTGAATGTCACTGTGTTGGAACCGGTGGGCATCACTGTCCACATCGTGCCATGGAATTATCCGTTGCAAATTATTGCGCGAAGTGTGGGTGCAGCTCTTGCCACCGGAAATGCCGTCATCGTAAAAAGCGCTGAAGATACACCTTTATCTGCCCATGCGCTTGCAGAATGGTTTGTTGCTAGTGAACTGCCGAAGGGGATTTTTCAGCATCTTACAGGGTTAGGGCAGGAAGTTGGAGCGCCTCTTGTAGCGCATCCAGGCATAAATCATGTAACGTTCACTGGCTCTGTGCAGACTGGTATCTCCGTCATGAAGGCAGCTGCAGAAAATGTGGTTCAATCAACATTAGAACTGGGGGGCAAATCACCGAACATTGTTTTTGCTGACGCTGATTGGGACAAAGCGGTCGAAGGGGTTACGCGGGCAATCATCCAAAATGCCGGGCAGACGTGTTCGGCGGGTTCAAGGCTGTTGATTGAGGAAAACTGCAAAGTGGAGTTTTTGGATAGACTACGCCAAAAATTCGAGTCGCTTCAAATAGGCCCGGGCGAAAGCGATGCCGATATCGGCCCCATTTTAAATGAAAAACAGTTTAAACAGATAATGGGACGTATCGATGAAGCGAAACGGCAGGGAAAGGTCATCGCTGGCGGACATCCGGTCAATCCCGACGGTGGAGAAGGCGGGTTCTATATTGAACCGACAATCATCGATGGATTAGAACCGGATTGTTCTGTGGCGCAAGAAGAAATTTTTGGTCCTGTACTTTCAGTGTTCACATTCAAAACAGTTGAAGAAGCGATTAGTTTAGCTAACAGTACTGACTATGGTTTAGTTGCTGGCGTTTGGACGAAAGACATAGACGTGGCTCACACTGTCGCTGCGAAAGTAAAGGCTGGGCAAGTGTTTATCAATAATTACGGAGCGGCGGGTGGTATTCAGATGCCGTTTGGCGGTTATAAAAAAAGCGGAATCGGACGGGAAAAAGGCTTCGTCGCGCTCCGCAATTACGTGGAAATCAAAAATATAGCCGTCAAGTATGGAAATTAGAAGATGAAAACTCAAGCGACTACCTTGGTACAAGTTATAACAAAATACGGTAGGCTTTCACTGCACTTTCAAGAGCTAAGCGGTTCGCTGGGGCCATGAAATCTTCTCCTAGAATCATTTCCAGCTTTTCGAGTCGGTGATAAAGCGTCTGCCGGACAATAAACAGGCGTTCGGCAGTTTCTTTTTTTGAGCTGTTAGATTCAAGGTAAACGGCTAAGGTCTCAAATAAATTGCTGTCCATTTTATTATCGTATTCAAAAATCGGAGCTAAATAGCTGTCGGCATAGGTTTTCAGAAAGTCTGGATCTTTAATTTCCAATAATAATTTATAGAGTCCGAGGTCTTCATAAAAAGGCGAATTTGTTACACCTTTTTGGCACATTTCCTCCACTTTCAATGCTTCGGTATAAGCTTTATTGGCTTGAGTGAGTTCTTGGTATACCGAACTGATGCCGAATTGGCAAAGCTGGCCATCGATATAATTGCTGCCGTTCATTTCTCGGACCTGCTCGATTGCTTGAAGCGATCTGCTTTTCTCTTCCTTTACCCGGTCGTCTGCCAAAAAACAAGCTATTGCGGTAATGCTGTTCTTGCTGCAGGACAGGGCGGGAAAAAAGCCACAGCGCTTCAGCAGGGTGCGGATGCTCATCAAACGTTGAAGTTTGATTTCCTCCCAATCGCTCGGGTTGAAATTCTTTTCAGAAGCAGTCAATTGAATATGGAAAATACGGTAATACATATTCTTACTTGGGACTGGAACAAAAGTTTGCAGGTCTTCATCATCTACCGGACGGCCATTAATGAGGTTGCGGACAAAGTCATCTTCATTATTTTGTTTACGCTCTTCAATGGTCCGATCCCGCAACAGAATTTGGGCAATAGCGAGTGCAGCGCGGTCAAGAATGAGAAATGCAAACTCTTCTGGAACTGCTTGGCTTCTGTGTAGACACAAGTGTCCTAAAACTTGGCCGAGGCCTTCTACCGGGAGTATAGCGAACAATTGCCCATCCACTACAAGAGATTTTTGCTCAGAATAATGCCCAGGTGACTGGTCCAATAAGAGGCGAACTTTGGTTTCCCAGACCTTACTTTCAGAAGGATAATAATAAAGTTTTGGTTTTTCAGTAATGAAAATCGCACTTTGCTTGAAAAAATGGTTCAATTCTTGAAGGATTTTCAGGATTCCGTTATGGGTCAAGGATAGCGAGTTGAACTTTCGGGACATGGTATCCAATTGGGACAGCATTTGATGATGTTGATTGATGATATATGTATGCAAATCCTGTGTGATGTCGACAAACCGGACTTTCTTTTCGAATATGATAATCGGAAATGCGTGAAAATCCGCCAATTTGATGATTTCCTCAGGGATTTCTTTAAAATAAGGTCCAATTTCAATGCATAAACAGGAAACTTGGCGATCAATCAATTTCTTTACGTAGTGAAACTGTTTCATTAAATCAAGTTGAAGGCCAACACCAGTAGTTAAGATGAGTTCGCCTCCATTGATCAGAGAATCTAAGTCTTGCACTTCCAAGACATGGGACCACTTGACTTCCCGGTCCAAGCCGTCGTGGCCAGCGATTAACCGTGCACCTTGAAAAGATTTTCTTCCCAGCACATGCCGGATTGTCAATGTTAGTTTCTCCATTGTATCGGCCTCCATAAAGTAAAGTTTCCCGTGCATGTATTTAACAAAATGTAAATTGAAAGAAGACAGAATTATTTGTAAAGTACACTTAGTAGTTTAATGAATTACGTGGAAAAAAACAATAAGCATGAGACAGGAGGAATTAAAGATGGCTTCAGTAGATACAGAAATGAAAACTTTGAGGAACTTCATCGGTGGACAATGGGTAAAGTCAAATACAGACAAGTACGAGGAAGTACCAAACCCAGCAACAGGTGAATTGTTAGCGGAAGTACCGATTTCGACTTCTGAGGATTTGGAAACTGCGGTCGCTTCAGCTAAGGAAGCTTTCTCTACATGGAAAAAAACACCCGTGCCGCAACGTGCGCGAATCATGTTCAAATACCAGCAATTACTCGTGGATCATTGGGATGAGCTGGCGACAATTATTACGAAAGAAAATGGCAAGAACTATAATGAAGCTTACGGAGAAGTGCAACGGGGCATCGAATGTGTCGAGTTCGCTGCGGGAGCGCCGACTTTAATGATGGGACAGCAATTGCCGGACATTGCAAACAATGTAGAATCCGGCATGTACCGATATCCGATTGGCGTCGTAGGCGGCATCACGCCGTTCAATTTTCCGATGATGGTACCGTGCTGGATGTTCCCCTTAGCGATTGCGAGCGGAAATACATTTATCCTGAAGCCTTCTGAACGGACGCCATTGCTTGCCAACCGCCTGGCGGAACTGCTTCAGGAAGCCGGATTGCCAGATGGTGTTTTTAATATCGTACATGGCGCCCATGATATAGTTAATGGCATTTTAAGCCATCCCGATATTCCAGCGGTTTCGTTCGTTGGCTCCCAGCCGGTCGCTGAGTATGTCTATAAAACAGGGACCTCTCATGGCAAACGGGTCCAAGCACTGGCAGGAGCGAAAAATCATACAATTGTTATGCCGGATGCAGACATGGACCTTACGATTACGAATGTCATCAACGCTTCCTTCGGTTCAGCTGGAGAACGCTGCATGGCTTGCGCCGTGGTGGTGGCTGTTGGAGATGCTGCAGATGAACTGACGAAAAGACTGGTAGCAGAAGCCGAACAAATGACAATAGGCAACGGGCTCGATCAAGACGTTTTCCTAGGCCCAGTAATCAGGGATTCCCATAAAAAGAAAACGCATGCTTATATTGAATCGGGCATCGAAGAAGGGGCAACTTTGCTGCGGGATGGGCGCGGAGACCAAAGCCCTGAAGGTGGCTACTTTGTCGGTCCTACCATTTTTGATGAAGTTACAGAAGACATGAAAATTTGGAAAGAGGAAATTTTCGCCCCAGTCCTTTCGATTGTCCGAGTAGAGACTTTGGATGAAGCCATCGAGTTAACCAATCAATCCGATTTTGCGAATGGAGCGTGCTTATTCACTGATAGCGCAAAAGCAATTCGTAAGTTCCGGGAAGAAATAGATGCCGGTATGCTCGGAATCAATCTAGGTGTTCCTGCCCCAATGGCTTTCTTCCCTTTCTCAGGCTATAAAAAATCATTTTATGGAGATTTGCATGCAAATGGACGCGATGGGATTGAATTTTACACCCGCAAAAAGATGGTAACAGCCCGTCATGCGTTCTAAATGAAAAGGGAGGCTCGTGCAATGAAGTCAGCAAAAGAAAAGGCACTCACTTTAGCGGAAAAAGACAAGGAAAACCTTTGGCATCAAATCTCTTCATATAATGAAAAAAAGCGCCCAATGGTAGTGGAAAAGGGAGAGGGCGCTTGGATTACTGACCATGAAGGCAATCGTTACCTAGATGGGATGTCAGGTCTTTGGTGTGTCAATGTCGGGTATGGCCGAGTAGAGCTTGCTGACGCAGCGGCAGAACAAATGAAAAAGCTAGCATATGTCCCGATGACACAAAGCCATGAACCAGCCATTCTTCTAGCTGAGAAATTGAACGAGTTGCTCGGCGGCGATTATAAAATCTTCTATTCCAATAGCGGCTCAGATGCAAACGAAGTAGCGTTTAAGCTGGTGAGGCAATACCACCAGCAGAACGGAGAACCTTCACGCTTTAAATTCATTTCCCGCTACCGGGCATATCACGGAAGTTCCATGGGGGCTTTATCGGCGACAGGCCAGGCATTGCGCAAATATAAATACGAACCCCTATCGCCGGGCTTTTTGCACGTAGCGCCACCTGACAATTACAGGCGGCCACCAGGGCAATCGGTTGAAGATTATAACCTTCAGCGTGCCCAAGAATTTGAAGAGAAAATCATTTGGGAACAAAAAGAGACCATTGCGGGTATTATTATGGAACCGCTCATTACAGGAGGCGGCATTTTAATTCCGCACCCGATCTATGTCGAGAAAGTGCAGGAAATCTGCAAACGGCACGGGGTTCTGCTCATTATAGATGAAGTGATTTGTGGGTTCGGAAGGACTGGAAAAGCATTCGGCCATCAACATTTCAATATCAAACCCGACATCATCACGATGGCAAAAGGAATGACGAGTGCGTATTTGCCACTTTCCGTTACGGCGATCCGTAAAGATATCTATGACCAATTCGATACCGAGGAAGAAAATAGCCATTTCCGGCATATCAATACATTCGGCGGCAATCCTGCAGCTTGTGCCGTAGCGTTGAAAAATATCGAGATCATTGAACGTGAAAGCTTGATAGAACGGTCCAGTGAACTCGGGGAGCGCTTGTTAAAAGAACTGGCGAACTTGACCAGCCATCCGTACGTGGGTGATTTGCGTGGCTTAGGATTTTTACTAGGTATAGAACTAGTGGAAAATAAAGAAACAAAAGAACCGGCAACAGCTGAACGTGTCGCGAAAATTATAAACGGCTGTAAAGAAAACGGCTTGATCATTGGGAAAAACGGGGACACAGTTGCAGGTTTCAATAATGTGCTGACAATTAGCCCGCCGTTATCGTGTACGGATGAAGACTTTGATTTCATCGTGGCTGTTCTTCAAAAAGTGTTTAAAGAAAATGAATGAGTGGAATGAAATCTCGCACAACCAAAAGCTCGCCCGGAAATCAATTGATTTCCGGGCGAGCTTTCATCTGTTGGTTCATTTTAATGTTGCTCAATGTTTTGGCTATAGTTCGAGCTTTTTTGTGCTTGCGTATCACGCTCGATTGTCGGGCGCGTAATCGAGAATACCGCACAGCCAAGAGCGACAAGCACGATGACCGCGCCGACCCAAGCGGTGCTGGTGACCGAGCCGGTTTGCGTCAAGGTGAGGCCGCCGACTGCAGAGCCGAGCGCGATGCCGACTTGCAGCGCCGAGTTATTGAAGCTCTGCTGGATGTCGGATGTGGCCGGATCGGTTTCGATCAAATAGCTTTGCTGCGGCGGGGCAAGCGCCCAGCTGAGCGCTGCCCAAATGACCATCACCGGCAAGAATATGACGAGCGAGAAAGTCGTGAACGGAAGCACGAACAAGCTGACGGCAAACGCCGAGATGACGATCAAGATGCTTTTCTTCGAACCGATCGAATCGGACAAAGTGCCGCCGATTGCGCCGCCGCTCACTGCCGCAATGCCGAAGATCAAATAACAGGCACTGACCCAGAACGGGCTAAGCTGCATGGTCGTTTCAAGAAACGGCGTGAAGTACGCATAAACCGTGTAATGCCCAGCGAGCATGAACAGCGTCGCGAGGTGGGCCGTGCCGATCTTGGAACTCGCGACGGCTTTTAATTGCTGCTTAAGCGGAATCGCCGTGCCTCCAGGAATCGGCTGGATGTAGAGCGCAATCAGTGCCATTGAACCGAGCGACAGGGCTGCGATGGCAAGGAAAATGACGCGCCATCCGAACGCATCGGCGATCAAGATGCCAAGCGGAACGCCGAGCACGAGCGACGAGCTGATCCCCATAAAGATCAGGCCGATCGCTTTCGCGCGGTAAGGCGGCTCGACGATTTTCGCCGCAATCGTCAAGGATAACACAACGATGAGCGCCGTACTCGCGGCGGTGATGACGCGCGCGATGACCATCCATGTGAAGTCCGGGCTGAAGAAGGTCATGATGTTCCCGAGGAAAAAGATGAACATGGAAATCAAATACACTTTCTTGCGCTCGAAGCGGCTGGTTGCAATCAGTAGCACCGGACCCGCCACTGCATAAATTAAGGCGAACAAGGTGATCAATTGACCGGCAGCGCTCACCGACACATCGAACTCTTCGGCAATGGTTGGCAAGATGCCGCCGACGATGAGCTCCACAAGTCCGACGGCCACCGTGGCCAAGGCTAAAATATAAACTTTCAAATTCATAACATACGCTTCCTTTCTCATTAAAAAATTCCATACAGTCAACTGATTCTTTTCAGAAAATAAAAAAATCCTGATTACAGAAAACGAAAAGATCGCTTTCTGTAATCAGGATTTTTCGGTTCCTGGTAGAGACCCTTAAGCCGTATTCTTAAGGTTATACAGATAGATTATGGGGGTTGTTTACTTTGAACAGCTTACTACATAGGCAAGGTTTATGCAAGAGAATATACAATAGACGTCAGACCTCTTGCGTGGAAACGAAACTTAATTCCAATTGAGCCGTAGAATATGCTACAGCATCAAACTCGGGCCACACGAAAGGAATGAGTCGATGAAAACGATTGGATATACGTTTCTCATGCTAGGCCTCGTGTTCTCAATCCTCAGCTTCACGGGCGACCAGTCGCCGGCACTTGGCCTGATCTTTATGTCCGTCGGCATCACTTATTTCTTTTTGGGGGACGAGGACGAACAAGACGACAAGGACGAAGGCAATTCTTAAGATTTTCCACTATTTCCAGCTACCAGCTAGTCACTTCGAGCGAAAGCCTGTATCGTAGATGGTAACGAATCTACCGGTACCGGCTTTTTATTATTTTAAAATGGATAGGTGAATACAGATGAACATACTCGTAGTCGAAGACGACCGGACAATCGCTTCCGGCCTGACATATTCTCTCGAACAAGAAGGCTTCACAGCCGTTTTATGCCATACCGCAAAAGACGCTACAACGGCGATCGAGCAACAGCTCGCGGCAATCGATTTATGCCTATTCGACCTGTCCTTGCCCGATGGCAGCGGCTATGACTTATGTGCGCTCGTGAAAAAGAAAAGCGACATCCCGGTCATTTTCCTGACGGCGTTCGACGATGAAGTGAATGTCGTCATGGGGCTCGATATGGGCGCGGATGATTACATCACGAAGCCGTTCCGCGTGCGTGAACTGATGTCGCGCATCAATTCCGTACTGCGCCGCTACCAGCGCCAGACCCAGCCGAAAACGGTCGTCGAACTCGGAGACGTCCACATCAATACATCCGACGGCAAAGTCCATAAAGCGGGCACTGAAATTCTCCTCACCGCGCTTGAATACCGCCTGTTGCTCATTTTCGCCAATCATTTAGGCCAAGTGCTGACGAGAGCGCAATTGCTCGACCGCATCTGGGATGTCGGCGGCGATTTCGTCAACGACAACACGCTGACGGTCTACATAAAACGGCTGCGCGAAAAATTGGAAGACGACCCACAACAGCCTGCGCTTATCAAAACGGTCCGCGGATTAGGCTATAAGGCGGGTGACTGACGATGCTGCGCAATCGTGAAATCCGCTTGTTCCTCATCGCACTCATCTTAATCAGCTCAGTGGGTACAGCAATCACAGCGATGTTCATTTCCGTGGCTGCGACCTGGAGCGTCTTCGCCATGTCCCTCGCATTAATCATCACCTCATTGATTTTTACGTGGTGGCGCTACCGGGAAATCGAGCGCTTGTCCGGTTTTTTGCAAAAAATCAGCGGCGGCGATTTCCAGCTCGACGTGCGCGACAACCGCGAAGGCGAGCTGAGCCTGCTCAAAACGCAAATCTACAAAGTGACGAAAATGCTGTCGGAACACGGTACATTGCTCAGTGAAGACAAAGGCAAGCTGACGAACGCCATTTCGGACATTTCCCATCAATTAAAAACGCCGCTCACCTCCATGATGGTTATGGCGGATCTCTTACGCGACAGCGATTTGGATGATGCAAAACGCAGCGAATTCATCCGCAATCTCCACGTCCAGCTCGAGCGCATGGACTGGCTCGTGTCGTCGCTATTGAAGCTGTCGAAGATCGATGCCGGTACGATTCAGTTCAAACAAGACCGCATCCCGGTATCGGCACTCATCGAAAAAGCGGTCGAACCTTTGCTCATTCCGATGGACATCAAAATGCAGGAACTCGAGATCGAAGGCGATCCGGACGCGGCGTTTACAGGCGACCTCAACTGGACGACAGAAGCAGTCATCAATATTTTGAAGAACTGTGTCGAGCATACCGGGGAAGGTGGCAAGCTGACAATTCGCTATAGCGAAAATACGCTCTACACCGATATCCGGATCGAAGACAACGGCAGCGGCATTTCCAGAAAAGATTTGCCGTATATCTTCAAGCGTTTCTATAAAGGCGAAAACGCAGGCGACGACTCGGTCGGCATCGGCCTCGCCATGGCCTATAGCATCATCACCAGCCAAAGCGGTGACATCGAAGTCGCGAGCACACCAAATGAAGGCACCCGCTTCCATATCAAATTCTACAAGCAGGTGATCTAGCGCCTGCTTTTTTCTTTGGAATAAAAAACAGAAACTCCGCATCTGTGGAATTTCTGTTCAGTATTTTATAGTTAAAATCAGCGGTTATCCCGATGTACTGTTAAACCACCAGACGACCAGTGCCAAACTGACAACGCCCCAGGCAGTAACGCTCCATACCCACCAAATCATGTGCTTGGTATTTCTTGAAGCTTCCTCGCTGTCCGGGTTTGCTTTAACATGCGCGAGCTTCGTCTCCATTCGTTTTTTCATCAAAAGGAATACAAGCAATCCGATAAGGATGAAACCGATCATGGCCCACAATAAAAAATCCACGTTTTACCCCTCCTCTGTTTTGGTGAGTTGTTTCACTCTAAACCTGTGCAAACAAACTGAGCTTAATAGGAGTTTTGATAATTAAATTGTAACATGAAATCAATATCTGGAAATTGCCTTCCACTTCCAAGAGAAGCACAACAAATCTCCACCCAATGTTCCTTAAGTGACTGGATTGTCACTTGAAAGTCACCGGGCAGTCATTAACCCTCTCTATACTAAAGTTATGTAAGACGGTTTGAAGTTGGTGAAAGAACATCTTATTTAATTTAAGTGAATTTATTTTACACATAACTTAGTTGCATAGCAGATTCAAAGAGAGTAGTGGAGCGGTATAGAATCGTCTCAGGCATATTTTTAATTGCAAGGTTCAAAGAGATATGGAGCAAAACGGCGCAGACTCCTTGGGGATTAGCGAAGTGCTGAAATCCATTCGGGCGCTAGTCCGAATTAGTTCAGCGCAAGCCCCCAGGAAGCGAATTAGCGAAGCAGAGCAGAGTCAATTCGTTTGCGATGCTCGAACAAAGTGAGAGTTGAGCAAAGCTTTTCAGCCGTTTTGCGGAATATCGTTTGCAATGAAATTCCCAAAATAAATTCAATTTATTCATAAACAGTAACCAAACGGAGGGTACACTCATGACAATCATGGAAGTAAAAAACTTATCAAAAGTATACGGCAAGGACGAAATGGCGGTCAAAGCACTAGACGACGTGTCGTTTAGCGTCAACAAAGGCGAATTCATCTGCATCATCGGGCCATCGGGTTCCGGCAAATCGACCTTACTCCATCTGCTTGGCGGCGTCGACCGCCCGACCAGCGGCAATGTGTCAATAGATGGCACGGATATCTACCATTTGGACGAAACGCAATTGGCGATTTTCCGCCGCCGGCAAATCGGCTTGATCTACCAATTCTACAACTTGATCCCGATCTTGACGGTCGAAGAAAACATCACCTTGCCGATGCTGCTTGACGAACAACGCGTCGACAAACACCAATTCCGCAAAATCACCGGCACGCTCGGCCTCGACAAACGGCTCGACCATTTGCCGAACCAATTATCCGGTGGCCAGCAGCAGCGCGTCTCCATCGGCCGCGCACTCGTCAGCAACCCGGCAATCATGCTCGCGGACGAACCGACCGGCAACTTGGACAGCAAAAACAGCGAAGAAATCATGGAGCTGTTGAAGATGTTCAACAAAACCTTCAAGCAGACTTTGATCGTCATCACCCACGATGAGCGCATTGCATTGCAAGCCGACCGCGTCATTTCGATCGAAGATGGCAAAATCGCCAAAGACGAGGTCATCCGCTCATGAACATCGTCAATAAAGTCACTGTCCGCCACTTGAAGGAAAACAAACGGCGCTCGCTTGTCACCATCATCGGCGCCATCATTTCCGTCGCCATGATCACCGCGGTCGCAACGCTCGGCGTGTCGTTTCTCGATCTGTTGATCCGGGAAGAAATCGAACAAAACGGGGAATGGCATGTCGAGTATCAAGACGCGACCATTCAGCAGCTCGATGCGATCGCAAAAGACGATAACACCGAACAGCTCATCGTCACAAGCAATGGCTTTGCCGTTTTCGACAGCGCCATAAACGAAAACAAACGCTATCTTTATTTTCGCAACTTCGAAGCACAAGGCATGGGCCATTTCCCGCTTGCGCTCAAAGAAGGGCACTTGCCTGAAAACGCCAATGAAGTCGTCATCTCGGAAACTTTGAACAATAACTCCGAAGAAACATATGAAGTCGGCGATACTTTGACAGCAGGAGTGGGAGAACGCATGCACACCCTTGAGGGCAGCAAGCTCTCGGAGTATGAACCGATGCAATTTGGCTATGGCGACACAATCAACGAGGAATTAGTCGACGTGGAACAGCAGACCTTCAACATCGTCGGCATCATCGAGCGGCCGGGCTGGGAAGTGTCTTGGCTGCCGATGGTGAGCGTTGTCGGGTTTACCGACACGGCCGCTGCGACAGCCGATGACACCTTCGACGGCTATGTCGTCGCCTCGAAAATCAACAACGATTTATTCGAAGAGGCCAACGCATTCGCCAAAGAACAAGGCGCCCCCACGGTCGATTTCAATTCGGATCTACTGCGTTTATACGGCTCGACGCAAAACGATAATTTACGCACGACATTGTTCTCACTCGCCGGCATCATTATGGGCATCGTCGTCATCGGCTCGGTCGCGCTCATCTACAACGCGTTCGCTATCAGCGTCTCCGAACGCGCACGTCATCTCGGCATGCTTGCAAGCGTCGGGGCGACCAAGCGCCAGAAACGCAATTCGGTGTTTTTCGAAGGGGCCATCATCGGCGCCATCAGTATCCCGCTCGGCATACTGGCAGGTCTCGGCGGCATTTGGGTGACCTTCCAATTCATCAACACCTTCTTGAAAGGCGCGCTCAATGTCGAGCAGCAACTGGAAGTCGTCGTCACACCGATGATGTTCGTCGTCGCAATCGGCGTCTCGGCGCTGACGATTCTGGTTTCGACCTACGTGCCGGCGCAAAAAGCGTCGAAGATTTCAGCGATCGACGCGATCCGCCAAACACAAGACATCAAACTGTCCGGCAAAGCGGTGAAGACGTCCAAATGGGTGCGCAAGCTGTTCGGCCTGGAAGCGGAAATCGGCTTGAAGAACTTAAAGCGCAACCGCAAGCGCTATTTGGCGACGGTGTTTTCACTCGTCATTTCAATCGTCTTGTTCCTGTCGGTGACGTATTTCACCGATAACTTGAAAACCTCACTGGAAATGACCCAAAGCGATCTGCAATACGATATCCAATTGCACGGCGGCGAAGTGGATGCAGCGAGCCTCGAACAATACGCAAGTCTCCCCGAAGTGACCGAGGCCGGTTTCATCCGTCAAGCACAAGGCGAAGCGCTCATCGCACAAGGCCAAATACCGGACGTGTTAATCGAGCAGATTGAACGCGGGGAAGCGATGCTCGAAGAAGACCGCTACCGTTATTATGTGTCGATTTATGCCATGGACAATGAAAACTTCGAACAGTACGCGGAACAAGTCGGTGTGGACGCGTCGATCTTCGGCCAGGAAACGCCGCGTGCCATCGTCATCGATGAAGTGGTCTACCAAGACGGCATGTCCGGCACCATCAATGAAACGAAGACCATCAAAGCGGAGGCGGGCGACACTTTAGAGCTTCTCGGCAGTTCCATCAATGAAATGGGCGAGGAGATCGAATCGGAAGTGCTCGCGAATGTGGAAATCGCAGCGCTGACAGATCAAGTGCCGACCGGCGTGTCCACCGCGTCTCCGGGCGGCGTCGACTTGATCGTCCCGATGGATGCACTCGATGAACTGGGGCTTGTGACAGAAGATACCTATCCGGTCATCTCACTTGCGACGAGCGACCCGATGAAGACAGAAGCCGAGATTTTGGAAATCAACGAAGCGGGCGTCAACCTCTCGAACGTCTTCCAACAGCGCCAGCAGCAGGAACAAATCGTCCTGCTCATGTCGGTGTTCACGTACGGGTTCATCACGCTGATCTCGCTCATATCCGTCGCGAATATCTTCAACACCATCTCGACGAGCATTCAATTAAGGAAAAGGGAATTCGCCATGCTGCGCTCGGTCGGCATGACCCCGAAAGGCTTCAACAAGATGATCCGCTACGAGAGTTTGTTCTACGGCGTCAAAGCACTCGCATACGGCTTGCCGATCAGTTTCGCCGCGATGTTTGCGATGCACTACGCGCTTAACCGGACCTTCAGTTACGGCTTTGCCGTCCCGTGGGGCAGCGTGTTGTTTGTTATCGTCATCATCTTCCTGATCGTCGGCGCGGCAATGCTTTACTCGATCGCGAAAATCAAGAACGACAACATCATTGAAAGCTTGAAACAGGAAAACGCATAAAGAAAACGCGCTCTGCCGGTTGGCGGAGCGCGTTTTTTTGAATAGGCATCCAGTGAATGGTCACCAAAGTGGTTTTTGTTCATTTGATAACGTTATTGTATAAGGTACAGTCACCATCATCACTAGCGCTAATGAAAATAACAGGAAAAAGAAAACTGCATCGTTTAAGTGGAAAAGCGGATTGGCGGTGATGAGAATCATGGAAGGGAGAAAATAGAAGAGCAGGTGTCTCTTTTTGGTGGTCGGGGTGACATACTGCCGTTGGGCGCAGTTAGGGCATTTTTTATTGTTTTTAAAGCTTATTTTCAATGAATCTTTCCATGCCCATTGAAAACCGCATTTTTGGCATTCCGGCATTTTAATGCCCTCCTCCGGTGAAAGTCAAAAGTGTTCAGTCAGTTCAGTATACATTTCTTCCAGTTAAAAACCAATTCATCGGGGAACACCAGTAGTTTTTCCGAACTCCAAGCGCAATTTATTCGATAGCAATTCCAAATCCAGCCTATTTTAGTGTTTCCACTTATTTCCTCAGGGTAACAGGGGAGTAGAGCTAGGAGGAGAAAGCGTGTGAACAAACGAGTGAAGAATACAATCATCGGGACCATAATGTATGGCGTCATCGCTTATATCGTTACCTATATTTTAGATGGGCAGCCGGTATGGAATTTGGTAATGGGGATGGCGCTTGCTGGGTTTCTATCTTATGGATTTATTATTCCCTATATGGAGAAGAAACGAGCAGAGAAAAATAGGGAAGCAACGAAGCGAATGGAGGAGAACCGGAATGACTAAGCGTGCAGTAAAGGCGATTTCATGGGCAGTGGCATATGGCGCCATCGCTTTTTTGGTGAGCTATATACTCGGCGGCGAACCGGGGTGGATCTTCTTTATCGGCTCCTTGATTGCCGGGTTCATCGTGTATGGTGTGCTGCGGCCAATCGTCCAGAACAATCGCCGCAAGAAACAGCAGCGAGCAGGTGAGCGTATATGAGCTGGCCGGAAATTAAAGAACATCTGACAGAACCGATTTTTTCAAAGAAGAAAGACCCGTTGATATTTTTCCCCTTAGTGGTTCTCACCACGTGGCTCGGTACGGCAGTGTATCGCAGAACAGGCATCTCTTATGTTGAATACATATTGTGGCTGATTCCATTCGCTATCGTTATTTCCGCCTTGTACATTGTGCTAATTGCCTGGCTGAGGAAAAAACGGGCGAAAAACAAAAAATGATCCATCCCAAAAGCGTCGATTGCTACTAGATCGGCGTTTTTATTATGTGTTTTATCTCTATAAGGAAAGCTTGAAGAGCCAGTTTCTCTGCGCGACAAAAATAATTTATACTACACCCAAAAAATCTATTCTCGAAATGAGCACTAAGTGCTATTATATGTAAGATATTCCAAATCGAGAGGGAGAAAGTGATGAGTAAGACGAACATTCAATCAGATAGAGAGAGCATTTATTTTATTCTTAGCGTAATTTTCAGTGTGTTAATTTATGTATTGGCAGCCGTTTCCATTATCGGTATCGGCATCGCGTTGGCGATTTTTGCGTTTTTGCTGTTCGCGAATGCGGTCATGCTTGGGTCGATCCGCGGAAACGGCGTGCGCATCCACGAGCGCCAGTTCCCGGATGTCTACGAACGCGTACAGACCTTGGCTGCGCAAATGGAACTCGACAAAGTCCCGGACGTCTTCGTCATTCAATCTGAAGGAGCGCTCAACGCTTTTGCGACACGTTTCTTTGGCCGCGACATGGTCGTGTTGTATTCGGAAGTATTCGAGCTGGCGCGCGAGCAGGGGCAAGAGGAACTGGACTTTATCATCGCCCACGAACTGGCCCACGTAAAACGCCGCCATGTGTGGAAAAACCTGTTGATTCTGCCGGCCGGGTTCATCCCGTTCCTGAGTTCGGCGTACAGCCGTTCATGTGAATACACATGCGACCGCCACGCCGCTTACGAAATCCAAAACGCCTCAGCCGCGAAACGCGCATTGACGCTACTTGGCATCGGCAAGAAAACTTACCTTGAAGTAAACGAAGATGCCTACCGCGAGCAAATTGCCACCGAATCTAATGCCATCGTCTGGTTGAGCGAAGTGCTATCGACACACCCGCGTTTGCCAAAGCGCATTCAATCGATTGAACACTTCAGCAAGGCTGATGTGACATTTTACAAGCCGAAACACGGCCGCATCGCGATTGGTGCAGTTGTGCTCGCTGTCGTCATGAGCTTTGCGTATGCCGGAGTAATCAGCTTGTTCACCGTCACCGCCGCTTTTGCCGGACCGTTCTTAATGGAATTTGAAAATGCATTTTACGATGAAATGTATGCCGTAGAAGGCGAAACGGGGCTCATGGCAGCAGCTGGCGCCGGGCATGTGGCTGGAGTCGAACAAGCCCTCGCTGACGGTGAGGACATTCATGCCAAAGACTCGGACGGTGCAGATGCCTTGATGTATGCCATCTATTGGGGAGATCTCGACGTGATTAACGCCTTGTTGGACGCAGGAGCTGATGTCAACACGACTGATAATTACTCGACTGTCTTGGCGACCGCCGTCATGTACGGCGAATACGAAAGTGCTAAACTGCTCTTGGAAAAAGGGGCAGACCCGGCTCTTGAAGGACCACAAGGGATCAGCGCGATAGATGAAATGGGCGCGGATTCTGAAGAAGAGTTTATGGAAATGCTGGAACGAGGCTACTGATTTCCAGTAATGAACGAGAAGAGCGCCGATTGTCCGCAATCGGCGCTCTAAAAATAAGGCTATGTTGTCGGATGCGGCAAGTTGTTAGGATTGGCAGACGTGTAACTGAAGGGGAGGTTCGCGATGAATAAGGATGACGTTCAATCGAGTAGAGAGACTGTGTATTTCGGGATCAACGTGATGGCCAGCTTGGCGATCTACGCACTAGCCGCCGTATCGATCATCGGAATCGTCATTGTGTTGGTTTTCTTTATCATTGTGTTGCTCGCAAACATGAGGATGCTCGGTTCAATCCGGGGCAATGGCGTGCGGATCCATGAGCGCCAGTTCCCGGATATCCATGAACGTGTGCAGGCTTTGGCTAAGCAAATGAAACTGAAGAAAGTGCCAGATGTCTTTGTCATTCAATCTGAAGGCGCGCTCAACTCATTCGCCACGCGTTTTCTCGGGCGCGACATGGTCGTGCTGTATTCTGAAGTATTCGAGCTGGCGCGCGAGCAAGGACCGGATGAACTTGATTTTATCATCGCCCACGAACTGGCCCATGTGAAACGCCGCCACGTCTGGAAGAACCTGTTGATTCTGCCGGCCGGATGGATCCCGTTCCTCGGCGCAGCATATCGCCGCTCGTGCGAGTACACATGCGACCGCCATGCGGTTTACACAACCCAAAACGCCGCAGCCGCGAAACGCGCATTGACGCTGCTCGGCATCGGCAAGAAAACCTACCTCGAAGTGAATGAAGACGCCTACTCAGAACAGATCTATACCGAGTCAAACGGCGCCGTCTGGCTCAGCGAAATGTTGTCGCCACATCCGCGTTTGCCAAAGCGCATCCAATCGATCGAAGAATTCAGCAATAGCGACGTCATACTTTATAAGCCGGACACTGGCAAAGTCGCGCTCAGTGCCACGGTCATCATGGGCATGATCGGCGTTGCGTATAGCGCGGTGGTTTTGTTGACGGTGGGAGGCACTTACGTCGCGAACCAAATCCTGCCGCTCGTCTCCAATACACAAATCGGCTTTGAAAGCACGCTTGGCTTTGACGGGCAGACACCGCTCATGGTCGCCGCATCGATGGAGGACCTCGCCGCAGTCGAACAAGCCATCGCAAGTGGTGAAGATATCCATGCCCAGGATTCAGAAGGAGAAAACGCGTTGATGTATGCCGTCTATTCCGAGAATAAGGAAGTGGTTGCGTACTTATTGGAAGCGGGGGCAGACCCCAATTCCGCGGACGACTTCTCCACTGTTCTTGTTACGGCCATGGAATTTCAAGACTACGAAATCGCCAAGCTGCTCATTGAAAACGGGGCAGACCCGGCACTGGTCGGCCCAGATGGCATGAATGCCTATAGTGTCATGCACGCCAATTCCGAAGCCGAACTGATGGCGATGCTGGATAATGAAATCGAATAATCAATCGCACACAAAACAAGCGCCGATCGCTAACAGATCGACGCTTGTTTCATTTCCACCCGGCCGTCCTCACCGTCGACATGATCGATGCCCCATTCGCAATTCCCTCTGTTTTCCCACTCCACCTCATAGCGGCCCCAGCCATAATCGATGGAAATGACTTCGGCCGTCCCGAATGAATTGGTATGAAGTTGTTCGACGATGTCGATCGCTTGTTGTTCGGTGATTTGCGGTTCTTGCATGCAGCTGGCAAGGAAGAAGGCCAAGATGAATAAAAGCAAACTGAAGCGTTTCATGGATTCACCCCTTTAGCAGATAGACGGAAATGAGCATGCGAAAGTTACGGGGCAAACCAATTGTTTCCGTGGGTTTGTAAGCTCTTTGTGATACTTAGGTAATTTTAATGAAATAACCCATTTAATTGGTAATTATATATTTCATCTAGTATAATTTGGCATTAACAACTTAACATTCATTAGTCATTTTGATGAACAGCACATGACACAAGATGACATCTAATTCACGGACACCACAGCAATGAGGAGGACGAGGACTATGATTAAAAAATGGTTTGCAGCAGGAACGATCGGTGCAGCATTGACGCTCAGCGCCTGCGGTTCGGATACGACCGAGGTCGATGAGGAACAAGACACGACAGCTTCAGAAGGCGTAGAAGAGACGGAAGAAGAAACCGGCGAGGCGGAAGAGGAGCCTGCTGAGGAACAAGCAACTGAGGAAGAACCTGAGGAAGTGGAAGAATCAGAAGCGGGCAAACGCTCGAACCCGGTAGCGGTCGGCGAGACGCAAGTGGTCGATATTACTATCTATGACAATGATTCCAATTCATACGAAGGCAAAGCGGAAATCACCGTCAATTCCATTACGCGCGGCGAGGAAGCGTGGGAAGAAATCCAAAGCACGAACGAATTCAACGAAGAACCTGCAGACGGCCATGAATACTTGATGGCCGACGTAACGGCGACACTCGTTGAAGCGGAGACAGAAGATTACGCCTGGTATATGGACGCCATGAACTTTGATTTCATCGGCAGCGACGGCTCGCCATATGACTGGACGTCGGTCGTCGTGGAGCCCGAATTGAACGGGGAGATCTACGAAGGCGGCACATTGGAAGGCAAAGTGGTCAATATGGTGAAACAAGACGATTCGATCCTCTTGGTATTTGAAGACGGCAATTGGGACAATGTGTTCTTTAGCACAGAACAATAAAACTCATTAAACACAATTTCAGAATCGATATTCCGCAAAACTGCTGCGCTTGCCGCGGGCGAGCGCTAAGCCGCTTCGGTCGCTTCGAAAACCTTGTGCTCCCACATCTGCAGGGCAGATGCGTCGCAAATGAATTTGCTCAGCGAAGCTTCGCTTATTCATTCCCTCCAGGGTCTTAGCTTTCTTGCTTTCCCGCAGGCGTCTCCGCAGTTTTGCTTCATATCTTATCAGCATCCAAGAAGTTCAATGGAGTCATCTTTATCAAAGGAAAGTAAATTGAAAACCACAAACAGAGAGGGATGTTTTATGAAGAAATTTGCAACGATCATCGCCGCGAGCGGGCTGGCACTGGCTGCTTGCTCGAGCGACAGCGAACCCGAAACGGAACCGATTGAAGAATCCGACGGCGCGGCCGATACGATGACCGAGACGCAAGACACAGAAGAAGCGGAATCAGAAGAAGGCGTCAGCGTCGATGAAGGGCTGTTTGACGTCGAAGTGACCATTCCTTCTGGATTCTTCGAAGGCGAAGATCCGGAACAAATCGCAGCGGAAGCAGAAGCAGAAGCGGAAGGCATTGAAGAAGCGACCGTCAATGACGATGGATCTGTCACCTACAAAATGACAAAGGCCCAGCACGAGGAAATGATGGCCGAACTCGCAGCAAGCGTTGAGGAAGCGAAAAACGACATCATCGAATCGGGCGACTACCCATCGATCGAAACAATCGAAACGTCCGACAACTATGACCGCTTCACCGTAAATGTCGACCGCGAAGCCTATGAAGACAGCTTCGACGGCTTCGCCACCATCACACTTGGTCTCGTCGGCTCTTTCTATCAACTATATGACGGCGCCGACCCGGACAACTATGAAGTCACTCTCGAAATGACGGACGCAGAAACCGGCGAAGTATTTGATACGATTGTCTATCCGGAAGCATTGGATGAGATGGGTGAGGAATAGAATAAAAGGCATTTTAAAAAGCTCGCAGCGAATGCGAGCTTTTTAACGTGTTCTATCCATCATTTCTTTCAAGCGCTTTGCAGAATCAGTGAAGACTTCCTCGTCTGCCCGATTTCCTGTAGACAATATCCAGACGATCTCTAGTTGGTCTTGTTTTTCTCCAGTTAACCGATAGACGACTCGCAATCCGGCCTGCTTGAATTTCAATTCGCGGCAACCCGTTAACACGCTGCCGCGTTTATTAGAGAGAGGCTTGCCGATTTCATCTGCACGAAATCTTAGTTTGGCAAGGCCTTTATCAACCAAGTTTCGGGTGCTCCCGTCCAATTTACTGTATTCTTTCTGTGCTTTTGGATGAAAGTTTAAGACAAACTTGTCCTCGCTCATATCACTCGAACAACTCGTCATCGGAAATGTCATCTGGGTCGATTGCCATGATTCGTGCGTAGCTCTCTTCTCCGACAGCCTCCCGAAGCGGAATCGTTTGTTCAGGATGTGCCTCAGCTTCAGCTGCTCTTCTTGCGATCTCTTCATACCAATTCAGTTCGCGGTACGTTTCTAACTCTTGGTACATTTTTTCGTATTGCGCATAGTCCAAAATTACAGAATCGATTGTATTATTGGCGGAAATGAACTGGGGTTCTTTTTTAGCTGCAGCCCGTATGTGAGCCAATTGTTTTGCTGCCTTGGAAGCAGAAGTAATCTGGTCTACGTTAAATTGCGGTTTTTTGGGAGTATTGGTAGCCATAGGGTTCAACTCCTTTATATTTACTCAGATTATATCAAGTTCAATAGATATTTGACAGTAAAATATACCGTTATTTTTTACATTAAATATGACGACATAATACTTGCGAAGTTAGTCAACTCCAGTGGAAATGAAACTTATCTTCCCGGTCAGAAGTTGTCATGTCGCCTTGTGAAAAGCCAATCTTGTTGGTAAAATTAGGCACAGTATAATAATAATAGTATTAAAATATCAATTGATTAGCCTCTAAAGTCAACAGAAGCTGAGACATTAGAATAATGAAACGAGGTGTTTATCTTGGAAACTATCACTCCTACAGACAAAGCAAAAAACTTCTTCGAATATATGCTCGCATTGAATAACTTGGTCGGGAAAGTCATCCGTGATTACTCGGAATATGAGAAGAATTGGAACCTGGATGACATGAAGCTATTGGAAGGCTGCTTCGTATTTGACGAATGCCATAATGAAGAGAACTTAATGGAGATCCACAGGCCGACAATTACTGAAAAAGACACGACACCTCCAGCGCCTCACGCCATATTTAAAGATTGGCTGAGCTTTGATCCGAAAAAGGAAAATCAAAAGCCTTCTTATGTAGTAGGGAAACAGGTCGAGACAGTGAATGGTGAGAAAAAAGAAGAACTGTTTATCGATGACAAAAAGCGCATGCATGCTTATGGTACTTGGACAGCCCAGTGGAAAGAATGGGCTGAGAAGTTGAAAGACAAAAAGCGCATTTTAGAAAAATATGAAGAGTTTTTTGATCTCATCACCCAGCTTGAAAAAGAAGGGGAGTCTTTGGAGTTCATTTATGGCAAAGGTCTCTTCACTTGGAAACACCCAGACCCAAAAATCGGGACGATCCGATCGCCGCTATTGACAAGCAAAGTGGAGCTGGATTTGGACTCTGTAAAAGGGGTTATTTCCGTGAAGCTTGTTGATCAAGCGGTTGCTGTGGAGCGGGAAATCTTCTCTGGGATATCCATTCCGAATGTCCAAACAATCAATGGTTTGTGGAGAGACGTCCAGACACGTGAAATCACAGAAGATATGAATGACTTCTTCACGCAATTCATTCAAACCTTTGATGCTAATGGAAGATTCATCGACGGCCAAACAGCTAAGACGCCAATGGAGCATCCATCTGTTTATACTCATCACATGCTCTCACTGAGAACAAAAAATGCACGAGTGCTGCGGGACGACTTAACCCAAATCATTGACGGCATTGCCAATAATGAACTGGAACTATCGGATACAGTCACTTCCATTATCGGCGAACGAGTCGAAAATGCTCCTGAAAAAAACTCGACAGCAGAAACCGATGGAGGAAACAATTTTGAAGACGATATCCTCTATTTTCCGCTGGAATCCAATGAACAGCAAAAAGCCATTATCAAGCGTATTTCGCATCATCAAGGCGTAACTGTACAAGGGCCTCCGGGAACAGGGAAGACGCACACCATCGCGAATTTAGTTTCGCACTTTCTATCCGAAGGCAAAAAGATCCTCATCACCAGCCAAAAAGAAAGCCCGTTGAAAGTATTGAAAAATAAAATCCCTCAAGAAATCAGGGACTTGTGCGTTCCGGTGCTTGGCGGCGGGCGTGAATCATTGCAAGAAATCGAGCAATCGATCCGCGTCATCGGCGAGAAACTGGGCGAGCTTGATGTCGATCGTTTGGAAAAAGAAATCGCCCGCGACAAAGATGCCTTAAAACAAAGCAGACGTGACGAAGCGACATTGAAAAATCAACTGAAAGCATATGCTGAAAAAGAAGGGACCATTCTCCAATACAAAGGAGAAAAACTCTTCAAATACGATGTGGCAAAGCGTCTAGCTGAGTCGGAGATCGATTACAGCTGGATTCAAGATGAGTTGACGATGGACCAGACCTTCCCGTTAAACAATGTCGATTTCACCGAATTATGGGCATTGAAAAAAGAGTTGGCAAAAGAAGACTTGCCGCTGCATAAACAACTGCTTCCTGAAGTCGGGTCTGACATCCAAAACAGTTCGTCTTTCACCTCTTTCCTAGAGGCAGAAAAGCAATTAGAACATGAGAATGAACAAGGCAAGGCAATCCTTGAGAAATACAAATACCCGCTAGAGGAAAATGAACTCAAGACCCTCCAAAAAGAACTCGATGAAATCATTGGCATATCTGCCATTACAGAAAATGGCCCTTTCCGTTTGATTTTGGATGATGTTAAAGCAGGCGGCACTCGAGAAGCGAGATGGCGCGAGCTAATAGAGAAACTATCCGGAGCCAATGAAAGGTTATTCGCTTCCTATAATAAACTCGTCGCGTACCAAGTGAAGCTGCCAAACAAGAGCACGGAAGAATTGAAAGCGGATGTTGCCATTGCGAGAGAACCGCTTGAAAACGGCAAAAAGCCGAACTTCCTGTTCTTTTTGACCAAAGGCAAGCAAACGAAATATTTGTTTGAAGACCCTGTATTAAACGATGCTTCCATCAAAACGCTCGGCGACATCGAAGTACTGGAAATGTATTTGGAACACGAATGGGTGAAAAAAGAAGCCGCGCGCTTGTTGAATGCCAATATGGAAGAAATCGGCCATACGGCTATCGACGTCGAAGAAAGACGCTTCCCGCATCTATTGGAAGAACGTTTGAATGAATTACAGCTGATCATGAAAACCGCCGATTCGATCAAAGCATTAAAATCCAAGCTGACGCGCTACAATTTATACAAAATCGATCTCTATTCAATTGACGAGTGCCAGCAATTAAGCAAAAGCTTGAATCTCGTTATCAAACGGGTCGAGTACTTGAAATTGGAAGAACAATACAAGCAGGAATTGGGCAATCTGCAAACCTTGAGCGCGCAAACGGATATGCATCCGGTCATGCAGGAATTCAAGGAAGCTTATATCAATAGAGATACGGCGAAATGGGACGGGCTGTTGATGAAGCTGGAGCAATTACAGCTGACCAAGATGAAAGCTATACGTTTCTATGAACTGCTCGGACAATTCGGTGAGACTTTGCCACTGACAGCGAAACTGTATGAGCTGTCTATTGGGTCGGACATCCAGAAACCGGAAAGCCATTTGGAAGCGTTCGAGCTGAAAAAATTGCAGTCGTGGCTTGATGAAACAAAAGACATGAACATCACGCTGTTGAAAAAGCAGCTGGAAGAAGAACATAAAGAACAGAAGCGCTTGGTTCGCTCAATCGTCAGTGCGTCAACATGGAAGAACCAAGTACAACGGATTACGGAAGAAGAAAAACGTGCCTTGTCTGCATGGAAAACGTATATCAAGCGTTTCGGTAAAGGCAGCGGAAAGTCCGCCAAGCGCAACTTGCAAGGCGCGAGAGAAGAAATGAAAACCGCTCAAAGTGCCATCCCTGTGTGGATTATGCCAATTAACCAAGTGCTGGAGAACTTCCCGGTGACTAATGAGAAATTCGACGTCATCATTTTCGATGAAAGCAGTCAATGCGATTTATTCGCAGTCAATGTGCTGCTTCGCGGCAAGAAAGTGGTTGTCGTTGGAGATGATGAACAGATCAGCCCGCAATCAATCGGGACAAAACAAGACGATGTCTATGAATTGGTGCGCCGCCACTTGAAAGGCATACCGAACGCCGACTTGTTTGACGGTAATCTGTCGCTATACGAGATCGCCGAGCAGACTTTCCCGAAAGAAGGCAAGCTCATGCTGCGCGAGCATTTCCGCTGTGTGCCGGAAATTATCCAGTTCTCGAACGATATGAGTTATGGCGGCGAAATGATCCCGTTGCGTTTGCCGCTCGATGAAGAGAAGATCGATCCGCCAGTCACAGCCATCAAAGTGAATGACGGTGTCATCGGCGAGCAGCGAGACATTAACGAAGCGGAAATCGATGCCATCGTCGCTGATATGGCATCGATGGTCGAGGATCCGAAGCTGAAAGGGCAGACCTTTGGCGCGATTACTCTCCTCGGCAACCAGCAGCACAAACTGCTGGAAACAAGGATTCGCCAAGAAATCGGTGACCGGGAGTTCGTGGAGCGGAAAATTATTTGCGGGAATCCGTATACGCTGCAAGGCGACGAACGGGACATCATCTTCCTTTCCATGGTCACAGCACCGAACCGCAGGTTTATGGCCTTGACCAAAACTTCGGACAAACAGCGCTTCAACGTCGCCGCAAGCCGTGCGAAAAACCAGATGCGCTTGTACCATTCAGTGGATCTGGAAGACCTTAATACGGAAGACTTGCGCTACCGCTTGCTGAGCTATTGCATGAACCCGACCCGTCTGAATGAGCAAGTGGCGAACCTAGAAGAACAGTGCGACTCACCTTTTGAAGTCGACGTCCTTCGCATGCTTCTGGCACGAGGCTATAAAGTCACGCCGCAAGTCAAAGTCGGCCAGTACCGAATCGACCTCGTCGTCGAAGGGCTGCGCGACCGCCTAGCCGTAGAATGCGACGGAGAGAAATGGCATGGCCCTGAGAAGTTCGAAGAAGACATGAGGCGCCAGGAATCCCTGGAACGAGCAGGCTGGAAGTTCTGGCGTATACGCGGACGCGAGTTTTACTTTGATAAAGTGAAGGCGTTAGACAGTCTGTGGGCTCAATTGGATGAATTGGGGATAGAACCGTATGCGAAGAATGACGAGAATTTATTCGACGATATTTCATCAAATGATACTGTAGCTTATAAAAAATAGTCACTCGTTCCATAATACACAGCAAAAGGGATAGCATAATTTCGCTATCCCTTTTGCTATATAATTCAATATTGCATTCAATTAAAACTAAAGTAGAATAAGAACTAAGTATAAATTAAATGTGAGGGGAAGCATGTGGAAGTAAGGATGTTTTACCGTACTCAAAGAGATTTAGCTATAGCGATAAACAAATTGGTAGATGCTTACTGGAAAGAAGAAATTAATGAACAAAAATTAGTAGAGAGCGTATGCAATATACATAAAAACAATAAAGAGAAGTTGATTAAAGAACAAAGCTTTACTAAGGTAGTCCAGCAACATTGCGGAAAAAGAAGATTAATAATAGTGGAGCGTATTCTAAATATATAAACCTATCATGTTTTAAATAAGGTCGGAGTGATTTGAAATGGAAACACAATACAGAGCATCCCTACACGGCGCTGGTTATTTGTTATTTGAATTAAAGCAAGTTATTAAGTTGAAGATGGCTGGTTTGTCTACCGATGAAATTAGAAAAAAAGTGTATGAAGAGAATATTTTTCAAGGTACAAAAAAAAGTAGTATTCAACGCACATTAACTTCGGTAATAAAGAGAGCAGAGGCTATTGATCAAAAGCTAGGTAAACTTCTAATTGAAGGATCATTAGAAACTGGTAAAGCAATTAACCTATATGCAATTATGAAAACTGATTTGTTATTCTATGAGTTTATGAATGAAGTAGTTAGTGAAAAACTGCATAACAATAACTTTGAACTTGAAAAAAAAGACATTAATATATTTTTTACTGTGAAATCAGAACAAAGCGAACAACTTGCTAACTGGAGCGAATTAACGTTAAACAAATTAAAAAGCACCTACTTGCTAGTACTATTTGAGAGCGGCATCTTAAAAGAAAGGCAAGGCAATGAGTTGAATCGTTTAATAATAGATGACTACCTGAAAGAACATATCAACCATATCGGGGATGGTAAATATATTCATGCGATGGGTGGATAAGGGAGATACAATATGGCTAATCTAAACCGAAGGCTCGACAAAATTATTCCGAAAATCAAAGAAGATAAATTTATCGAAGGACGAGGCCTTGGAAATGAAATTAGTTTCTACGTGTTTGATTACAAACCGGAAGATGAATTGGTTGTCCGGGATTATGTGAAGCACATAAAAAAGGAATTCAACTACGAAGGCTCAGAACGAAAAATAATCGAATTCGACCTTTATAAGTTACTTATAGAAATCACAAAAGAGAAAAAAATCTTCGACCGAATATTTGAGATGGAGCAAAAACAAGGGAAAGACGCTTTGTTCAAAGCTCTTACTACGTTTGCAAATCCTCAAATATTTTTACAGAAGATAAAAGAACAGATGGATGGCCACGATATTGTGATTTTGACAGGCGTCGGGAAAGTGTTCCCATTTGTCCGTTCGCATACGATCTTAAATAATTTGCAGGAAGTCATAGACAAGACGCCTGTCATCATGTTTTATCCAGGAGAATACAGTGAGCAGGACTTGCACTTGTTCGGTAAGTTCAAAGACGATAATTATTACCGCGCATTCCGATTGGTTGATTAAATAAATTTGGGGGTTATTTTATGTTATTGAAAGACATGTTTCAGAAAGATATAGAACGAGACATTCGCGGAGTCATTAAAGTTGCTCAAACTGACGACGACAGCATCTATCAAGAATTGGATGAATATGTAGTTACTCGGGAACTACAGAAGCACCTCTCAAGGTTCTATGAAAATTATCAAAGAGGCGTGAACGGTTCAACTGATAAAATGGGCGTCTGGATTTCTGGGTTTTTTGGTTCGGGTAAATCACATTTCCTTAAAATACTTTCCTACCTTTTAGAAAATAAAGAAATTCAAAACAGAACTGCAGTAGATTTTTTCGATGAAAAAATTCAAGATCCGATTGTGTTGGCGAATATGCAGCGAACAGCTGGCATCGAAACCGAGACCATTCTTTTCAATATTGATGCAAAAGCACAACTAGATAATAAATCAAAAGAAGATGCAATTTTGCGTGTATTTATGAAAGTATTTTACGAACATAGAGGATATTACGGTGACATTTCTGGTGTAGCGGAAATGGAAAAATACTTGGATAAGCAAGGTACATATGAAATTTTCAAGGAATCATTCAAAAACCTAGCCGGCGAGTCGTGGGAAGACCGTCGTAACAGTTTCTATTTTGATAGAGATTACATTGTCTCTGCACTTTCGGAAGCCACAGATATGACGGAAGAATCTGCCGGTAACTGGTTTGATAATGGCGTTAATAATTATGAAATCAGCATCGAAAAGTTTGCGAAAGATGTAAAGGAGTATATCGATCAAAAAGGGCCCAATTTCCACCTGATATTCCTTGTAGATGAAATCGGCCAATATATCGGTGACAGCAGAAGCCTGATGTTGAACCTACAAACTCTTACGGAAGAACTAGGAACCCATGCAAAAGGGAAAGCATGGGTCATGGTCACTTCACAGGAAAGCATAGATAGCATTGTCAAAGTAAAAGGGGACGACTTTTCACGAATTCAAGGGCGCTTCGATACCAGGCTATCACTTTCTTCAATTTCAGTAGATGAAGTATTGAAAAAGCGTATCCTTTTGAAAAAGGACTATGTGAATGACAAATTGAAATTGCTTTATCCGGAGAAAAGCGCCATCTTGAAAAATTTGATTAGCTTCCGTGAAAGCACTGCTGACTTGCGCGGTTATGACAACGAGCAGGAATTTGCGGATGTCTATCCATTTGTTCCCTATCAATTTAAATTACTGCAGAACGTTTTTGAACAAATTCGTAAACACGGTTCTTCGGGCAAAAGTCTTTCTGAAGGCGAACGTTCTATGTTGTCTGCTTATAAAGAAACAGCATTAAGATATAAATCAGAAGAGGAAGGTTTCCTGATTCCTTTCCCTGCCTTTTATGAGACTGTTAAAGAGTTTTTAAACCCTACTGTTTCTCGTGTTATCGAAGGTGCGTATGAAAACCCTGCATTAAAAGATGATCATTTCAATATGGAACTATTGAAAGTCTTGTTCATGGTGAAATACATTAAAGAGCTGCCGGCTAATATCGACAATCTGGCAACTTTAATGATTACAAACATTGACGAAGATAAATTGGCGTTAAAAGAGAAAATCAAAGTTTCACTCCGCAAGTTAATCTCTCAAACATTGATTCAGAAAAACGGTGACTTTTATTTATTCTTAACTGACGACGAGCAAGATATTAACCGTGAAATTAAAACCTTGAACGTTGATGAAGAGCTCGTGAAACGGGAATTAGCCGATTACGTTTTCCAAGACTTATATGATGAAAAAAGATTCCGCTATTCTTCAGAATACCTTTTTTCTTTTAATCAAAAGATGGACGAGAAAAATTACGGCAATCAATCAGCAAGTATTGGAGTGCAAATACTTTCACCTCTTTCCGACCATTATCAGAAGTCAGAACAAGAACTAATGATGATGACGAGCGGCAGTGGAGAAATGATTGTTAAACTCGGTGGCAGTGAGTTATATGTTGAGGAAATTGAAGAAGCGATAAGAATTGAAAGTTACCGTAAGAAAAAGAACATCACACAACTTCCGGAAAACATCCAAAATATCCTGAACAACAAAACGGCTGAGGCACGTGAACGCAAAAACCGGAGCCGCGCTTTATTGGAAGACGCGATTAAGAGTGGAACTTTCTTTATAAATGGAGATAAGGTAGAGGTTAAAGGTTCTAGTGTCAAAGAGAAGTTCAACGCGGCGTTTAAAATATTAGTCGAAAATATTTATACCAAGCTGACTTATGTAAAAGAGTATATGGAGAATGAAAGAGGTCTCATCCATATCTTGGCTTCAGAAAATGACCAAATTTCTTTCGAAGATACGATGGGAACTAATCCTAATGAGTTGGCTAAGAAGGAAATTTTTGATTTTATCACTTTACAAAATGATATTCAAAAACAAGTCAGGGTAAAAATCATTTACGATAGATTCCAGGACAAACCATATGGTTGGAGACAATTGGACATTGCAGCAATGATTGCAAAGCTATTAAAAGAACAACGCATCCGTGTCCGCTACAATGCTGAGTATTTAGAACCGGAACAGAACACAACTACCTTAGTATCTATATTCACTAAGACGGCTGATGCGGATAAAGCAATTATACTTAAACGTGTGCAAGTTGATGAAGCGTTAATTCGCACAGCAAAACGAGTAGCTAAAGATGTTTTCAACAAAACTGATTTGGCTGATGATGAAGATGGATTAGTTCAAGATCTGCGATTTCTTATTGAGCAACAAATTGCAGAAATAAATAAATTGAAGAGTAAGTATGAAGGTAAAAAGTATCCAGGGAAAAGCCTTTTAGACAAAGGTCTGGAATATTTTAATCAATTCCATAACGGATTAGACAATGCTTCATTTTTTACAAAACTAAAAGAGTTGGAAGATGATTTGGCATACTGGGAAGATGATGTCGTTTTAGTTAAAAGTTTTTTCGGCAGTAATCAAATACGAATTTTTGACAAAGGCTTAGCAGTTTTCGAAAAATACAAAGAAAACCAAGCCTATTTGAATGGGGAAGAAATTGAATCTACGGTGAAAGAATTAGCATCGGTTTTGGATGATCCACTTCCATATAAAGAAATTAAAGATATACCTGAATTAGTTTATAAAATTGAAGAGCACATAAAGACAGTTTTGTTAGAGAAGAAGAAGAATGCTGAAAGTAGAATTGCAGATGACACGGAAAGCCTTACTTCCTTCTCCAGTCAATATGGTGTTAGTGATGAAACAAAGCAAGAGATCACTTACTTCTATAAACAACTACTAGAAGGCCTTGATTCTTACACTGACATTCATCGAGTGGAGTCAAGTATCCTTAGAAGTTCTAACTTCAAAGTACAAACTGAGAATAAAATCAATAGAGAGATTGAAGAATGGTTACGCAGAAAAAGAATAGAACTAGAAGAACAAGAAGGTGGAACTATTCAAGATGGGAAAGGGCCAACTGATATTCCGATTCAGAAGGAATTTATCCAAATGCTGGAATTATTCAGTCCAACACCATTAACAACAGAAGCAGAAGTGGATCTCTATCTTGAAAAATTGTCTCAAAGATTAAAGGCAGCCATAAGAAATAATAAACAAATAGAATTCAGAAAGTAAGTGGGGGAAAGCAGTGAATAAACCAGCCTTAAAGAGATTTGCTACGGAAGCCAGAAGAGAACTGCTTGAACGAGTTGAACTTCAAGCAAGGAAAATCGGGATTACTTCTGAAGGTATTCAAAAAGCGACTATTGAAAGTTCAGATGCCATTTTTATAAATGGCAGACAGCTCAAAGAAAAAGAAAAAGCACAACGGAACAAATTAATTTCACGAATCCGCGAGATAGGATTTGACCGAGTGATGGAAGAAGTCGCGTATACATGGTTTAACCGTTTCACAGCTCTACGGTTTATGGAAATAAATGATTACTTGCCGACGAAAGTTAGAGTATTATCTTCAACAAAACAAGGAAGCACAGAACCCGATATGATGAATGAGGCTTTAACTCTCGACTTAGATTTGGACAAGGAATATGTCTATGAGTTGAAACTAAATAATAATGATGAGGAACTTTTTAAATATCTGGTTATCAAGCATTGCAATGACTTGAACCGTTATATGCCTTTCATGTTTGAAACAATAGATCACTACACAGAAATTTTGTTTCCTGAAGGGTTACTTGGATCCGATTCGTTTGTGCGTGAGATGACGAATTTAGAAATTCTACCAGAAGAAACTTGGCAAAAGGTTGAAGTAATTGGTTGGTTATATCAATACTATATTGCAGAAGAAAATGAGCGCGTGATACAAGCGAAAAAGCGTTATAAAGCAGAAGAATTGCCTTTTGCAACTCAACTCTTTACACCTGAGTGGATTGTCCGTTATATGGTGCAAAATGCTTTAGGGCGTTATTGGATCGAATCACATCCTGAAGATTATGACCTAATGAAGAACTGGGATTTTTATTTAGAAAACCGAAATATTGGTTCTACCTTTGAAGAAAATTTGGATCCATATATAAATAAAGAACTCAAAGTTGAGGAGATAACGTGTTTTGATCCAGCTATGGGAAGTGGGCATATCCTGGTTTATATGTTCGATGTCTTGTATGAAATTTATAGTAAAGCTGGTTATATGGATAGAGAGATCCCCCGGTTAATTATTGAAAATAATTTGTATGGTTTAGATATCGATGACCGTTCGTATCAATTGGCTAGTTTTTCGGTGGTTATGAAGGCCTTAGAATATAACAAACGTTTCTTAAGAAGTATTGAACGTGATGGGTTAACGATGAACCTCGCAGCTATACAAGAAACAAATACAATTAAGGGTGAAGAGATTAAATTTTTAGCAGGAGAATCATCAGGTGAGAACTTCGAAAAAATGAATAAATTTATAGAACAATTCCATCATGCTAAAGTGATTGGATCGTTGATAAAAGTAGAATCATTTGATGAAGACTGGCTAAATCAACGACGAATGAAGGTAATTAAAGAATACTCTAGTAATCTGTTCGAAATGGATATGAAAGACCGTTTGACCCCTTTGTTTAACAATCTTATTAAACAAGCTGGTATTATGAGCCAAAAACATGATATTTTCATTACAAATCCACCATATGCTGGAAACAAATATGTTACAGCAGAAGTATCAACCTATTTAGTAGATAATTACCCAAAAGTGAAGGCAGATTTATTTTCAGCATTTATCGAGTATAGTTTTCAGGCTACAAAAAGTACTGGACAAATTGGTTTAATAACACCTTTCGTATGGATGTTTATTTCAACTTTTGAAGGTATAAGAAAGAAAATTGTAGAAGAAAAAAATATAAGTTCGTTAGTCCAACTTGAATACAATGGATTTGAAGCAGCTATGGTACCTGTCTGTGTCTTTACGATGAGAAATTATCAAGTAAAGGTAGCTGGAGAATATATTAAGCTGTCAAATTTCAAAGGAATAGAGAATCAATCAATAAAAACTTTAGAAGCCATAGAAAATTCGAAGGTTTCATATCGTTATTTATTTTATCAAGAAAACTTTAGTGAAATTCCTGGGAACCCCATCGCATATTGGGTAAGTGAAAAAATTATCAACAATTTTTCTCATGGTTTTCGACTTGGCGACAAATATTTAGCGAAGAGAGGCCTGGAAACTGGAGACAACAAACGTTTTTTAAAGTATTGGTTTGAGGTATCCAAAGAAAAAATATATTTTAATGAATCTAAATTAATAGCTCCTATGAAAAATAAAAAATGGTTTCCGTATAACAAGGGCGGTGGATACAGAAGATGGTATGGGCTTAATGATTTGATAGTTGACTTTGAAAATGATGGAGAAGAAATTAAAAAAACAGGTGTTTTGAATGGTTATAAAGATTATTTAAAGGAAGGCATCACTTGGTCAGCGTTAACCTCTTCTCGCAACTCATTTAGATACAGTGAACCAGGGTTTTTATTTGATTCTAATAAAGGTCCTATGATGTTTCCGGAAAAAAAGGATTTGTGGTTGTTATTAGGACTGCTTAATTCAAATGCTATTCAAATATTTCTTAACATATTAAATCCTACATTATCAGTCCAAAATGGAGACATAAATAATTTGCCGTATAGTTTAAATGAGAAATTAGATAATGAAACAAGAGAAAGAATTATAACCCTTGTAAAAGAAAATGTGCAAATTACAAAAAATGATTGGGATTCGTTAGAATCCTCGTGGAATTTTAAAAAACATCCATTAATGCAATATAAAAACTCAGTTTTAATTGAAACGGTATTTGAGACATGGATAAAAGTTACTGAAATGCGATTTAATCAATTAAAACTAAACGAAGAAGAAATTAATAAAATTATTACTGATTTATATGAGTTACAAGAAGACCTTCATCCTGAAATCGAAGAAAAATATATTTCAATTAAAAAAGCCGATTTAGAGCGTGACATCAAAAGTTTCATTTTATATGCAGTAGGTTGCTATTTTGGACGCTATTCACTAGACGAAGAAGGTTTGGTCTATGCAGGTGGCAATTTAGATTTATCTCACTATAAAACATTTGCCATTGATCAAGATAATATAGTACCTATCTTGGAAGGGACCTTTTTTGAAGACAATATTGTAACTAAATTCATTGAATTTGTTCAGTTAACATTTGGGGAAGAATCTTTGGAAGAAAATTTAGTTTTTATCGCTAATTCCATTGGACGAAAGAAAAATGAAACAGCAAGAGAAACATTACACCGTTATTTCTTGAATGATTTTTATAAAGATTATGTGCAAGTTTATAAGAAACGTCCTATTTATTGGCTGTTCACATCAGGTAAAGAAAAAGCTTTCAGTTGTTTAATCTATATGCATCGCTACGATAAAACAACTCTTTCCCGCATTCGTACAGATTATTTACACGAAGTTCAAACTCGTATGGATACAGAAAAGAAGGATTTGTTGAATATTGTTAATGGAGATTCTACAACTAAAGAAATTAGTAATGCTAAAAAAGAATTGAAATCTCTCGACAAAAAAATTGATGAGTTGAAAGCTTACGATGAGAAGTTGCACCACATGGCCGATATGCAAATTGAAATCGATTTGGATGACGGTGTTGCTGTCAACTATGCCAAGTTTGAAGGGCTGGTTGCCAAAATATAAAACAAACAAAGATACATCGGAGATTTCTGATGTATCTTTGTTCTATAATGAGAAGAGAAAGCAGGTGACTGCCATGAACATGGGACAAATCGTGTCCGCGCTATCGGGCATTTTTAATGAGCCATTGAAAGATGAAGAACAGCGTAAGCTTGTTTTTTGGGTGGATAAAGATAATGAGTTTACTGATGAAATTGAACTGCTCGAAATAGATGGAGTAAAAATCCATTCGTTGACTGACAGAAATCAGTTTTATACGAAGCATTTGTTGGAGGAAGAAGACCCTGCTTCCTCGTACTTGATTTATACGAATTTGGACTTGGGGCTAGAAGAAAATTGGTTGGCTGATACCGTCATGTATTCAAAGACTTTTTATGCAGACCGCATATCGCTTATTCTGAGTGACTTACATATAGATCCGTCATTACGCGCAACAGTAAAAAAATACGACCGGTTCTTTAACAATAAAGAACGTTTCAGAAAGTTTGCAGCATTCGGTATTGAATCGTTTACTGAAGAACTGATTGAACTTTCAATTATGAGTGTCTTATGCAATTTGAAGACACCGAATTTCGAAGATGTGCTGAAAACCATTTTAATGGACACACTGGATGATACAGAGAATAAATACTTGTCATCAATGGAGCGTTTCTTTGACCTGGGGGTATTTTGGTCATACGTAGAAAATTACTGCGGCTATGAACGGGAATTTAAAACCTTAAAGACTTTATTCATCCATTTATCAGTGACGGCTTTTAGTCATTCAGTTGATGAGGAATATTTAAAAGAGCTTAATGATTTTATTGCAAAACGCAGTAAAACTAATGCTTTGGTATTTATCGATCATTGGATGCATCATAAGAGTGATTATGTTCAATTCAATAAATATATTGAAATGGTGGAACAAGAAATCAACCTTCCGAAGACGGTTAATGAGATTCCGTTGGATAAAGTTAAACAAGCGGATGTTTTTCCGTATGTCGACCGGGCAATTATTATCCATATTGCCAACAGCTTGGTAGAAAAACTCGAGGATTATGAGGAATATAAAAAGCTGATCAAGCTCCGTAGAGTAAAACATTATTATGAGCAATTCGAAGCTATATATGAAGCTCTTTTCTATACTGTGAAGATGTATGAGTTTTATCATGAGCACAGCAAGGGGATTCCGCAGTCTCGGGTTGCCAATGTTCATGAAGCATATACGAAAGATTATTATCAGATGGATACATATTACCGCAAGTTCTATGTAGCTTATGACGAAGCAGCAGACAATGAACTGTTGAAAAAGCTGAAAGTCATGATTGAAAACTTGTATTCAAATTGGTTTATGGGCGAATTGAGTTCTCACTGGTCGCAAGCTGTACGTACTGAAATGACAGAGCAATGGATATTGCCGGGAGTTGGCCGTCAGCAAGATTTCTATTCCTCTGTTATAGCACCGCATATGCGAAATAATGACAGAGTTTTTGTCATTATTTCTGACGCGATGAGATATGAAATAGGAGTAGAAATGGCTGAACGACTGAATGCCGAAACAACCGGAGTTTCGGAAATACAAAGTATGCTTGGAGTCGTGCCTTCTGTAACAAAACTTGGAATGGCAGCATTGTTGCCACACAGAACTTTGGATTTTGATGTAAATGGAAAAGTACTAGTGGATGGAAGAGATACATCTGGAATCGAAAACCGTAAAAAAATACTAGAATCCGAAGTTGAGGACAGTATTGCTTTTCATTTCCAGGAAGTTTTTGCAATGAACAAAGCAGCACGGAGAGAAAAGTTTAAAGGAAAAAAACTGATCTATCTTTACCACGATACAATCGATGCCATGGGGGACAATGGTTCCACCGAAATATACACGTTTAAAGGCGTAGAGGATGCCTTAAACCAAATCTCTGACTTAGTGAAAATCATAAAGGATGATTTGGGTGGTACAAATATCTATATTACGGCCGATCACGGCTTCTTGTATCAACGGGATGCTTTAGAAGAAAGTGATAAGATGGTCAAAGAGTCAATTGATGCACTTGAAACGAAGCGCCGTTATATCCTCTCAAAAGAAAAACGGGAAGTATCAGGGCAATTAACTATAGACTTGTCTTCAATTGTGAAGAATGAGCAGCAATTGACCGCTTATGTTCCAAATGCAACGATCCGTTATAAAATTCAAGGTTCCGGCGTCAATTTTGTTCATGGCGGCGCCAGTTTGCAGGAAGTCGTCATTCCAGTCGTGTCGTTTAAGAACAAAAGGACTGGTCAACGAGGATCTCAAGCTATTCAAAAAGTTGATATTAAACTGACCAATACTACGCGTAAAATTACAAATAGCATTTTCAATCTCGAATTCTTCCAGACTGAAAAAGTGGAAGATAAAATGATTCCTCGTACTGTCGTGATCTATATGGCAGATGAAAATGGCAATGTGCTTTCCAATGAAGAAACGATTATCGGGGATCGTCCGTTCGATAATCCGAGTGAACGCACTTTCAAATTGCGCTTTGTGTTAAGAAGTATCACTTATGATCGCAGCCAAATGTATTACTTGATGATCAAAGATATTGAAACAGGAGTAGCTACAGATAAAGTACCGTTCTCAATAAATTTGGGGATTGTCAGTGATTTTGATTTCTAATCAGGGAGGTGAATAAATGGAAGAGAAAGCGGAGATGACTTCAACTTTAGATCTGGATAAAAAACTCAATGATGTTTTTGCGGGACGTGTCGTGCGGAAAGATTTAACGAAGCTGATCAAAGAAGGCGCCAACGTACCAGTATATGTGTTGGAATACTTATTGGGTATGTATGCTGCGACAGATGATGAAGAAAGCATCAATGAGGGAGTTGAGCGGGTTAAGAAAATCCTTTCCGACAATTTTGTCCGTCCAGACGAAGCTGAAAAAATTAAATCGCGGATCCGGGAACTTGGCCAATATTCGATTATTGATAAAGTGACAGTTTCTTTGAATCCGAAATTGGATATTTATGAAGCTGAGTTTTCTAACCTTGGCCTAAAAGGAGTTCCTATTGGATCAAATTTCATTAAAGAATTCGATAAGTTATTGGTCGGTGGTATTTGGTGCATGGTGAAACTCGATTACTATTACGACGAGGAAGCTCGAAACAATAACCCATTTAACGTAAGCAGCTTGCAGCCGATTCAAATGCCGAATATGGACATACAGGAAGTCTTTGAAGGGCGCAAGGAATTCACCAAAGACGAATGGATTGATGCATTGATCCGTTCGACAGGAATGGAACCGACGCAACTAAGTGACCGAGTGAAATGGCATTTACTGCTTCGTTTAGTACCTCTCGTCGAAAACAATTACAATATGTGTGAATTGGGGCCGCGCGGGACTGGTAAATCACACGTCTATAAAGAGATTTCTCCGAACTCGATTTTAGTGTCAGGTGGCCAAACGACCGTCGCCAACCTGTTCTACAATATGACTTCGCGGAAAATCGGCCTTGTCGGCATGTGGGATTGTGTAACGTTTGATGAAGTCGCTGGTATCCGGTTTAAAGATAAAGACGGTATACAGATAATGAAAGATTATATGGCGTCGGGTTCGTTTGCTCGTGGGAAAGAAGAGAAGAATGCGAGTGCTTCAATGGTGTTCGTTGGAAACATCAACCAAAGTGTCGATGTTTTATTGAAGACATCCCATCTATTTGCGCCGTTTCCAGAAGAAATGGCCAACGATTCAGCGTTTTTCGATCGTATGCATTATTATTTGCCAGGATGGGAAATCCCGAAAATGCGTCCGGACTTCTTCACTGATAAATATGGCTTTATCGTCGACTATATTGCCGAGTTTTTCCGCGAAATGCGCAAGCGGTCGTTTGCAGACTCTGTAGACCGTCACTTCAAATTAGGAAATAACTTAAATCAGCGCGATACGATTGCCGTACGCAAGACGGTATCTGGAATGGTGAAACTGATTTATCCAAATGGCGTTTATACGAAAGATGACATAGAAGAAATTTTGAAATATGCGTTAGAAGGCCGTCGCAGAGTAAAAGAGCAGCTGAAGAAAATCGGTGGCATGGAGTTTTACGATGTTATGTTCTCCTATATCGATAAAGAATCCTTAGAGGAAGAATACACTTCCGTGCCAGAACAAGGCGGAGGTAAATTGATTCCTGAAGGCTTGGGGAAACCAGGGCATGTGTATGTCGCAGGGCATGGAAACTCCGGAATGATCGGAATCTACAAGCTAGAAAACCAAGTAGTAAGTGGTACCGGTAAGTTTGATAAATCAGGTGTCGGCTCATCCCGAGAAGCAAAGGAAAGCTTGGACACTGCTTTCCGTTTCTTCACAGCCAACAGCAAAAGCATCAGTAATACAATCGCCATCAAGACGAAAGATTATCTGATGCACATTAGTGACTTGCAGGGGATTGGATTAACAGACGAACTGGCAATAGCTGAACTAATTGGTCTATGCTCTGGAGCACTGGAGAAGCCCGTTCAAGAAAGTACAGTCGTCATCGGAAACATGACAGTGGGCGGGACCATCGCAAAAGTAGAAGAATTCGCCAACGTCTTGCAGGTTTGTGTCGATGCAGGGGCGAAGAGAGTATTAATCCCAGCTGCATCAGTCATGGATCTTCAGACGGTGCCACCGGATTTGTTAGTGAAAGTGCAGCCGGTGTTTTACTCGGATCCTATTGATGCTGTTTATAAGGCATTGGGTGTTATATGAAAATACTAAAAAAACGAATTTTTACTTTTTAAAAAAGCTTGTTATTAGTAAGTTTTGATTAAATATGCAATAAATTCATATCCTTCACACTAATATAGGAAAAAAACAAAAAATTAAGCTTATGCTGATACAATTTTAATAGTTATAATCAGATTTTAGGAGTTCAATAAATTCTAATGGTATATGCGAGTGATTTTGATAACTTCGCAAAATAAAGCAGATAGCCTAAGAGAGAAGAAGGTGAAATATTATGAGTAAACTTAAGTCATTTGAAGTAAAAAGCTATAGAGGTATTGATTCGTGCAGTTTTAATGGTTTATCTAATTTAAATTTATTCATTGGTAACAATAATGCGGGAAAAACTTCAATTTTAGAAGCGTTACAACTAATGTCTGATAACCCTCCCAAAAGTAACTTTTTAACTGTATCTAAATTAAGAGAACGAAGTATTTTTCCAAATAGGTACGGAACTTCATCAATGGAGTTATTAAATTGGTTATTTCCAACAAAAAAACATAAAGATTCAACTAGTATAAGATTGTCATTTGAAAAAGACGAAGAAAACTTTGATTTCGAGTGGGAACCCAACTTTAGAACAATTTTTGAAAGTCAATTAAATTTGAAGCCTCTCATATCAAATATTAATCAAGAAGAATTAAACTATGAAAATAACTTAGATTTTGAAGAGGAAGCAGAAGTTAAGATGTTGGGCATAAAATTAAAAGTAAAAAGAAACAACGATACTTTTTATAATGAGAATTTTGAATTCATTGAATCAGAAATTAGACCGTCATTAACTTATCAACCCTCACTTAAATCATATCATTGTCGTTTTATTTCATCTGTCGATCACAGAATGATTCCATTCTCTGCTAGATATTTTAATAACTTGATCAAATCAGGAAATAGAGATCTTTTAATAGAAATATTAAGAGAGTTTGACGAGAAAATTCATAATATAGAGCTATTGATGGATGATGGAGTAGGTCGTAGACCACTTGCTGTTCCTTATATTGCACACGAAGATTTAGGGTTGGTTCCTATGTCAATGTTTGGAGACGGTTTAAGAAAAGCAGTAACGTTGGCTGCGGCTGTTATTTCATCAAAATCAGAAATCCTGTTAATTGATGAGATTGAAACAGGAATTCATACTGATATGATGAGTTCTTTTTTTGAATGGTTTAATAAATTATGTGAAAAATATAATGTTCAAGTATTTGCTACAACCCACAGTTTAGAAGCATTAGACGGATTATTGAAAATCAATCAAGATAAGTTAAAGAGGCTTGTAGTATTTCGTTTAGAGAAAAAAAATGAAATAACAAAAGTGAAGCGGTTTTCTGGCGAACAACTTCATAAAATACGCTTTATACTTGGACAGGAAGTAAGATGAAATTGAAAAGATATTATTTCTTTGTAGTTGAAGGTATCCATGATAGTGCTGCAATCGGAAAGGTTTTGAAAAAAAGGGGATTTGTGAATAAGAGATTTATTCATGAAGTTGATGAATATTGGGATAGATTAATTCCAAAAAGTTTTCCTCATAAAGGAGATTTACAGAAAAGAGTCCCAACTCCTGAATTCTATCAAAATGAGACGATATCGATTGGTGTATTGAATGCCGGAGGGGAAACAAATATAGCACCAGCAATAGAAGGCTCTGTCCTTAATTTATCCGTTGATGAGCTTAGTGGTATTGCAATCTTCTGTGACGCCGATAGTCTGAAAGCAAAATTAAAATTTGACGCTATTTATAGACATGTACAAGAAATTGAAGATGATGAAATTAAAGTTATTTTCAAAGATGTAGAATTTAACAAAATAAAGGAGTCATCCTGCAAAGTGGGTATCTTTATTTTTCCAGATAATAATTCTATCGGTACATTAGAAGATTTTCTTCTTTTAGGAGGAGAAACTAAATATGCAGATTTACATGAATTAGCGCAAGTTTATACAAAAAATATACCAAGTAAATATAGGAGAGAGTGGGGACCAACTAGTGAGAATAAAGTGCTAGTAGGTGTGATGGCAAATGTTTTAAAACCAGGTAAATCAAATCAAGTTTCGATTTCTGATAATAAATGGATTACAGAAGAATCTCTAAGAGAAACTAATCAGAAAGAATTAAGTGATTTTTTATCAGCTTTTGTAATCCAAAATTGATGAGCATAACAGATAAAGATTTAGACTGATGGAGAGATTTGAGGTGCTTTAGAGCGCCTAGGTTAGGTTGTCAACGCCGGTTTAATTTTCCCCATTATAACCGGAATAAAATTCCCCACTTGAGCTAATTTGCAGGTGGGGTAGCCGGATAAATTCTGGCTTTTTTCTTTTCCTTCAGGCGATAAGAATCCCCTTTGATGTTAAAGGTCACCGAATGATGAAGCAGACGGTCGAGAATGGCTGTGGCTAGGACATCATCTCCGAAGACCTTTCCCCATTCGATAAATGATTTGTTCGAGGTAAGGATCATCGAGCCGTGCTCATATCTCTTCGAGATGACTTGGAAAAAAATATTCGCTGAGAACTCGTCAAACGGAAAGTAGCCGACTTCGTCCAACACGATCAAATCCGGTCGTGTCTATTTCTTGATGAGACGGGAGACCGTGGCTTTGGCCTCGGCCTTGTGACACTCCGCGACCAGATCGGCTGCGGTAAGGAAGAGGACACTATAGCCTTGGGTGAGAGCTTTCAATGCAAAAGCGATCGCCAGATGCGTCTTGCCGACACCTGGCGGTCCCAGGAGAAGCCGATTTTCGCCATTCGCAATGTACCGACAGGTCAGTGGTGTTTCATTGATGCGTTGCTCATTAAGACTAGGTTGGAACGCCAAATCAAAATCATGGATGGTTTTGGTGTAAGGGAGTTTTGCCCGGTGAATCCTGCGGTTCAACTCGGTGGATTCTCGGTGTTCCCATTCTCCGGAAATGACCGTGTGTAAAAAGCCGAAATATGATACATTATGGGTAGAAGCGTTCTCGACCAAATCATCGAGCTGACTGGCCGTATGCGACCAGTTCAGCTGATGAAGCCGTTCTTCCAGAAGGGATTTCATTCGAAATCACCTCCTTCAAAGGCGGCGTAAGCTGCGAGGGAACGTGCTTCAACGTAAGGAGTGGAAACGCTTGAATCCTGGGTCGCCAAACCGATGGGATTCTGTTGTTTTCGCTCTTTTTCTTTTGCCTCTTGCATCCCCTCGTAATGTTCAAAGCGGACATGAGTACGTGTTTCACCCGAAAGAATTGGGTGTTGCGCAATACATTCCACTTCGTCAAAGATCTCCAATTGCTTCTCCAACGTCACCTTGATTTTTACTTGATGACCGGCATATCGAAACGGAACGGAATACTTATTCCCCCAGTAGAAGACGAAACAGTCGCGACTGACTTCACGCATTTCCCAATGCGTGGTCGGGAACAACTCCTTCGTTCCCCAAGCCTGTAGAAAAGACTGTTCCTTTTGCCAGCGCTGAACCGGCGGTTCCTGGGTCGTTTCATTCTTTTTCTTGTTCGCGGTCTGATCCAGCCATTTGCGCATGTCCTGGTTCAACGCTTCAAGTGTCGGTTCATGCCGGCGTTGAAAGAAGTTACGCTTCATGTAATCGACCGTTCGTTCGACTTTCCCTTTCGTTTGGGGGCGATAAGGTTTGCACGCTTTGGGTGTGACACCGTAGTAAGAGAGAAAGTCTTCAAACTTTTGGTTGAAGCGAATTTCTGCCGGTGTATGCCGGACAACCACCGTTTTCATATTGTCATAGAGAACTTGATTCGGAATGCCATTGAAATAGGCGAAGGCATTCATGTGGCATTTCATTAAGGTTTCCAATTTCATATCGGTTGTAAATTCGATGTACTTCATTCGGGAATACCCCAGAACCATCAAAAACGCATAGATTTTCTGAAGGCGTCCATCGACTTCGTATAACCCGACTTCTGCCCAATCCATCTGTGCCTGTTGCCCAGGTGGGGTCTCAAAGCACCGGGTTGCCTGTTTCTTCGGCTGTTCCCGGTGCGGCTGCACAAAATCTTTCAAGATCGTACTTTTTCCGTCAAATCCTTGCGCCCGAATCTCCTCGAGTAATACCACACAGTTGGTGGTGCCTTCCTGAATCCGTTGAAGCAGGTAAGGTTTATACGGATCTAACTTACTTGTCCGTTTGGTTCGCTTGGAGCTCCGAGGGAGCTGTTCGGCATTTATGTATTTCCGTATGGTTTTCCGGTCAAAGCCGGTCTCTTTGGAGATGGCCGTTAACGACCAACCTTTTTGGTGCAGTTCCCGAATCATAAAAAATTCCTCCATTTTCAACATCGACACATACTCCTCTACAACGTGGTATATGTCGATTATCCTTGATAAATGGGGAATTTTAAAACGGCGTTATTGGGTATTTTATCACCGGCAGTGACATAGGTTCCTGTTTGCTAATTTTTTTGGGATAGGTGATACAAATTTTTCTAGAATCTGGTATTTGTTAAAATTTTAAATATTCTTCTTCATTTTTTAATAATCATCTTTCTTTAGCTTTTTCATAATCTCAAAATACTTATTCAAGATGTCCATCTTGACAATTAAATATAGGCTTTTTAGCCACGCAAAAACACCTGGAAATTCAGTCTCTAATTAATCTGACTGATTCCAAGGTGTTTTATGATATCCTCTTAAACTTTAGTAGTTAGAAATTTTTTTGAAAAATTGAAAGAAAATAAAACATAAAACTTCAAAATTTGTTATCTGTTTTATTTTTATTCAAATTGGTAAAGTATTGCTTTAAAGTTTTAAACTCAGGAATTGTTGTTTCATTAACTTTTTTTGTTGGAAATACAGGCCGAGTGGTAGATGAATTTCCTTTACTATCATTACTACCTTTATCTTTACTAATTCTTTGTAAAATGTCATTAAGTTTATCTGTCATCTAAACACTCCTTATAGATATAATCCAAGACCATAGAAGATAATAGAACTTAAAATAGCAGTTAAAAGACAGTATGTACCACTACTATAAACTCCAGTTTTTCTATCATTAGTCGACTGGTTAAAAGAAATAATACTTTGATAAGCTTCTATCAAACCTAAAGAGGAAATTTCTAATGGGTAAGAGGCATTTTTTTCATTTAAATATGAAGTATCGAAACGCTCATATTCTCTAATGACAATAACCCTTGTCAGTTGTGTAATAGAAATTATAATTGAAATTACAGTTAAAAGTCCGAAAAACAAATAAACAAATGAGACCAAAAAATCTATAGTTGATGTAATTGGAAATTTGATTAATGCTGTTTCTAATGTTGAGAGCGTAAAAGTTAAAATTGCAGCAGCCAAAGTTAATAAAATTCCGGCTCTATTTTCAAGAGTGGTTTTTCGAGAACTTTCAATATCATATTCCTTTTGAATAATACTTAACATTAATTCTGCAGATGGAAAATCTGTAGAATTATTTGTCACAGATTTTTCTGGATCGTTTGAGACAGGTAATGATGATTCAATTGTCTGTATCTCTGTAGTGGAAGTCACATTAGGCTCTCCTCATAAAATATATAATAAACTAATTATAGGATGAAAAGTTAAAATAGGGAAGAAAGATTTAATGTTGTATGAATTTTAAAGAAAGAATCCTCCTTGTGGCATAATAATCTGTTGAATAAAGCTGGTTCTCACTAAACTATTTCCTAAGAAATTAGGGAGTTTAATTATGAATTCTTCATAATTAATTAGATTTTAGTGTGAAAAGTAATATTTAAACGTCAATAAATTGTTTCGAAATAAAAGTTGTTGTGTAATTATGAGTATAAATGCAGGTGTAATAGTAAGTGTCTTATTTAAATAAACTAAGAAAATATTTAAAACTAACCTAGAATACTCTATAAATGGATGAGCCGACGATATAAATCGAATATTTTTAAAAAATTATTGTTTCCTACGGTGTTCTAAATTTATAGATATCTGAATACTGAAACTACTGCGACTTCTTCATATGCTCTGCACGAATTTCAACAAGCGATTTTCCTTTTACCTTTTGAATAGCAAATACATAAGTATGAACACTCGCCCATCCATAAACTTTCCTCAGCCAAGACTGCATGCTCATTTCTTTTTCTTTGAACAGAACGTTCCCGTTAGCAAGGAGAGTAGCAGGGACATCCCGGTCTTTTGCTTCTAGAACATCCCCTGGATGAACTACGCCCCATTCCAGCATATTTTTAATTTTGGCAAGACTTGCTTCCTCTTACCGGAAGGTGTCTTGATAGGAGAAGATTTCTCAAGTAAGCTCACTAGGTAATCTTCATCCGTTGCGAGAGGAAGCAATTTTTCCATCTTTAAAAAGCGCTGCTCATTGTGTTTATACGGAATCATTTTATAGCAGCTAATATCGATTCCTCTTTGGCTCACCCAAGCAGCGGCGGAAAGCGTCTGCGCATCGAAATCGGAAGCGATCAAGACGATGCGCTGTGTTTGGTTGAATGTGTTTGCCGCTTGTTCTCCGAGGAACTTGTTCAAGGTCTTTAATCCATGTTTATAAGAATTTGAGCCGGGTTCTATTTCTTGAGAAGCGAACTTTTCCAGATAAGGCGCATAAATAATCCGTACCGCTTCTTCTACAGTTTTAATCGTTGCATAGCTTGCAGCGTACCGAATCGCCTGGGATTCAAAATTTTCTTTGCGATTCGTGATATCTGTTTTGTCCGGCTTGATTTCAATTAAGATAATATTGCCTTTATCGTCGATTGCTGTAAGGTCACTTCGGCCGTTTGCAGAATTCTTCACTTGCTTGCCGATAATGATCATCGATTCTTCTTCGTCTGATATCAAGTTGAGGTTCGATGCAATGATGTCTTCCATTTGGGGTTTTAGCTCCAAGAAAGTGGTAGAGATGATTTCTTCAATTAACTGATTATCATGGAGTATGTACATAATCACTGTTCCTCTATGACATTTAATTTCTAAACATATAGATAAGCAGTGATAGGTTTTTGTTATTAGTATAAACGATTGCACTTCAATTTATCGGTAATTTTCTAAATCACCTGCCATTATATCTATCTAAGTGGTAAAATTAAAGGAAAATATCCCCACCTATGAATTAAGAGCTGATTACGTAACTCAAAGGAGAAATTTTATGGACATGATGGATAAATTCGGTTTGGATTCAGAACAAACGCTTTTGCTTTTTAGTTTACAAAGATACTTGATCGCTAAAGATATTGATAGTGAAAAAAATGATACTACAGCTGACAAGAAGAAGAAATGGCTCGAATTATGGGAGCAAGGGATACATGATCTACTCACTAAGTCTATAGGGGAAACGGAGCTCCTGAAGGACAAAGCATCGTTAACAGAAAAATGTTTGGATATATCAAAAGAAGCAGGGCAATTGAGGACACCTCTGTACTTAATCGTGCTCGAATTATCCTTATTCTCTCCATATTTCCCTTTAGTCGAGCAAGCTTCTGGTGATAAAAAAGAGGAAGAACAAATGAAATTTAATTTCTTAGAAAGAAAGTTAATGAATTTTAAAGAGCAAGAAAAGCATATAAGATATTTTTCAAACTTATTGGATATTGATGAAGACTTTGTATCTAAATATCAAAAAACATTCAAAAAATCTATTAGGACATTATCTGGAGTGCAGAAAAAATTTGCTGTCGGCGCAGGATTAGGAGCATTACTAATGATAATCACAGCAGGATTGGCGACGCCATTGATTGGTGGACTTGCTGCGCCAGCTGGTTTATTTGGTGCCGCTGCAACTAATGCAGGTCTGGCAGCTATCGGTGGAGGCGCTGTTGCTGCTGGTGGGATGGGTATGGCCGGCGGAATTGCTGTTGTGGTCGGAGGCGGCGGTATTTTCGGGGCATTGAGTGGAGGTACATTGGCTTCTATGCTAACAAAATCGTCTGACTATGCCCTTCGTGAAGGGGCCAAATTGGAAGTCATTATGAAAGAGATTATCCTTTCAAGCCAAAAGGACATGCGCTTTGCCCAAGAAATGATTAAAGCCCAAAAACAAGTGATCGGGAAATTAGGAGAGCAATTAACAGAGTTGCAGTTAAAAGAAGACGATAACATGGAACGTATTAAACAATTAACAAAATCTATTATGTATCTGGAAAGGTCTTTGAAGCATTCTCAAGCTGCTTATACTAGTCAAAGCAAAGCTGTTTAAATTAAGGAAGTGATGATAATGCCAAAGAAAAGAATCATCGATTTCAGTGAAGAACTAAATGATATGCAGACTTCCATGAGTGATTTATCGAGCACGATGGAGAGGCTTGATGATAATGCAGAAGAACAATCCGATCTATTAAAGGAATTAGAGCGAAGACTTTCCGAGATAGATCCTTCTTTTATTGCTGAACCTGTTAAATCTAGCGAAAATCCTTTCAAAGTTTATTCCAACCAATATTTCCTTGAACAGTCAGAAGAGATTGAGGAAAGTATTACGAAGGAAGTGCATAGCAACTTTCAACTGCTGCCTCCAATGACCAAACTAGATTACATAGTAGCAACAATCATAGGAGCTATTGCAGCATTGGTGGATATTTTATTAGTCAAAATTCCCAAAGACATGACCTACTTAGGAAAGTACACACAAGAAGGTGGTAGTTTGACCACTTGGTTACGATCACTAGGAGTTAATGAAGATGGGAAATTAAATAGTTTTCTATCAAACCTTGAAAAAAATAGCAAAGTCAGTTTTGATCCAAGCACTAAAAATGCCTTTACTGAATACGATAGGGAAGTTTCCGGGTTTGCACCTAAAACACATCGCTTAATGTCATTAGGCCATGACCCTTTGTTCGGTTTATTATTCGGAGTTTTAGATATAGTAAACGGACGGATTTCTCTTATCGATTCAAAAGGGGCAATCCATCTTATTCCTATTGAAAAATATCAAAATGCAGAATTTGAAAATATGGTATTCGCTCCATTTTTGTGGATAAGCCATATTTTGTCGGATGTGTGTACCAAAATGGGAGTCCCTGCTCCAGGGTGGGGATTGACTCAACTTCTCCAGTTCGGTGAATTCGGTGAAAAAGATAGAACAGTAGCAGACTTGGCCCGCTATATGTACCTAGAAGGCTATGACTTGAGACATTTCATTTCGATGGGGACCGTGCCTGGAATTGTTGAGTTGTGTACAAGGATATACTACAAACTCACTTTGGAAAAAAGCGATCCTTTTACACTTACTTACTCAAAAGATTTAAAAGAAATACACAATAAAGTCCGTTTGCAAAAACTCTTGTTTACTGCACATACCACTGCTACGGGTGGGAATGCATTGAAGATAGTAATGAATCAAGGAAATCCTCTTGCTTTTAACTATCCGCAATTAATCGCATTTACCAAACAAAGTATACAAATGTCTGTAATAAGTAATCGTAATACAACAACGGAAAAGATTATAAGAAATAGAGAACAACTAAATCGAGAATGGAGAAATATCTAGAAATCGTAAACAAGTGATAATAGAAAATATCGAATATTTTTTGCTGAATAACTAAGTAGACATGAATGAAAACTATTCATCTTATCTCGTTTCGCATCTGTATTTATAAAAAACCTCATCTAAGTCTGCCAACTCACTATAGATCAAACTCAATAATACTTTCTTCTAGTGTAGCTATTTTTGAAAATACCATTGTTGATTAAGGAGCAAAAAAGATGAGAATAAGTGAATACTTTAATCTAAATAGAAAACAAAATGAATTAGATTTTGTAGATATTGATTTTGAAAATGATATGCCACTTTTTCTGGATCCCTATTTTCTATCTATTCGAAAGGACAGGTGGTCACAACAAGCCAATGCAACTCTCGAAAGTTTCTTTCAATATATTTTAGCTCAGTTCAAAAATGGGGAAATTGATGAAGTTCGGAATAACTTTAAATTTATAGAGCCTTATGAAACTTGTCTAGGATTATCGAAGGAAGGTGTACAAGGGAAAAGTATTGGAGATGAGGATGCAACAAAACTATTTCAGTACATTTTAGATAGTAATGTACTTGAAGACGGCTTAATTTCTAGTGTTAATGAAATTAAAATATTTGTTGAGAATATCTCCCATGACAAAATCTCTGATTTATGCACAAATGTAATCCGAAAGCATCTCATTGAGTATACGAAAAGTCAGTGTGAACTATATGGTATAGAGTTGGAGGATCAGATTGCAACAAGAGAGTACTGGGATTCTGAAAATCTGGAATGGACAGCCAGTTATGAAGAAATGTTGGTTATAGACGATAAACCGATACTTCTAGTGCCTAAGTCCGTTGTATCTAGAAAAAGAGGTTTTTATTACGACTCTGACCATTATGCACGCCATTTCGTTTTAAATTTTTTAGTGAGTGAAGAGCTGCGCTTAAATACCAGTCTAGTTAAAAGAAGGGAATTGAAGAGTGGAGAAATAAAAATTTCTGTTGTCAAAGAAGAAGTTGCAAAAAAACATAATGCTTATAGTAAAAGTTTCTTAAGAACATTCACTAGGAGACATCCGTCTTATTTTGAGTCATTTAAGGTGTCTGCAAAAAGTAACCTGTCGTCATTATCAAACGAAGAGATACTTGAGAATCATAGTGATGAATACTATTTGGATGTAATAGACAAGCTTATTCAAGGGTTTTCTGAAATCAGAACTGGAAAAACGGATGCAAACAAATTTCATGAACATATTATTGCTTGTATGAACTTTTTATTCTATCCGAGTCTCACAAACCCTGTAAAAGAACAAGAAATAAACCAAGGCAGAAAGAGAATAGATTTATCTTATAATAACTCAGCAGAACAAGGATTCTTTTTTAATTTGCAAACAGTTAAGGATATTCCATCAGCATACATTTTTGTTGAATGTAAAAATTATACGAAAGATGTCGCTAATCCTGAACTAGATCAGTTGAATGGAAGATTTTCTCCGAATCGAGGAAAAGTAGGTTTTATGGTATTTCGTACATGTGGTAATGAAGAAGTGCTTTTTCAGAGATGTGCTGATTATTACAGGGATAATAAGAATTTAATATTACCAATGCAGGATAAAGATTTTATTCTTATTTTGTCTGAAATAAAAGAAAATCGAATTGAAAGAACAGATAGACCTCAAGAGAGTTTTTTAAATGAACTCACTCAAAAAATAATTTTAGCTTGATGGTAAGCTGCAAGAGAAAAATTAAAACTATCTGTAGCTAACTATTATCCTTCTTTACTGTTCAAATTGATTAAGATACTAATATAAGAGTTAGAGTTTAATTCATCGTATAAATTAATAACTAGGTTTTTAATAGCATGGAACTTGTTTAGCATTTGCATAAAATTCTTCGAACTGAGAGAGGGTTTATTATGAGTTACTTGTCTGCATTAAAATACAAATATAAGAAAGAAGAATCAGAGGAGACTTTATTTACATTTGATACTAATTATTTTTTATATGCTTATCAAAGTTATTCGAATGGCGATAGTTATATAAAAGCATTGGAGAATAAAAAGAAGGACATATATATTCCTTTTATAACATATATAGAGTTTTTATCTAATATAAATTCTGTAACTAGTTCCTTGAAAAATGATATAAAAGTTTTAGAAAACTATGTTGATTCGGTTGTTGAAGAAGTGAAAATATTTGATATTCCAGGGATAAAGCAAAAACTAAAATCCGAGAGTTTTAAAATTAAATCTAAAGATTATAATCAACTGAATAATTTACTGAAGAAGGATATAGAGGAAATTATAAATGAATATGTTGAAAGTTCTGTAATGGAGGTGGAGAACAAGTTTACTGAGATAGAGAGTGTATTTCATGAAAAGTTAAAAGAATTTTCTGAGGCGGAAAAAAACTTACCTAAAATAGGAGAGTATGAAAAAAAAATAGAAGACCTTACAGATCGAATTGATAAGTTGTTTGAAAGTGAAAACGTACTTGGAGAAATGTATACTCAAGAAAAAATTGGTGAATATATATCAGATATGGAGGATAGGTATGCAAGAAATATCCCTCCAGGATTTTGTGACGAAAGTAAAGGGGATAAAGAAAAAGTATTTGGAGACTTAGTTATTCCTGATAAAGCTGGAGATTTGATTTTATGGAAGGATTTGATAAATTTATTTCAAGTCGACGAAGAGAAAAAAGAAAAATACTCTAAAGTTGTAATTGTAACAAATGACGGAGTATCAGATGAAAAATCAGATTGGAGAATAAAGTTAGGTAAAGAAAGTGTAGCACATGATCAACTAAAGATAGAGTTTTACAAAAAAACTGGTAAGTTATTAGATTTAATGAAGGTTGAAGATTTTATTGAAAACTTTAGTCAAGAAGATGATGTTACTAAGGAACACATAGTTAATGAAATTAAAAATTTCAAAGAAGTATATTACTCAAATGAAGAAAAAATTGTTTTCACATTATTTGGTGATGTACATGCTTTAAATAATCAGAAAGAAATGATGGAAAAAGTATTTATTACAGTTATTAATATGAGAAGTTTAGGATACAATGATTTGAAAGATTTACCGTGTATATCGACAAAACATGAAGAATTAAACGCCACTTTCGACTCGTATTCAGAATTATTCTTAGATAAAGAAATTGAAATATTATTAGGAACTAGATTGAATAAAACTGATAAATTAAGGTGTATTTATAAACTATTTAAGATTGCCGGTTTTGACTCAAGAGATTTAATATTTAAGAATGAAGATTTACAAAGAATATGGGAAAAATTCACTGGAAGTAAAGAAAAACTTTTTCAGTTAGATGAGATTATAGTCTTGTTAGAGAGACCTGAAAATGCGCTAGGAATATCTACGATTGCAGATGTGAAGTTTTTGAAGTTGGGAGATGAAATTAAAAATAGTTTAACTAATCAAATACGAGATAAGTTAATTAATACTGAATTTCATGATGAGTCAAGAAAGTCGAAAGAAATTGTGTTTAAAGACATTATGTGGAAGTTAGGATATAATATTGAGAATCATTTTATCAATTTTGATGATTTTTAATGTAATTTGTATTCGACTATCATTTGCCATAGTCCAAAGTGTCTCGAATGCTATCTGCAAGAATCCTTTTTATTCCATAATGAAAGCTTTCAAAGTATTGGTATGAAAAACTTTATAATAGGTTGGTTTGTTTTAAAAAAATCCTAAATAATAAAATGATTAATGATTTAAGTTATAAAGTGAAAGAAAGAGTAAGCATTTACCTGTAGCGAATATCAACAAATTTCTTTCTTTTAAGTATAAGGAGGCCAGAGAAATAATCCCATCAAGGATTCATTCCTATAGCCTCCTTTTCTATTCCTACGCTATTCCGCTCCAAAAGCCACAATCCCAAAAGCCTCCAAATACATGTTCAGCACACGCAGCCATTGCTTATCAGTCGCAAGCGCCACGTGGCCATCCGGCCGGATTAGGTACAGCACCTATTGTTTGAATCCTATGTCTTTCATTCTAGCTTCCCAGGAAACTCATGAATCTCAAGCGACTGGGAGCAGGCAAAGTCAATGAGTTCGGACTGTGCTTTGCCATAGATATGGATTTACCAATCGACGGAGCGTAGCGGCACGAAATTATCGCCGTTTGCGGTTTCGTTCCACGGCAAGCGCCTGCCGCCGTAGATTTTGTCGGCTTTGCTTTTGCTTAAAAGGCTACTGCGGTAATTGATGTGGATTTGAGACAACACTTTAAATGCATTTCTTGAAACGCAAAAACCCGATCCGGTGGGAAGTTACCACACCGGATTGATTACAGCCACTAAAATGAGCCACTCTTGCCATCTTTTTTACCACAGAGTGCCAAAGAATGTACCATTGTATGACACGATATGCACCACTCGATAAGATACCTTTATATAATTGATGGGCACACCTACTGGTGTGACATTTCTTATAGGAGGTATTTTTTTATGCTTCAATATGCCAGGATTTTGAGGTTAAAGGAGGAGGGTTTCAGTCTCAGAAGTATTGCTTCGAGCACGGGAAATTCCCGGCAGAAAGTGACCGAGATCATTGACCGGGCGGAGAAAAAAGGCCTGAAGGGGCCGTTAGAGGAAGAGATGACCGACAAATGGATTGAAGAATTCTTATTCCCTGAGAAATCGCTGGAAGCTTCCGGCAGACAGCCACTTAACTTTGATCATATTCACGAGGAACTCGCCAAGCCGAATGTGACCCTGTCGCTACTCCATCACGAATATGAGACGGAATGCCGCATGAACAAGAAAATCCCTTATTCGTATCGCAGTTTTGTCCGCCATTACAGCAGCTACGCGAATAAGCATAAGGCTACATTAAGGATCCGCCGGAAACCTGGGGAAATCATGGAGGTGGATTGGGCAGGCTCCACCGCATTCATTATTGACCGAGATACAGGGCAGAAAGTGAAGGCATATGTCTTCGTAGCGACGTTGCCGTGTAGCCAATTGTCCTATGCGGAAGCCACGTTATCCATGAATTTGTCTTCCTGGATTACTGCTCATAATCATGCCTATGCCTATTTTGGCGGAAGTACGCAGATCGTTATTCCAGACAATTTGAAAGCTAGTGTAACAAAACACACGCTCCGAGAGCTTGTCTTGAATCCTACATACCGGGAGATGGCAGATCATTATCAAACCGTCGTCATGCCCGCACGGGTAGGTGCTCCAAAAGATAAACCAAGTGTCGAGGGTTCGGTAGGTGTTATTTCGACCTGGATCATCGCAGCGCTTCGAAACATACAGTGTTTCAGTATTGGGGAGTTAAATGAAGAGGTCAGAAAAAAGTTGGATGAGTTCAACCAACGGCCTTTCACGCGAAAGCAAGGGAGTCGGCTCTCGGCATTTGAAGAAGAGGAGAAATTTGCGCTTTCCCCTCTGCCCACCGCATCCTACAAAATGTCTGAGTGGAAGTCGGCTAAAGTGCGGCCGGATTATCATATCTCTGTCGAGAGTATGTTTTATTCCGTTCCCTACGAGTACATCAACCGGCAAGTCGAAGTGCGACTCACCGAAAATCTCGTCGAGATTTACTTTAACCATATGCGGATCGCTTCTCATAAACGATTATATGGCAAGTTTGGGCAGTTAGCTACAACGCATGATCACATGCCTGACAACCACAAGCTCTATGTCGATCAGACACCAGAAAATGCGAAGGATTGGGCTGAAAGCATTGGTGAAAACACTGTAAAAGTAGTCGATTACCTATTGGCGAATACCAAGCCTGAAAAGTTAGCCTTACAGTCGATCTTTTCGTTGAAGAAAGCAGAGCGACGTTATTCCAAGTATGAAATTGAACGGGCCTGTAAGATGATCATTTCCATGACTGCAAGACCTTCGGTCAAAAGCATACAAACACTGTTAGCAAATAATAAGAAAAGCGATGCCGAACAGGAACTGAAAAGAAAGAAGGAAAGCACCACCAATAATTATGGCTTCACTCGTGGAGCAGCCTATTACGGAGGGACAGATAAAAATGAATGAGCATACGATGACCAAATTGAATGAAATGAAATTGGATGGCATGGCGGAGGCCTATGAGGAACAGGTCGCCAAGCGAGATTTTCAACAGATGGATTTTGATGAGCGCTTTTCATTGCTTGTCGATTTAGAGTATTCACGCCGGAAAAGCAACAAACTCCAAAGATTGATGAAAGCAGCTTCCTTTTTAGATTCCACCGCCTGTATTGAAGATATCGAGTATCATGCCGATCGTCGCTTGAACAAAGAGCAAATACTGAAACTGGCGAGTGGTGCTTATCTCTTGGATGGCCATAACATCATCTTAAAGGGTCCGACAGGATCCGGGAAAACCTACCTGGCGACGGCCTTCGGAGTATCAGCTTGCCGGCAGTCTTTCAAAGTGAAATACATCCGATTGCCCGAACTGCTTGATGAACTGACACTAGCAAAACTAGCAGCTGATGGCAGTTACCGGAGACTTATCAAAAAATACACAAAGGTAGATTTACTCATTTTGGATGAGTGGTTATTGACGGATCTTTCGACTGATGAGGCAGCCATCTTACTCGAAATCTCTGAATCCCGTCATAAAACAGTTTCCACGATTTACTGTTCTCAAATCGATCCGAGTGGATGGCATTTGAAGTTGGGAAACGAAACGATCGCGGAAGCAATTCTAGACCGGATCATCCACGACTCCTACCAAATCATGATTGATGGAGATATTTCGATGCGCGAGCGCCATGGTTTAGGTCAGAGATAGAAACTCAGTGCCTACGGCACAAAAAGAAAGCCCTGCAGACTTATAGCTCCTGGTCTGTAGGGCTTTCTAGTTGTCTTGGTAAGAAGTATGTCAAGTAGTGGTAAAGGAACTGTCACTGTGTGGTAAATAAGATGGCAGACATGGTAAAAATTCATGGCCGTAATCACCGGATCGGGCTTTTTTTCATTTGAACGGTAATTTTCGATTTTTGTACGGTGAAATCGATGTCTGGGTAGTAGGCATCTTTCACTAATAAATTCGGTCCGAGGCATTTGGCGGCTGGGCAGTGGCAGGCGATCGTTTTGGCTAATGGCCGCTCCAGCCAGCGGTCAAGCATTGCCGGCAGCGAATCGTGCTGGATATTGCCCATCGCGGGTGTATCGCCGAAATCCGTGACGATGACTTCGCCGGTGAAAATGTTCACATTGAGCCGTGAGCGTCCGTCCGGGTCATTGCGGACGGTGACGTTTTTGCTTGCGTGGATGCGGTTCAGGAGTTGAATGTCTTCGTCGTTTTGGCTGCACGGGTAAAACGGCAATGTACCAAAGAGCATCCAGACATTTTCATCGCGGGAATCCAATAATTCGTGGATCGCTGTTCTCGTTTCATCGAGCGACAGCACTTCCAATTGGCTGGCGAAATCGCTTGGGTACATCGGATGCACTTCGTGGCGCGCGCATTTCATTTCTTCAATAATTTGCTTATGTATGCTCTTCAGGTGAGGCAGTGTCCGCTTGTTCAACATCGTTTCCGCTGAGACCATGACTCCTGCTTCTGCCAGTGCGCGGCTGTTGTCGATCATGCGCTGGAATTGTTCAGCCCGCCGCTCACGGGATGGCTTGCGTTCCATATTGGCAAATCCGCCATCGACAAAATCATCGATGGTGCCCCAGTTATGGGAAATGTGAAGGACGTCCAAATAAGGGGCGATTTCCATATAGCGGTCGAGCGGCATCGTTAGGTTTGAATTCATCTGGGTACGGATGCCGCGTGCATGGGCGTATTTCAAGAGAGGCAAGACATAATTGGCTACCGATTTTTTCGAAAACATCGGCTCTCCGCCCGTCAAGCTGATGGTCCGCAAATGAGGGATTTCATCGAGGCGCGAAAAGAGCAGCTCGATCGGCAGCGCGTCCGGATCTTTGTGCTCAAGCATATAGCCGACCGCACAATGTTCACAGCGCATATTGCATAAATAAGTCGTGGTGAATTCGATGCTGGATAATGTCAGTTTCCCGTGGTCTTCGATATCCATATACGCTTCCCATGGATCGTATTGAGGGGTGATCTGTTTAAGTGTTGTTGCCTGGTTTTCCATATGTACCGAACTCCTAATCATTTTTTCGACTCTTAAGTATGCGCTTTTCAAATGGCTCACGCAAGAGCTTGTGTTAACGTGCCATGAAGTAGGCGAACTATTTTCATTTATTCTTTTATTATTTTTTAACTAAAAATTCTATTTTTTTGAGCTTTTTACTAGTAATAGAACATAAGTTCTGGTATATTAAAAGCATATCACTATGGAATGGGGTGTATTTCGATGGTGCTAGCGATCAAAGAAGTGAACGGATTCGAAAAAGGAATGGAATATACGAGGGATCTTGAGTTTTTGTCATGCTTTACAAACGACGAACATCGGGTCGTCTCTTTAATAGATACAGATGGCAATGTTTTTTACTGGACGACTACGGAAGCTTCGCCTGAATATCGAAACTTCCGGTTAAAAGCCACTTATACATTTAAAGTGAGTTATATATCGACAATACTGGGCCCTTCAAGCCCGAAGGTCATTATTGCCGAATTGAAGGATATATCAGCCAGGAAAAGTATGTATGGCAAGGCAAAGCGCTTTAAATTAAATGCTTGATTCGAATAAATCATTGACCTGTGTCAAACTCGATTCAGGGTGTGAGCTGCAATTGCATGCAAAATAAGCCGTATCCAGAAACCTCAAGGGTTAATGGATGCGGCTTTTTTAGTGGAATCGAAAAATCCTTATGATTCGAATGTGAACTGAACCCCAAATGGTAGACACAAGAAGTGTTTTCCGTTTGGGGTTCAGTTTATTCGTAAAGAAAGCTGATAGTATTATTTTTTATGCCACTTAGATTCAATCGCAACCCCAGCATCCACAATCAGATTGTAGATAGGGCATCTTCTTTCCACTTCTTTCTTCAACTCTTCCAGACGCTCATCGCTTTCATCTGTTGAAAAAATCGCCTCAAAACTGACGGTTTGGAAATGAGTAGAGACTCCTTCAACGCCCCGCATGCCGCGTGCGTCGATGGTGCCGCTGTTTTTAAACTCGATGCCATTATAGGAAAAGTTCTGCTCCTTCGCGATCAAGCCGATCATGACGGATGTGCAGCCTGTCAGTCCACCTAATAAGTATTCCAGTGGATTCGGACCTTCATCAGTACTTCCCAGATGTTTCGGTTCATCAACGACAAAAGGTGCAAACTCCCTAGCATAAATAGACGTTTTTAAATTTCCTTCCCAAGTTCCGCGCGTTTCCATTTTCACTAATTGTTCTGTTGTCATTTCAACACTCCTATTCTGTAGTAAACGTAAAAGCTTAATTATAGATTAATGATTTCAAATTGCAAAATTATTCAAGGTGACGAGTAAATAAGTTAAGAACTTTTGAAGAGAAGGGTAATTCGTGATTAAAATAAAGGTGGCTTCTATAGAACGGAATTCAAAAAAACTCAGTCACGCCAAGTTAGTATTCATCAATTATGTGCGCCATAGAGTATATGGATATAATCGGATGCGAAATCGGGTAAAGAATGAATAGAACTGAAATCTATAGGAGTAAATTAGAACGTTTTCGTATGCGTTCTAGAACGAGAAGAAACGAGGGACAACCCATGGAATATATTTTCATTGCGATTGCGGTGATCCTGATTGCGCTGGTCGCGGTCTATATTTATTTTCGAAAGAACAGGCAGACACCGCCACAAATAGAAGAACCAGATATTGAAGAAGAGCTAGAAGAAAGCGAAGAGGTAGGACCGGAACCCGAAGACGACGATAGCCATTTGAATCCGAAAGTGACTGAAGTGGATAACGAGGAAATCGTCAAGAGCGGCTACAAACGAATCGAGATCCCGGCGAATATGATTCCGGTCATCGCGCAGACCTTGAAGGACGGGGCGGTGGTGTTCCACCAAAGCCGGACGTTTCGCGTGGAGTTCAGCCCGGAAGTGGTGAAGGGCTTGAAGGATAAGAGCATGACTTTGATCGAGCGGGTCAACGGCAAAGGCTATATGCCAGCGGTGAAGAAAGACGGCGTGAAAGGGATTTATGAGCAGGCGGTGCTCGTGAAGCGCGTGAACCCGGCGCTCCTGACGCATGCGAGCATGAATTTGTTGACGACGGTCGTTGGCCAGCAGCAGCTCGTCGAGATCCAAAGCTCCTTGAAGAGCATGGAACAAAAGCTCGAGGCTTTGATTCAGCACAGGGAAAATGATTTTGCGGGACGGATCGAAGCGCGCTTCGGCTATTTCAAGGAAGTGATTGAACGGTTCCGCCGAAATGGCATCACGCTCGGCGGTGTGGAAGACGCGGAAATCGAAGGGTTTTACACGGCGACTTTGCAGGATTTGAAGGTGCTGACGAAAGACTTGAAGGCGATCGCTCGGAATATCGAAGGCTTGAAAGAACACGAAACGCTGCGGAAATGGGGAGACGCCCCGGTGAAAAAAGAGTACGAGCGGCTCGTCGGGGAGTTCAATGCCAAGCAGGAGCTCGTGCTGCTCAATGTGCAGTTTATCGAAGAATGCTACGAGCCTTATCTCCGGACGATCCGCAACTACAAGGAAGCCGATGTGAAATCGCAGACTTTGGCGCAAGTCGTGGGAGAGAACTATGCCTTGATTGAGGCTATCGAAGAGAAAGTGAAAAGCATCGAAGAGAACTATAAAGTGAAAATCAATTTCGGCATCAAGGCTTTGAAATACCGTAATTTGGAGAGCTTGAAACAACTGGCGCCGAAGAAGATCAGCCAACAGCAATTAGCAGAGCAAGAGGTCCCGTCCGAAGTGCTGGTGGAAGTGACGGAAGACGGTAAGGCGTATGCGTATGTGCCAAAGAAAGAAGAATAGTTGAAACTATATCGAAAAACACCCTCTGCTGAGCGGCCGGCATTTGCATGCAGACTTTTCAGTGGAGGGTGTTTTAAATTTCGCCCCTGTGTAAGCAACATTTCTTGAAGATCGCATGCGACACAGGAGCGATCTAGAAGCTCTTGAAAATGGAGCAGGAGATAGGTGCTGCAACAAGCTTTCTTCATTCAAAAGAGACAGGGTCTTTCTTTGCCTTCACTGGATAAATTGCGCCAAGGCGAAGTAAAGCGGGATCCCTGCGATTAAGTTGAAGGGAAAGGTGATGCCGAGTGACAGGCCGAGATAGATCGACGGGTTCGCATCCGGAACGGAAGAGCGCAGGGCGGCCGGGGCTGCGATGTAGGATGCGCTTCCTGCCAAGACACCCATCAGCATGACGCCGCCGAGTGACAGGCCGACCCAACTTCCGACCAAGACGCCGATACTTCCCGCGATGATCGGGACGCAAAGGCCGAATAATAGGATTTTCCATCCGTGTTTAGTGACTTCAGGAAGGCGTTCGCCTGCGATCAATCCCATATTCAATAGGAAGAGAATGAGGATGCTTCCGTATAGGTCGATGAATAATGGTTTGACGATGGATTCGGCGTTTTGCCCGACCACCCAGCCGATGAGCAAACTTCCAAGTAAGAGGAGGATGCTTTTTCCGAACAAGCTGTCGCGCAGCACTTCCTTATCCAGCAAGCCGCCCTGCGCGAACCCGAGGATTTGGGCTTTTTCTTTTTTATTCATCATCAACCCTTGCTGATTGAATTCGGATTTTTGGGCAAGCCGCAGCAACAGCAAGGAAACGAAAATGGCGGGGCTTTCCATTAACACGACCAGTACATTCATGAACCCTTCATAAGCGATGCCTTTCTTTTCGAGAAACGAGATGGCGGCACCATAAGTGACGATGCTGACGGAACCGTATGTTGCGGCCAACCCGATCGAATTATGTAAATCGAGCTTCGTGAAGCGGAGGGCGACCAAGATAAGGATCGGGATGAGCACCCCTAAAAATAAAGCGCCGAAGATTGGCTTGATAACGGAAGCGATCTCGTAATGGGAAAGCTGCATTCCGCCTTTGATGCCGATGGCGACCAATAAATAAATGCTCAACGCTTCACTCAACCCTGGAGGGAATTTCAAATCCGATTTCACCAAAGCTGCGAAAACACCTAATACAAAAAACAGGACAACGGGTGACAGTAAGTTTTGGACGATAATCTCATACATGGCTGGACACTTCTCCTTTAAGTTCGTTTATTTTAATGATTTGCATAAAAAAACCGGCATACCCAGTAGCCGCTGATGAAAAGTCATCAATGGACCTGGATAATGCCGGTTTACTTGCAGCTCAGTTTACACTGTACTGATAGTCTCCCAGAGATCTTATGTTAATTTTTCCTGCAAATTGCCTGCCAAACGGAACACCATGATCCGTTCGCCTGTACGGGTGCTGATGTCGGTATGGAAACCGGTGACGTGTTCTCCCGTTAATTCGCCGATCACCGTTCCTAAATAGTCCCGGCCGGATTCCACCAAGTCGGAGCGGATGCGCTTGACTGACAATAAGCCTTCTTTCGTATCGCATAATTTGTATTCGGCGGGTGTCAAAATGCCGCTTAATGAAATGACCAGCATATCCCGCACAATATCGGTTTTTACAGAGACCGAGCCTCTTCCCAAATAATCCTTTTCCCACTGGGTCAATGTCTTGCTGATTTCCGCTTCCAGTGAGCCTTTTGTCCATTTCGCATAATCCATTGGCTAACTCTCCTTATCAAAAAACGGCATATTTCTAATCCCGCTGAATCAGCAGGGTAGAAATATACCGTCTTATCGCAATCTTAGCCCAGCCTTTTGTTGAACTTGTTCACTCAGTCAATAAGGTCATTGTTAACTGCCTGCTCAAGCCGTCCATCGTATAGGGCTATTATTTCTAACTTTACGGTTATTCTTTTGAAATTATCTTATCCAATCCGTCGTTTTCTGTCAACAACACTTTGTAGGGTCGCTGAGACAATATAAGCTAAGTAAAGTCGCTAGTCTCTTTTACTAGTGCTGCCTGACTCCGCTCCAAAAGCCTCGATCCCAAAAGCCTCCAAATACATGTTCAACATACGCAGCCATTGCTTATCCGTCGCAAGCGCCACGTGCCCATCCGGCCGGATCAGGTACAGCGCATCTTGCTTGAATCCTGCGTCTTTCATGTGTGCTTCCCAGGGGAACTCATGGAGCTCAAGCGACTGTGAGTGGGCAAAGTCGATAAGCTCTTGCTGCGCTTTGCCGTAGACATGGATTTGCCAATCGACGGAGCGCAGCGGCGCGAAATTATCGCCGTTTGCGGTTTCGATCCACGGCAAGCGCATGCCGCCGTAGACTTTTCCGGCTTTTCCTTTGCTCAACAGGCTGCTGCGGTAATTGATATGGATTTGCGACAGGATCTTGAATGCATTTTTTGAAGGGAAAGAAAATTTGAATACTGATGGCAAGACATAAGGTATGGCATACTCCCGCAGTAAAGTGCCGGGCAGTTTTTGGTTGACGATCGTTTGGAACGCTTTGTCAGTCGTCGCGATCAAACGGCGCGCAAAAGCGATGCGCTCTTGTTCGTACGTGCTCAATATTCTAGGAGCTACTTTCCCTTGAACGACCGCTGCGAGTTTCCACCCGAGATTGATGGCGTCCCCAATGCCGGTGTTCATGCCTTGCCCGCCGGTCGGGCTATGCAGGTGGCCGGCGTCGCCTAGGATGAAGATGCGCCCTTTAGTGAATCGCTCGCTGACGCGGTTATGGACGCGGTAGGTCGAAAACCAATTGACCTTGGCCGCACGCACGCGGATCTTGTTTTCAATGTAATCGGTGATTTCATCATATTGGACATCGCTGCGTTCGTTGAATACCTCGGGCACGATGCCAAGGATTCGTTTCGTGTGGGCGTTGCGGACGTTCATATAGAGCATGAAGCCATCATTGTCCATATACATGTCCATCTTTTCCATGTCGTCGACCGGCTCTGCGGTTTCGATATCGGCGACAAAGAATAATTGCTTGTAGGTGCCGCCGGGAAATTCGAATCCGAGCTCTTTTCGGACCATGCTGCCGGCTCCGTCACATCCGCATAAATAGGCGAATTCCGCTGTTTCCTCTTGCTGTCCTTGTTGCTGCAAAATGGTTTTCACGCCGTCTCCTGTGTCTTCAAACGAAAGCAAGGAAGTGTTCCATTCCACTTCGACGCCTATTTTGCTTAATTCGTCGACGAGAATTTCTTCGTGCTCGTCTTGCGGCAAACTCAAGATGAACGGAAACGGGCTCAACCCTTTGCCGAGCTCATGGAATTTCACTTCGGCTCTCACTTGTTTACCATCGCTGACATCGAGCGATAAAATCGGATGGCCCCGCTTGATGTTGCGTTCAGCAAGGCCGAGTTGATCGTACTGCTCCAATATGCGCGCATGCACAGCGAGCGCACGTGACGCGGTACCGGTTCCTGCGTTTCTATCGATGATCCGAAACGGCACGCCTTGGCGCGCCAGGCTATAGGCCAGAGCCAGGCCAGTGGGGCCCGCTCCGACGATTAAGATTTGTGGGTTCATGATTTAGACCTCCTAATGAGTATCACGTCTGCTGATTGATATTGTTTCAAGTGTCACGTAAAGTTATAAAATTGAGTATAGGAAAAGTTAAAAGCACGTGATACCGAACAAAAAAGTCTTGTACAGCTACTATATCCTTAATTGAGGGGTTTCAAGCATATCCCTGTGCAAGAAACGGTTCTAAACTAGTCCATTTATTGTCCATTCATTGCTATTTCCGATGCGTAAACATGGATGATATGTTTTTCATTCATATAAAGCATGGGGGAATTGGGCGGAACCGAGAAATGGTTCTTTACGTTGTCGTCTATCCATTTTATGTAGTAGGGAAGAGAAGTTACAGGAGATAGATACGAGAAAAGCGTATACGGTTTCCCCTCAAGGATACCGCATACGCTCGCTTTTAGTGCCTTGAACATGTTTAGTTTGAAAGTGTTATTTATTGAAATCAAAAGTGACGCCGGACAGTTTTTCTGAAACTTCCCAGAGTTGCTGGCGAATTTCCTCATTATTTACTGCCGGATCAGGTTTCTCTAAAGTCGGATAGCCTCTCCGTTGGCCTTTGCCATCCGGCCCGATGTATTCGCCACCTGTTATGCCAGGATCCGTTGCGGCATAGACTGTAGGAAGTGCCCCCATAGCGGCAGGCTGTAAGTAGCGGTTCATGAGCCCTTTGAAAATCCGGGGCATTTCCCGGTTGCCGAGCTTAAACAGATTGGTCGAAGAAATCCCAGGATGGCAAGCAATGCTAAGCGTCGATAAGCCATGTTGCTTCAGTCGCTTATCGAGCTCTGTTGCAAACATTAAATTCGCCAGTTTGCTTTGGCCATAAAATTTCATGGCTTTATAGCCTTTTGAGCCGTCCAGGTTATCAAAGTCAATGGCGGTATTTCGGTGTGCCAGACTGCTGAGTGTGACCACCCGCGAATTCTCTGTCTGGAGAAGCAAAGGCAGGAGCAGGCCCGTCAAGGCAAAATGCCCAAGATGGTTGCTGCCGAACTGCAGCTCAAAGCCGTCTTTCGTCTTCGCATAAGGGGGTGTCATAACGCCGGCATTGTTGATCAGCAAATCGAGGGAATCGAAGCGACTGATGAACGTTTCTGCAAAATCCCTTACGCTATCCAAATCCGACAAGTCGAGTTTCATGACTTCGACAATTGCCTGAGGAGATTCTTCTGCAATTTCTTGTTCAGCTGCTTTTCCTTTTTCGATATCGCGGACAGCCAAGATGACCCGTGCACCTAGCCGGGTGAAAACTTTAGCAGTTTCCAGTCCCAGTCCGCTGTTGGCCCCTGTGATAATGGCCGTTTTTTCTGTCATTGTCCTTAGTTCCACAAGCTCAGCTCCTAGTCTGGTAGATTCTACTTATATTTACCCTTAGATAGCTTCTGATAATCCAGGGGGCATAGTGTCCCTGTGTCAGAAACAATTCTAAACGATTCTGACAATACGCTACAATTTATATTTTATACATGACCATACCTGCTGCAGTAGTTTATAGGATGTGATTTTCTTTTCATATTCATTCGTATAAGTGGTTGGGAGATTGGGCTGTGCCTTAGGAAGTAATATTTTAAGGCGGAGCGAGCAAGTGAACGTGATAGAATAGCAGGTAGTGGAACAGAAAAATAAACGGTGTTGCCATGCCCAGCAGGAATTGCAGCATTCACGAATGATAGATGAGTTGAAAGGAATGAGATAGCAAAATGAACAAAATGGTAGAGCAAAAAATGAACGAGATGACAGACGTCTTTAATAGCCTGCAGAATTGCCGTGTTGAGACAAGTGAGGACGGCCGGACATTGATCTTGAGCGATAGCCCGGTTCCGTGGAGTGGCACGATTGAGAAGAAGGACGCGCATTCGGCATATAAAATCGGGTCCATTACGCCTCATAAAGCGGCGCTCGGCCTCTATATTGATTTCCCGCATAACTTGTTAGACATCGACCGGGTGGAGGACATCGTAGATCCCGAGATCACCTTGACTTACTTTGAGCCAGGCACCAAGACGTCGACTGTGAAAAGCTGGTGGCGATTCCGGTCAGATGAAAAATTCGACAGCATCCATATGGTTTTGAGAAAAACAGAGTTGGAATTGTATGATTTCAATCGAGACGACTGGGTTCGATTGATGGAAGAGATTACGGCTGTTCATAAGTGATGAGTAACAGAGTCGAATAAACTCGCTCCCAATGTCAATCTTATATCAGTTTAATAGCAACAAGAATAAGCCGCATCCAGTGACCATAAGGTTTGAGGGCTGCGGCTTTTGAATTTTTATTTGGAAAGTTTAATATTCCGTAATTGCTTTAAGCACTGTTTAAACCTGGAGACTGCTGAGAAGAAGACTTTATAAAATAATCTGCCTTATATACTGAATCCAAATATAAAGCTAACTCTGTAACTATAAAGTGGATGATTCATGCCTTGATTTACTATGCTTTATTAATTTTAAATATAATCGTTTATTACAGTGGAAGGAGAACTTTTTCTATGTTTAGTGTTTGAATCTTAATATGATTTTCATTAGTAAAAATGCTTTGGGATTTATATCGCTACCAGAAAACGAAATTACGCAGTTTATGTGTAGATTCAATTACAGTGTCTTTAAGAGCTGGTAATCATCATCGATATGAAAGCCATGTTTTGTATAGAAATTCTTTTGTCTGCTTTTCTGTTCGTCATCTTCGAAAGACATTTTCCCGGTTATTGTTTTTAAATTTCTTTTCTCAGCCTCTTTAATAAGATAAGTCATAAAAATAGTTCCATAACCCTTCCCGTATTTCTTTATAAAAGGTTTATTACGGTACTCTAACACTTGAATATCGCTGATATTCAGGGAATGCTCACTTAAAAAAAGAATCAGTGATGATCGATCAACCTTTCCCCAGTGAACTGAGTACAACCAAAATTTTAATACTGGACCGTCTTGTTCTTCATTGTGCGTAAATAAAATTGGCTCTCCATATTTTGTTTCTAAAAGGACACCTACACTTCCGCCTTCACCTAGCTTATTGAATTCTTTCAATCTCGTCTTGAGTAAAAAAAGCTTGGATTTATTAATTAATTTTATCAGTGCTTCCATACCTCCACTCCTTTAGTTTTAATACGAGGAATATATTAAATAGTTTCGATATATTTTTTATTAGATGAACATGAAAGTAGAAGGTGGTTGGTTTTAATAAGAAATAGAGCAAAGAAAGTGAAATATCAGTGATAATAAAGATTACAATAAGTTAAACTTTATTAAGAGGTGATAAATGGTGGATATGGAAGAAGTATATCGATATCGTGAAGAACACCCTATGGATTACATTAAAGTATTAGAACTTCTCAATAAGTTTTCAAAGGAACCAGAAATATTTAATGATATTTATAAAGTCATTAAAATTCATGTTCCTGATATTATTTATAAATATTATTCATTAACTGATGATATGGAATTAAATTCGATAAAATTTCAAACACTATCTAACAAAGAAATATTCTTGTCTTTTTCAGAAGATTTTAATGACCCTTTTGATAATAAATCTTTCTACTATGATATAGACTCATTAAAAAACTATCGATTTAGTTATCTTTTTGGTGAAGAGTTTATAGAAGAACACATAAAATCTTCAAGATTCGCATCTTTTTCTTCGGCGGGCTCTAATAATTTACCAATGTGGGCACACTATTCAAATAACCATCATGGCTTTTGTGTCAGCTACTCTACTAATTTTGAGGATAATCCAGAATTGTCTCCACAAGTCTTTCCTATCCAATATGCTGAAGACCGTGTAGATATAACACAATATTTAATTAGCTTTTTGGAAGATGTGGATGATGAATATAATGAAGCCCAAAAGAATGGGAACGATGAAATTGTTTTATCTAACTTAATGGTGTTGTGGCTAAAAATATTTATGGGATTTATTAAGGAAAAAAGATGGGAACATGAAAAAGAATTTAGGGTTCAAAAACCCAATAATACAATAAACCCACATAAGATGAAGGCTAACCCTAAAGTAATTTATATCGGTCAAAAGTGTAAAGATGAATATAAAATGAAATTAATAAACATCGCATTTCAGCTTAATATTCCGATTTATCAGATGGAAATGAACTTGAATTTAAAAACTTATGAACTGGAAACCAAACAAATATCTATTTAAATCTTTGATTTAAAATAAGTTTCGTTTTAAGGAAAGAGATAATTCGAAAAATGAAAACGAGAAAATCATACCATTTTTTAAAATTTCTTCTTTCTCTTAATTAGACATAGTTCAATTTATTCATATTTATCTACAAACTGTTAGAAAGAATATTGGAGTGCCTGTCAAAAGATCAAAGGTTTTGGACAGGCACTGGGGGCTGAAGCTGCCTTGGGACTCGTTGAAGAACTGAAGTTTATGCACCCGAAATGGCCAGCGTTGCTGGCTGAGTTGGGAAAGGTCTAGTAAAAAAAAGCAATATTCTTAAATTTTAGGACCAGAACGTCTCTACTTATGGAGGCGTTTTTTCTTGCACCTAAAAAAGTGAGTAAAAATAAGAACACTTGTTTTTTATTAAATATAGATGTTAAAATTTTCATTTAATTAAATTGTTTTACAGAAAGGAGGTTAATAACTATGGCAGTTAAACATACACCAACAGATATTATCCATGGTGGATCTAAAGGTGGGACCACAGGTTGTGGCTTTAATACCAATGTTGAAAGTAGTCACTGGTCAAACAGTAACTCAAAAATCACATGTGAAAAGAATGGTTGTAAAAATTAATATTGATATTAAAAACGGCTTTCACTTCAATGTATGAGTGAAAGCCGTTTTAACTGTGCCGTTCCTAAGGGAAATGGAATTTAAGATTTAGCGATACATATATAATAGATTCTTTCTTTTTAATCACAATTGTTGACGATCAACAACAAATTATTTGTTAAATCAGGCTGTAATTTTATGTGCTATGCTGAAATTATCTTATGAGGAGAAGGGGGAATCTGGCATGAGTACAGTTGACAGAGCGCTAAAGTCTATAGGGAAATCTAATTTTGTGCAGTACTTCGAGGATTATAAAGAACTGGCATTTAGCAAGGAAAAACTAAGCGGAACAGATAAGTTGCCTTTAGCTAAAAAACTTCTAGAGGATAATCCAAAAGCTTCTAAAATTTCTGGTCAATTAATTAGAATCTCTTCAGCTATTACTATTTTTAAAAATGGTTGGGAAGAACAAGCTCTAAAAGAAGTCATTGCCTCAAAGCATCCGTCAATCACTAAAGAAGTAAAAGCAAAAGCATCTGTATTAATTAGTAAATGAAGTAACCGCCTGAATTTTTCCGTTACCTAGGAAATCAAGCTTAAATCAATAGTCTCAAAATGAAACGATCTAACAAATAAAAATCTTAATGCAACAGGAGGAAGAATAAGTGGAAAATTCCGATAATTTTCTCGCCGCCTTCAATCGAATTGAACAGTTTTTAAATAATGGAACTACAAATGGAGTATATAGACCTTTCAGTCAATTAGTGAGAGATCAGATAGAAAGGAACGTTACAGTAAAACGAAATAAAGATCAATTAACTAAATTTTCCAATCTCCGAAATGCTATTGTTCATCAATCCACACAAGGAACTTATGCAATTGCTGAGCCTCATGATTCCATTGTTGAAGAAATAGAAAAAGTTGAGCAAGAATTGACAAATCCACCAACAGTACTAACTCAGTTTCAGAAGAAGGTTGAAACATTTAAACACAATAATTCAATTGCTGACGTGCTAAAGATAATACGGGATAGGGACTATACTCAGTTTCCTGTCTATCGGGACGAAGAGTTCATTGGCTTATTAACTGAGAATGGTATTACGAAATGGCTTGCAAGAAACATTGAAGAAGATATCATTTCTCTCGAAGAGACTAATCTTGTAGATATCCTAGAATTTGAAGAAGAGGTAGATAACTATATTTTTATTGGCAAAGAAATGAATGTTTACGAAGCTGAGGAAATATTTAAAGATTTTCCTCATACGCGAGAGAGATTAGATGCATTATTGATTACTCATTCAGGGAAGAAGACCGAAAGTTTACTAGGAATCATTACAACTTGGGATATCCTTCAATTTTATAAAAAGTAAAATAAAAAACACTTTCTAGAAAAAGAAACAATTTTAAGAATCCCTTAGAGATAATTCACACTTGATAATAGGAAACACCTTCTACTGAGAGATTGGCATTTGTCACTACTCAGTAGAGGGTGTTGTTGATTTAGTTGATGATATTCGGAGCGATCCCAGACCCGGTGCAATCCGTTTCTGCGTCGCTTTTTCATAGGAATAAGCCAGTTTGGCATATAAAATCGGGTCCATTACGCCTCATAAAGCGGCGCTCGGCCTCTATATTGATTTCCCGCATAATTTGTTGGACATCGACCGGGTGGAGGACATCGTCGATCCCGAGATCACATTGACGTATTACGAGCCAGGCACCAAGACCTCAACAGCGAAAAGCTGGTGGCGATTCCGATCAGACGAGAAATTCGACAGCATCCATATGGTTCTGAGAAAGACGGAGCTGGAGTTGTATGATTTCACGAGAGACGACTGGGTTGGATTGATGGAAGAGATTACGGCTGTTCATAAGTGATGAGTAAGCTAGCCGTATGGCGGAGCTGCAATAGCTTTTCTTCAAACACATAATAGATTTCCACACTTGCTGAATCAACCTGGCAGGTGTGTTTTTTTATTATCGCGCACTCAGTAAGTGGCCTGAAGGAGTGAGGAAAGTATATTTTACCCTCTATATTTAATTGTTTTGTTAACTATGCAGTACAAAGAAATGATGTATAGGGAATGGAGTATATTTGCACCTAATTGCTTCAATAGTTTTGGCATTAATTGGCATCTTTCGTTCTATTAAAAAGAATGAAGAAGCGTCTGCGCATATAGTATTACTGCCTGTGGTATAGAATAGGAAGAAACTAATCTACTGAGAGCATCGGGGGATGAAAAATGAACGAGTTTATTGAGTTCAGAAATCGTGTTTATGACAATGAAAGTAATTCTAGTTATCCTCTCCAATTTTTAGATGAGTACATAAATAGCAGTAAGACGATAAACTCCGATGAAGCCAGAGTGATCGAGCAAATTCGAACGGTCAAGCAACTAGAGCTGAACAAGCAACTAGGTGAACAAGAATTAGATGAATTGATCTCGTTTTTGGGAGAGCATTCCTCTACAGACCGATTTATAGTAGATGCAGTTTTAAACTTATTCAATGATGAGAACAGGCAAATAATGGAGAGAAAAATAAAAGACTTACTAGTGAACCAACAGTACGATAATCAAAAGCTCTATCATGTTTTAGACCTTTGTATTGAATGTGGTATCGACATTTTAAGTAATCACAACATCTCATTTATGCTTGAGAAATACAAACTGGATTTAGAGATCATTTCTATCTTACTGGACTATATGGATCGTTTTAACAGACAGGGATTTAAAGATGCTCTATACAAATTATTGACCTTCGATTACCCGGATGGCATAAAAATCCAGGGAATCAATTTGTTAATGAATTTGTATCCAATGGAGACTGTTGATCAATCCTTTGTGGAAAAGCATATAAGAAATGAGAAAAACAAAGTGTTTTTTGATAGTTATATGGACTTTCTCAAGACAGACTTTACATTTGAGAAGCCAGGCATTTCAATTTTGCAATCGATGTTTTATGGGGATTTTGAAGATAGCGGAAAAGGAAATAATGGAGGCTTAGCCGTATTATTAAAAGGCTTGGGTGAAGAGATCTCGAAAGACAGCCGCGTATCTCATGTATTTACGATTACGATTACTCAAGAATTGAACAAGCCCTTTATCAGTTTTCACGGGGATAAACACGTATTTATCAGGTTGCCCATCTATTTGGACCAGTCTAGATCAGACAAGTTCATCAAAAGAGAATTATTTATAAAAAGACAGATAGCCAATTATTTAAAACGGTCAAACATACAGCCCGATGTCTTTCATATCCGGTTTTTGGACAACGCTTCTAAAGCGGTTGCCCACCTATCTAAAGAGTTAAATAGCAAACTTGTCTTTACACTAACGCCAGACCCGCACCGGAATATGTTTGATGGATCGGGGCAGTTAAAAGAACTTGGTTTCAACGAGCTTATTGAAAAACTGAACAAGATAAAAATAGGTGACGAATTAATCCACACAAGCGATGGAATCGTTGGCATAGGGAATGGAGATGTGAAAACAGAACTTGCGGTCTATTTCCCTCAATTTAAAGATGACCATGTAAATAGAAAAATTAAGATGATCGGTGAAGGCATACAAACAGGCCAATCAATCGATGTAGAGGCCATCGCTGCTTACTCAAATCGCCTGATGGAATGGAATGAAACAAACAAAGGCTTCTTTGAAAAGCCTGTCATCTTAAACGTCGGGAGATTGGCTGTTTTAAAAGGACAGATGGAACTTTTAAAAGCGTGGTCAAACTCCAAGCTTTCGGAAACCCATAATCTTCTCATAATCGGGGGAGACTTGGAGAAACCGAGTAAAGAAGAAGAAATGGTGATGGAATTTTTCAAGGATTTCTTACAACAGCATCCCGAGTTCAAAGACAGGTTCATTCATAAAGGGGCCATGTCGAATTTGGATATCAGATTGCTTGAAAGGGATATTATCAAGAGAGACTTTGACTATCCCCATATCTACCTGTGCTCAAGTGTAAAAGAAGAGTTTGGCATAGCTATTTTGGAAGCGATGTCGATAGGGTTCCTAACTCTGGGCCCGATAAAAGGCGGAGTTAAAAGTTATATGAAGAATGGGGAAAATGGATTTTTGATCGACACAAGCAATGGGGAAACGATTGCCAAAGAAACGGAAAAACATCTGTATGATCCTAAAATCGATAAAGACGCAGTGAAAAAAATTCAAGCTGCAGGACAAAAAACAGTAGATGAAAACTTTTCTATTCAAAAGATTTCAAAGGAGTTTGTGTCATTTTATTCGTCTTTAGAAGGAGAAAATGAAAATGAAATATAAAAAAATATTCTTTATCAGCCCGCCTTTTTATTCGCATTTTAACCCCTTGCTCGTGTTGGCCAAAAGTTTTCAAGAACATGGTGCTGAAGTGACATTTGGCTGCAGTATCGAATTTAAGGATAAAATCTTGAAGGAGAATTTGGCTTTTTATGAAATCGATATAAATTCAAATAAAAATATAGGGAAAGGTGAACGCGCAACGCAACCGGATACGGAGAGAATAAGGTTGGAAGAATTCTTCGAGTCGACAAAAAAAGGTGCTGTAGAAACACTGATCACACAGTCCCTCCACAGAAAGGCGGATATGCTTTATAACCCACAAGAACTGATCGATAAGATCAAGTTCATAAATGATTCCATGGATGTTGATCTGTATGTGGTTGATATATTGTCGTACTCGGTTACGCTTAGCTTGTATTCTTTAGGGCTGCCTTTTGTGACATTTTGTCCGCCTCATCCCAATACCATTCCAAGAGAAGGACGGTATTTTAATGTACCTAAAAGCTGGCCTGGGGCAATAACGGTCGAGGAAGAAGATTTGAGGATGTTAAAGCAGGTTTCCACCCAAACACAACGGGAATTTACTGAAGTTTTCAACAGTATTATCAGTGAAAATAAGTCGGTTAAAAAAATCAGCAATGCGTTTAGTTTGGTCTCTGAAATCGCGGTGATCTACAACTATTTTGATTTCAACAATATCGAAAAAAGTGAAGAAAACCCGAAGGAATTGTTTATAGGAAATTCATTTCAAGAGGTTGCCTTAGATGAAGAATGGATGGAAAAGATAGCTACGAAAGAAAAGAAAATCATGATCAGTTTGGGAACTTTTTTATCGAATAGAAAAGACGTGCTGGAAAAACTGATCCTGTCGGCCAGGGAAAGTCATCCTGATGCGCTGTTGATCGTTTCGGCAGGCAGCCATGCGGAGGAACTTAAAAAATACAGCTCGCCCAATACGATCATCGAAGGTTTTATCCCTCAAGTAGCGCTTATGCAGTATGTAGATACCGTAGTCTTCCACGGTGGATGCAACACCTTAACAGAAGCGATGTACCACGGGAAAGAGATGGTCATCCTGCCATTCTCCAGCGATCAGTTTAATATCGCATACGATATTGAAAAGCATAATTTAGGAAGAGTACTGGATCCGAATAATTTCAGCAAGGAACAATTGGCCACGGCATTGAATGAGATAGAAGAGGTTTCTAAAGACAATTTACGGTATTGGCGAAACGTCTCAAGAGACAGAGGCGCAGATTATGCCGTGAAGAAAATATTGGAGATCGAATGACATACAAATACTAGTAAGTCGATATTCCGCAAAACAGCTGCGCTTTCCGCGGGCTCGCGCCCAAGCCTCCTCGGTCTCTGCGTTCCCTGCGGGGTCTCGGTCGTCTCGCTTAGCCGCAGGAGTCACAGCTGTTTTGCTTCATATCTGTTAGTAAGTTAGTGGGAAAACAGAAGATCCCTTGATAGTAAGTGACAATCTCAATGCGGGAGCCGTGACTAGACCGGTTTTCCGCGGGTGGTTCTGATCAGGGAGAGTCACGAACTACTCTACTTTTCACAAGGAATCTCTGAAGGATTCGGAGCGCAATGCGGCGACTCCTGCGGAAGAACGGAGTGATGAGACCCCGCAGGCAATGAATGAGCGAAGCAGTGCTGAGTGCATTCATTTGCGACGCATCTGCCATGCAGATGTGGGAGCACAAGGGTTTTGATAGCGACGAGGAGGCTCAGCGCTTCGTCCGCGGAAAGCGTCCGCATGGAGTGCAGAATCCTGTATACCGAAGATGACACGATAGATCGAATAACAGTTGAATAGAATTGAAAAGAGGTGTTATATGAAGGAAATAGTTGGAGCTGACACGAAGGTGAAGAATACAAGTAAATACGATGTAGATGGTGTACCCCCGTTAAGAGAAGCAGTGCCTTTGGGATTGCAGCATATTTTCGCGATGTTTTTAGGGAATGTTGCTGTCCCGATTATCATCGCGGGTGCGGTCGGCATAACAGGAACTGATTTAACGATATTGATTCAAAGTGCCATGGTTATGGCTGGAATTGCAACGATTATCCAATGTTACCCAATATGGAAGGTCGGAGCACGACTCCCGGTCGTCATGGGGACGAGCTTTGGATTTCTGCCGACCAATCTCGTTATCGCAAGCTCCTACGGCATAGGCGGATTATTGGGTGCAAGCCTTATAGGCGGTTTATTTGGTGGATTCTTAGGATTTTTCATAGAGAAAGTAAGAAGGTTCTTTCCGAAAATTGTAACCGGTACAGTCGTTCTGACGATCGGTTTGTCACTGTTGCCTACTGGCATCGTATCGATGGCTGGAGGCAGTGGATCTGAAAATTTCGGATCAGCTCAAAACTGGTTGGTGGCTTTACTGGTATTGGCCATTGTGCTGTTTCTAAATAGATATGCAACGGGAATGGCGAAAACGTCCTCGATTTTAATCGGCATTATTTTTGGATATATGGTGGCTCTGCCACTGGGGATGGTAGAATTTTCAGCCATGAGAGAAGCTAGCTGGTTTTCAGTTCCACAACCATTTTATTTTCCCATGGAATTTTACTGGGGAGCTATCCTCCCTATGATGATCATGTTTATCGTTACATCTGTTGAGACAGTTGGAGATGTGACAGCGATGACTACTGGCGGAGCAGGCAGAGAACCCACAGCAAAGGAGCTTTCCGGCTCAGTCATAGCAAATGGTTTTACATCTTCTTTGGGAGCGATTTTCAATTCTTTGCCAAATACATCTTTTAGTCAAAATGTCGGGATGATCGCATTTACAAAAGTAATGAGCAGATATGTCGTAGCTCTTGGCGCTGGGTTTTTAATATTGGCTGGGCTGATTCCTAAGGTTGGAGCACTTATCTCCACAATGCCCCCAGCAGTTATTGGAGGGGCCACCGTCATCATTTTTTCTCAGATTACGTTAACTGGCATCGCCATATTGACATCAGAGCCTTTAAATGAAAGAGCAAAGATTATCATTGGATTGTCTTTAGTGTTTGGACTCGGATTAAGTCAAGTACCCGATGCGATGAACGCGTTTCCGGAAGTTATCAAGTTGTTGTTTGGTGGATCTGGCATAACAATTGCCTGTTTTGTGGCTATTGCATTGAACCTGATCATTCCAGAGGAGTCCGTGAAAGAAAACGCATAGACGAAATCACGCCCTTATGTGTAAAACCCAATTCAGTTTATGGGCAACCATAACACGAAGAAAAAGCCGTATCCGACAAGCTTAATGCTTAGCGGATACGGCTTTCGTCTGTCCAATCCGGTATTTTTGCTCAAAAAAAGAGCCCCCCTTGAAAAGGAGGGCTGTGCCTATTTTGATCGGCCTGTTCCAAATAGCTAAGCTATCTCTTTTACCTCAGTTCAGAATTTTTTAAAGGACCCTCTTGGCCAGCGATAAAAAATTAAGAAGCAGAGACATTTTTTTTCGGTTTAACGGGCTTGCCTTTTTGTGCAGCTTTCTTGTCCTTCTGCATAGAGTAGATTTTGGCAAGCGCCACCGAGCCGCTTAACAGGAATCCCATCAAAGCAGAAGCCAGGATGACAAGAATAAGTGGCCAATCCGCAGTGCCAAACACAAAATTGACAGGCACGGTATCCACATTGACAACTGCGAAAATGGTAATCAATACGGCGAATAAAAATGCGAGCAACACGAGCCACTGGAGTTTCATATGCGTACCCTCCTTTTCAAATTAGTATGGTAAAAAGGAACAGGATTTCGAAGGTTATGTAATTATCCGTACTTCATGGGTTGCGGAAAAGATGGGCAACGCATATGAAACTTGTTAGCTCGCTGTTATCACGATGAGTGGTGACACGGTTGCTCTACTAAAATATAGCTACATTGTACACCTTTATTTCTATTAAATCATCAAAAAGGTACTATTTTTTTATGATAAAAAAGGTGCTGCTAGTTTGATAATTACATAGGCTCTTTTTGAAATTCAACAAAAACAATTCTGCGTAATCAGTCCGGACATGCGATATAGATTCGTTGTGTATTTTCATTTAAAGCATCGCCTCATTGTATCAAGCACAATTCGATTTATTTACCGTCATTTCACGGAGAAAGAGCCGTATCCAGAGGCTGAAGAGTTACCCGCTACGATTTGTGCATTTTGATGGGGGGCTAACTATTCATCATTTCACCTGATACAGGGACCATCTGGAGACTGATGAAAATAAATGTACCGACCAAGTTGCGCCATGTCTTCATTCAAAATATAGCTTTCACTTTAGAAAGGACTTCTTATTCAGTCACAACTCTCCGCAGGTTATAATCAACCTAGGGGGAATTCTCATGAACTTAAAAAACCTGAAAACAACCGTGCCGGCAAAACTTTATAAACGTGGCCTGGATTATTTTGAGCAGGGTTTCGTGGAACAATTGACGGAAGATGCGCCGAACCGCTGGCATGCTTTGGTTGCGGGCACACAGGATTACGAAGTGTCGGTCAATTTGAAGAGAGACGGGACGATTGTCGGTTCTTATTGCACGTGCCCATTCGAATCGGATTCGCTGTGCAAGCATGAAGTGGCGGTGTGCCTGGCAATCGGTGAATATAAAGAAGTGAACGGTTCGACTGCAGTGGATGTAGTGGCGCAATTAAAGGCGCTGAAAAAAGCGGAGTTGCTGGAAGTCCTTGAGGAGCTAGTGGAGAAGCAGCCAGCCGTCCATCTTTATTTGACGGAGAAATTCATGAGTACGAGTGGCATGGATGAGGAAAAAGCGCGCCGACTTATACAGAGGTCAGCTTACCGCGCTGTCCGAAATGGCTTTATCGAATGGGAACGAACAGATCAGGCACTTGAAGGTGTCGAGGAAGTACTCGAATTTTTGGATGGCTTGGATTCACAGGAGGATGCCGAAAAGGTTATCCGCCTCAGTTTGACCGTCATCAAGGAATGCACGGGCATGCTGCAAATTGCGGATGATTCATCCGGCAGCATCAGTTCAGCGGTTTACGAAAGCTTGGAGAAGATCGACGAGGCGCTGGCCGAGTGGCCGGGAGAAGTGGATGAAGAAACGATCGACCGTATGCTCATCCTGTTCTATCCGCATATCCTCTTTGCGCTGGAGCAGGATATCACAGATGCGGCGAGTTATCTTTTGGAAGCAGTCTTGCAATGGAATGAAAAAGGCGATTTCACTGACAAATTATTCGATTATATTGCGGATTTGATTGCCAGTAACGAGATGCAAAACAAGACGTTCAATTATACAGAAGAGCGGTTCCGCGCGTATCAGCTTTGGGTGCTGCAACAGCAGGGAGAGCGGGAAGCTATCGAAGCGTTTTACGCAAAGTTCAAGCGCTATCCGGCAATCCGCAGAACGCAGATCTGGCAAGCATTGGAAATCGGTGAATTTGAGAAAGCCATCCAGCTGTGTGAAGAGTCGGAGAGCCTGGATGCAAACTTAGCGGGGCTTTTGTATGAATGGAAAAAGCTGCGTTTTAAAGCTTACGAAGGAATGGGCAACACAACAGAGATAGTCGACCTCAGCTTTCAGTTTGCGCTGGAAGGCGAGGAAGAGTATTACTTTAAGCTGAAGAGTTTAGTGGATGCCGAACAATGGCCGGAGAAACTGGAGGCACTTTTGGCCGAGATGAAAAACAGCCCGCGGAGTCTGTCTCTGTATCTTGGAATTCTTATTGATGAAAAGAGACTGGACGAGTTGCTGGACTATTGCAGGTCCAATGTCTCTGCAATCGAGGAGCTGTATCCGCACCTGTTGGCGGATTATCCGCATGAAGTGAATGAAATCTATACGGCCTATATTTACCGGCTGATCGATCGGGCTTCCAACCGCAAGGCCTACTGGAGTGCGTGTCAGAAAATCAAGTCTTTCAAAGCTGCGCTCGGCACTCAAGCGGCGGCTGGGCTGGTCGAGGAAATCAAGTTCATGTATCCGAAACGGCCAGCGCTGTTGGATGAATTGGGGAAGGTTAAGTTGGAATAATGGTTTTTGCTCTCTGGAAAGCGAAACCCGAAACTTGAGATGCTATAATTTAAGTATCAAAAAGACCGAGTGCCTTAACACTTGGCCGATGTAGCAAATGCCGTATAAAAGCAGCTTGCCAAATTAAAGATATTTTTAAACATAGAGTAATCACCTACAATCCTGGCAGGGAGAAGGCGGTTACTTTTTTGTTGATGGCAATTGCGATGAGCGCAACTCCAGCGGTTAAAACTGAAAAGAGGAATATAACGAATTGAAATAGCGTATTCGTAGCATCATAAATTACCATATCTAGACATCCTCTTTCTCAAAAGTGTGCCAACCGTCTGTCCATTTTAAGTAGCCACATTGCTTAAAAAAGATCCCCCGTGTTAAACCCAATTCCGTCCGCTAGCGGTATCGATTCAAGATACACTGTAAGGGGAAACGGAGCACACAGAATTTGAATGAAAAGCAGAACTTGATTCAGGCAAAGAACAAATTATATTGAAACTATGGAAATAACGAGTCGAATAATAATGTGCCAACATGGTTTCTATATGAAAAAAGTGACTACTTCCATTTTCAGAATAATGCGTAAGCGAAGTTGATTTTGAAAACACCATCGACTATACTTTTACTAAACCGGTTTATCAAATGATAAAAATAGTTTGGGAGAGGTACTGATTATGGCAGAAACTTATAAGATTTTAACATTGGGAGACGCATTGATTACATTTAATCCTTCAGAGACAGGCCCGCTTCGTTATGTTCCAGCTTTTACGCGGAAAGTCGGCGGTGCGGAGTTGAATTTTGCAATCGGCAGTGCGCGTCTTGGCATGGAGACGAAGTGGGTCAGTCGTCTCGGCGGAGATGAGTTTGGACGTGTCATTTATAATTTTGCACGAGGAGAAGGCATCGATATGTCGGACGTGCAATTTGTCGAAAATTATCCTACCTCACTGAACTTTAAGGAAATCCGTGAAGACGGTTCAGGAAAAACCTTCTATTATCGCCATCAATCTCCGATATTGACGATGGAAGTGGAAGATATCACAAAAGAGATGTTTGAAGGTGTGGATCTTGTACATTTGACGGGCGTGTTCTTGGCAATCGATCCAAAAAACTTGGCAATCGTTAAACAAGTATTGAAAATCGCCGGTGAACAAAGTATTCGTGTTTCGTTCGATCCGAACATCCGCTTGAAGTTATGGACCTTGGAGGAAGCGCAAGCAGCTTATCAGGAAATCCTGCCTTCAGTCGACATCTTATTAACAGGCTTGGATGAGATTGAAATGCTGAATGGCACTGCAACAGACCAAGCACTGGAAGACTTCGCAAAACAATACGATATCAGCCAACTGGTCATCAAAGATGGTGGCAACGGCTCCAAAGTCTTTCAAGACGGTATGTGGCATACAAAAGATGCGTTCAAAGTGACAGTAGTGGATACAGTAGGAGCTGGAGACGGCTTTGATGCGGGTTATATTTATGCGGTGCTTCACGGGTATCGCCCGGAAGATGCGCTCGAGTTTGCCAATGGCGTCGGCGCTTTAGTGACGACGGTGTCTGGGGACAATGAGGGACTGCCCTATTTGCAGGAAGTGCTGGCATTGGTGCGTAAAGAAAAAATGATCGAACGTTAAAGGGGGAAAACACAATGTTGAAGCATAAAATTTTAGCAAGCATCACCGATACGAAAGTGGTTGCAGTCATCCGCGGCAGCAGCGCGGAAGAAGCTGTTGAACTATCAAAAGCAGCGTTGGAGGGCGGCATCCGTGCCATCGAATTAACCTATACGACACCGCAAGTGCAAAAAGCATTTGAAGCATTGCAAGATGTAGACGTCTTACTTGGAGCAGGTTCGGTTTTGGATGCTGAGACTGCTCGCCATGCAATTCTGTCTGGAGCAAAATTTATCGTCAGTCCTCATTTCGACGAAACCATCGCACCGGTCTGCAACCGTTATGGGATTCCTTATTTGCCAGGCTGCATGACAATCCGCGAGATGGTCAAAGCATTGGAGGCAGGATGTGAGGTCATCAAACTATTCCCAGCGAATAACTTCACGCCGTCATTTATAAAATCCGTCAACGGGCCACTGCCCCACGTGCGCATCATGCCGACAGGTGGCATCAACTTGGATAATATTCAGGACTGGTTAGCCGCAGGGGCAGTTGCAGCCGGCATCGGCAGTGATTTGAACAAAGCATATGCCGCAGGCGGGTATACTGCTGCGGTAGAATTGAGCCGAAAATACGTAGAAAAAATTGAACAATAAAGGAGCATAACTCATGAATATGACATTTCGCTGGTATGGCCAAGGCAATGATACGGTCACACTCGAACACATCAAACAAATTCCAGGTGTCAAAGGCATCGTTTGGGCGCTTCACGATAAACCGGCTGGAGAAGTTTGGTCAAAAGAAGACATTGCGAAAGAAGTCGCGTATATCGAATCGCACGGATTTCATGCGGACGTTGTGGAAAGTGTCAATGTTCACGAATCCATCAAACTGGGCAACAGCGAAAGAGCACACTACATTGAAAATTACAAAGAGTCGATTCGCAATTTAGCGGAAGCGGGCGTTAAAGTGATCTGCTATAATTTCATGCCGATCTTCGACTGGACGCGTACCGAAATGTTCCATCCACTGGAAGACGGCTCGACGGCACTGTTTTTTGAGAATGCCAAAGTGAAAGATGCCGATCCGAAAGAATTGATCCGCACCGTCAGCGAAGCATCGGATTTGACTTTGCCGGGTTGGGAACCCGAAAAACTGGATCGCATCACCGAATTGTTCGACGCGTATAAAGAAATAGACGAGGCGAAGCTATGGGCGAATTTAGAAATCTTCCTAAAAGAGATCTTGCCGGTTGCTGAACAAGTAGGCATCAAAATGGCTATCCACCCGGACGATCCACCGTTCTCTATTTTTGGGTTACCACGCATCATTACAGGTGAAGCCAGTTACAAAAAACTCATCGAAATTTCCGATTCGCCATCGAATGCATTTACGATGTGCACCGGCTCAATGGGAGCTAGCAAATCAAACGATATGGTAGCGATCGCCAAGAAATATGCTAATCGTTCGCCGTTTGCGCACATTCGCAATGTAAAGATTTACGATAATGGCGACTTTACCGAAACATCTCATTACACCCAAGATGGTTCGATCGATATTAAAGGTGTTGTGAAAGAATTGCATGAGCAAAACTTCACGGGCTACGTGCGTCCTGATCACGGCCGCCATATTTTTGGTGAAGTGTGCCGTCCAGGCTATGGTTTATATGACCGTGCACTGGGAATTATGTATTTGCTCGGCTTGTGGGATGCGTATGAAACAAAACGCAGCGCCCTTGCTGAATAACGCTAATCTGCTTTATCCGGGAGTTTGATTGATAATGAAAAATGTAACGATGGCCGACGTGGCGAAGCATGCGAACACGTCGAAAAGCACGGTTTCGCAGTATTTGAACAAACGTTATGAATATATGAGCGAAAAAACGAGAGAGCGCATTGAGCTGGCGATTCAAGAACTGAACTATCACCCGAACATTGTTGCGAGAAGTCTTTCGCAAAAGACCACTTATACGGTCGGGGTCATCGTCGCCAATATTCTTCATTCTTTTTCCACGCACATTATCAGGACGCTGGAAACCGAGTTCAACAAGCAGGGCTTTCACACCATTATCTGCAATGCCGACGATGATCCGGAAAAAGAGCGCAATTACATTAAAATGCTGCTGGCAAAACAAGTAGACGGCCTTATCGTTTTTCCGACCGGTGAAAACTTGGATTTATATGAACAAATGACAAAAAGAAATTTTCCGATTGTCTTTATGGATCGCCAAGTGGAAGGGTATGACATTGACACGGTGATGCTTGACAATCGGCGAGCTGCAGAACTTGCTGTCGATAAGCTGGTGTCGCTCAACTACACAAAAATTGCGATGGTCACTACCTCCGTCATCCGCAATATCAGCCCGCGCGTTGAACGCATCGATGGCTACAAGAGAGCGTTGAAAAAGCATGGCATTCCAGTGGGGCAGGAATACGTCAAAACTGCAGATGCTGAACTGCTTCAAGAGACGCTGCATGGTTTGTTTCAGCTCGAGTCAAAGCCGGAAGCCATTGTGGCTGGCAACGACATTGTGCTGACGGAAGTGCTGAAGTATATCAAACAACATCAGCTGGCGATCCCGGGGGACGTGGCAGTCATCGGCGTCGATGAAATCGCCTTTGCGAGCTTCTATACCCCGCCGATTACGGTGGTGGAGCAACCGAAAATTGACATGGCTAATCGTGCCTCTGAATTGCTGCTCGAGCAAATTAAAGGTGAAAAAAAATCTGGCAAATCGGTGGTCGAACGTTTTGCGCCGGAGTTGATCGACAGGGATTCTTGTTGAAGTAATTGGGCAAATAAAAAACCGTCGCTTGTAATAAAGCGGCGATTTTTGTCTGCAGTAATTTATAGAACATGATTCTAAGTAAACAGAGAAGAAATACTGATTTTTGATTTGAATGAAAAAGTGGATGCGCCAATTTCTGAATCAGAAATTGGCGCATCCGCTTTTGTGATTGCTATTTTTCTGTTTGCTTGCCGATCTCAGCACAAGAACTTCTTTCGGTAATCACTGGAGTTAGAGTTTGGATTGCGGGAACGGATTTGGAGTCTTTGATGTATCGTGTCAAAGTCTGAACCATCGCTTGTGCGATTTCTTCTACGGGTGCACCGACACTTGTCAGTGGAATTTCCATATTAGCCATTTGCGGAATATTATCGTAACTGAGCACGGAAATGTCTTTTGGAATCGTATAGTTTTCCTGCCTTAGAGCACGGATGAGACCGGCACTGATATCATAACTGGCACTGATGATAGCTGTGGGACGATAAGGAGAATTGATTAGGCGGACAGTCGCCATATAGCCGTCATACCAGCCCAAACCATCTGTGTCGATTATGTGATCCTCCCTATAAATTCCGAACTTTTTCATGGCTTTTTTAAAGCCGATTGCTTTTTCTATTTGCCGCTCGTCATCAGTTGTAAAATCACCGATAAAGGCGATATCGCGATGGCCAAGATTATATAGATACGTAACAGCATCATTCATCGCCCCTTGATAATTTACATCGATTACTGGGAAAGGCGTGTCTTTTTTGACGCCGTAAGTGAGACAGGGCAAAGGGAAAGTCGTAGGCATATCATTCAAATATTCATTAAAGATAATCACTCCATCTACTTGAAAACGCTTGAACATTTCAAGAGAGGTTTGAAGGGGGTTTACTGATAGAATCATTGAATACGAACTTTTTGAAATTTCTTCATTGATTTTTGTCACGAGAACAGAAGGAGCTACACGTTCTAATGTCGGCCAAATAAGACCGATGACTTTAGACTCTTTCGAAACCAGGCGCTGGGCTGCGTAATTCGGTTCGTATCCCATTTCTTTTGCGATTTTTATAATTTTATCTTTTGTTTCAGGTTTAACAAGCGAACTGTCATTAAGTGCTTTTGAGACCGTCGAGTAGCTGACTCCAGCAACGAGAGCCAGATCTTTTATCGTTATTGTCATATTAACCCTCCCTCAATGTAAACGTTTTAAAAATTTTTTTGGTTCCAAATCATGATATCAATTGCATAATAACAGAAGCAATCCCGAAAGTATCGCTCTGTAATAACCTAGTTTTCTGCATTTGAACCTCAAAAAAAAAGAAATTTCAAAAAACGCACTTGATTATTTTGTTTTATTACTTTAAGATTAAGTTTGTAATAACAACGTTGTTATTTTGTTGTTGTTTCAAGTCTAATGTAAACTTATATATTTTTCAACAAAATGAAAGCGCTTGCCTTTAGGATGAGAATTATTTGTTTAAGGAGGGAGAACTGTTCGTTTGTTACTCAATAATTTAAGTTTACAGAATTTTCAACTATATCAATAGAACAGTGAATAAATTAATAGAACTTTATTGCAGTGTATTTTGATGATTGAAAGCGGTTTATAAAAAAGGAGGAATTTCATATGGAATTCAAAAAAGGGTTTTCATTCGCAACAATTGGTCTAAGTTCATTATTACTGCTGGCAGCTTGTGGAAGCGATGAAAGTGCGGGGGGAAGTGCTGAAGGTGGGGGAGACGCAGAATCCGTATCACTACGTCTTGCTCACAACCAGGGCGAAGATCATCCGGTACATACCTCACTAGTTGAGCTGTCCGAGTTGGCTGCAGAAAATTCTGGGGACAGTGTGGAAATCGAATTGTTCCCGAATGGGCAATTGGGTGATGAACGCGGTGTCATTGAACTGGTGAAATCAGGAACGCTTGATATGGCAAAAGTCAGCGCAAGCGCTTTAGAGTCTTTTGATAGTAACTACGCAATTTTCTCACTTCCTTATGTGTTCCAAAGTGAAGAACATTACTTCGAGGTAATGGACAATAGCGAAGCTGTTCAAGAAATTTTCCAGAATACACGTGATGAAGGATTCTTTGCAGGAGGTTGGTATACAGGCGGTCAACGTAGTATCTACACTGCGGATAAAGAAGTTGCAACACCAGCCGATATGAACGGTATGAAAATCCGGGTTCAGGAAAGTCCAACATCTATTGCTATGATTGAAGCGATGGGCGGGGCGCCAACGCCAATGTCTTTTGGTGAAGTGTATACATCACTTCAGCAAGGTGTCATTGATGGAGCGGAAAATAACGAAACAGGCTTGACGAGCAATAAGCATGGAGAAGTAGCAAAAGCATACAGCTACACAGAGCATCAGTATGTACCGGACGTCTTAATCATCAGCACAAGCATGTGGGATGGGCTGTCGGAAGAGCAGCAACAATCAATTTCAGAGGCAGCAGTTGAATCATCCGAAAGCCATAAACAAGTATGGGCTGATGCTATTGAAACGGCAATTACAGATGCAGAAGAAATGGGCGTCACGTTCTATGAAATCGATAAACAGCCGTTTATCGATGCCGCATCACCGCTTCATGAAACATACCAGTCCGAAAATGAAGAAAGCAAACGTTACTTTGAAGACTTCCAAAGCTATGTCGAATAAACAATGAAAAACAGGGTCTCACATGTGGCAAGAAACCCTTGCACTTGTGAGGCCCTTAATTTATACAGGAATGGAGAGAATCCCAATGAGAGATATTGTGGATAAGATCACGGCATTTTTGACATGCTCCTTGATGGTGACAATGGTTCTAGTGGCTTGTTGGCAAGTATTTACCCGGTTCGTCTTAAATGCACCTAGTACATTATCCGAAGAATTTCTGCGCTATTCTCTAATTTGGCTCACGATGCTTGGTTCTGCTTATGCATACGGCCAAAAAAAACATTTAGCAGTTGTATTTATAGCGCGTAAAGTGCCGGAAAGGTTTAAATTCTACGTGGATATGCTTGTTGAAATAATTGTATTAGCGTTTATTTTGGTCATCTTACTCTATGGGGGCATGCAAGCTTATCAAAATTCAGTTGGACAAGTATCATCTGCTTTAAATCTGCCAACTCAATATTTGTATTTAAGCCTAATCGTTGCAGGTGTCTTATTTTTATTTTACGCGGTCATCCATATCATTGAACATTTCCGCAATCACAAAAAAATGAAAAACGTAAAAACCAAGTTTGAATCGGATGAGATTCTAGAATAAGGAAGTGAACTTTATGGCGTTGGAGGCAGGAATCGTACTAGCGATTGTATTTGCAGTGATGCTCATTATCAGTGTACCGATATCGGTAAGTATCATCATTGCTTCGTTAGCTGCAATATTGATTGTTTTACCTATGGATATGGCGATTTTCACCGCCAGCCAAAAACTTGTTACTGGACTGGATAGTTTTACCTTGTTGGCAGTTCCTTTCTTCATCTTAGCAGGGATTTTAATGAATAATGGCGGGGTAGCCGAGCGTTTGATTAACTTTGCGAAAGTACTTGTCGGGCGTGCACCAGGTGCATTAGCTCATACGAACGTGCTCGGTAACACCTTGTTTGGTTCACTGTCGGGTTCTTCTGTTGCGGCCGCTGCCGCAATTGGCGGGGTCATGGGGCCGTTGCAGAAAAAAGAAGGGTATGATCCGAAATTTTCCGCAGCGGTCAATATTTCCTCTGCACCGATCGGTTTGATTATTCCGCCAAGTGGCACATTGATTATTTATTCGCTTGTCAGTGGAGGAACATCGGTTGCGGCATTGTTTGTTGCGGGTTATTTGCCCGGACTCTTATGGGCGTTTGCCTGTATAGCTGTCGCATTCATCATCGCGAAAAGAAGAAATTATCCAACATCAGAAAAAGTCAGCTTTAAGGTGGCTTTTAAAACATTCTTAGATGCTATTCCTAGTTTAATGTTAATTGTCATTGTCATCGGTGGGATTCTTTCAGGGATTTTCACTGCCACAGAAGCAGCAGCCGTCGCAGTAGCTTATACCTTTATTCTGTCTTTGGCTTATGGCGCGGTTAAGTTCAAGCATCTTCCAAGAATCATCATGGAATCGGTAGAAATAACGGCTGTCATCATGCTGCTCGTATCCGCTTCGGCGGTCATGTCCTGGGTGATGGCGTTTACCGGCATTCCGTCGGCGATCAGTGAACTCATCATGGGCATTTCAGATAATCCAATTATTTTGTTGCTGATTTTAAATGTGTTCCTCCTATTCATCGGAACATTTATGGATATTACCCCAGCAGTCTTAATATTTACGCCGATCTTTCTGCCAATCGTGGTAGGTTTCGATATGGACCCAATCCATTTCGGGATTATGATGGTCATGAACTTGAGCATCGGGAACATTACCCCACCTGTGGGAAGTGCTTTATTTGTTGGATCCAGTATTGCGAATTTGGACATTGAGGATGTCATCAAACCGCTCATTCCGTTTTATACGGCGATTATTGTGGTGCTTCTGCTGGTGACGTATATACCAGGAATCAGCATGTGGCTGCCGAACTTGCTAGGTTATTAATCTGAAAATCCAGAAGTTCACAAAAAAATGCGATTTGCTGCAAATGCATAATGAAAGGACGAATAGTTTATGTCTTTAAAAGAGCGGTATTTATTTGAACTTCAAGAAGAACAAAATAACATCATCACTTTCCGACTCGGGAATCCTTTGGTTATCGCTCGGGTCATGGTGTTGGAGCCCGATGTAATCCGGGTGCTGATGACAAACGGGGAACAGCTTGAAGTCGACAATACATGGCTGGTCGCTCCAGGAATGGAGGATGTCCCATTCGAAGGAAGAAGCCGTTTTGATTTATCGCCGTTTTCACTTCCTTCTTATGAGTTGTATACCGAAAGAACAACGGTGAGCGTTGAAACGGAATTGGTCAAACTGTCAATCAATTTGGATGGTTTTAAAGTCACCTGGTTTTTCAAAGGAAGCAACGGGGAAGTCACCGAAATTGCAGCAGACCGGAAAACCCAGGCGTATAATTTCGATGGTTCGCTTGGAAATGGGATTTTCCATTACTTGCAAAGAAATCACGATGAACAGTATTTCGGCTTGGGGGAAAAAAGCGGCGATATGGACCGTTATGGCAAACGCTACCGAATGCTGAGTGTCGATCCAATGGGATACGATGCACAACATACCGATCCATTATATAAACACATTCCGTTCTATATCACGCGCAATAAACAGTCGGATATTTCCTTTGGGATTTTCTATGACAATATGGCGCAAAGCGTTTTCGATATGGGCAATGAAATGGATAATTATCACGGTTGGTACCGCTACTATCATTCATTCGCCGGTGACTTGGATTATTACATAATTGCCGGTCCAGAAGTGAAAGATGTTGTGAAACGCTATTCTTGGCTGACTGGGAAAACAATCTTTTCCCCGAAATGGAGTCTTGGGTATTCTGGCTCGACGATGACTTATACGGATGCCCCTGATGCGCAAGAACAACTAAAACGCTTTATCGACCTTTGTGAAGAAAACGACATCATCTGCGATTCATTCCAACTGTCTTCGGGCTATACCTCAATCGGCGACAAGCGTTATGTGTTTAATTGGAATCGGGACAAGTTCCCAGATCCGAAAGGCTTTATCGATGAATACCATCAAAAAGGCGTACAGTTATGCGCGAACATTAAGCCGGCACTGTTGAAAAGCCATCCGCAATTTGAGGAACTGGAAAAGCAAGGCGTATTTATCCGTAACCGTTCAGGCGAAGTGGAAATGGTTCAGTTCTGGGACGAAGTTGGTGCTTATATCGACTTCACCAATGTAAAAGCTATTCACTGGTGGAAAGAAAATGTCACTTCGCAATTATTAGAATACGGCATTGACTCCACATGGAATGACAATAACGAATTTGAAGTCTGGTCGACAGAGGCCGTCTCTAATGGATTCGGCAAAGAGCTGCCATTTGAAACCATGCGTGCTGTCCAGCCGCTGCTCATGATGAAAGCGTCATACGAAGCGCAAAAGGAATACGCACCGCATTTACGTCCTTACTTGATCTCCCGTTCTGGCAGTCCGGGCATGCAGCGCTATGTCCAAACTTGGTCTGGCGATAATTACACAAATTGGAAATCGCTTAAATACAATATCAAAATGGGCTTAGGATTGAGCATGTCCGGTATTTATAATGTCGGCCATGACATCGGCGGATTTTCAGGTCCTGCCCCGGAGCCGGAGTTGCTGGTGCGCTGGGTACAAAGCGGCATCTTCCATCCGCGCTTCACGATTCATTCTTGGAATGACGACCAAACCGTCAATGTTCCGTGGATGTATGAAGAAACGACAAGTACGATCCGTGAGTTGATGAAGTTCAGGCACCGCATCACGCCTTATTTGTACACGGCGCTGTATGAAGCCCATGCAAACTACGAGCCGATTATCCGGCCAACCTTCTACGATTTTGGAGAAGACGTCAAAACTTATGAAGAGAACGATGAGTTCATGTTGGGTGAGTCTATCTTGGTGGCGTCAGTTGTCGAACAAGGACAAACGGAAAGAGCGGTCTATTTGCCGGTAAACGAAGACGGCTGGTTCAACTTCCATACTTCCGAATGGCACGACGGCGGACAGCTTGTAACCGTGCCGGCGCCGTTGGATTATAATCCCCTGCTGATTAAAGCGGGAAGCATTATCCCGATCAATGACGCTGACCTGACATTTGCGACGAAAGACAAAGTGGAACGAGGGTTTCTGTTGTTTCCACATCGCCAGGAAGGCAGCTCGACTTATCGGCTATACGAAGACGACGGCATCTCTGCAAACTATGAGCAAAATCATGCACTGATCACTGTTTCAATGGAATCGAGTCCGGCGAAAATCGAACTAAGCTTTGACATCAAAGGGACTTACACTTTGCCTTACAACACTATCCGTTTTTATGTGAATGATGACGATAAGCGAAATCTGTCGGTAAACGGCAAAGAAGTTACTAAGAAGAGTGGAAGTTTCGAAGTTGAAATTTAAGAAGTCGGACACTTGACTGAAGTATCGGACCAACATAAAGACTTTTGAAAATAATTGCCTTACTGGGAGTGGCCTAATGAAATTTATGGACGAAGATTTTTTACTGAATAGCAAGAGCGCGAAGATCCTATATCATGAGTATGCAAAAGGTCTTCCTTTATATGATTTTCATTGTCATTTGAGTCCGCAACAGATCGCGGAAGACCATTGCTTTGAAAACATTACCGATGTCTGGCTAAAAGGCGACCATTACAAATGGCGGGCGATGCGCGCATTCGGAATTGACGAACAATTCATCACGGGAAATGCCGGCGACAAAGAGAAATTTCACGCATGGATCCGTACGGTGCCGTATACGATGGGCAATCCTTTGTATCACTGGTCCCATCTTGAGCTAAAAAAGTATTTCGGCTACGACGAAGTGATCAAGGAAGAAAATTGGGAAGCGATGTGGGAGCAGCTCAATGCGGTTGTTCAATCAGATACTTTTTCGGTGCAGCAATTAATAAGAAATAGCAATGTCAAAGTCATCTGCACCACCGATGACCCTGCGGACAATTTGAAATATCATATGCAAATTGCCACAGATACAAGTATTGAAGCGAAAGTGCTGCCGACATTCCGTCCGGATAAAGGCCTTGCCATTTCTGCAGCTGGATTTTCTTCATACATTCAGGATCTCGGAACATCGGCGCAGCTGAATATCCATAATTACGCAGATTTCCTGAAAGCTTTGTCTGTAAGAGTCGACTATTTCCATGAGCACGGATGTCGTATTTCGGATCATGGCTTTGAGTATTTACCATATGAAGAAACTTACTTTGAGGAAGCCGCAGATATTTTCAACAAAGCCATATCCGGTGAAAAGATTTCTAAAATCGAAGAAGAAAAGCATAAAACATTTACGATGCAATTTCTCGGTGAGCTGTATGCAAAAAACGATTGGGCGATGCAATTACATATCGGGCCATTGCGCAATAATAATACAAGGATGTTTGAGCAGGCTGGCGCCGATAGTGGATTCGATTCTATGAATGATTTTGAGCTGGCTCGTCCGCTCAATCAATTTCTAAACAGTTTGGACCGAAAAGAAGCACTGCCAAGAACGATTATTTATCCGCTCAACCCGGTCCATTTTGAAATGGTGGCCAGTACAATCGGTAATTTCCAATCAAGTGAGATGAAAGGGAAAATCCAATTCGGTTCCGGTTGGTGGTACAACGACCAAAAAGATGGCATGATTCGGCAAATGAAAGAACTGGCCAATGCCGGTTTGTTGAGCCTGTTTGTCGGCATGCTGACGGATTCGAGGAGTTTTCTGTCCTTTACACGCCACGATTATTTCAGAAGAATCTTGTGCCAATTGATCGGGAACTGGATTGAAGAAGGGGAAATCCCCGCTGATTATGAATTCGTTGGCCAGATGATTCAAGATATTTCTTACCATAATGCAACACATTACTTTGATATTAATTTGGACTGATATAAGTCTGGAAATGAGGGTGCTTTATGATTCCTATCCACAAAAATTTAAATGGCCGTGTAGCTGTTGTCACAGGTGGCAGTGGCGTCCTGTGCTCGGAAATGGCACGTGAACTATCACGACAAGGTATGAAAGTCGCCATTCTCAATCGCACCGCTTCAAAAGGCGAGAGTGTAGCTAATGCAATCATAGAAGCAGGTGGCCAGGCGCTTGCGCTGCCGGCCGACGTGCTGGATCGTGCATCACTGGAACAGGCAAAACAAGAAATAATGGAGAAATTCGGCCGCATCGACTTGCTCATCAATGGTGCAGGCGGCAATCATCCAGATGCGATCACGGCTCCTGAAACCTATGATGAAAAGGCCGCTGGACAATCCTTTTTCGATTTGGATGAGCGCGGATTCTCCTCGGTCTTTTCACTAAACTTCACTGGGACCTTTCTGGCTTGCCAAGTATTCGGCCAAGAGTTATTGAAAAGTGAGTCACCGGCAATCATAAACTTGTCGTCAATGAGTGCTTATGCGCCATTGACAAAAATTCCAGCCTATAGTGCTGCGAAAGCATCTATCAACAGCTTCACACAATGGCTGGCGGTGCATTTTGCAGAAACAGGCCTGCGCGTCAACGCGATTGCACCAGGTTTTTTCCTGACAGATCAAAACCGCGACTTATTGATGGACAAAGACGGGAATCCTACAGCGCGTACGAAAAAAATCCTTGAAGCGACTCCAATGAACAAATTCGGAGAGCCGGAAAACTTGCTAGGAGCATTGCTGTTTTTGGCGGATGAGTCGTATTCCTCGTTTGTGACAGGAACAACAATGGCAGTCGACGGCGGTTTCATGGCCTATTCCGGAGTGTAAACATATTAGGGTTTTAGTAAGTTGAAATCTTCATGAAAACACCCTCGGTTGAACAGTTGGCATTTTGCCGCCTTTTCAATAGAGGGTGTTTTTGGTTTAGTTGATCAAATTCAGTACGATGCCAAATCCGGCACAATGCGTTTCTTCGTCGCCTGTTCATAGGAATAAGCCAGTTCAATCAAGCGCGCTTCGCTGAATGCTCGTGCACTGAAGGTAACGCCAACCGGATGCCCGCTGCTCGCATATCCAGCTGGCACGGTGATGGACGGATAGCCGGCTTTTGCCGGCATCGCTGCGCCGCGGTTGTTTTGGAATAGCAGCGCATCCAGTTGATGTTCTTGCATAACGAGGTCGATGCCTTCTGTTGTGGAAGAGCGCCAATCGATTTCGCGGTGTTCTAGGTAGGTCGCCTCGTTTGGGTCGTCGCTTAAGCTCTGCGCTTTTTCCAGTTCCGCCTGGCCGAATTTCATGCGGCGCTCCGGGTCTTGCTTGTTGAATGCGATAAGGTCTGCGAGTGATTTGACCGGCACGTCGTCTGGTGTGGTGGCAAGGTAGTCGTTGACGCCGCGCTTGAATTCATACCATAAGACGTCCGACTCGAACGACTGCTGGGGAATCGTCAGTTCGACGACGGTGGAGCCGAGTGCTTCCATTTGCTCGATCGCCTCATCCATGATGGCGCGTTCTTCCGGTGCTTCATTATTTAAAAACGTGAGGTCGACGCCGATGCGTGCGCCTTTCAAGCCGTCTTTTTTCAAGTGCGGCGTGTAATCGGTGAGTGCCTGGCCTTCGCTCTTGAGTGTCGCCGGGTCCTGTTCGTCGACGCCGGTCATGGCACCGAGTAAGATCGCCGCGTCCGCTACAGTGCGCGCCATCGGTCCAGCAGTGTCCTGGCTTTCGGCGATCGGGATGATGCGCGAGCGGCTGATGAGCCCGACGGTCGGCTTGATGCCGACGATGGAGTTGGCGCTTGATGGGCTGAGGATCGAGCCGGACGTTTCCGTGCCGACGCCGACTACAGCGAAGTTCGACGCAATCGCAGCACCCGTCCCGGAACTCGAGCCGCCGACATCTTCCGCTTCGAAGACATCGATGCCGTACGGATTTTTCACTTGGCCGCCGAGTGAACTATAGCCGCTCGGACCGTCTTGTGACATGAAATACGCCCATTCGCTCAAATTCACTTTGCCGACAATGATTGCGCCGGCGCTGCGGAGTTGCTTCGCGAGGAAGGCGTCGTCCTTCGCGAAATTGTGTTCGAGTGCAATGGCGCCGGCAGTCGTTGGCATTGGGTCTTTCGTTTCGATATTGTCTTTCAGTAACACGGGAATGCCGTAAAGCGGGCCTTGCCCGTCCTGTCCGCGTTTTTCGTCCAATTGCGCTGCGATTTCCAGCGCGTCTGGATTGATGGTCAAGACGGAATTGATTTTCGGGCCATTGCGGTCGAATGCTTCGATCCGGTCGAGATAGGCTTGGACCAATTCGACGGACGTCAGTTTATGGTCACGGAACGCTTGTTGGATGTCTTCGATTGTCGCTTCGATCAGTTTGAATGTGCTTGTCTCCATATGTAGGCTCCTCGCTATTGTGATGTACTGCCTTTAATTGTACATGAATTCGTAATTTTACATAAAGTTTTGGTATTAGTCTCATTCATTTTTTTCCTATGGATTTTAATTTATAACTTTTAAACTAGATTTTTCCTGTGAAGAGGCTGTAATAACTGGAATAAAGTACTATCTTTAATAAAAAATGCATTTACCTACTTCGACTTACGAAATATTCTGTTATATTAAGGGTTGGTAATAAAAACTATAAGGTGAAGGGATGTTGAGTGGATGAAGAAAGTTTTTGCAGGATGGCTCTCGGTATTGCTGGTATTGTCGGCTTTTGTGCCGTCAATGGCCGCAAACGAGACAGGGGTTAGCGAGACACAACAAGCAACAACGCTCGAAGTCAGCCGGTCGGTCTTTTCGTTGACAGAAGCACGGACAGTGGAAGTATCGGCTGATTTGGGCGAAGGGGTAAACTTGGAGGATGTGGAATTCCAGTTTGGCGGAAAGCCACTTTCCGAATGGCAGAAATGGACAGAGGGCCAGGACTACAATGGCGACCCGTTCATCACTGTCGTTGAAGAGCCGGCTTTTGTGGAAGGCACGAACGAAATCACCGCTGTGCTGGAGTTCGGTTTGCTGTACGATACGGATAATTTATCCAACCGGACGATTCGCACGCAATACCAGCAATTTATCGGCGATTATGAATTGGCGCTGATCGATGGGGCAAGCGGCGAAAAAGCGGCAGCGACCGTTGAATTGAATGTCTACGATGAGTTCAAGTTTTATGATGAATTAAAACCGGCGATCGATGATATTTTCGAAGCCGCTGAAGCAGACGAGGACAACGATCGTTACCTCGAATACCAGAAAGTAGGGGAATCGGTGGAAGGTCGCGATATCCATTTCGTGATTTTGGCACGTGATGAGGCAGCGGTCGATCAGTACTTGAATGACACTTTGCCGACTGCACTCGAAGACCCGGAAAGTTTAATTGAAAAACTCGAGAACGACACGATGGGCGATTACCAAGTGCCGATCTGGTTCAATAATATCCACCCGGACGAAGTGGAAGGCGTGGATGTGCAAGTTGAATTATTGGAGAAATTTGCTTTGGAAGATGAAGTGGAATTCTTGAATACAGACGGCGACACGGAATTCTCGGAGAGCTTGAATGTGGACGCGGTACTGGACGATGCGATTTTCCTTTATATGTTCACGAGCAACCCGGACGGCAGAGCGGACAACACGCGCGCGAACGCCGAGGGCTTTGACTTGAACCGCGACAATGCGTATCAGACGCAAGTGGAAACACAGCAAGTCAATGAAGTGCTGTCGAAGTGGACACCGCTATCATTTATTGATTTCCACGGCTATGTGAATGGGTTTTTGATCGAACCGGCGACACCGCCGCATAACCCGAATTTCGAATACGATTTATTGATCGACAATATGATGGAACAAGCGAATGCGATGGGCAATGCAGGAATCGCCAATTCAGAGCTGACTTCATATTTCATTGCCAAAGATGGCTATGGTTCAGGCTGGGATGATATGACGCCTGCCTATACCGCGATTTACGCGATGCTGCACGGTTCGCTCGGTCACACGATCGAAGTGCCGGTGCTGAGCCAAGACGGCTATAACGCGCTAGTCGGCAGTGGGCTCGGTGCGGTTAATTATGTGCATGATAATAAAGACCAATTGTATAAAGAGCAATTGGAGATTTTCAAGCGCGGCGTGAACGGTGAAGATAACCGTGCCGTCGATGAATATTACGTCAATGCGGCGGGTGAAGTGATCGGCCGTGTTCGCGGGGACAATGAGGATTTCTTCCCGGATTATTATGTGATTCCGACAGATGACAAGAACCAGAAGAATGCATTGGAAGCTTATAATATGGCGGATTATTTGATTCGCAACGGCGTGGACGTTGAAAAGACCGTGACATCTGTAGAGGTGGACGGTGTAACGTATCCGAAAGGCACATTCATCGTGCCGATGGACCAGGCAAAACGCGGCTTGGCGAATGCCATGTTGTATGAAGGCGACGATGTATCTGATTGGGATGCGATGTATGACCCGATCGTTGTTAACTTCTCGGACTTGAGAGGTTTTGATCTTGAGGAAGTGCGTACTGAAGGTTTGTTCGATGGGAAAACTCAAGAAATTGAAGACGTGGTCATTCCGACAAGCACGGTTAAAGGAAACCCGCCGAAACAAATTCTCGAGAACTCCACGAACGATGCGATCCGCGTCGTCAACGCGCTGCTTGCTGATGGCAAGACAGTGGAAGTGCTGACGGAAAGCAAAGGAAAAGCGGAAGCGGGAGATTTCGTCGTAGCGACGAACGATCTTCGCCCGTATGCCGATGATTATTATTTTGAGACGCAAGTGTTCGGCAACGGCAAAAATGCCGAAACCGAAGTGCTTGAGCAGCCGAGCGTTGCCGCAACTGGTTCCGCGCAGCTGAACTTCTCGTTGCGCCAGCTGGGCTTTGAACTGACGGACGCTGCAGGAGCGGATGTCATAGTCAGCGATGGCGGTTCATTGAATGCACAACAAGTCACCGGCAAAACCTTTATCGGAATCGGTGCACCTGCTTTGAACGCCGTCAGCAAGAGCGGCTTGCTTCCAGGATTTGAGTATACAAGCACCGGAAGCAGACACGAAGGGCTCGTGAAAGCAGAGGTTGCTGAGCATCCGCTGACTGCAGGTTACGAGCAGCAAGAAAATCTATACGTCACGACCGGTTCGTGGATTTCAAGCGTTCCTGAAGGCGCAGACGTACTCGCGAGCTTCCAGGACAGCGATGATTTCTACCTCGCCGGCTGGTGGCCTGGATATGAACAGGCACAAGGGCAAACGATGGCCATCACGGCCGATGCGGCAGATACGACATTCACCCTATTTGCCAACTCCCTTGCATTCCGCGCTCATACCGAGCACAGCTACCGCTTCCTCGCGAACTCGATTTATGATGCGGTGAGCGTTGAAGCTGAAGTGGCAGAGAAGGGGAAAGGGAAAGGGAAAGGGAAGAAGCAGTAGTAGTTGATGTCCCTGTGTTACACACAATTCTGCAGGTGAAAACCTTGAGATAGAGGCGTTTGTATGACGCGACGCCCCTGTGTACGACACAATTCAGGATCCGCTCCATTCGACAATGGGGCGGATCCTTTTTATTGTTCGCGGGAATTTCGGGAGCCGGATAATTTGAATTCGTGAAGATGTAAGAGTAATCTGAAAATAGTCTTGAGAGGAGTGGAAGTGAATGGTAACAGCAATTCCAGAAGTGACATTGAACGACGGCACGACTTTGCCGGTGACGGGGCTCGGTACATATGGACTGTGGGGGAATGCTGGAGCGAACGCTGTCAGCAGTGGCATCAATGCGGGATACCGATTGATCGACACGGCCTATAATTACGAAAACGAAGGCGCGGTCGGCGAAGGCATTCGGCGCAGCGGCATGCCCCGCGAAGAACTGTGGGTGACTTCCAAGCTGCCGGGGCGCTACCACAATTACGACAAAGCCTTGGTGGCGATTCAGGAATCGCTGTACCGCGCACAACTGGATTATTTCGATCTGTATTTGATCCACTGGCCGTTGCCGAATCAAGACACCTATGTGGAAGCGTGGCAAGCCTTGATTGATGCGCAGAAATGGGGGCTCGTCCGCTCGATTGGCGTCAGCAATTTCCTGCCTGAGCACTTGGAGCGCATCATCAAAGAAACGGGCGTGACGCCTAGCTTGAACCAAGTGGAATTGCATCCGTTCTTCAACCAGGCACACCAGCGCAAAGTGCATACGGACCTCAATATCCAAACGCAGTCGTGGAGCCCGATCGCGAGGGCGAAGGATATCCTGTCGAATGACACTATCAGCCAAATTGCCGGAGCCCATCACAAAACCATCGCGCAAATCGTGCTGCGCTGGCAATACCAAATCGGCTCGATATCGATTCCGCGTTCCACGTCGCCCGAGCGCCAGCGCGAAAACCTGGCCATTTTCGATTTTGAATTAAGCGATAGCGAAATGGCGGCGGTTTCGGAACTGTCCCGCCCGGATGGCCGGCTGTTTGATATGGATCCGGCGACGCATGAGGAATATTAATAGAAGAGATATATGGAAAGTCACCGTGCAGTATAACGCTGCAACGCATCCAAATATGGGAATAACCGTTTCACCGCAAAACGCCTAGGCAGGAAGATGCTTGGGCGTTTTGCTTTTCCTGTGCCGAACCCGATTCAAGGCTGATACACAAGAACTTCCGATAATGCAAAGAAGATCCACCGATCCGCTTATGCAGATGGGCAGATCTTAATTCGGGGGAACGGCGTTTTAAATTATGGGGACTTCGATATTACTTCACTGCATTAATGCTCAAGCGGTTCCGCCAGGCCGATGAGAATCCCTTCAGGTCCTCGGATATAACAGAGCCGATACGCGTCTTCGTACCGGACGACTTCGCCGACGAGTTGGGCGCCTTGCTTCAAGAGCCGGGCGATCATTTCGTCGATATCTTCGACCGTGAACATGACGCGCAAATAACCAAGGGCATTGACCGGGGCAGCCCGGTGATCGGAGCTGACAGCTGGTTCGAGAAACTTTGAAAGTTCAATTCGGCTATGGCCGTCCGGGGTCACCATCATCGCGATTTCTACTTTTTGATTACCAAGCCCTGTCACACGCCCTGCCCATTCGCCTTCGACGATGCCCCGGCCTTCAAACTTCAGGCCGATCTCCTCGAAGAACGCGATGGCGTTATCCAATGATGCGACCACGATGCCGACATTATCCATTCGGAGTAATTGATTATTCTCCATGAAATCGCCTCCTTTCTGGTGAAGAGTGATGGTTCATAATCACTTCTCTTTAAAGCGGTGGATTCCTTCCGGATAAAAAACGGGAAAGATGCAGACGGTGCATCTTTCCCGTTTTCATTTTCTAAACAGATTTACTCGGCTGCGCAGCGGTTTCCTGAGTAGAAACGGGCTGGGCATTCGTTTTAATGAAGATAAACAGCAGGCCGATCGTCGCGAAAGACAAAAAGGCGATCGGGTAGGATATGCTATCGATCAATACGCCGGCTGCGACCGACCCAATCGATTGGCCGATGCCGAGTGAGAAGAACGACAAGCTGACACCGACCGAAGGGGTATCCGGAAAATGGCGTGTGCCCCAGACGATGAATAAGCCGGTCATGAAAATGAACGAGATTCCGAACAAGATTGCCGACAGGAAAATCGTGGCAGAATGCTGAATGGTCAGGGTGACAAGAGACGCAGTCGCCACCAACACGCCCAGTCGGTAAGACCAGCCGAGCCCGAGGCGTTGAATGATGGTTCCGGCGATGCCGCCGATGATGCCGGCTGCGCCCATGACGATCCAGAAGACCATGCTTCCGCTAGTCGAGAAATCGTGCGCTTCGGTCAGGTAGCTTCGTGAAAAGGTCCAGTAAATGGAGGAACTGAAGCCGATGCCGATCGCTGCGAGAATCATGAAGCGCGCTTGGCCGAGCAGGCTCAGTTTAAACCGGCTGCCAGTGGACTGGTCCGGCTCTTCTTCCGGACGATCGATCGAGCGGGCATTCCACCACAGCGTCAAGAACGCCAGGATCGCAAACAGCACATAGCCCCAGCGCCATTGTTCGGCAAAGGCCAGTGCGACAGGGCCGCTCGCGACGACCCCGACGCTCGTGCCGGTATTGATCCATGTATTGCCTTTGTCACGCTCGCGGCTCTCAAGCGATTGCGCGACGACTTGGCTGAAAGCGGGGGAGACCCAGCCGCTGCCGAGCCCAGCGACAAATGCACTGATGGCGAGCGTATAGAAGCCTTGCGACATAGCCATCCCGAGCATGCCGATAAACGCGGTGGCGCCGGAATATAATACGACGTGCCGGGCGCTCTGTTTGTGGATGAGCAGAGCGGCCGTCACCAAGGCGATGGTGTAGGCGGCATAAGCCACCGAACCGATCAACCCCGACTGGCTTTCGGATAGGTTTAAGGCGGCGCTGATTTCCGGCAGGAACAAGCCGAAACTGTATCTGGCGAACGCATAGGTGACGCCGATCATGGCGATGCCAGGCAAAACGATTTTCCACATAATATTTCACTCCTTTTATTAGATAGAACGGTCATTATATTTTAGGTTGAAAAAAATAAAACTGTTTTCTCTGCCATTCTCAACTCCTTTTTATAGATAGAACGGTCACTCTACTTTCGGGGTAAAAAAAGTAAGCGATCGCTTACTTATAACTGTTGCACCATGGCCATCAAGGCATCTTCGACTTCATCCAATGGAGAGAATTCCGCCAAGGAAACAGCTCCTTCAAACAGCAGGGACAAGCGAGTCGCTTCGGTAGGCGTGAGCCCGTTCGACAGGAACAGCTGTCTTGTGTCTTTTTTATGGTTCGTCACGAGCTGGACAATCGGGTGATTGGGTTCGCTTATGAATTCTTCTTTTGCCCGCAAAAACATGCAGCCATTGGAAGCGGTATGCTTTAACCAATTCATATGGCCAACCGCAAGCCGTTCTGCGACCGATCCCGTAGCCTGTTGTTTCGCCTGTTCGAGAAAGTCCATATAGACTTGCGACCTGCGGGTCAAGATCTCCAAGATCAATTCGTCTTTGGAATTAAAATGATTGTACAAAGTCATCAGCGCCACGTCCGCTTCCTGGACAATCGCCTTCAAGCCGATGGCATGAAAGCCGTGCTGGTAAAACAGCTGTTCTGCAGCTACCAGTAAATCTTCTTTTTTCGTGCTCATGGTTCCCATCCTCCATCGATTTAGATATAACGGTCACTCTAAAACTAACAGCTATAGATGATAGGTTCAAGCGAAAACCGTTCAAGCTTAAAAAGCGCGAGGGTTTCGCTGCTCATGTGAAGGGTAAAGAATTGGATGAAGATGGTAAACGTGAAATGGAGAATGTTTTGGCAGGAGTTTGATTGCCGATAGGGAAGTACGCATATAACAGACAGTCAGATGATTCAAGGCTGTTTCGGAAAACGGGAAGCAGGAGGTGCACGCGATGAAACGGATCTTAGCCATCAGCGATATTCACGGAGAGCTTGAACTGTTTAATGAATTGCTGGAGAAGGTGGGCTATGACGCCAGCGAAGACCAGCTGATTTTACTCGGGGATTACGTGGACCGCGGGCCGGATTCCAAAGGCGTACTGGAGCGGGTCACCGAATTGAAGAAGCAAGGCGCAATCGTACTGCGCGGCAATCATGACCAGATGATGCTGGAAGCTGCGGCCGGTGAACCCGGCGCGAAAGGCAATTGGTCACTAAACGGCGGATGGTCTACGATTCAAAGCTACGATCCTTCCAGCCGGAACATGACACTCCCGGAGACAGGGCTTTTTTGGGAGCATGTCGCGTTCATGATGGAAACGGATTATTACTACGAAACCGATGACTATATTTTCGTGCATGCGGGCGTTCAGCCGGGCGTGCCGGTTCAAGAGACGGATCCTTATTTGTTAATGTGGATACGGGAAGAATTTTACCGAGGGTATTCGGGCGAGAAAACAGTGGTCTTCGGGCATACGCCGGCGTTTATGCTGAGAGGAACAAAGGATTATAGTGCTTATTTCGGCGAGAATCGCATTATCGGGATTGATGGGGGCGCAGCTTATGGCGGACAGTTGAATTGTTTGGAGCTGCCGGGGGAGAAGGTTTATTTTGTGAAGAAACAGTGAGGGTGTTGTGGTTTCGGCCTGTGTCCCGGCCTGTGTCCCTGTGTCAGACACAATTCGGGAGGCGGAAACCTCGATACAGCAGCATTTGGGCTTCGCCCTGTCCCTGTTTCAGACACAATTATTGATACAGCAGCGTTCAGAAACTGGAGCGTCCCTGTACGCCACACAATTATATGGAAAAGGGGTTAGATAAATGGATGTGAAATTTCCGATCGGGCAAATGCAAGTTCCGGATCACGTGACGACTGAGGATGTCGAGAAGTGGCTCGGGGAGATCAATAGTTACACGACGCGGCTTCGCGAAGTGGTTGATTCCTTGGACGATGAGGAGTTGGGCAAGACCTACAGGGAAGACAGCTGGACGGTGCGTCAGCTGGTGCATCATATTGCGGATTCGCAATTGTCTCTGTATCTGCGCCTGAAGCTGGCGTTGACGGAATACAATCCGGCCGTGTCTGAGTTCGACCAGGAAAAATGGGCACAGCTTCCGGATAACCGGCTGCCGGTGGAAAGTTCGATCCGAATGCTGGAGGGATTGAACGAACGCATCATTGCACTCGGGCACTATGTGACGGGCGCGCAATTGGACCGCGTCTTCATCCACGAAACGGACGGCGAAGTCAGTGTCGCCGAAAATCTCGCGAAATTGTCTTGGCACGAAGAGCATCATTTGGCACATATTCGGATCGCGTTGGGTGCGGAGCTTTAGTTGTCCCTGTGTCAGACACAATTCGAGAGACAAAATCCTTGTGTCTGCAGCATTTCGGTAGCGAAATGTCCCTGTGTTACAAACAATTTAGAAGGAATCCGCTCCATTCGGCAATGGAGCGGATTCCTTTTTCGTTTTTATACGGAATGCCGAGAAACGAATGAATTGTGCGTAACACAGGGACAAGCGGAAGTTCTCTGCACATAGAATCCCACACTGCGCCTAGCTTATCGGCGAATTTAGCCGTTCGGAATTGTGTGGTGCACAGGGACCGAATGCAATAGAATAAGAGAAACGGAAGACAGAAAGGGATGAACGCATGCCACTGGAAATCGTACGAAACGATATCACCAAAATGAAAACCGATGCCCTCGTCAATGCCGCGAACTCCAGCCTGAAAATGGGCGGCGGTGTCTGCGGGGCGATATTCAACGCGGCGGGATCCAAACAACTGCAACAGGCATGCGACGGGATTGGCCATTGCGCTGTGGGGGAAGCGGTGTCAACGGAGGCTTTTTCGCTGGATGCTGACTTCATTATTCATACGGTCGGACCTGTCTGGCAAGGCGGGTCCAATAATGAAGAATCTTTGCTGCGGAACTGTTACCGAAATTCCCTCGAACTTGCCACCTGTCTCGGCTGTGAGTCGATTGCGTTTCCGCTCATTTCCACCGGCATTTTCGGCTATCCGAAAGAACCGGCGCTGCGGATTGCCATGGCGGAAATTGAGGCTTTTCTGATGGAGCATGAAATGCAGGTCTATGTGGTTGTCTTCGACAGGCAGTCTTTCGGGATCAGTGAAACACTTTACGAATCGATTGCCGCTTTCATTGATGAAAATGGAGTAAGGGCAATGGAGAAAAGGGATAGCCGGTATCGCGGGAAAAGAGATTCAGAGATTCTCTTGGACGTCCTAGAAGAGGAAGTAAGCTTAGAATCTTATATGGAGCTCAGTTTGGAGGACGTTCTACGAGACGTAGACGAATCCTTTTCACAACGGCTGCTTCGCTTCATTGACGACAAAGGCATGACGGATGCAGAAACCTATAAAAAAGCCAATATCGACAAGAAGCTGTTCTCCAAAATCAAAAATTCCCCTGGCTACACGCCGAAGAAAAAGACCATTGTCGCGTTTGCCGTGGCGCTTGAATTAAATCTTCACGAAACGGAAGAATTGCTTGGGACAGCAGGATACAGACTGTCGCGCAGTCATAAATTCGATTTGATCATTCTCTATTTCATCGAGCGGAAACAATACAATATCTTTGAAATCAACGAAGCTTTGTTCGCATTCGACGAAGCGCTGCTCGGTTCGTAAAAGGTCGCTTTCAAAGCGACCTTTTTTGTGTCGGAAAATCGTATCCTTGGGTTGGAAAGAAAACTTGAGGAGGAAAACGATATGAAAACGCAAACGACAGAACTGGTGTTTATTCTCGATAAAAGCGGTTCGATGGCGGGGCTGGAGAAAGACACGGTCGGAGGATTCAACGCATTGATCGACAAGCAGCGCAAGCTTCCGGGCGAGGTCCGCGTCACGACGGTGCTGTTCAATCAAGGGTACGAGCTATTGCATGACCGGATTTCGCTGGAAGACATTTCTCCGTTGACGGAGACGGATTATGAAGTGGGCGGCATGACGGCTTTGCTCGATGCGGTCGGCTCCACCATCCAGAAAATCAGCAACGTCCAAAAAAGCAAAATGCAAGACCGGCAAGCGGACAAAGTACTGTTCGTCATCACGACGGACGGCCTGGAAAACTCCAGCTGTGAATACACCTACAAAAAGATCCACGAAATGATCGCGGCGAAGAAAAAAGGCGCGGGGTGGGAATTCATCTTCCTCGGCGCGAATATTGATGCCGTCGCCACTGCACGCCAATTCGGCGTCGACGAGGAACACGCGGTCAACTATCATGCAGATGCGGAAGGCACCGAGCTAAATTATCAAGTGCTTAGTGAAGCTGTTAGTTCGTTCCGGGAAGGGAAAAAGATTGATCGGGAGTGGAAGAAGGATATTGAGAGGGATTATAAAGCGCGAGGGAAGGAATAGACGCTGCAATGCTCCTTGATAAGCGTTCTTATGAAAAAAATCCCAGCATTACAAAATAATCTTGGAGGGGAAATCTATAAACGTCTTTTGTTTGTTCAAGATAGTTGTTGTCTTTGTGTTAATTAATATCTTTCTTGCTGGTCTTAAAGGTTCTTGGTAAACTTCCATAGGTCGTCTTTAATTACAAGATTTTCAAGTGTATCTAGTTAGTGAAATAGATTCACGCGATGAGCCTTTTCTATTAGTGGATGTAGTGACTCCCCTCTATAAGAAAAGGTTTTTTGTTCAACGATTTACACTATGTAGTCTAGGCTCTCAATACATAAGAAATATATATAGTTACGATGCGTTAGTAACTCATCCTGTACCTAAAGATATTAATTTTACTCTTGAGCAATCGTATAAGGCGTGATCATAATTAACCACATAAACCTGTGGGCAATTTAGCATAATTAACGTATACTAATTAGAGCGAAGGAATATTATGTAAACATTAGTAATATAAAACTATATAAAAGGGGAATGAAAAATGGGTACTTTTCTAGGAGTAATTGGATTTCTAGCTATGTTTGCAGGATTGATCGTATTTATAGTGTCTATTTTTACTGATATTCCTAAAAGGACTGGTGGGATAATTGCAGTTATTGGTTTCATCTTTATTAATCTCAGCAGTTTTCCAAAAGATGCTTTATACGGTTTATTTGGTTTTCTAGCAATAATAGTTGGAATCATCATGTTGATTACTTATCTAGTTCGTGAAAAACCAGTAAGAAATTCAATTATTGTTTTGGTATTGGGTTTAGTTTCCTTCATTGGTGCTTTTTCAACATCGACGGATGCACCTCGTGCTGAAGAAGAAGCTGTTTTAGAATCTACAGAAGTAGAGGCAGCGGAAACGGAAACAACTGAAGAAGTTGATGAAACTGAAGAAGAAGTTACTGAAGAAATAACCGAGGAAACTGAAGAAGTTATTGAAGAGACAACCGGTGAAAAAGAAGAACCAGGCGAGAGCGTCATCGGAATTGGAGACACAATTGTTGTTGAGGATATCCATTATGTAATTAATGGAGTTATAAATGCCCAAAATGTTGGTGGAGAATACGGTAAAGATGCAATATCTCAGTTCACTATCATTAATTTAACAGTGCTGAATGAACAAAATGAGGCTGTTAAAGTGGATAGCAATCAGTTCGAACTTGTATCAGGTGAACGTACTTACGAAGCTAGCGGATCTGCAGGGATATATGCCAATGAGGACTATGATTTCTTCTATACAGAAATCAATCCTGGAGTTTCACTGACAGGTAATATTGTCTTTGATGTTCCGGCTGATCTGGAAAATTTAGAATTGCATATACAAACTGGTTTCTGGGGAACTGAGACTGGAACAGTTCATCTTCAGTAAACAGATCTTTAGATAGTAAAAGCGACATTTGTCTGTGTGAAAATCTAAGCGATTGAACTTTATGAAAACTATATCGAGTTTGATATTTTGGAAAGGTGAGGATACTTATGAAAGTATTGTCGATATTATTAATAGTTATTGGAATCATTGGACTTCTGCTAGCTTCTTTGATGTTTGGAGATATTGGAATTGCAGCCGCCATAGCTTCTATTACAGCGATTTTAACAGGTGTTGGGTTCAATATAATTAATAAGAAAATCAAAGTAGTTAATTAGAATGCGCTTTGGTTCGATACTTTGGACTTAAATGAAAAAACTGACCATTAATTTGGCCAGTTTTTTTATTGCTCAAAAGTATACTCAACAGTTGATTTACCTGTAATATATTCCCACTCCAACTATAAGAGACCACCACTTTCAAAAGAAAACAGATGGTCTCAAGTTAATGTTCAGTTCATTAGTCAAATAGAAGCTTCCTCACCCTGAACCTTAAATACTTCATATTCTACATCATCCAACTTGCTCGTCCAGCGTAGTCCCGAAACTTCGGGAAGCAATGAACGGTAATGGCCCCAGTTCAGCACGTGAATAGGTTGCAGCTCTTTGTCTGGAAAAGAGGCAATGCTTCTGGAGTTGTAGGCAGGCTTATGTGTGTAAATCAACAGGCGTTCTGCTAAATCAATATATGTAGACCAAATCTCCTCGTTCAGTGGTTGCTCACCATGAAGTCTGCCGATATAGATTTTATGATTATTCGAGTCATTGGTGCACAACCAATTTTCCTGAGAAATCCGCTTGCCCAATGTTTGGTAATCGGCTTTGCCGATATAAAGCAAAACATCCTTTCCGTAAACAGGATGTGTACCATAGATCTGATAAATACCGTAATCGATTTCATTATTCATCAGCTGTGGCAAGTCTTCTAATTTATAAGAACCTTCCCAATCTATCTGGATTAAGGTGGATGCGGTAATAGTCATAAGCGTTCTCCTTTTCATAAAAATGATTTGTAAAACAGAAATTAGTGATTTAGAAATGTTGAATAGTGTTTATTGAATATTGGAATTTATTTGTATTTACTTGTATTATTTATGATACTATTTACATAGTTAGAATAATAGTTAAATTATAATGATGAGTAAATAAAAAGAATGTAAATTTTAGGGTTCTATAAAAAATACGAATGAAAAGAGTTTTAATGAGACTAGAAAATTTGCTTCTAAACTAACTGAAAGTAGGAGATCAATTTATGAAGGAAGTATTATCGGTACCTGGTGGAAAAACCCAAGAAATCATCAAAAAATATCTAATTCACGCTCATCCACACCCACGCTCTTATAAGACTGCTAAATATATGGCGATTCGAGAACGCGGAGGAATAATGGATACACTTTACACTATTCAAAGCGAACTCGTCTTGCGTCCTTTGGACAACGATTGGGAAAAATCCATTTCTACTTTCAATGAAGATACCCAAAAGCGGTTGAAAGATTATATTTCTGCAAGGGCAAACGATTTTGGCTTTGATGAAAAAGATGAATATAAATTTTACCTTTTGGATGTAGAAAGAGAATTAAACCATCTGCCAAGATCTTCGGTCACGCTTCCGGGGCACACTTATTTCACATTAGGTGAATTAACAAGTGGCAGAAAAATAGTCCTCAGCGAATCAAAACTTAATGAGCAGTAAAATAGATGTTTTGAAAAGAGGTTAATAATGGCCAAGCAAACTACTAAAGTGGTGCAGGATCAATTGGTTCGTTTAGGAGCGGAGTTGGGGTTTCACTCTTTAAAAGAATACACATTCAAATCGATTATAAATGCATACGCACCAAGATATGATGTGGTTTGGATGCTTAATGTAGAAATATTGAACTTAGATTCATTGGAACACCTTCAACTAGTTGATGGGAAATATCTTCCGTTCGCAGCTTTTGAACTGGAAGGCTCGACCACTTCTTCTAAAAATCAGGTAGGTAACGTAGGGAACTTGCAATTATCCCCTTGTTATTACAATTTCATGGTTGTGAATAATGCTCAAGCTGCGAAAGAAAACGATACATATCGTCGAGGCATGAAAATCGTGCGGTCGCTGCAAAGAGTTAATGGGGAGAGACAATTGTTTTTCCTGGATAGCAGTATGCTGAAAAAACTCCCGGCATTTGCAAAAACAACTATAGTGCCACTTATCAATAGAGAAGAACGTCTTTGCCGACTGAAAGGTTCGGGTGGAGAGAAGCAGTCGATTTTAGTTGCAGAAAAATTAGTGCCGCAACTTTATCAAACGAATTTGGAAATTGCCTATGATCGTAAACCGGATTATTTTAAGTGGATTTATCATATTGATCAGAAGTACCAACAAATAAAAGTTCCGGTGAAATCTAAATATCTATTAAAACAAAGCTTTACTAAATCGCCTGCTCCTCTATTGAAAGGTGATGTGAAATCGGCTAGTGATTACTATTACATTCCCAAAATAGACGTTACAGCAGGCTTTAGCATTGAAGGCGGGTATGTTCAGTTTCTCCACTTTCTTGCTCAGCGAATGGGCGCAGATGTCATTCATTTTCCTTTCCTCCAGTACCTGTTGGATAAACAAGAACAAACCATTTACTTCCCGTTATTGGGGATCGAAATTGAAATTAGTGAATCTAAGCACGCTCTAGGTGGATTGATCAATCTGGCCAACTTTCAATATGTTGGATGGCTCGTTTCTCCTGGAACGATGAAGCCGTATGTGGAAACCTATAAACGTCATTTGGGCATGCAGAATGTCCATCATATTGAAGTGGAGGACTATCTAGTATGAATATATTATTGGTACAACCATATGAAAACTATAAATATTCCTATCAAAAACTTTACGATCAAGTGCAAAAAATAGTAGAAAAAAAGCCAGTTGATCTAGTTGTTTTTCCGGAAGGTTTTGTTGGAAGAGTTAGTGAGAATGAAGCTTGGAGCATAGTCGAGAATTTAGCGGAATTTTTAGATACTCCTGTGATTTGTGGAATTACTTTTTTAGATGGCACAGAGCGGGCATTATACGTAAATTGGAAACCTTCAGAAGGAGAAACGGTAGATTCTGTTTTTATAAAGCATTCTACGGCTGAGAAGGTTGTTTTTGAATTGGAAAAAGATGAGGTGGAAGATCCTGAACTCTACGCCCCGATTCTTTTAAAAGGCCAACGTATCCAAGTCTATATTTGCCACGATATGTTCTTCCCGTTAGTCACGGAAAAACTGGAACAAGAAGGGCTGGATATTCTAATCAACCTAACCGGCGGTAATGTAAAGATGTCGAAGTGGTGCAATGTGTTGAAAGGGCGATCCATCGAATTGGATACAACTGTATTATGTACCATGGCCAACCGGACAAACATGAAGCAGCCATCAGATCGAATTGGCTTTAAATCCGGAGAGCGACTGAAGGCGAATTACAAATTGGGCAATGGAGAGAAAACGCATGCATTTAGCCTGTTCTCCACAGATGATCCACTTATAGAACAAGAGGTCGCAGAGCCTTTCTATAGTGATAAACAATACACACAATTTACAGTGGGGCTTAATGAAGAAGCGGACTGCACAATTGATTTAAACAATTTGCAGGTTTCTTCACCTAAGCTATCCGAGGAGAGCGAAGAAGGGGCATCTTTGCATTTGATGAAGAGTGGGGAATCCGTTCATGTTCATGTAATGAACTATGAAGATGTATTCGATCGAACGTACTTTTACAAACAGTACAAAGCGGAAGAAGGACACCATATTGTGATTTATTTGTCCGACCAGCCGGTAAATAAAGAAGCAGCGATTGCTATGCTCAAACTTCGTGCAATAGAAAACCGCATTGGTTGCATTGTTGTTGCGGATAATCTCTTTGTTGCTGCTAAAACTAACCGTTACAAAGACATTCAATTATTTAAGCCTACAGATAACAAGATAGGGTTTGATTTGCAATTTATGCAAGGCATTAACAGCCTATTCCAAAACTCTGCAAGCAGCAAGCAGGGGATCCCGGTGAGATTTAAAGAGCAGTATTTAAACCTTTTGCAGGTATCTGAGAACATAAAGTGAGGGGAGTCATACATGCCAACCAGTAACAGCAGTCTCCTGATTAAAGACCCGTTCGTCATGAATGAAGACACCGTTAATGAAGCGGTATGGAATTTTATCAAGACAGCCGGTTTCCATTGCCCTGACTTCTTAACGGGGAATAGAGCAGGTGTTGATGTAGAAGGGAAAAAAGGCGGGTGGAGAATCTATATAGAATCGAAAGGTTCTCATGCAAATGCCCATGACCTTGATACCGTATTCGATTCAGGTCAAATTAAGACACATACGTATATGCAGATTGGAAAACTGATGGAATATCAAACCATCGGAGACGAAAATTCACTATACGTTATGGCAAACCCCGATATACCGAGAATCCGAAACAGAGTGGATAAAGTGATGAAATCTATCAACTATGCTGGATTTGTCAGGTTTTGGATCCGGGAAGATGGCAGGGTAGAAGTAGATTATCCAATACAAGTTGAAAAGGCGCTTATGGAAGTTGGGTTGATTCAGAAGTGATGAATGCGACTTTGTTAAAAGTGCTAGACAATATTGAGATGATACAGTTAGAGTGGTAGCGCCTATGCTAGAGACAACTCCACGTATGTACTAATCTTGCATGAAGAATAAGCCGAATCCAGAAATGGAGGGGGCGTCTTCATGCATTTTCATTTTCAAAAATAAATAGTCAAGATTGTGTGCGACACAGGATAATCTAGAAACAAGCAGGAATCAGCATAAGCAAAGTGGAAGTTGTGGAATACAAAGCAGGGGGGCAAGCTATGAAGTCAGAGCCGAAAAACGGTTGTCTGCTTGAAAAGAAAACCATCTCAATCCACTACATTGGCAGTTTTTCAACCGAACGAAAGAGGGGGACGGAAAATGAAAGCCATGGTCTGCACTCGTTATGGGCCGCCGGAAGTGCTGGAGCTTCAACAGCTTGAAAAACCGGTGCCGAAAGCCAATGAAATCGGGATAAAAGTTCGGGCGTCCTCTGCAACGGCAGGGGATTGCGAGATGCGGAGCTTTACGTTTCCGCTGTTTTTGTGGATTCCGCTGCGGCTGTTTTTTGGCTTGCGGAAACCGCGAATGAACGTGTTGGGACAGGAATTTGCCGGAGAAGTTGAATTAGCGGGAGATGAGCAGACGCTATTCCGGCAAGGTGATCGTGTATTTGGTTCGACTGAATTGAAACTTGGCGCGAATGCGGAGTATCTCTGTCTGCCCAGCAGTTATGCCATCGTCCGCATGCCAGAAGGGCTTAGTTTTGAAGAAGCCGCCACGATTCCGACCGGCGGAATGAATGCTTTGTTTTTTCTTCGAAAAGCCAAAATTCGGGCCGGCCAAAAAGTGTTGATTATCGGAGCCGGCGGAAGCATCGGCACGATGGCCGTTCAGCTCGCTAAAAATTGGGGAGCTGAAGTGACGGCCGTCGACAGCAAGGAAAAGCTGGACATGCTCTTATCCATAGGTGCGGACAAGGTCATTGATTTCCAGCAGGAAGACTTTACAGCAAATGGCGAAAACTATGATGTGATCTTCGATATTGTCGGGAAGGGCTCTTTTTCAAAAACCATTAAGTTATTGAAGCCTGACGGGGTCTACCTGATCGGAAGCCCAAGCCTCAGCAATATAGTCGGGAGATTTTTACCGGGGGTGAAAGGCGGCCGGAAAATCGTCGTGTCAGCGGCCGATTATAAGCCCGAAGATTTACGCTACTTGAGCGAGCTGTTGGCAACTGGCAAGATCCATGCGGTCATTGATCAGACATTCCCTCTTGAAGAGCTGCGTCAAGCGCATCATTATGTGGAAAGTGGAGCTAAAAAAGGCAGTGTTGTGATCAGCAACCAATAAAAGAAGAGCTCAGAAAAAGCTTTCCTTCCGTATAAAATAAATGGCAACACCAAAAAATCATTTTTCCATTTCCACACCCAATGCCACTGCATTTTGGGTTTTTTTTATTCATAAGGCGCGTCAAAAAGGTTTTCCGAATTCCCGGCGAATAGTTAAGAAAGGGAAGGGGGCTTGGCGATGGGCAGATTGGACGGAAAGGTAGCCATTATAACGGGAGGCGCCAGGGGAATGGGTGCGGCACATGCCAAGCGTTTTCTGGAAGAAGGGGCGAAGCTTGTGATCACGGACATTCTGGAACAAGAAGGTGAAGTGGTGGCAAAAAAGCTTGGGGGCCATATCAAGTTCATGAAGCATGATGTCACGAAGGCTGCGGAATGGGAACGGGTAATCACTGAGACGGAATCGGCATTCGGGCCGGTCAATGTATTGGTCAATAATGCGGGGATTGTATTGCTCAAATCCATCGACACCATAACTGAGGCGCAGTACCGGCGCGTCATTGATATCAACCAAGTCTCGGTATTCCTGGGAATGAAGTACGTGCTTCCGTCCATGAGAAAGGCGGGAGGCGGCTCCATCATTAACATTTCTTCCATAAGTGGATTGAAAGGAAACGAAGGTTCTGTCGCTTATAGTGCTTCAAAATTTGCGGTAAGGGGCATGACGAAAAGTGCAGCTGTCGAACTCGGAAAAGAAGGGATCCGTGTGAATTCCGTTCATCCAGGAATTATCGAAACCCCGATGGTCAGGAAGAGCCGCGTCAGTAAGATGGCTAGGAAGATTCCGCTGCAGCGCACAGCGCAGCCGGCGGAAGTCAGCGACCTGATTGTCTACTTGGCTTCAGATGAATCGAGCTATGTCACGGGGGCTGAATTTGTAATTGATGGCGGCTTGTCGGAAAGATTATAGAAGAATACATCAAACAACCGCCGTCCCGAAAAGGAAAGGCGGTTGTTTTGGGTTTTATTTGAAGGTACCTTTTGTAGGCTTGGTTCTTCATATCCTTACAGCGGTTTTCCTGCTAATAGAAGCTGCCAAAGACGAGTAGATTTTTTATTCACTTTATAATTGCCGTATCCTGGAGATCGTTTATCAGGATACGGCTTTTTATATTCTTTGCAATCTGGTTCCTATGCCAGAGGCAATTCGATTTATACAAGTGAATCGGCTATTCAACTTATGGAATAATTGATTTGTCGTCTTTCAAGCCCCGGGCCATCCAGCCGATAATAAGCAGCAACAGTACAGCGCTGGCAATCAACGCGATGAGGTTTGGCGCGGCTTTGGTATACAGGTCGTTGACGCTCATCACTGTCAGCCATTCCATAAAAGAGCTGTCGGCGAATGCTTGGTAAACGGCGAGTGTATTATTGGTGATGTGTAGTAAAATGGGTGCAAGCAAATTGAGGGTTTTTATATACAGTAATGACGCGACTACCGCAAACAGGAAAGCGCCGAAAAAATTGATGTGGAAGACGGCGAAGATCAGGCTGGTGAAGCCGATGCCTTTCCATAAGCCAAATAGGCCTGCCATCTGATTTAGGATGACTCCGCGGAAGACGAACTCTTCAGCGATTGGCGCGATGATGGCTATGATGAATCCGGTCGCGGCTAAGTACCACAACACGTCGGGGAGCGGCTGCGACGTGAGAAGGATATCCACCAAGGCGGGGGCGGTGGCCATAAGTCCGCGTAAAAAAAGCCAATAGATACTCGTGGAAAATATCATTATCAGTAAGCTGATCCCGAATATCGGCAGCAGCCAGCGGGCGATGCCACGGAAAAAGAAGACTTGACGCAGTTTCACGCCGCGCGTTTTAAAGTAGTAGCTGCAAATCCATGCAGGCAGGACGATGTAGAAAATCAGCAAGGTGACGATGCTGTTAAGATATACGTTGCCGGTGGCTTGCAACAGCAAAGAAATCGATACGATGGATGCGACTATCATTAAACCAAGAAAAAACCGTGGCTTCTTTTCCCTGACCATCCTCATCGCCGCCTTTCATTAAGGTGCAGAATGAATGATATTTTGACTTCATATTAGCATGATTTTGCGAAGAATAAGCGGAATAGCAATTCTAAAATCCGGGGAATTCTTTGTCATGGGTTGGGGTATTCAGTTAAGTAAAGGAAAATTTAAGCGATGTACTGAATAAATATTGTTGTTTAGAAGATTGAGGGTTAGTGAGCGGAGAGGCGGGATGAATGTGGAACGTAAACACCAAGCAAAGAAAATCCGCAAAGCCAAAATTATCGTGATCGGCACCGGTTTTTCCGGCATTGCAGCTGCCGCCCGGCTGTTGCAGGCAGGCGAACGGGATTTGATTGTTTTGGAGCGCGGCAGTGATGTCGGTGGGGTGTGGCGGGACAATCGGTATCCGGGCTGTGCATGTGACGTCGAATCGCATCTGTACTCGCTTTCCTTTGCCCCGAATCCTGGCTGGAGCAGGAAGTTTTCACCGCAATCCGAAATCTACGCTTATTTGCAAGATTGCGCGAAAAAATTCGGCTTGATCGATCACATCCGTTTTCAACACGAAGTCGAACGATTGGATTGGGATGAACCGAACCGTGAATGGCGGATCCAGACCAATCAAGGAGAAGTGCGGGCCGCAATTGTGGTAGGTGCGGTTGGCGCGCTCAGCAATCCTTCCATTCCAGAACTCGAAGGAATCGAGCGGTTTCAGGGAGAGGTGTTTCATTCCGCGCAGTGGCCGGCGGATTTCAACCCGAACGGCAAGCGAATCGCAGTGGTCGGAACTGGAGCGTCAGCCATTCAATTCATTCCGCATATCCAGCCGGATGCCCGGTTTCTCCATGTGTTTCAGCGTACGCCTGCCTGGGTGATTCCGCAGCAGGACGCTCCGATCAAGGAAGGGCGCCGAAAAAAGTATCGCCGTTTTCCGGCGCTCCGGAAAATGACGCGTTTGAAACTATACACAAAACGGGAAGCGATGGTCGTCGGCTTCCGCCATCCGAACTGGCTCCGATTGCTCGAAAGGATGGCGGTCAAGCATATGCATGAGGCGATCCAGGATCCGGCTTTACGGGAGAAGCTCAGGCCCGATTACCGGATTGGCTGCAAGCGGATCCTGTTGTCGAATACGTATTACCCCGCACTGGCTCAAGCGAATACGCAAGTGCATACAACGGGCGTAGCGGAAGTGACGGAAAACGCTGTGATCGATGCAGCAGGCAGCGAAATCCAGGTCGACAGCATCATTTTCGGCACCGGTTTCCAGGTTACGGACTATCCGATTGCGCAGCATATATTCGGAAGGCTTGGCCATTCCTTGCAGGAAGAATGGAACGGCAGCCCCAAAGCGTATCTCGGCACCACTATTTCCGGCTTCCCGAATTTATTCCTGATCCAAGGGCCAAATACGGGGCTCGGGCATACGTCGGTCATCCTCATGATCGAGGCGCAAGTGGAACACCTGCTGAAAGTGTTGGAATATATGAAGCAAAATAAGCTCGAAACGATCGAGCCGAGAGCCGGTGCCCAGGAGCGGTTTGTCGAAGAAACGGAGCGATTGATGAAAGGGACGGTCTGGACTTCCGGTGGCTGCCGCAGTTGGTATCTCGATAAAACCGGCAGGAATTCGACGCTTTGGCCAAGGTCCACTTTGTCGTTTAGAAAGAAAGCTGCTGCGTTTAGGGCTGAGGATTATTTGGGCACAAGCGGGCTGGGCTCAGGTTTGTAACTTGCACTGCAATAATTGTGGTGGAGTTCATCAGAATGTGAAAGCTAAATCACTGGTTGTAGGAAGGGAATGCGATGAAAGTTTTAAAGATAATTTTGTTTTGCTTAGCTGCTGTGGCGTTAAGTTTTGGCGCTTTTAAATTAAGCATGAGCGCAATCGACAACATCAATGCAGAATACGTGGCAGAAAACCCGGCGGTTGCCGAAGCACCACCGCTCCCGGAAGTGACGGCGGATGTCGATAAAATGATGTCGCACCCGGCGCCGGGGACAGAGAAAACAACTTTGCCAGTCAACACGGAAGAGGATTTTGTAATTTATGAAACGGAACTTTTCGTCACGTTGAATCAAGGCGAGAGCTGGATTCCCGTGCCGGACGATACCGAATTGGGCTACGCACGCATCAGCGATTATCTCGATGCCATATCAAGGAGTAATATTTACATATCCGGCGAGAAAGTTTCGATTGTTTATGGCGGTCGGGGATCGGAGAACATCAGCATACTGAGAACTGAGACCCGTGGACAGGTGTGGAGTGTCGGCAGCATTTCACGTACTGCTACACAAGATCTTGAAAATGGCTACGAAGAAATGCACATCGACTTTATCGACGAGGGGCAGACCGGTTATATGGCAGCGATCCGGAACGATGGAAACAGCGGGGCGGAAACGCTTGCTTTCCGGAGTGTCAATACCGGCGTGACGTGGGATCCGGTCTCCGCGACTGATGCGCTTTACGGGGAAATCATGGCACATTTTGAATTGCAGGGGACGCATTATGAATAAAAGAAGAGCAAGTGGACTTGCGTTGATTGCTTTAGGAGTCGGGCTGTTGGTGTTTCAAGCTTTGCTGATTGGGATTGCCGCTCCTAAAGGATATTGGCTCATTCATGAATGGCATTTTTATGCGATTAATTACGGAATCATTATTTTGCTGTTTATTGCCGGGGGCTTGATGTTGGCAAACGGCTATTTGAAATGGATGTTTTGGTTGATCGGCATCGTGTTGCTTACAGCGAACACGACGTTCTTCTATTATATGGGCGATGCGAATGTGCTGATTGCAAAATCGGAAGACGGGGAGCATGAAGTGATCCTCAAGGAATACCCGAAAATGAAAAAGGAGAGCGTCCGGCTGGAGCGCAGAGGCATCTTGTTCGGCAGGGAGGCCGCCATTCTTGAAGGCAGTTCGACATACAAGGTGCTGGCAGACGAGGGCTATAAACTCGAGTGGACGGCGGAAGATATTGCCGCTTTCACGTATAAAACCAGTGATTACGGGACCATTGGCTATCAGCTCTATAATTTCAGAAGCAGTGATTATGTGCGTTACCAAGACGTTGCGGTCAGCCTAATCGGCAAATGGCTGGAACAGGGAGATCCGAAGAATTATTTCATGTCGGATAATAATGAATTGGTTTATGCGAAAGACGGCCAGCTCTATTATTACAATATCCGAAATTCCGAGCAATTCGGCATCTATTCTGTTGTGATCAGAGGAGATGCAAGAAAACCCACGCTCACCATCACCTTGGAACCGGGCGCTGAATTCGGCGACGATGGGCTGATTATGGACGGCGGGAGTATTACGATTACGCCGGTGGAGCTGGGGGAGACGGAAAGCGCGGTATATGAGCGGGAATTTTAAGTGTCCCTGTGTCAGACACAATTCGAGAGACGAAATCCTTGTGACAGAAGGGGTCCGGCGGAGGAATGTCCCTGTGTTAGACACAATTTAATAAACGGCGGCGCCGGAAACTGAACTGTTTCCGGCGCCGCCGTTTTATTATTAGATTTCAATATTTAAGTAACCCTGAAATTTTTCCGCTTGCTGTAGTAGAGCCTTCACACTATTGGAAGGAGTGTTTTGGGAAACCTCTTTATCTTATTTTTGTGCCTGGTTCAGCAACTGATCTAGACGGTGCAGATGAAATGTATAATCGAAAAGGGCAGACGCTACGATCATTAATCGGATGTTGTTCTCCTGATCCCCCTTAGAGAGAGAAAGCACTGATTCATAAAATTCGTTTCTTCGGTTTAACATATCTGCGTCTGAATGCTGGAATTCCTTAATCTTTCCCTGGTATTTCAAAAATAGGTACTCGTGGTATTTAATTAATTCTTCCAGGTACTGGTCAAATAACTGGTTCACACTTTTTTCAGACTTACTCTGAAAATAATGGTCCTCAATTTTTCCGAGAAGCTGTTCCCCTTCCTCCAAGGTCTTCAGCATCTGCCTGAAAACAATCATTTCCCTGTCATTCAATTGTTTTGTTCGTGATTTTCCGAGCTTGATTCTTTCCTCATCAAACAACTTGAATTGCTCCACTAAGTTTTCAAGTTTTTTCTTGAAGTTACGGGACATAACCTGATAGGAACCTTCTGTCAGTTCATTTGAAATGGCCGTCCTTAATAATAATGACATTTCCTGAAAAGCTGAGTGGATGTTATCTGAAAAACTCTTTTTATATTTCGGTGGGAAAATAACCAGATTAACTAATATAGCAGAAGTCGTTCCTATTAAAATAACTAAAAATCTTTCCAGGGCAAAGTACAAATCCTCGCCTGCGCCGGAAGTCATGATCGCCGCTACCGTTACAAGAGTTAGTGGAATTGTGCTATCCATTTTTAATTTCAGGCTTAATGAAATCATTATCATGATAACTAAACCGATGGTGATGGGATTTTCGCCTAAAAAATAGATGAAAAACAGCGAGATAGATGCACCTAATGTATTTGTAATCAATTGATCGGGCAATTGCTTCCAAGTCCGGTATAACGATGGCTGTACAGCTAAAATAGCGGCAACAGCTGCAAATACAACATTGTCCAACCCGAAAAATTCACATACATATATGGCAATTATAACTGCTACTCCAGTTTTAAAAATACGAGGACCAAAAGTAATATCCATTTCTCCTTTCAGATAATAAAGAACTGGAGGGATGCTTTTTCAGTCTCCAGGATCTTTTACGCTCACCAGTATTTCGTTAGATGAATATTATCTATGGTAAATAATGTTGTCTGATTAAACTTTAAATTGCGATAGAGCTTATGTCAAAATTGAATATTGCACTTCAGTAGTATGCGCTTATTTCAGAGGAAAATCACATAAATTTGGGCAATACTTCAAAATAAGTGCTTGAAGAGTCCGCTCCGTGGATATCCCCATATCTTTTGAATACAAAAAAGGACTGCCCCCAAAAAGTCATTTTCATGATCTTTTGGGACAGCCCCATCCTATAATATATTCGTTTTGTTCTACCGTTTAATTCCGCAAAATAATATAAATAACGTAAACGATGTAGATGACGGCTAAAACCGCACCTTCAACTTTTGAAATTTTATACTTGGTTCTTGCAAGAATCATTAATAATATGGACACGAAGATCATCAGCCATACATCCTGAAATATCTTCGAATCAACAGTTAACGGATGGATAGTTGCTGAAGTTCCTAATATAAAGAAAGTATTGAAAATATTGCTGCCAATAATATTGCCTAAAGCAATCTCAACCTGTTTCTTTAAAGCTGCGGTGATGGAGGTGACTAACTCAGGAAGTGAAGTACCTACAGCGACTATCGTCAAACCGACTAGGGTCTCACTCATTCCCAGCGACAGAGCGATCTGAATGCTGTTTTCTACAACGAGGTTACCGCCGAACACGATGGCACCAAGTCCTGCGATTGTTAAAATCGAATTCTTCAGCTTGGACCCATTCGCGGCATCAGCAGGATTCTCTTCAATGTTCAGTCGATCTTTTTTTGCGACCTCAAAGATATAGTAAAGAAAAATCACGAAGAATAATAGCAGGATAATGCCTTCAGTTCTTGTAATCAGATTGCTGTCTAAGTATTGAAGTTGAATATCGCTAATTAAAAGCAATAATGAAACTGCGCCCAACAAGGCGAAAGGAATTTCTTTTCTTATTGTTTCGCTCTGAACCATCAAAGGGAAGACAAGGGCTGTAACTCCTAGAATAAAAGTGATATTAAAGATGTTGCTGCCAACTACATTCCCGATAACTACATCACTGTTTTCTTCGAAGGCAGCAATAAAACTGACTGACGCCTCCGGTGCACTTGTACCAAAAGCTACAATAGTCAAACCGATCAATAAAGGTGAAACCCTCAAACTTTGCGCTATTTTTGAAGCCCCTTCTACAAAATAATCAGCTCCCTTAATCAGAAGAGCGAATCCTACCAACAATAATAGATAAGCCATGCGTTGTTCACGTCCTTCATAAATTCTTTTTTATAAACGGTCAATCAATTTTTCGGAAAAAAGAGTCATTTCACTAATGTCATACGACTCATTCCAGCCCGTTTGTCGCTGAGAGTAGTAACTGGACACCTTTCTACTGCTAGTACCCTTCGAACTGTTTTTAAAACTGTCCCTGTGTCAGACACAATTCCAGGAGTGAGACCCTTGTGGCAGTAAGGGTGCGGACGAGGAATGTCCCTGTGTTAGACACAATTAAAGTGGCCGTGCCGGAAACAGCTCAGTTTCCTGGCACGGCCGTTTTGATTGTCCAGTATTCGGGTGATGCTATCAATTCTCCGCTTTCTGTACGGCCTTCACGCTGTTCGGGTCGAAAAACTTATCGACTAAATCATAGATGGTAACGAGTTCGTAGAGGATCCGGAATTCCGGCGGAAACAGGGTAGGGTGCGGGGCATCGTTTGCCGGCACATGTTTGCTGTTTTCCCAGAACAGGGCGGTGATGCTTTTTAATTGGTCCTGATGCTTGTCGTGATCGTAATCGATGGAATGCTGCAAATCGTCGGCAAGCGCCGACACGGCATCCATGATGGTTTCCCGCTCGGCTTGCGTCCACTGGATATCTTGCACAGGGACGCGAAGCAAGGCATTCAAATGATACTCGAAATTGTCGAGGAACAGCAATTGCCTTTCCGCCATCTGCAGCTCGGCTTCGCGGTTGCGGACCCACGGATACAAACTAGCTTCATCCCGCTGGTAATGAATCAATTGCTCGGTCTTCCGGATCTCCGTCGTCAGCTGTTTCACGATTTTCTTATCTTCCTGGAGGCCGGCATCCCGGTCGAAGAGGATTGTGCGAATCGTATGTTCGAGCATGCTTCCGGCCCGCCCGCTGATGCTATGGATACTTTTCAGGATAGCGGTGCTGTAGTTTGGCGGGAACACGAGCATATTGACTGCGGTCGAGACGACCAGGCCGATTGTTGTCGTCCCTAGTCTAATGAAGAAAGAGACCAGGAAATTATCGTGGATAACTTCCACCATCGCGACAGAAGTCAATGTGGCGACGAGTAAACCGGCATGCAGGTTGAGTTTATAACAGGCAAGAATCGTGGCGACCGCAGCGAGTGTATAGGTAATCGGGGAGTTCCCGAAGAGCGTGATAAAGAAAACGGCGAAGGCAGAACCGATCGCAGACGCCGGAAAGCGGACCAGCCCTTTTTTGATCGAATCGCTGACCGTCGGCTCGATCGTCACGATGGCCGTGATGACCGCAAAGACTGGCGGCCAATTAAACCATAGACAAATCGTGGCGGTCAAAAAGATGGCCAAACCGGTTTTAACTATTCGACTGCCAGCGAATTGAAAAGATCGCATCATGTCTAGCCACTGTCTCCTTTGCGTAGAATTTCTGTATTTTCAGTATATCATCCGTGTCGAGAGGGGAAATGATGTCTGGGGGGGAACGGCCGTGTCCCTGTGTCACACACAATTTGGGGGAAGAGAACATTGCAGTAGAGGCATTTTGGAGGGGCTGCGTCC